>CAZVQC010000001.1:0-76406 GCA_964629225.1 uncultured Ruminococcus sp.
TTGCGTCTTTTACTTTTGCTACCAAACCAAAGTACAATAGAGTTATCTTAGAATAATGCCGGCAGCGATGACATTGCCGGACGGCACATGAGGGGGATGTCCCTATGTGATAAGTTCAACAGGTTCCCGGTGAAATGGGCAAAGAAAAAGCAGAGAGCGCTTGAAAAGCTGATACCTTCCGCAAAGGGAAAAAACTTTCCGTTTTTGCACCATTCTACTGTGAATACGGAGAGAATATCCACGTGGGAAACGGGTGCTTTGCGAATTACAACTGCGTTTTTCTTGACGTTTCTCCGATTACTTTGGGAGATCAGGTGTGGATAGGGGCGAACGTGACACTTGCCACTCCGAACCATCCACTGCTTTGCGATGAGCGGCTGGTGAAGGAATACCCTGACGGGATCCACGATCTTGAGTTTTCGGATCCGATAACTATTGGGGACGGATGTTGGATATGCTCCGACGTTACCGTTTGCGGTGGCGTTACCATAGGAAAGGGAAGCGTGATTGCTGCCGGTTCCGTTGTAACTAAGGATATTCCGGAGGGTTGTATTGCCGCGGGAGCCCCTGCAAAGGTAATAAGACGGCTCGATGAAGCGGATAGGATGAACGTGTGGGAGACCTATCTCAAGAATGAGAAGCCGGTGTCCGAAAGAAAGAAAAACGGTATTTGAACGATACCTTTTTCTTGAAAAAAGTCGAAGCTTTTCACGCTTCGGGCGAAAGTCGCTCCTTATTCGACTTGAAAACGGAGTTTTTTTGGGGCAAAATGACAGACCGAGCAAAATAAAATTCATTTTGAGATGAAAAACCTTCCGAAAGCACTTGATTTTGCAACTTGTGTGTGCTACACTATTAAAAAATGATAAAAAGGCGGTATGAAAAAATGGAAATCAAAAATGCGTACCTTCAGAAGGTCTACGAAGACGTTGCAAAAAGAAATCCGGGTGAGCCGGAATTTCTTCAGGCTGTGGGCGAGGTTCTCGAATCTCTGTCCGTAGTGGCCGACAGACGTCCCGATCTTATCGAGGCGGGAGTCTTTGATAGGATCGTAGAGCCGGAAAGAATGGTGACATTCAGAGTAAGCTGGGTGGACGACAGCGGAAAGGTCAGAGTCAACCGTGGCTACAGAGTTCAGTTCAACTCTGCCATCGGCCCTTACAAGGGAGGACTGAGACTTCATCCCAGCGTCAACGCTTCCGTTATCAAATTTCTCGGATTTGAGCAGATCTTCAAAAACTCCCTCACTACCCTTCCCATGGGCGGTGCTAAGGGCGGCTCCGACTTCGATCCCAAGGGTAAGAGTGACGGAGAGATTATGCGTTTCTGCCAGAGCTTCATGACGGAGCTTTGCCGTCACATCGGAGCCGATACGGACGTTCCCGCCGGTGACATCGGAGTCGGCGCCCGTGAGATCGGCTTCATGTTCGGTCAGTACAAGAGACTTCGCAATGAATTCACCGGAGTTCTCACCGGTAAGGCCATTCCTTCCGGCGGTTCTCTTGCGAGAACACAGGCTACGGGCTATGGGCTTTGCTATTTCACAAATGAACTTCTTGCGGATAACGGCAAGTCCTTCAAGGGACAGAACGTGGTCGTATCCGGCTCCGGTAACGTTGCCATCTACGCTGCGGAGAAGGCTACTACCCTCGGCGCTAAGGTCATCGCAATGAGCGATTCCTCCGGATACGTAGTTGATAAAAACGGTATCGATCTCGCTGTTATGAAGCAGATCAAAGAGGTTGAGCGTGCGAGAATAGTTGAGTATGCCAAGAGAGTTGACGGTGCCGAGTTCCATGAGGGATGCAAGGGCATCTGGACGGTACCCTGCGATATCGCACTTCCCTGCGCAACTCAGAACGAGCTGGACGGAGTCGGCGCAAAGGCTCTTATCGACAACGGCTGCTTCGCAGTTTGCGAGGGTGCAAACATGCCTTCTACTCCCGATGCTGTCGAAGCGTTCCAGAAGGCGGGCATCCTCTTTGGCCCCGCAAAGGCCGCAAATGCCGGCGGCGTTGCTACCAGCGGACTTGAGATGAGTCAGAATTCCATCCGTATGTCCTGGTCCTTTGAAGAAGTGGACGAGAAGCTTCACGGCATCATGAAGTCCATCTACAAGAGTGCATCCGAGGCCGCACGTGAGTACGGTATGGAGGGCAACCTTGTGGCAGGCGCCAACATCGCAGGCTTCCTTAAGTTGGCAGAGGCGATGAAGTGGCAGGGCGTTGCATATTGATCTCGAAGCAATTTGTGCGGCAGGCTGAGGCCTGCCGCATTTTTTCATTGGCACCCTCGCCCCGTTTCTGAAAATAACATATTGACGAAATGGCAGAATAATGGTAGAATAAAAACGAAGAGCGGGTCGACCGTCATTTACGGAGGAGAGAGATGGACACTGTTATCGTGATCCCGGCATACAAGCCGGATGAGCGTCTTACCGATATTGCGCGGGAGTTGTGCTCCCGCCATTCCGTGCTTGTGGTCGATGACGGAAGCGGACGTGAGTACGATGCCGTTTTCCAAAATACCACAGAATATGCTACGGTGCTGAGATACGACGTCAACGGCGGGAAGGGACATGCGCTGAAGTTCGCTTTCTCGATGCTTGAAGAGGTGTTCCCCGAAGCGCGCTACGTCGTTACAGCGGATGCTGACGGTCAGCACAAGGTGCCCGATATCGAGAGGGTAGCAACTGCTCTCAAAGAGAACGGTGGGCTGGTGCTGGGATCTCGCAAGTTCGTCGGAAAGGTCCCCGCGCGTTCCATGTTCGGGAATACCGTGACGAGAGCCGTTTTTGCCCTCGCCTCCGGACGGCGCATCCACGACACCCAGACGGGGCTGAGGGGATTTTGTACCGAGGAGTGCCTTGAGGCCTTCAAGAGCCTCAGGGGAGACCGCTACGAGTACGAGATGACCATGCTGATGTGGGCGGCGGAGAATAACGTTAAGATGACCGAAGTGACGATAGAGACGGTATACGAGGCCAACAACCCCACGTCTCATTTTAAGGCGATATCGGATTCCGTGAAGATCTACCTTATCATTTTGAGATGTTCGTCGGTCTTTAAGTATCTCGCATCATCGGTGCTTGCGTTCCTTTGCAATTACGCCGTGGCACTGGTGCTTGAGAACTTCGTTTTCAAGGATCTGGCTCTCGGTGTTGAGATCGCCACCACCGTTGCTTGGGTGATCAGCTCTTTTCTCAATTTCAATATCAACCGCACCTTCGTTTTCAAGTCAAATGGCAAGTATCTCCTTGCTTGCGCGGAATATTACGGACTTGCGGCAACGGTGTTTCTCATAAAGAACTTTGTCTTCCTTGAACTTCTGGTACGGGTACTGAAGGCTCCTCTTTGGCTCGCAATGCCCATCTCGGAAGTGGTGATGTACGTGTCCAATTACTTCATTCAAAAAAAACTCATCTTCAAAAAGAAGACCGAAAAATGAAAGATCTCACTTTGAGTGGGACCGTAACAAAGCCTCCGAACGGGGGCTTTGTTCTTTTAGAGGCTTTCGGCGGAGATATCTTCGGCTTTAACTTTCGGCATTTTTTCTTCGGCTTTGACTTTTGGGGCTTTTTGGAATGATTTTTTTGCGATCTTCATACAATGGTACAAAAACATGGAGGTCCCAATGGAAAATACAGAGAGAAACGGTGGTGGGATATCCAGCATTCCGAAGCTTGATATCTCTTTCGGGCACGAGGCTGGAGGAGACTTCGCCTTGCCCGACTATCTTCCGGAGATACAGCGGCTTGTGGGAGTCTTTCCCACAGTGCTTCCGGAGACGGAATTTTTGAACGGAAACGTGCTTGAACTGTCCGGCACTGTCTCCTACAACATTGTCTACTGCACCGAGGAAGGACAGCTTGCATCCGCTTCCATATGCGGAGACTACTCGGCGGATACTGCCCTTGGTCAGGAGGTATCGGGAGTGGGGGAGCTTATTGTGGATACCCAGATAGAAAGCGCCGGATGCCGTGTTACGGCTCCCAGGGGTATCAGCATAAAATGCCGCCTCCGTTCCCACATCATTTGCGATGAGCAGATAGGCGAGTCAAGAGACGTCATCTCCCCCGCCGGAGACGTGGCAAATGATGAAATGCGGGAGACTGTGGAGCGGCTGAACGAGGACGTGGAGTCAGCCGTTCGGTTCTGCGGTGACGTTACCGACAGCGTTACCGGGGATGTTGCGACACCGGGCGGAGCAACGGCGGTGACCTGCTTCGGAGGCATTGAGGTGATATCGGCAGTGTTTTCCGGAGGAAATGCGGAGGTCTCGGGAGATGTCCATGTGACTCTCTATTATTGTGATGCGGAGGGCAAGGTGGGATGCGCTCGGACGAAACTGCCCTTTTCCTCCTCCGTTCCGATAGGATGTGAATTTGAGGAGGCAAGGGTCTCGGCATTCGGCAGAGTCGCTTCAATTTCACTGACACCCACCGATGAGGGCTTTGAGATCTCCGCAGAGTACGATCTTACGGCGATGCTCTCTGCGGAATGTGAGATGGCGGTCTGCCTCGATGCATACTCCACCGGATACGAGGTGGAGAACGAGGTACGCGACTGCGAGATCCTGAGACCTGTGTGCATCGGGAACGGCCGCTTGACGGCGGCGGGCGAGATGCCGAGAAAGGGTGATGGGGAGACGGTCTTTGTGGGAGGATCTGTTTCGTCTCTTCAAATGGCTTCCGTTGACGGAAAAGTCACTGTCACCGGTGCCGTTAAGGTGAAGAGCGTCGCTGTTTTCGAGGGTGAGTGCTTCGTGTCGGAGGGCGAGATACCGATAAAGTACCAGCCGGACTGCAGATGCGGTGTCAGCGGTGATATCCAGGGAATTTGTGATGCTACGGTGCTCAAGATCGCCGCATCCGGGAAGGGAAGCGTTGATGAGGTGACCTGCGAGGTGGCATTCGGCTACGCCGTTTTTGAAAAACAGAGAAAACGGACCGTCACCACGGTCAGATTGACGGAGCCTGTGGCGGGCGACGGAGG
The DNA here is from genome assembly GCA_964629225.1 of uncultured Ruminococcus sp. Lineage (GTDB taxonomy): Bacteria > Bacillota > Clostridia > Oscillospirales > CAG-272 > RUG14199. The sequence continues at coordinate 4,995 of CAZVQC010000001.1, forward strand.
GGCTAAGATCACCGTGTACTATCCCTCTGCCGATGAGTCGCTGTGGGCGGTCTGTAAGAAATACCATGCCGACAGATGTCGGATACTCCGAGTGAACTCGGTGGAGAATGACATTCTCCCCGGTGGGAAGCCGGTCATAATCGACTGAAAAAGGGCTGTCCCAAATGCTTTGAAAAATGCATTTGAGACAGCCCGCTTTTTCGTTGAGTCAAAAATTCGCTTTTTGCAGCTACGTAAGGAATGAGATCCTTTGAACCCTCTCAAAAAACGAGGCTCGTATCATAATTTCACCGTTTCCGATGAGGGAAAATTCTCCGAGGCGAAGGCAAACATCCTCTCTCTTCCAATGGGGTGAGAGGAATGGATGAGGATCCTTTTCGGTTGCTTTCCGAGTCCCTTCATCATTATCAGTATGTCAAGCCCCGTGTCCTCGCCGTATCCGAGATCATAGTCAAGGGACACCGTATCAAAATCGTAACTTGACATGAGGGCGATGGCTTCCCTTGCGCTTTCACATTTTATGAATCCCTCGGGACAGGGTCTGCGGTCGTCAACGTAGAGTTTCATGAGATCTTCGCCTTTCAAAATGTTTCGGATTCTTCGTACAGCGACAGAAGCCTGTCTTCTATCACCGTTTTGCGGTCGTCAAGCTCCGCCGCTCTCATGTAGTCGCGTGCGGCATCGCCGTAGAGTTCGTCCGTTACCTGTGCCAGCTCCACTTCAAGCCGTTCTATCTCCGCCATAACGTCACGGCGGTGCTTTTCGGCTTGCCTTGCCTCGGCGCTTTCCTTTTTGCGCCTCAGATACATCTCCTTGTTGGACATTTGAGGAAGTTCGTATTCCGGGGACGGGACACCGGTTTTTTGCTTTTTCTTTGCATCTCTGTCCCTCAAGAACTCCTCATATCCTCCGATATGACGGACTATCTTTCCGCCGTCAAGCTCCAGTATCTCGCTTGCCAGCTTTCTTATGAAGTATCTGTCATGAGAGACGGCGATTACGGTGCCCCCGTAGTTCTCAAGGGCGTTCTCAAGAGCTTCTCTCGATTGGATGTCAAGATGGTTGGTGGGCTCGTCCAGAATGAGCACGTTCATTTTTGACAGGATCAGCTTTGCAAGGGTAAGCCTTGCCCTCTCTCCGCCGGAAAGAACCGATACCTGCTTGAATACGTCATCTCCCCTGAAAAGAAACAGGGCGAGTATGGAGCGCAATTCCGTTTCCTTCACAGTGGGATGGGCATCCCACAGTTCGTCTATCACGGTCTTTGTGGGGTCGAGATTCTGGTTTTCTTGGTCGTAGTAGCCTATCTTCACATTGTAGCCGAATTCGTATTTGCCTCCGTCGTGGCTTTCTTTGCCCAGGAGGATCTTGAGAAGGGTGGATTTCCCCGTCCCGTTTGCTCCCACTATGAATGCCCTCGTCCCCTTTTTGATGAGAAAAGAAACGTCGGAGAAAAGCTCTCTGGTGCCGAAACGCTTGGACAATCCTTTTACGGTGAGAACGTCGCTGCCGCTCTCGCTTCCCTTATCAAATCCGAAGCGGATCGCCTTCGGAGCATCCTCCGGCCTTGCTACCTTTTCCATTCGGGCTATCGCCTTTTCGCGGCTCTCGGCAGCGATGATGTTCCGCTCCCGATTCCAGCGGCGCTGCTGCTCGATGTAGGCTTCAAGCCGTGCTATCTCCTTTTGCTGCAGGTCGTATTTCTTCTGTGCCGCCGCACGATCTTCCTCCTTCAAGGTGACAAATCGGCTGTAAGGAGCGTTGTAGAGTTTCCCCTTGCGGTGCTCGATATCGAGAGTCTTGGTGGTGACGGTGTCGAGAAAATACCTGTCGTGGCTGACCACAAGCAGAGTCTTTCTGTAGCCGGATAGCTGATCCTCAAGGTACTCCATGGTGTCGGTGTCAAGGTGGTTGGTGGGCTCGTCAAGTATCAGTATGTCGGGTTCTCTGAAGAGAAGCCTTGCAAGATTCAATCGGGATCGCTCCCCTCCGCTGAGGGAGGTGACGGTGCGGGACTGATCGTCCCCCGAAAAGCCCATCTTTTCAAGAAGGCTGCGGCATCTCGCCTTGTAGTGAAGCCCGCCGTTTTCGATAAAGCGGGTGTTGACCTCGGTAAATTCCGCAGTAAGTCGGTCAAGCTCCGTGCCGGATGCCCTTGAAAGCAATCCCTCAAGTTCCTCAAGTCTCGCTTCATCCCGACAAAGCTCCGGGTAGGCGGCGTACATTTGAGAGAGCACAGTATCGTCAAAGTATGCTCCGTCGTGTTCCTTCAAAATGTTGAAGGTGTCGTCCTGAGCCATCATGCCGACGGTGCGGTCCTTTGCTATGAAAACATTGCCCCCGGTGGGGCGGTATTTCCCGACTATCAGATTGAGAAGGGTGGATTTTCCGGAGCCGTTGACTCCTACTATTCCCAGACGGTCCCCCTCCTCAAGAGAAAAGGAGATACCCTCAAGGATCTCCTTCGTTCCCACCCCGAAGGAGAGTTCGCTTACGTTAAGTGAGATCATATCTTGTCTCCGTTAAAACGGGAACGCATTGGACGTTCCCGCATCTGCTTTTTAAAGTTTGATATCGTCGTCCTCGTCGCTGTCATCGAAAAGGCTATTTGCTTCTCCCGCACTTGCCGATGTGTCCGAAGCTTCCTTGTTTTTTTCACCGAATGGAAAAATGCGAAGGAATGATGCCACCGCGTAGATCCACACAGTGGCGGCAATGGCACACTCGGTGATATTGATGCCGATATCGTCCGGATTTGAAAAATAAGTGACGGTCCGTGATATTGCCACGGCTCCTCCGAAAAACGCCGAAAGGATCCCGGAAAACACCAGATTCCTTGAAGCACCGGGACGCTTTATGCCGTGCCCCGCCGTGTCCTTGAAGAACAGCATGAAGGAGACGAACATGAGAAGGCCGTAAGTCTTCACCGGGGAGTTCATTGCAAGCTCGGAAGAAAAGTATTCGCAGAGTATGGTGAAGGCTATCATAAGAGCCGGAAGAAGTGCCGTTATGGAGGCGGCAGGGTAGAACTCAAGAATTCCCACCGCATCCGCAAAGAACCATACGGCGGCGATCACGGTGAATACGAAGCGGAGGACGAAGAATATCCGCTTGTCATCGGGGAAGCCGGCCTTCAGTTGAAAATACGCCGCAAGGGCGGTGCAAAGTCCGGAGAGCGCTCCGAAGAACACCGGCACAAATGGGGTCTTCTCCCGATCGGTCTCCTTGAAGGAGTGATCCTTTCCCGCAAGGATCCATGCTACTCCCCCAAGCACCGCAAGGACGGCGGATAATACCGTAGCCGCTCCCGCCCAAGGTGAGTTTCTTGCGAAATGAGTTATCTCGGCATCGAAATCGGTGTTGAATGCAAGGGTCAGAGAGATGCAGAGAAGCACTCCCACCGCCGCCGATACGAGCATTAACGTTCTTATTAAACGGGATCTTTTAGTCGCTGTCATTTCTGTTCCTTCTTTTTGTATTGCGCATTTCTATCTGCTATTGTAGCACACTTGAGCCCATCATTCAATACTTTTTTTGAAACCGCAGAAGGTTTTTGCCTGTTTCCCTTCATCTTTTATTATAATAGAAAAGATCATCGGCATCACCGAGATGGGAGAAGTGTCGGAGCAGATCGAAAAGCGAGTTGAAAATCAGTCTGCAAAAATGAGGAGATCCAAGGCAAACAGCGGCCAAAAACGAGGGTGACGGGTGAGAAAAACAAAAAACTCCGCTGTACAAGATGCACAAAAGACAGGAGGAGAATACACCGAAAATTCTACACGCAAAAAATCCCGCAAATGCTTTTTCGCTATTGCAATTTACTATTATATATGGTAGAATATCAAGGCATGATGTGGTTTGCACGAGAGGTTGCCGCTGCCGATATGCCACGGCTGCGGGGAATTCGCGTGTAGCTTAATGCAAATGCGGATCGTTTCACACCCCGGCGCACGCCTTGCGTGACGGCGGACCATCCCCGGATCGATACTCAGTTACTCACGTATCTGTCCGGTTACTTTAGGAAGGTTCTTGAAACGCCCGGGTGCGTGTACAAACATCTGCAAATATTAATAAGGAGGCAATCTAAAGTGGCAAAAAGCGAAAAGATCAAGGTAAGACTGAGAAGCTACGAGCACTCCCTTGTCGACTCTTCGGCTGCAAAGATCGTTGAGATCGCCAAGAGAAGCGGCGCCGAGGTTTCCGGCCCCATACCGCTCCCCACGGAGAAAGAGATCATCACGATCCTGCGCGCGGTCCACAAGTACAAGGACAGCCGTGAGCAGTTCGAGCAGCGCACTCACAAGAGACTCATCGAGATCGCGAACCCTTCAAAGGCTCTCGTTGAAGCACTTATGAGCGTTGAGCTCCCCGCCGGTGTTGACATAGACGTCAAGATCTAAGCACCGACAAAAATAGCCGAACCCAACCGTACAGAGCACAGACCGAGACCGCAACAGCGGCGACGGCGGCTTGATGACGGCAAGGTCAAGTTGGCACAGTCGGTCGGCTGCCGAAAAACAAGCGTGTCAACCAATAACCTTAAACAGGAGAAACAGAATGAAAAAAGGAATCATCGGAAAGAAGCTGGGTATGACCCAGATCTTCGGAGAAAAAGGCGAAGCGATCCCTGTTACGGTGATCGAAGCCGGACCCTGCTATGTAGTGCAGAAGAAAACAGTCGATACCGACGGATACGATGCAGTACAGCTCGGTTTCGAGGACATCAGAGAAAAACTGGTGAACAAGCCCGCAGCCGGACACTTTAAGAAGGCCGGCGTAAGCGCAAAGAGACATCTCAAGGAGTTCCGTCTTGAGAACGCATCCGAAATGAACACAGGCGATGTAGTGGCCGCCGATACCTTCGCCGCAGGCGACAAGGTCGACATTACAGGCATTACAAAGGGTCGTGGATACACCGGTGCAGTCAAGAGATGGGGTAACCACATACTGAAGATGACTCACGGTACGGGCCCCGTACACCGCGAGGTAGGTTCCATGGGCGCATGCTCCTCCCCCTCCAGAGTGTACAAGAACAAAAAGATGGCAGGTCAGTACGGTAACGAACAGGTGACCGTGCTCAACCTTGAAGTAGTCAAAGTAGACGCAGAGAAGAATCTCGTAGCCGTTAAGGGCGCCGTTCCCGGTGCTCGCGGCGGTATCGTATTCATTCGCGACAGCGTCAAAGCATAAGCGAAAGGAGGAAAAGCAAAATGCCAGAAATCAAAGTATTAAGCATGGCGGGAAAAGAAGTCGGAAAGATGGATCTCTCCGATAAGATATTCGGCGCCGAAGTAAATGCAGCTGTCCTCCACGCGGCAGTAGTTGCGTACCTCTCCAACCAGAGACAGGGAACGCAGTCCACTCTTACTCGCACAGAAGTATCCGGCGGCGGAAAGAAGCCCTGGAGACAGAAGGGATCCGGCAGAGCACGTCAGGGTTCAACCCGTGCACCCCAGTGGACACACGGCGGTGTTGCTCTCGGTCCGAAGCCCCGTCTTTACAAAGTGAAGCTCAATAAGAAGGTCCGCCGCATCGCAATGTTCAGCGCACTTTCTTCCAAGGTCGCCACCGACGATATGATCGTTGTGGACAAGATCGCAGCAACCGAGTTCAAGACAAAAACGATGGCAAAGATGCTCTCCGACATCAAAGCCGGCAAGAAGAGCCTCGTGGTCCTTCCCGATACCGACAAGATGACGGTGGCAAGCCTTTCAAACATCGAAGGCGTCAAGGTTACTCAGTGGAACACACTCAACGTGTACGACATCCTTAACTGCGATTCTCTCGTTGTGGCACAAGATGCCGCAAACAAAATCCAGGAGGTGTACGGCGCATGAAATTCGCACAGGACATTATCTTAAAGCCCATCATCACGGAGAAATCCATGGACGGCATCGCATCGCGCAAATATACCTTCAAGGTAGCGAAGGATGCAACAAAGCCGGAGATCGGCCACGCAGTTGAAGAACTGTTCGGAGTTAAGGTCGCTGACGTTAACACCATCAATATGAAAAGAAAACCCAAGAGACTTCGTTACAATGCAGGCTACACGGCTGCATGGAAGAAGGCTATCGTAACACTGAAGCCCGACTCCAAGACCATCGAATTCTTTGAGGGTCTCAACTGAGAGAAGGAGGAGTAAAAGATGCCTACGATCAAATATAAGCCGACTACACCGGCCAGAAGACATATGACAGTTCCCTCCTTCGAGGAACTCACAAAATTCACACCGGAGAAGAGCCTCATCGAGATCAAGAAGAAGCACTCCGGAAGAAACAGCTACGGCAGGATCACCGTCCGTCACAAGGGCGGCGGAAACAAGAAGAAATACCGTATCATCGACTTCAAGCGCTCTGCCGCTTCGAAGGCAACGGTCATCGGTGTTGAGTACGACCCCAACAGAACGGCATACATCGCTCTCCTTCAGGACGATGCAGGCAACAAGAGCTACATCATCGCTCCCGTAGGCGTTACCGACGGTGACGTCCTTTACACAGGCGCAGATGCAGATATCAAGGTCGGAAACACACTTCCTCTTGCTAACATCCCCGTAGGTACCTTCATCCACAACATCGAGCTCTACCCCGGCAAGGGCGGACAGCTTGTCCGTTCCGCAGGTGCACAGGCTCAGCTGATGGCTAAGGAAGGCACAATGGCACAGGTAAGACTTCCCTCCGGCGAAGTCCGCTTCATCCGCATGGATTGCAAGGCTACCATCGGTCAGGTCGGTAACATCGAGCATGATACCGTTAAGATCGGTAAAGCCGGCAAGAAGCGTCACATGGGTATCAGACCTACAGTTCGCGGTTCCGTAATGAACCCCTGCGATCACCCCCACGGCGGTGGTGAAGGTAAGTCACCCGTCGGCCGTCCCTCTCCCGTTACTCCTTGGGGCAAGCCCGCGCTTGGTCTTAAGACACGTAACAAGAAGGCAAGGACCGATAAGTTCATAGTAAAACGTCGTAACAGCAAGTAAGGAAGGAGGCATAACAAATGAGCAGAAGCTTAAAGAAAGCACCCTTTGTCGAAGCAAAGCTGTATGCACGCATTTGCGCTATGAACGATAAGGGGGAGAAAAAGGTGCTCAAGACATGGTCAAGAGCATCCACGATACACCCGGAATTCATCGGACACACCATCGCGGTACATGACGGCAGAAAGCATTTTCCCGTCTACGTTACCGAGGATATGGTAGGTCACAAGCTCGGTGAGTTTGCACCTACAAGAACGTTCAAGGGCCACGCAGGTACCAAGACGTCCAACAACGGTAAGTAATAAGAGGGAGGAAACGAGATAATTATGGAAGCAAGATCATACCTTAAATTTGTCCGCATCTCCCCTCGCAAGGTCAAGATCGTACTTGATCTGATAAGAGGCCGTGATGTCGCAACGGCAAGGGGTATCCTCAAGAATACTCCCAAGGCTGCAAGCGAGCATCTCATCAAGCTTCTTGACAGAGTAGTTGCAGACGCAGAAAACAACTTCTCCATGGATCGTGAAAAGCTCTACATTTCCGAGTGCTTCGTGTGCCCCGGCATGACACTTAAGAGGATCATGCCCCGCGGAAAGGGCAGCGCTGACAGGATCCTGAAGAGGACCAGCCACATTACCATTGCGGTAAAAGAAAAGGAATAAGGAGGAGAACTGAATTATGGGCCAGAAAGTAAATCCCCACGGTCTTCGTGTCGGTGTAATCAAAAACTGGGATTCGAGATGGTACGCAAAAGACGAAAAATTCGGCGATATCCTCGTATCCGACTACAATATCAGAAAGTATCTTAAGAACAAGCTCTTCGCAGCAGGTGTTTCAAGGATCGAGATCGAGAGAGACAACACCGGTAAGATGAGGATCTTCATCCACTGCGCAAAGCCCGGTATGGTCGTCGGCCGTCAGCACGCCGATATCGACAAACTCCGTGCAGAGCTTGAGAAGATGGTAGGCACGGCAGTGTCCGTTAACGTCATTGAAGTGAAGCCCATCGACCTTTGCGCACAGCTTGTTGCAGAGAACATTGCAAGCCAGCTTGAGCACAGGATCTCATTCCGCCGCGCTATGAAGCAGTCCATCGGCCGCACCATGAGAATGGGCGCCAAGGGCATCAAGGTGACCGTCAGCGGTCGTCTCGGCGGCGCCGAGATCGCTCGTACAGAGCACTATCATGACGGTACTATCCCGCTTCAGACCATCCGTGCAGACATCGACTACGGCTTCTGGGAAGCCAATACCACTTACGGTAAGATCGGTGTTAAGGTTTGGATCTACAAGGGCGAGGTGCTCCCTGAGGTCGCAAGAACTCAGACAGGTGCTACCGAGGAACGCCGTCAGAGACGTGAACGCCGTGACAACCGTGGTGGCAGACGCAACTTCGGTGACAGAAATCACGGTGAGCGCCGCGGAAACGGCAGACCTCAGAACAGAGGTCCCAGAACTCCCAAAGAAGGAGGCACTCACTGATGTTAATGCCTAAAAGAGTAAAATACAGGAGAGTCCACAGAGGACGTCTCAAGGGTCAGGCACACCGCGGTAACAGAGTTACCAACGGATGCTACGGCCTTGTAGCTCTCGAGCCCGCTTGGATCACAAGCAACCAGATCGAGGCTGCCCGTATCGCTATGACCCGTTACATCCGCCGTGGCGGACAGGTATGGATCAAGATATTCCCCGACAAGCCGATCACAGAGAAGCCTGCCGAGACTCGAATGGGTTCCGGTAAGGGTTCGCCCGAATATTGGGTAGCCGTAGTTAAACCCGGCCGCGTAATGTTCGAGATGGACGGCGTTTCCGAGGAAGTCGCAAAAGAAGCTATGCGTCTTGCAATGCACAAGCTCCCGATCAAGTGCCGTTTCGTCACTAAGGAGCAACTTGATAAGGAATTGGAGGGCTAAGCAGTGAAAGCAACAGAACTCAGAAAAATGTCCGCTGCAGATCTTGACAAAAAGCTTGCTGAACTGAAGGACGAGCTTTTCAAGCTCCGCTTCCAGCATGCTGTCAACCAGCTTGACAACCCTCACAAGATTGCAGACGTGAAAAAAGATATCGCTCGCGTGATGACAGTCATCACCGAGAAGAATGCGTAAGGGGGGCGACATAAATGGCAAACGAAAACCGTAACCTTAGAAAAACAAGAGTAGGTATGGTCGTCAGCGACAAGATGGACAAGACAGCAGTCGTCGCTATCGTTGACAACGTCAAGCACCCCACCTACGGCAAGATCATCAAGAGGACCACGAAGATCCACGTTCACGACGAAGAGAACGCATGCGGCATCGGAGACAAGGTCCAGGTAATGGAAACGAGACCCCTCTCAAAAACAAAGAGATGGAGATTGGTCCAGATCATCGAAAAGGCGAAGTAATAACACTTCATTCTCTAATGTACGTCAAAGTACGTACCTCAAACTAACAGGAGGATTTAATAGCAATGATTCAACAGCAATCACATATGAAGGTTGCCGACAACACCGGTGCAAAAGAGCTTATGTGCATCCGTGTGCTTGGCGGCACCGGCAGACGCTATGCCAACATCGGTGATGTAGTGGTAGCGTGTGTCAAAAAGGCAACGCCCGGCGGCGTTGTCAAAAAGGGTGATGTTGTACGTGCTGTAGTTGTGAGAAGTGCAAAAGGCATTCGCCGTGCAGATGGTTCTTACATCAAGTTCGACGAGAACGCAGCAGTCATCATCAACGACGACAAAAACCCCAAGGGAACCCGTATATTCGGGCCTGTAGCGCGTGAGCTCCGTGAGAAGGAATACACAAAGATCCTCTCCCTCGCTCCCGAAGTACTTTGATCACGGAGGTATTCAAGATGAAAATGCATGTTAAAACAAATGATACAGTCATCGTTATCTCCGGTGACGACAAGGGCAAGAAGGGCAAAGTCCTTCAAGTAGCTCCCAAGGAGGGCAAGGTCATCGTAGAGGGCGTCAACATCGTCAAAAAGCATGTTAAGCCCAGACCGCCCCAAGAGGCAGGCGGCATCGTAGACGCAGAAGCGCCGATGTATGCATCCAAAGTTCAGCTCTACTGCTCCAAGTGCGGTAAGGGCACAAGAGCGTCCGTCAAGGTAGACGGCGACAAGAAGGTCCGTGTCTGCGCCAAGTGCGGCGCCGAGCTGTAAGCGGAGGTGTAATGATGGCAAGACTTAAAGATACGTACAAAAATGAAGTTGCTCCCGCACTGATGAAGAAGTATCAGTACAAGAGCCCCATGCAGATCCCCAAGCTCGACAAGATCGTTATCAACGTTGGTGCAGGTGAAGCAAAAGAGAACGCCAAGGCTATCGACGCCATCATGGGCGACCTTGAGCTCATCTCCGGTCAGAAGCCGGTTCCGACCTACGCCAAGAAGTCAGTCGCTAACTTCAAAGTCCGTCAGGGCATGAAGATCGGCGTAAAGGTAACGCTCAGAGGCGAGAGAATGTACGAATTTGTTGACAGACTCTTCAACTTCGCACTTCCTCGTGTCCGTGACTTCAAGGGCATCAATCCCGATGCTTTTGACGGCAGAGGCAACTACGCACTCGGACTTAAAGAACAGCTCATCTTCCCCGAGATTGAGTACGACAAGGTCGACAAGATCCGCGGTATGGACATAGCGTTCGTAACCACAGCTCAAACAGACGCAGAGGCACGTGACCTTCTGAGCCTTATGGGCGCACCGTTTGCAAGAGAAGGAGAAGAATGATATGGCAAAGAAGTCAATGATTTTGAAGCAGCAGAAGAAGCAGAAGTTCTCCACAAGAGAGTACACGCGCTGCAAGATCTGCGGCAGACCTCACGCTTATCTTCGTAAATACGGTATCTGCCGTATCTGCTTCCGTGAGCTCGCATACAAGGGCGAGATCCCGGGCGTAAGAAAAGCAAGCTGGTAAGCGAGAGCTGACCGGCGTTCCGCACCGGAAGGAAATTCCGAAAGCAGGGCAATACGGCACCGCGTGTGCCCGTCTGCTCCGGCTCGGCGTTTAACCATCGGTGAGCGACCGCAAAATGCGGTAGCAAGAATATTTACTTGCATGACAAGGAGGAAATTAAATTATGCAGATGTCAGATGTAATAGCAGATATGCTGACAAGAATCAGAAATGCCAGCAATGCAAAGCACGACACAGTTGACGTTCCCGCTTCCAACATGAAGAAGGCAATAGCCGACATTCTTCTCGAAGAGGGCTACATCAAAGCGGTTCAGATCATTGAGGACGGCAAACAGGGCGTCATCAGGATCACACTCAAGTACGAAGCGGGCAAGCAGAAGGTCATCCACGGTCTTCGCCGTGTGTCCAAGCCCGGTCTCCGTATGTATTCCAACTATGAGAACATGCCCAAGGTCATGAACGGCCTCGGCATCGCTATCGTATCAACTTCTAAGGGCATTATGACCGACAAGAAAGCAAGACGCGAAAAAGTCGGCGGCGAGATCCTCGCATTTGTCTGGTAAGGGAAAGGGGAAAAGAATATGTCAAGAATAGGCAGAGAACCGATTACCGTACCTGCAGGGGTAGAGGTTAAAATCGACGGAAGCACAGTCACAGTAAAGGGTCCTCTCGGAACTCTTACACAGACCTTCAAGCCCGAAATGAAGATCGAGAACGAAGCAGGCGTTCTTCACGTTACCCGTCCTAACGACGAGGCTCCCATGAGAGCACTTCACGGTCTTACGAGAACACTTCTCGCCAACATGGTAGAGGGTGTCAGCAAGGGCTACGAGAAGAAGCTTCTCATCGTCGGCGTTGGTTACAAGGCCGCAAAAGCAGGGAAGACTCTGACTCTCAACCTCGGGTACTCACATCCCATCAACGTTGAAGAGGGTGACGGCGTCACATTCGACGTACCGGATCCCAACACCATCATCGTCAAGAGTGCGGATAAGCAGAAGTGCGGTCAGATCGCAGCTGAGATCCGTGGCAAGAGACCTCCCGAACCGTACCACGGTAAGGGCGTTAAGTACGACGGTGAAGTCATTCGCCGTAAAGCCGGAAAAGCCGGTAAGTAATAGAGAAAGGAGACATAGAAAATGGTCAACAAGAAAGATAAGAACATTGCTCGTCTTAAGAGACATAAGAGAGTACGTGCTAAGATCAGCGGTACTACCGAATGCCCCAGACTTGCTGTTTACCGTTCCAACAAAAACATCAGCGCCCAGATCATCGACGATACAAAAGGCGTTACCCTTGTCTCCGCTTCTACTCTTGAAGCCGGTTTCGAAGGACTTGGCAGCAACAAGGAAGCTGCTAAGAAGGTCGGTCTTGCAATTGCCGAGAAGGCACTCAAAAAAGGTATTGAAGCGGTTGTTTTTGACCGCGGCGGTTACATTTATCACGGACGTGTATCGGAGCTTGCCGCTGGTGCCCGCGAGGGCGGCCTCAAGTTCTAATAAAGCTTGAGTGACCGTGTCGGGTATTCCGACACCGGCAAACACCCCGGTTTGTACACTGTTTAATTACAAACCACGAATTAAACAAATCTAAGGAGAAACAACATGGCAAAAAGAATAAATGCCGCAGAGCTTGATCTCAAAGAAAAGCTCGTTGTGGTAAACCGTGTGTCCAAGACCGTTAAGGGCGGACGTATCGCTCGCTTTGCCGCACTTATGGTAGTAGGCGACGAGAACGGCCACGTAGGTTACGGTCTCGGAAAGGCTGCCGAGGTTCCCGAAGCTATCCGCAAAGGAATCGAGGATGCAAAGAAGAACATGATCGAGGTATCCCTCAAGGATACAACGATCCCTCATGAAGTTCTCGGTAAATACGGCGCAGGCTCAGTCCTTCTGAAGCCCGCCGCTCCCGGTACCGGTATCATCGCAGGTAAGACAGTACGTGCCGTACTTGAGCTTGCGGGTATCAAGAACATCAGAGCTAAGTGTCTGCGTTCCAACAACCCCACAAATGTTGTCAAGGCAACGTTCGAAGGTCTCAAGACCCTCCGCACAGCAGAGCAGGTCGCAAAGACCCGTGGTATCGACGTTGACAAAGTAATAGGCTGAGGAGGATCTTATAATGGAAAAAGTTAAAGTTACTCTCGCAAAGAGCCTTATTGCTACAAAACCTAATCAGAAGGCTACAGCCGCTTCTCTCGGACTTCGCAAAATAGGCGATTCTGTCGTTCACGATGCAGGTCCTGTGATCGAAGGCAAGATCAAGGTGATCGGTCACCTTGTAACCGTGGAGAAGGCGTAAGTCCTCTTTCACAAAAGAAAAAATAATCTATGTAAGGAGGATAAACCATGAAGCTCCATGAACTTTCACCGGCAGAAGGCTCTGTAAAGGCCGGATATCGCAAAGGCAGAGGTCCGGGATCCGGAAACGGCAAGACTGCCGGAAAGGGTCACAAAGGACAGAACGCCCGCTCCGGCGGCGGTGTGCGCCTCGGTTTTGAAGGCGGACAGCTCCCGCTGTACAGAAAACTTCCCAAGAGAGGTTTTCACAACAAGTTTGCAACGGAGTACACCATCGTTAACGTTGGTATGCTCAACGATAAGTTTGAAAACGGTGAAACAGTCAATCTTGAGACACTGATGGCAAAGGGCCTCGTTAAGAAGTCCCTTGACGGTCTTAAGGTTCTCGGCAACGGCGAACTTACCAAAAAATTAACCGTTGAAGCAAAGGTCTTTTCCGCTACGGCAAAAGAAAAGATCGAGGCAGCAGGTGGAAAGGCCGAGGTAAAGTAAGATGTTCAAGACATTGTCGAACGCTTGGAAGATCTCGGATCTCCGCGAAAAGATCCTGTTCTCCGCATTCATCATCCTGCTCTACAGGATCGGTGTTGCGATCCCGGTTCCTTTCGTAGATGCAAATATACTGTCTCAGTATATGTCCAGCACCTCCGGATCTATCCTGCAGTACCTGAATATTCTTTCCGGTAATGCGTTCTCGCAGGCAACGCTCTTTGCACTGGGTATCAACCCGTACATCACCGCGTCCATCGTTATCCAGCTTCTCGCAGTCGCTATCCCCGCTCTTGAGAGACTCTCCAAGGACGGCGAAGAGGGACAGAAGAAACTGAACCAGATAACCAGATATGTAACGATCGCACTTGGTCTTATCACCAGCTTCGGTTACTACATGATGCTCAAGAGCAACAGTATCATAACCGAAGACGGCAAGACAGTATTCGGCGCCATTGTCATCATCGCTTGCTATTGCGCAGGTTCCGCTCTCGTTATGTGGCTTTCCGAGAAGATCAACGACAAGGGTATCGGCAACGGTATCTCCCTGATCCTCTTCGCTAACATCGTCTCCCGCGGTCCCGCGATCGTGTCCCAGCTTTGGAACTATCTCTCCGGACCTACAGAGCATGCACTGGCAGACGGAACTACCAAAACGGTATCCCACCCCGCAGGCATCGCAATTGCGATTGCCTCCATCATCATCAGTCTTGCTATGGTCATGTTCATCATCTTTATGACGAACAGCGAACGCAGACTTCCCATCCAGTACGCAAAGAAGACGGTCGGACGCAAGATGTACGGCGGTCAGAGCTCCACTCTCCCCATCAAGCTGAACATGACAGGCGTTATGCCCATCATTTTCTCCAGCTCCATCATCTCCATCGTACCGACTATCGCACTGTTCCTTCCCGATGCTAAGGAAGGCACGTTCAGATACGGATTTGAGAAGCTGTTTGACTCAAGCAGTCCCGTTTACGCAATTCTTACTTTCGTAATGATCATCGCATTCGCATACTTCTACGTTGCTATCTCCTTCAACCCCGTTGAAGTAGCCAACAACCTGAAGTCCAACGGCGGATCCATTCCCGGTATCCGTCCCGGCAGACCTACTGCCGACTACATCAGAAGAGTAACGAACCGTATCACTCTGATCGGTGCGATATTCCTCGGTGTCATCGCAGTCCTTCCTCTTATTATCAACATCTGCACAGGTAACCTTATGAGCGAGCTCGCTTTCGGCGGAAGCTCCATCATCATCGTTGTCGGTGTTGTACTTGAGACAGCAAGAGAGATCGAGGGTCAGATGACGATGCGTCATTACAAGGGCTTTCTTGAATGATCGGTAGGTTCGATATGGCACGAAAGATAAAGCTGATACTTTTAGGTGCTCCCGGTGCGGGAAAGGGAACTCAGGCGGAGCTGGTCTCCAAAGAGTACTCTATCCCCGCCATCTCCACGGGTGCCATCATCCGTGAAGCGATCAAAAACGGCACTGAAATGGGACTTCAGGCAAAAAGTTATACCGACAGCGGCGCCCTTGTTCCCGACTCCGTAGTGATAGGGATCATCAAGGAACGCCTCGCAATGCCCGACTGTGAGAACGGTTTCATCCTTGATGGCTTCCCCCGCACCGTGGTGCAGGCAGAGGCTTTGGATGAGATGGGCGTCGAGATAACGGACGTCATAAGCATTGAAGTGTCCGATGAAGATATTCTCAAGAGAATGTCCGGAAGGCGTGTCTGCACGGCGTGCGGTGCCACCTTCCACACGGAATACAAGCCCTCCCCGGCAGGTGATAAGTGTCCCTGCGGTGCAACTCTTACGGTTCGTGATGACGACAAGCCGGAAGTGGTAAAGCAGCGTCTTGAGACCTATCACGCAGTAACGGAGCCTCTCAAGGACTTCTACGGTAAGAAGGGCAAGCTCAAGATCGTATACGGTCAGGAGCGTCTTGAGGATACTACCGCTCTTACGAAAAAAGCACTTGAGGACTAAGAGCACTAAGTGAGTTAAATCATGATTTTTGTTAAGAATTCCGAACAGATCGAAAAAATGAAGCGTGCAGGGCGGATCACCGGTGAGGCGCTCGCCCTTGCAGGCGAAATGGTGCGTGAAGGCGTTACCACGGAGCAGCTTGATCACTGCATCCGCCACCATATCGAGAAATGCGGAGCGAAGCCTTCCTTTCTCGGCTACGGCGGATTTCCCGGAAGCGCCTGCATCAGCATCAACGATCAGGTGATCCACGGTATTCCGTCTTCCAAGATCTATCTTAAGGAAGGCGACATCGTGAAGATCGACGTAGGTGCTTACATCGGCGGCTTTCACGGCGACAGCGCAAATACCTTTCCGGTGGGGAAGGTGAGCGACGAGGCCATGAAGCTGATCGAGGTGACAAGACAGAGCTTTTACGAGGGAGCGGCAAAAGCCGTTCACGGCGGAAGGCTCGGTGACATAGGAGCGGCGGTTGACGGATACGTCCGGAAATTCGGCTTCTCCACAGTCAAGGATTACGTCGGTCACGGAGTAGGTCACGATCTTCACGAGGATCCGAGCGTTCCCAATTACGGCACTCCCGGACGCGGCGTCAAGCTGTGCCGAGGAATGGTGATAGCGATCGAGCCGATGATCAACGTCGGCACCGACAGTGTCATTCAGTTGAAGGACGGCTGGACGGTAAAGACCGCAGACGGAAAGCTCTCTGCTCATTACGAGCATACGGTGGCCATCACCGAGGACGGCCCCGTCCTGCTTACGGAGGTAGGCTGATGAAGCCCGCTGCCGTAGGCGCGGCTGCCAAGTCCTTAAACGGACGCGATGGAGGACGGATCGTTCTTATAAAACGCATCGAAGGAAAGTACGCTTACGTCGCAGACGGCAGGCTCCGCAAGGTAGAGGCTCCGAAGAAAAAGAACCTTTGTCACTTAAGGATCTTATCCGAAGGAGCAATTACCGACGGGGCATCCGGACTTACAAACAAGCAGGTCTGGAAGCTGCTGGCTGTGTGGCGTGAGAGTGCGGACGAAAAAACTGATTTAGAATAAGTACCCAGCAATTTGGGAGGAGGAAAGAAACTTGCCCAAGGATGATGTCATCGAATTCGAAGGCGGAGTAGTAGTAGAAGCTCTGCCGAATGCGACATTCAAAGTCAAGCTTCCCAACGATATGATCATAACGGCGATCATATCCGGAAAGCTCAGAATGAATTATATAAAAATCCTTCCCGGCGACAAGGTCACAGTCGAAGTATCGATCTATGACCCGACAAAGGGCAGAATAACTTGGCGTACAAAGTAATATACCGAAGTATATCGGACACAGTCCGCAGTACGTGACAAAATTCACTATGAAAGGTGGTTTATACTTTGAAAGTAAAGCCTTCCGTAAAGAAAATTTGCGAAAAGTGCAAGATCATCAAGAGACACGGCCGAGTAATGGTCATTTGCGATAATCCGAAGCACAAGCAAAGACAGGGCTGATAAAAGCCACGGGCACCGCCCGAAAATTGACTTAGAGTCACAAATTTTAAGTAAAGAGGTGAAACAATCACATGGCTCGTATATCCGGTGTTGATATTCCGAATCAGAAGCGTGTAGAAATCGCCCTCACATACATCTACGGTATCGGTCTTACAAGCTCCAAGAAGATCCTTGCCAAGACAGGCATCGATCCCGACAAGCGTGCAAAGGATCTGACCGAGGATGAGATTTCAAAGCTTCGTGACGAGATCGAAAACCACTACCACGTTGAAGGTGACCTGAGACGTGAGGTGGCACTTAACATCAAGAGACTCACAGAGATCAAATGCTATCGCGGCATCAGACACAGAAAGGGTCTCCCCGTAAGAGGTCAGCGTACAAAGACCAACGCAAGAACACGTAAAGGTCGCGCTAAGACCATTGCGAACAAGAAGAAATAAGAAAGGAGTAGCTTAAAGTGGCAAAACAGGTTAAAAAAGTTATTAAGAAGCGCCGTGACCGCAAGAATATTGAAAAAGGAGCGGCTCACATCAGCTCTACTTTTAACAACACGATCGTTACGATCACAGACGTAGCCGGAAACGCAGTATCATGGGCATCTGCCGGTGAGCTTGGTTTCAAGGGCTCCAAGAAGTCTACTCCGTTCGCAGCTCAGATGGCAGCAGAGACCGCCGCTAAGATCGCAATGGAGCATGGCATGAAGACTATCGAGGTTTTTGTTAAGGGTCCCGGATCCGGAAGAGAAGCAGCTATCCGTGCTCTTCAGACAACAGGTCTCAACATTACTCTTATCAAAGACGTAACACCCATTCCTCATAACGGCTGCCGCCCTCCGAAGCGCCGCCGCGTATGATCTAAGAAGGAGGATTACAAGATATGGCAAGATATACCGGTCCTTCCTGCAAGCTTTGCCGCAGAGAAGGCAGAAAACTCTTTCTCAAGGGTGACCGTTGCCTGACAGAGAAGTGCGCACTTACAAAGCGCTCAACAGTTCCCGGTCAGCACGGCGCAGGCCGTAAATCCGTTAAGGAATACGGACTTCAGCTCAGAGAGAAGCAGACTGCTCGCCGTTACTACGGTGTTCAGGAGAAACAGTTCAAGAAATACTACGTTGCAGCCGACAAGAAGGAAGGCATCGCAGGTGAAAACCTTCTCTCCCTTCTCGAACGCCGCTTCGATAACGCAGTATACAGAATGGGCATGGCGTCCAGCCGTAAGGAAGCAAGACAGCTCGTCCGTCACGGACATTTCCTTCTCAACGGCAAGAAAGCAGACATCCCCTCCATCATTCTTAAGGTCGGTGACGTGATCTCCCTCAAGGAGAAGAGCCGTTCTTCCGAGAAGCTTAAGGGTCTCATCGAGGGTATCACCGATACGACAGCACCCAAGTGGCTTGACGTTAACGCTGAAGCAGTCAGCGCTAAGGTGATCGCTATTCCCGACAGAGAAGACGTTGACTTTGAATTCAACGAACAACTTATCATCGAGCTCTATTCCAAATAATAACCTGCCGTATGTCAGTCGCAATGCTGCAACGGCAGCGTAGAGCGACGCGGCATCAATTTGCGCAAACATCACATCCCGATCCCGCAGCGCGGGACGCAAACATGGATTTGCATTAATTGAATCAAGGAGGGTTAAACAATGATTGAAATAGAGAAGCCGAATATTTCCGGAATGGATCTGAGCGAGGACGGTACAACCGGCAGATTTGTCATCGAGCCTCTTGAGAGAGGCTACGGCATCACTCTCGGTAACTCCCTTCGCAGAGTATTACTCAGTTCTCTTCCCGGTGTAGCCGTTACCAACATAAAGATAGACGGCGTCCTTCATGAGATCTCCACGATCCCCGGTGTTACCGAGGACGTTACAGAGATCGTCATCAACGTGAAGGGCATCACCGCAAAGCTTCACTGCGACACTCCCAAGAACGTAGTCATTGACGTTACCGGGGCTTGCGAGGTGACAGCCGGTGATATCATCGGAGATGCGGACATCGAGATACTCAATCCGACGCATCACATTGCTACCGTAGGTGAGAACACAAGATTCCACATGGAGCTTACTTTCCAGAGCGGCCGCGGCTATGTCTCCGGAGAGAGAAACAAGCAACTGTATGCAGAGGCAAATCCCGGGACATCTGCTCCCATCGGAACGATCTTTACAGATTCCATCTACACTCCCGTTTACAACGTGGATTACACCGTTGAGAACACCCGTGTCGGCAACATCACGGATTTTGACAAGCTGACACTTAACCTTCTCACAAACGGTACTATTTCAGCCAAGGAAGCGGTTTCCCTTGCAGCCAAGATACTCAATGAGCACCTCAACTTGTTCGTCGATCTGTCGGACGAGGCTAAGCACGCTGAAATCATGGTTGAAAGCAAAGAGACTGTCAAAGAGAAAGTCCTTGAGATGACCATTGATGATCTTGAAATGTCTGTACGCAGCTTCAACTGCTTGAAGCGGGCAGGCATCAACACGGTTGAAGATCTTATCAACCGTACCGAAGATGAAATGATCAAGGTACGTAACCTCGGCAAGAAATCGCTGGACGAGGTGAAGCAGAAGCTTCACTCCCTCGGCCTTGAACTGAAGAAGGAAGACGACTGATCCAACCGATATTATCGGAATTCGCGATGATATTCGCTGACGAATTATTTTGCAAAGGAGGACATAGAAATGCCCGGTACAAGAAAACTCGGCAGAACCACAGCACACAGAAATGCTATGCTTCGCGGTCAGGTCACATACCTGCTCGAAAACGGTTCGCTTACTACAACTGTAACGAGAGCTAAAGAACTTCGTGCCGTCACGGAGAAGATGATCACTCTCGGCAAGAAAAATACACTTGCAAGCCGCCGCGCCGCACTTGCTTATATTACTAAGGAAGACGTGGTGACAAAGCTTTTCTCTGAGATCGCGCCCAAGTATGCAAACAGAAAAGGCGGTTACACTCAGATCTTTAAGCTCGGTCCCCGTCGCGGTGACGCAGCTGAGATGGCTCTCATCAAGCTTGTCGATGAAGACTGACAGGTAATAAGATCGAAAGGGAGGCGAAAGCCTCCCTTTTTAATGCGGTGAATTTGATCCGATCGATTTTGCAGGTCTAAGACAGCGGGCTTGACGTGGCTGATCCAATGGGGCGAAAGATCAGCTATTTACGGATCCTTGGAACCGTGGCGGACTAAGGCGAAAAAAGCAAAATGCGACTTGAAGCTCTTGTTTCAAGTTCTTTTTAATTTGCCCAAAACTGCCGGCGACAATGTCCATAGGCACCTCGGCGGACTGTAGTTTCAGTGCGTATTTTTTCCTTTCCCTGCCGCTTTTCGGCTTTTTATGATCGCAAAAATGATAAGCACACAAGCATTGCCTCTGAGGACGATATAAGCCCGAATCGGGCACGAAAGTTCCCTGCTTGATAAAAAATCGCAGGTGGGCAAAGAACGTCGAAAACCGCCGGAAGCGGCCTTGTGGAGCGTTCCGAAAACTAAGGCGACAATATTGTATTTCAGCCGCACCTGTGATATAATTAAAACGACATGAAAAGACTACAGAGAAAAAACTATGATCGAAATAAGGAACCTTAAAAAGATCTACATAGGCGCAGAGGATACCGCCGCGATAGACGGGATATCCCTGACTGTCGGTGCCAGAAAATATGAGATAAAAAGCTTTGCAAGGCTTTCCGACCTGGGTGAGGCATCCGCATCACTGTATTTCTATGACGGAGATACCGACGGGCTGACGGGGAAGAAGGTCATGGCTCCCGTCGGAGCGAGAGCATTTTTTGAAACGGATGAGAAAGGCAACACAAGTACGATAGAAAACGATGAATTCAGCGCAAGATTCGCAGTCAGTTTCTCCTACGGGGACAACAGACGGGTGTATTATTCCAAGGGATATCAATGTGTCGGCTACAGTGCTATCAAGCAGTACTATGGCTCCCAACTTTACGATATCGATAATGTGATGGTGGTATCGGACGAGGTGTTTGAGACCTTGACCGAGGGCAGAGGAGGGACTTATTCCTTCGCTGTTGCGGGAGTACCGAGTACGGAGAGCGGGATATCCGACTTCGTTGACGCGGTCTACTCACGGGATGACTCCTGCCGATATGCGGTCACAACTCCCACCACCTACCAAATGAACACATTTGACGGTTTCATCGGCAAAGCGGCAAAGATTTGCGGTGTTGCGGGCTGGGGCCTTACCCTGTTTGCTGCGGTGATGATATTCTATTTCATCTCCGGCAGTATTGAGAGCAAAAAGCGTGAGATCGGCATCATGCGTGCCATGGGAGCGGGGAGAGGAGACGTATTCGGGATATTCATGTTTGAAAGTCTCTTTCTTGCCACTGCCACGGCGCTCGTCTCTCTCACTGCGGCATTTGCGCTGACGGGGGCGGCAAACTCCTTCCTTGCCGATAGTTACGGACTTCTTTTCTCGATCTTTGACATTGGGATAAGGCAGGTGGTATTCACCGTCCTTGTGGCGTTCGGGGCAACATTTTTATCGAGCTTCATTCCCTCGGGCCGCATTTCTAAAATGAAGCCCATCGATGCGATAAGATGACACCGTATTTTGACAATACAAAGCGAGGTATGATATGAAACTTATTATAGTGCGGCACGGAGAGCCGGATTACGAGCATGATTCTCTGACGGAAAAGGGCCGGAGAGAGGCGGAGCTCCTCTCAAAAAGGCTTTGCAATACCGAGGTCACGGCGTTCTATTCGTCTCCTCTCGGCAGAGCGGTGGCAACTTCGAAGCCCACCCTTGAAAAACTCGGCAGGACTGCGGAGATATTGCCATGGCTTCAGGAGTTTCCCGCTTGCAGAATAGATGAGAAAACGGGAGAGGCGATATTCATGTGGGATATCCTGCCGGAGGAATGGACGGCAAAAAAAGAGTATTACGACAGAGACCGCTGGCTTGAGGAGAAGACCGTTGCCCTCGGCAACGGCAAAGCGGAATACGAGAAGGTGGCATCGGGGCTTGATGCTCTTCTTGCAAAGCACGGCTACGTGAGAGAGGGAGAGCTGTACCGAGTGGAGCGGGAGAATCGGGACACGATTGTGCTGTTTTGCCACTTCGGAGTGGAAATGGTGATCCTTTCCCATCTGTTCGGCATCTCTCCCATGATACTGTGGCACTCTTTTACCGCACTTACCTCCTCCGTAACCACGGTCTATACGGAGGAGCGAAAGAAAGGAACAGCGATCTTCCGCTGTGCCGGATTCGGGGATATCTCCCACTTATACGCGGCAGGTGAGCCGGCATCATTCTTCGCCCGCTTTTGCGAGACCTATTCCTCCGACGAGAGGCACTGAAAAACGGAACGCAAAGCGTTCCGTTAAGAGGGAAGACAATTTCGTTTTTGCCTGACGGAAAAAGTCCGTTCAAGGACGGAAAATACCAAACGGAACGCTAAGCGTTCCGTTTTTTTTGCTTTTGCATAATTCAAGTTACTTCGTAGGCTGTGTAGGGATGGGAAAGCTCGTATCCAAGTTTTTTTGCAAGGGCTACGGAAGTCATGTTGTGAGCATCCCAAGATGGGTACAGCCCCCTGTCGAGGCAGTCAAGTATCAGATGGGAGGCGGCTACCGTGGCAAGATGACGTCGGCGCTCCGACTCGGCAGTGTCGATCTCGATCTCAATGCCCTCATTGTAGCGAGTGTAGGAGGATGCACCGGACACTATCGCACCGTCCTTGAGTATCACGTATCCGATACCGAGCTTCAAAAAATGCTCACAGGAGTCAAAGGAGGAGACGAAGTCGGAGGCCAGAGTGCTATTTAGGCATTTATAATAAAGTTCTTCATCGATGAGCCTCGCCTCGTACCCTTCGGGCAGAAGGGAGCAAAAGCCTTCAAGCTTCCTTCTGTCAAAAAGGGTGTCCTTTTTGATAGCGTATCTTGTGATACGTTTTGCCGTGGGGTGACATTTTTCTATGACTTCATTCCACCTGCCGTCTTTTGGAACGAGAATAGCGAACTCTTCAGGCTTGTGTCTTGCAAGCATCGTATCGGGTACCCCCGCAAGAAACGAAAAACATCCCACGGCGGCACAGGCTGAGGTGGGACGCTCTGTGTCATTTACAAACACTTTCCCCATGACTCCCCGGAGGCAGGAGCTGATCATGGTCTCTTCCCACGCCCCAAAGAGAGGTCGTGCCATCTCTGCGTTTTTAAGTTCGGTCATAATAGCCTCTTCGGTATCAGGTGCTTTCAACTCTGCCAAAAGGGGATACGTTCCTTGGTATTGGCTTCAAGGACCTCGTCCACCTTTTTCAGCCACTTTTTTGAAAGCATTGCCGCCTTCCATTTTGAATGATCGGTATCTCCGCTTTTGTTAAGTGCCCGGCTCAGTCTGATCTGTTGGATGAATGAATAGATCACGTTGATCCCAAACAGTACGATCCCCACGTAGAGAGCCCACCTGTACCATATCCCGGTCACCAGCATTATCACCGATACCGAAAAAAGAAGCACGTCGCTCACTATGTACATTAAGAAGCCCAGCCAAAACAGCCCTGCCGGATACTTGTTTTTCCTTTCCATGTCACCACCCCTTTTACTCTATTATATCACATATCCCGACTTTTTTCAACTCGAAAAGATCAAAAGCGGAAATAGCTCAAGATGTGAGAAGTGATACTTTTTAATGCCGATACAGATCCTCAAGAGTGACAAGTGTCACGTCTTTGCTTTTTGAGAGATCCTTAAGGCTTTGGATGAAGCAGCCCTTTGAAAAAATGAAGCAACGGAATTTTCCGCTTTTGCCGAATACCCACGCATAGTGCTTTAAGGTCTCGTACTCATCCGTTCCCACTGCCTTGTTTTTGTATTTGCAGGAGCAGATGACATATTCATCCCCTTCTGCCGGGATGATCACGATTTCGATCTCTTTTTTTCTTTCGGATCTGTCCCCACCATCTTCCGATATCCGAAAGAGGGACGAAGAGACAGTCGGCGTAAAGAAACAGATACTCGCAGTGACATGGCATTGATCGGGGGACGGATGAGCATTTTTCTCTTTTTGCGAGAAAAAATGATGAAAAAACGAGAAAACGGAAGATCATTGCATTTTTTGGCTTAACTTTGTTATGGAAAATACTTGTATTATTTTGTAAAATGTGCTAAACTAATATAAGGAAAGAGGTATATATTTGTTTGGGATAGGGCAAAATGCCGAATCACCGGGTCACCGAGGTCCGAGATGAGTAAGATGAGCGAAGGAGAATGAGCACAGTATGAAGATATTGATCGCGACGAACCATTCTTATATGCTCTGGCGCTTTCGGAAAGAACTTATCGAAGCTTTGGCAAAGGATCATGAGGTGGTGCTCAGTATGCCGTTCGTAGGCCATGAGGATGACTTCAAGGGAATGGGACTTCGGTGCATCGACACCCCAATTGACAGACGTGGCATCGACTTTGTGAACGATATGAAGCTCATTCGCACCTATCGCAGGATGCTTGATGAGGTCAGACCGGATACGGTGATAACTTATTCCATCAAGCCGAATATCTATCTTGGGAGGCTGTGCCGCAAAAGAGGGATATCTTATTTCACCAACGTCCAGGGGCTTGGAACGGCATTTGAAAAGCCAATACTGTCCAAGGTGGTATCTCTCATGTATCGGGGCGCTTTGAGATCGGTAGGACGGGTATTCTTCGAAAACAGCGAAAACGCAGAGTACTTTACGGATCGAGGGATGATCCCGAAAGAGAAAGCCACGGTGCTTCCCGGAGCCGGAGTCAATACGGATGAGTATCCGTATGTTGAGCCGGCGGGGGATCGGAGCGTTTGCTCGTTCCTTTTCGTAGGCAGACTTATGAAGGAAAAGGGCGTTGACGAATTTTTCGATGCCGCAAGACAGATCAAGAAGGAATTCGGAGAAAAGGTGCGTTTTGATGTGGTCGGCTTTATGGAAGACGATTACGAAACACAGGTGGAGACCCTAACAAAAGAGGGAACAATAGTATTTCACGGTTTCAGGACGGATGTTTTGCCTTATTACGTCGCATCGGATTGCGTGGTGCTCCCATCTTATCACGAAGGAATGTCGAATGTCCTTCTTGAAGGTGCTTCGGTGGGTCGTGCACTCATAACCAGCGATATTCCCGGATGCAGGGAAGCGGTAACGGACGGGACCAGCGGCTATCTTTGCAGGCCGAAGGATACCGACAGCCTGTGTGATGCCATGAGGCGCTTTTGCGACCTTGATCCAGCTGCTCGGCGTGAGATGGGACTTATGGGACGGCGCCTTGTTACCGAAGTCTTCGATAAGCACCGTGTGGTGGAAATGACCTTAAGAGGGATGGGAATCCATGCCAATGTTGAATCGTGAGGATCCTAAAGGGAGGTGTCGTGCTGAGTGGATGATTCTAATGCAGTTTTGAAACGTCTTTGGGGTGTAGAATTTGAAATTTTGGATGTGATTCACAGAATCTGTGTTGAAAATGGGCTCAATTATTCGTTAGCTTACGGAACATTGATAGGTGCGGTGCGACACAAGGGATTTATTCCCTGGGACGACGATATTGACATTATCATGCCACGTGATGATTATGAAAGGCTGATATCGATCTGGGGGGCAAGAGCTCCGAAAGAATACATCCTTCAAAATGTGCGCACGGATCCGGACTTTACGCAGAGTTTTACTAAGATCAGAAAGGCCGGGACTACATTTTTACAATATGAATATGAGCGAACAAAAAAATATCACAAAGGCATTTTTGTTGATGTATTTGCCTGTGATCGACTAGCCCCCGGCATTATTTCAAAAAAAGTACAGTATTTGGCTTGTGCAATTGGCATGCTTTATAATAGGGGTCATGCAAGCGGAAAGGGTGGAATCACAGGTTGTTTTGAAAAAATGCTGTTGAAGATTCCACGTGAAAAATACGCAAAGCACAGAGAAAGTGCTGAAAAAGTGATTCAAAAATGGAATGGGAACAGGAAGGCGAATTATTTTGTACCGGTGTAGAATTTGAAATTTTGGATGTGATTCACAGAATCTGTGTTGAAAATGGGCTCAATTATTCGTTAGCTTACGGAACATTGATAGGTGCGGTGCGACACAAGGGATTTATTCCCTGGGACGACGATATTGACATTATCATGCCACGTGATGATTATGAAAGGCTGATATCGATCTGGGGGGCAAGAGCTCCGAAAGAATACATCCTTCAAAATGTGCGCACGGATCCGGACTTTACGCAGAGTTTTACTAAGATCAGAAAGGCCGGGACTACATTTTTACAATATGAATATGAGCGAACAAAAAAATATCACAAAGGCATTTTTGTTGATGTATTTGCCTGTGATCGACTAGCCCCCGGCATTATTTCAAAAAAAGTACAGTATTTGGCTTGTGCAATTGGCATGCTTTATAATAGGGGTCATGCAAGCGGAAAGGGTGGAATCACAGGTTGTTTTGAAAAAATGCTGTTGAAGATTCCACGTGAAAAATACGCAAAGCACAGAGAAAGTGCTGAAAAAGTGATTCAAAAATGGAATGGGAACAGGAAGGCGAATTATTTTGTACCGTGTACGTTGGATTCGTGCAATATTATTTATCCCGGTGACATTTTTGATGATTTAAAGAATGTGGAATTTGAAGGGAAAAAGTATCGGTGTGTAACTGATGCAGATTCCGTTTTGAAAGCGGAATCTGGAGATTATATGATGCTTCCTTCGGTGGAAGAGCGCGTGTGGAGGCATCACCCCATTATTTTGGATTTCGAACACGATTATGAGGAGACAAGCGACATATGACGGATCATAAGATCTCTGTGCTTATGGGCGCATACAATTGTGAAGAGACACTGCCGATGGCGGTCAAGTCAATACAGAAGCAGACCTATGAGAATTGGGAGCTTATCATATGTGATGACGGATCGGCGGATAATACTTACGAAGTTGCGAAGGCACTTGCTGAAAGAGACAGCCGCATTGTATTGCTCCGAAATGAACGAAATCTGGGGCTTAACAGGACGCTTAACTACTGTTTGGCGGCGGCTACGGGCGATCTTATTGCCCGTATGGACGGGGATGACGAATCCGTTCCCGACAGGTTTGAGAGGCAGGTGTCTCTTTTGTGCTGTCAGGACAGTTATCAGATCACGAGCAGTTCTATGATCCTCTTTGACGAGTCCGGTGAATGGGGACTGAAGGAACTTTCCGAATTCCCGACTGCCAAGGATATTGTGGAGGGGACCGCTGTTTGTCATGCCCCGGTGATGATGAGAAAAGAATGCCTTGATGCGGTCGGGGGTTATTCCACGGACAAGAGGACTTACAGAGTAGAGGATCTTGACCTTTGGATACGGCTATACGGGGCGGGATACCGTTTTCGCAATATTAAAGAGCCTCTTTACAGAATGCGAAATGACAGTAAGGCTCTTGCCAGAAGGAAATACAAGTACCGTTTGAATGCCACCTATGTAAGGCTCAGGGGCTGTCGGACATTTCATTTGTCTCTCAAAAGTTATTTGAAAGCATTCACACCGCTTATCAGCGGGCTTGTGCCGGGCAGGATACGGCAATATATCCGAAAAAAACAGCGGAGTGCGGAGTGATATGAAAAAAGTACTGTTTCTTATTCACGACCTTGGCAGAGGCGGCGCCGAAAAAGTGCTTGTCAACCTCGTGAACAATATGGATAGGGAAAAATTCGATATCTCCGTAACGGCTCTTTTCGGCGGCGGGGCGAATGAAAGATTCCTTTTGCCCCATATAAAATACCGAGCGGTATTTCCCGGGATGATACCGGGGAACAGCAAGATCATGAAGCTGTTTTCTCCGAGGACGCTCCACAGGCTGTGTGTGAAGGATAAGTACGATATCGAGATATCCTATCTTGAAGGTCCTTCCGCACGGATAATCAGCGGGTGTCCCCATGGGGATACGAGGCTTGTTTCGTGGATCCACGTTGAACAGCATAATATGGAGATCCTTTCCGGTTCATTCAGAAACGAAAAAGAGGCAAGAAAATGCTATGATCGATTTGATGAGACGGTCTGTGTGTCCGAATTTGTAAAGGAGGATTTTTGCGGTATTTTAGGTTTTGAGAAAAGCTGCAAAGTCCTTTATAATACGGTGGAATCCGATAAGATAAGGACTCTGTCGGCTGAGGAGGCACCAAAGATAATCCGTGACGGCAAGACAAATATTATCACAGTCGGAACTCTTAAGGAGACCAAAGGTCATATGAGGCTTCTCGGCATCGTAAAACGCCTTATTTCCGACGGTCTTCCAATCCGGCTGTATGTACTGGGGGAGGGACCTCTTCGGGGCAAAATGGAGGCGTATATCGCCGAAAACGGCCTTTCTGATGCGGTGACTCTTCTTGGGTACGATACTAATCCTTACAAATATGTGGCAAAATGTGACCTTTTCGTCCTTGCAAGCAGAGCCGAAGGCTTTTCCACGGCGGCAACGGAAGCCCTTATCGTTGGGACTCCCGTTTGTACTACCCGTGTTTCCGGCATGACGGAGATGCTTGGCATGGAAAACGAATGGGGGATCGTCACGGATAATAATGACGAGGCATTTTACGAAGCCTTAAGAGGGCTTCTTGAAGACCCCGAAATGCTTGCCCATTACAAAAAAATGGCAGCAAAGCGGGGCAAAACATTCGAGACCTCCGCCACCGTAAAAGCGGTGGAGGAGATGCTTTGGGAGATGTGAGTGGCATGAGAAAAAAAGCAATGATATCCGTCATCATTCCCGCTTATAACATTGAAAAGTGGATAGGACGGTGCATAGAGAGCGTGTGCGGTCAAACATATCGAGAACTTGAGATCATCGTCGTGGATGACGGCTCCACCGATGATACCGGTAAAGTCATAGACTCCTATGCCGAGAGGGACCCAAGGATCAAAGCGATCCATAAGGAGAACGGAGGTCTTGTTGAGACCAGGGAAACGGGCATTGCGATTGCCACCGGAGATTACGTGGGCTTTGTTGACGGAGACGATGCGGTAATGCCGGATATGTATGAAAGGCTTCTTGCCAACGCACTTAAATATGATGCGGATATTTCTCATTGTGGAATGTGCTTTTGCTTTTCGGACGGAAGGGAAGAACTCCACTACGGGACGGGCACTATACGGGTCTCGGATAATGCGGAAGGACAAAAAATGCTCCTTGAAGGAAAAACGGTCGAGCCGTCTCTCTGCAATAAATTATATAAGAGAGAGATCCTTGCCGACAGTTGCCTTGATAAAAGCATTGTTAACAACGAGGATCTGCTTCGGAATTTTGTACTCTTCAAGCGGGCGTATAAGAGTGTTTTTGAAGATATTTGCGGATACAGATATATTCAAAGGGACGGCTCGATGTCCAATGATCGGTGCAGACTTGCGGAATGTTACAAGCATATCATGAAGGCTCGCAAGATCATAGTAAATAATGCAAGCGAAGATATAAAGCCCTATGCTATGGCAAGTTACTTTGCCTGTGTGATCAATTTTGCAAGGTCTTCATACGGTGACCGCGATCCGGAGTCAGTCAAATACGGAGATATGTGCCGTGAAATACTTAAGGAGAACCGATTGGAATGGCATTGTATGACCTTCAGTCAAAGGCTGACCGCATGGCTTATAGTCTATGTGCCGTGGCTCTACAATGTGATATTTAAAGCGTATTCTTCGACCAAAGGATGACGGTCGGTCGAAGGGTCAAAGTACAGTCGAAAGGATACTTATGGCAGACATAACGAAAAATACCTATCATACCCATATTACTTCAAAGCACAGGTGGTTCGATCTGAAGCTTAAGGAAGTTTGGCAATATCGGGACTTGATATTTTTATTTACCAAGCGGACTTTTACATTGACATACAAGCAGACGGTTATGGGACCTGCGTGGATCTTTTTGAATCCGCTTATCAGCAGTATAATTTATGCATTCGTTTTCGGTGGGATAGCCGGGATCGGAACGGACGGAGTTCCGACTATTCTTTTCTACCTTTGCAGCAATGCCATTTGGATATTCTTTTCAAGCTGTGTCACCAAAAACGCAAGTGCTTTTACGGACAATGCGGGGGTATTCGGAAAGGTCTATTTTCCCCGCCTTACCATACCGGTATCGAACGTATTGGCATCGGTAATACAGTTCTTTGTACAAATGATACTTGTCTTTATCTTTCTCGGATATTATATGTTCAAGGGACAGGTACATCCCAATTTTGAGGCGTGGATACTTATTCCTTTGGTGCTTTTGCATTTGGGACTTTTGGGTCTCGGTTGCGGTATAATCATATCCAGCCTTACCACCAAGTACCGTGACCTTGCGATACTTGTGACCTTCGGCGTTCAGCTTTGGATGTATGCCACACCTATCGTATATCCCATATCTCAGCTTGGAAACGGCTTTATGAGGACGGTCCTTATGATCAATCCCGTGACGGCTCCGGTGGAGGCATTCCGTTATGCGGTGCTTGGTCAGGGCACGGTAATGCCTTTGTATTGGGCTATATCCGGCATATTTACGGCATTGGTGATAGTGCTTGGCATCATGCTGTTCAACAAGGTGGAAAAGACCTTTATGGACACGGTCTGAGGGGAAAATGATGGAAAACAGAGAAATAGCCATTCGCCTTTCGGGCGTAAAGAAGAGATACAAGCTCGGTCAGATAGGAGGGGGGACTCTTCAAGGAGACCTTCAAAGCTGGTGGGCAAGAGTCAGAGGCAAGGAAGATCCCAATACCAAGATAGGGACGGATCAAAGGCTTATCGGACAGACCTTTATGGCGCTGAACGGCATAGATCTTACGGTATATAAAGGTGAAGCCCTCGGTATAATCGGCGGAAACGGTGCCGGCAAGAGTACGATGCTGAAGCTTCTCAGCCGTGTTACCGCACCTACCGAGGGGGAGATAGATATCTTTGGCAGGATAGCTTCCATGCTTGAGGTGGGTACCGGATTTAACGGAGAGATGACCGGGCGTGAGAACATCTATATGAACGGCGCTATCCTTGGTATGACCCGTGCGGAGATAGATGCCAAAATGGAGGATATCATCGAATTTTCCGAGGTTCGTGACTTTATCGATACCCCGGTAAAGCGCTACTCCTCCGGTATGTATGTTAAGCTTGCATTTTCCGTGGCAGCTCATCTTGACAGTGAGATAATGATAATGGATGAGGTGCTTGCCGTAGGTGATATGGCATTCCAAAAGAAGTGTCTTGATAAGATGCGGGATGCCGCAAATAAACAGGGCAGAACGGTCCTTTATGTCTCCCATAATATGAATACCATCCGTCAGCTCTGCGACCGCTGTATAGTCCTCGACAAAGGCAAGGTCGTCTTCGAAGGTGATGTGGAGGAGGCGATAGGGGTCTATATGAAGAGTAACGATGACCGCAGTACGTTGTATGATTACAGTAATACTTCCCGATATCGGGGGCATGGAGAAAAATTCCGTCTTTTGGGACTTGATATTATCAACAGGGATGATAATAGAGTGGTGAAGGGTGATATGTTGGAGTGTGTTATGCATTGCAAGGCAAATAAAGACGTGACCGACGTGGGACTTCGTTTTGAAATAGTTTATGTGGATGGAACTCTTGCGGGGTCGGTGCTGTCGGATAGGAGCGTGACTGCTTCGGAAGGGCAGAATATAGATATGTATATTAAAATGCCCACAAAGTATCTTACTGCGGGCAAGTATTTTGTTATTGCTGTTTCCTACGAACGGGATGACTATGGAAATCAGGAAGGTGTAGACCGAGTCGAGCCTGCAATGTTTTTTGAAATTATTGACGAGGATGAAGATAGACTGGTATGGCTTCATTCATGGTGGGGACATGTGAGATTTGACGATATGACAGTTACTGATATTGAGATTTTTTAAAGTCATACCTATGTTTGCAGAGGTATAACACTTGGCTCAAAAAAAGATTCGTCTGTTACAATTCAGATTATCGTAAGGGGGGTGAAGGGATGCCAAAGATAAGTGTAATCGTTCCGGTATATAGAGTTGAGCCGTATTTGAGGCGTTGTATAGACAGTATCCTCGGGCAGACCTTTCGGGACTTCGAGCTTATCCTTGTGGATGACGGAAGTCCGGACGGGTGTCCCGCTATCTGCGATGAATATGCCGAAAAGGACAGCCGTATCAAGGTCATTCATCAAACAAACCAAGGGTTGTCGGCAGCACGGAATAATGGTGTGAAAGAGGCGGTATGCAAGTGGGTCAGTTTCGTTGATTCGGATGATGCTGTCCATCCTCAAATGTTGGAGCATTTTTTATGCGCGGTTGAAATCAACGATGCGCGTATGGCAATGGGAGGAACGATCGAACGAGAGGCGGTGCCGGACGACTTTTATAAGGACCGTGTTAATCTTTTTCGATCTCATTTTGTGGACGAAAAATACTTGTTGCATTTATATTCGAATGTAAAATATAAACCATGGATAGTTTGTTCAAAGTTGGTCGACAGGGATATCTTGATCAAATATCCTTTTGCACCCGGTAAAACATATGAAGATAACGCAGTAGTCTGTAAGTGGATCGATGAGGCAAAAAACGTTGTTGAATCAGACGAGGTATACTATTATTATCAAATTAACTTACAGGGCATTTCTAAATCTAAATTCAGCGCAAAGTCAATTGACTATTTGTGGGCTCTTGAAGAAATAATAAGGTTTTGCGATGAAGTCGGATACAGCAGTATTAAGAAAAGGTTTTGTGCAGAGTACACCTATGTCGCTTCCGATTACTACTATCTGGCGAGAAATGAGCTGGGATCGCGGGATGTTTGCGGAAGTATTAAAAAGCAGATGAGAAGCGTGATTCGAAAGAATCGCGAGAGCTTTGTATTTACAAAAAAACAAAAGTTATATTTGACAGGCATTTTTCATCCTAAATATGTTATTTTCAGAGAAGTGGCAGCGGTAAGTATTAAGACGTTAAGAGAAAAAGGTTTTACAGCATTTTTTAAAAAGGCGATAAATCGTATTATGAGGAGAAATAAGAAATGATCCCGAAAAAGATCCATTACTGTTGGTTCGGCGGAGCACCTAAGACCAAATTGGGCATGAAGTGCATTAAAAGCTGGAAAAAGCACTGCCCGGATTATGAGATAATAGAATGGAATGAGGATAATTTTGATTTTTCGGAAGCCCCGCTTTATGTAAGGCAGGCATACGAAGCGAAAAAATGGGCTTTTGTTACCGATTACGTTCGTCTGAAGGTAGTGTATGATAATGGCGGTATCTATATGGATACCGATGTGAAATTAAAGAAGATATTGGATCCTCTTTTGACAAATAGCGCATATTTCGGGTTTGAAGATAATGCACATATCAACACAGGACACGGTTTTGGAGCGGAAGCCGGTCTTCCGATATTAAAGGAATTGATAGACGATTATACGGGTGTTTCATTTATAAATGAAGACGGTTCTTTCGATACTTTGCCCTCCCCTCAACGCAATACGCCTATTTTCATAAGGCATGGACTTGTTGCCGATAATACCAAGCAGGTCTTGGATGGAAATATGTTGATATTACCGAGAGATCATCTTTGCCCTATTGGGTTTGACGGAAGCGATCATTTTTCGAAAAATACGATATCCGTGCATTTATTTGAAGGTACTTGGCTGACCCCGGAGAAGAAAAGGAATAATGAAAAGAATCGGAAGCGAAAGAAAAGGGTCGATGCCGTGCATTATATCACCCACATTCCAAACCGAGTTATTCGGTCTCTTCTCGGAAGGGACAGATACGAGTCGTTTAAGAGAAAAATGAAGGGGTAAGGCAATGCCAAAGATCAGTGTAATAGTACCTGTATACAAAGTCGAGCCGTATTTGAGGCGTTGTATAGACAGTATTCTCGGGCAGACCTTTCGGGACTTCGAGCTTATCCTTGTGGATGACGGAAGTCCGGACGGGTGTCCCGCTATCTGCGATGAATATGCCGAAAAGGACAGCCGTATCCGCGTTATCCACAAGGAGAACGGCGGGCTGTCATCCGCAAGAAATGCGGGGCTTGATTGGATGTTTGAAAACAGCGACAGCGCGTATTTAACATTTATCGATTCCGATGACTATGTGGAGCCCGAATATCTTGAGGAGTTGTACAAAGCCTTGATCGATAATGATGCGGATGTCAGTTTATGCGGGTATTACAGAGTAGGTGACGGTCAGGAGCGTATTTACGAGAATTTTTCGGGATGTGATGCCTTTGACGGTATTGAAGCCTGTAAAATGGTCAACAAGGCACAGGAGGGACACACATTATTTGTTGTCGCTTGCGCAAAGCTCTATAAAAGGGATATGTTTGAAGATATTCGATATCCCGTCGGAAAGATACACGAGGATGAGTTCATAACATATCGTATTCTTTATAAAGCACATTGTGTAGTGGAACTTGGAAGATGCTTGTACGCATATACCGTGAACCGGGAGGGCATTATGTGCTCCGGTTTTTCATTAAAAAGGTATGATGTTGTTGAGGCGTTGGAGGAAGCATCGGTTTTTTATCGGAATAACGGTCAAGCTGCTCTTGCGGATCTAACTGAGATAAAGTCGATCGTTTTAAAAGCAAGATTTTCTTTAGAAGCACGGAAGGCGGGATTATATTCTTCTTTACCTAAGGAATATAAGATGTCGGCGTTGAAGGCGGAAAGAACTCTTAAGCGTTTACGTGGCATGGATTACGCAGAGTACCATATGTATTTATGTTATCCTACGTATATAAAGATCAAAGCGATTATACGGCGTATTTTTTGCGGCAGAAGCAAAGGGAGTGAGTAAGTGTCTAAAATATCGGTCATAGTTCCCATATACAATGTGGAAAAGTATCTTGACAGGTGCGTTTCCTCTATTGTGGGGCAGACCTTTCGGGACTTCGAGCTTATCCTTGTGGATGACGGAAGTCCGGACGGGTGTCCCGCTATCTGCGATGAATATGCCGAAAAGGACAGCCGTATCCGCGTTATCCACAAGGAGAACGGCGGGCTGTCATCCGCAAGAAATGCGGGGCTTGACATTGCCCGTGGGGAATACATATCTTTTATTGACAGTGATGATTATATATCGGAAAGAATGTTAGAGGCTTTGTTTGGTGCCATTGAAAGAGCAGGGGCCGATATATGCTCTTGCGGGATCGTGAACGTTTACGAGGACGGCACAGAGGGGATCTGGAATATCAAGGATATGATCGGAGACTCCGAGGCTTTTTTAAGGGGACTTTATGACGACTCTGCGGTTCCGGTGGCGGCTTGTAATAAGCTTTATAAGAGGGAGCTGTGGAGTGAAATGAGATTCCCGGAGGGACGGCTTTGCGAGGATGCATTTACGACCTATTTACTTTTCGATAAAGCAAAACTTGCGGTACAAATATCCGATGGGCTTTACTATTACAGGATCAGAAGCGGTAGTATTATGACAAGCGGATTTCGTCCTCAAAAGATGGATGAGGAAGAAGCGTGGAGGCGAAACTTTGAGTTTATTGAAAAAAACCATCCGAGCCTTCGGAAAGACGCCTTCAATTTTTATATTCAAAGAGTAGCGGTTCTTTTGAAGACTTTTACTGCGGAAGATAAAGCGAGATATCCCAAGGAGTTCGGATGTTTGAGATCGATACTTAAAAAGCATCTTATATATATTACGTTCGGCAGCGGGATGCCTTTCAAAAAAAGGATAAAACTTATTTTGGACTATATCAACTTATGATCGGAGTTGCAAATATGGATATGGATCCGGTTTTTTCGGTAATCGTTCCGATGTATAATTCCGAAGGGACTATTAAGCGATGCCTTTCATCGATAGAAAAGCAGACCCTTTCCGACTTTGAAGTTTTGATAATTGACAACGGGTCCACCGACGGTTGCGGTAAGATAGCAAAGGATCATGAAAAGAGAGACGGACGGTTTCGCTATATCTATTATGATGAATTAAAAGGACCGTCTCCGGCGAGGAATAAAGGGATAGATATTTCAAACGGAGAATATATAGCCTTTGTGGACAGCGATGATTTTGTAGAGCCCGATCATCTGGCAAGTTTGTATTCTGCATTTGTCGATAACAGAGCCGATGCTGTTTTTATGGGATACGGTCTCGTGGATCTATCCGGGGAGGTGATCGGTACTTTTGTTCCGGATATTGAACTTAAGGATCTTTACTCGGATCTTGCGATGCTTCAAATGAGGGATATGTTCGGATACACATGGATAAAGGCATTTCGCAGTGACGTTATTGCGGACAAGCGGTTTGATATATCGGTCAGCATTTTAGAGGATGAGATCTTCGCCTTGGACGTGCTGTATGACTGCGAAAGGATAGCTTTGGTTAAGAAGCCGATATATAATTATGTTTTCGGATCTTCAACTTCGCTTATGGCAAAGGCTGATGATGATTTTTGCAATATAAATCAAATGGCTTTTGACCTATGGATACGTATGCTTTCGGGGACGGCGGCGGAAGATCATTTAGCCGAATTTGCCAATAAGCGACTTGATGTGTGCAAATATTACGGCTTTGAGAGGAAACTTGATGCGGAGAAGTTCTTTTCTTCACTATGCAAGTGCAGTTTCTGGAAGTATTGCAAGGAAGAAACGGTTTTTCTCCGTGCGGTGAAAAACGGTGATGTCAGCAAGATCCTTCGACAAAGACGGACGTATTTGACGAAGGTGAGACTTTCAAGTATATTACGAAGGAAAAGCCGATGAAGAAGTTATATTATTATTTTCATGCAGGCAGTGCAAACCACGGTTGTGAGGCGATAGTGAGGTCCACAAGTGCGCTTTTGGGTATTAGGCCTACGGTCTTTTCTGCGGCTTACGATGAGGATGCAAGATACGGTGTGACCGGTATCGCAGATGTGCGTTCTCATGGATCGTATGAATACAGTGCTATGGAAAAAATATGCTGTAAGGTCACCTCCGGCATCTTAAAGAATGAGTCATACGGATACGGTCTGTTATCAAAATATGAGAGCCGTGACTATGATACCCCGGCCGTTGGACTTTCCATAGGCGGAGACAATTACTGTTACGGGAAGGCGTACGATCTCCATCTGGAA
This sequence comes from uncultured Ruminococcus sp., assembly GCA_964629225.1. Classification (GTDB taxonomy): domain Bacteria; phylum Bacillota; class Clostridia; order Oscillospirales; family CAG-272; genus RUG14199. The sequence continues at coordinate 42,183 of CAZVQC010000001.1, forward strand.
GGCCTAAATAGGCATCTGCATAAAAGAGGAATAAAAACCGTACTTTGGGGCTGCTCGATCGAGCCGAGTACCGTTACGGAAAGAATGAGAGCGGATCTTGGCAGATATGATCTTATAGTAGCTCGGGAGAGGATCTCTTACGATCGTTTGAAAAGATGTAATCCGAATACTTTGCTTGCTTGCGACCCGGCTTTTACTTTAAGTGCGGAGGCTTCCTCGGAGCATCTTGCATTCTTTGAAAAGGGTAATACTGTCGGTATCAACATCAGTCCCTTGATACAGAAGCATGAAAAAAAGACGGGGATAACTCTCGATAATTACATTTTTACCATCCGATATATTCTTGAAAAAACCGATCGAAATATTGCATTGATACCTCACGTGGTATCACCCGGAAATGATGACAGAGGACCCCTTGGAGAACTGTTTGAAATGTTTGAGAGCACCGGGAGGGTATGCTTGATCGAAGACTGTAACTGTTCGATGCTGAAGGGATATATCGCCCGTTGCGATCTGTTTATCGGGGCGAGGACCCATGCCACCATTGCCGCATATTCCTCATATGTTCCGACATTGGTCATAGGTTACTCCACTAAGGCTATGGGAATTGCGACCGACCTGTTCGGAACGTTTTCAAATTACGTGCTTCCGGTGCAAAGACTTGAGAGTGAAAGCGATATGGCAGAGGCGTTTATTTGGCTTGAAAAGAATTCTTCGAAGATCAGACGTCACTTGAAGGACTGCATACCGGGATACACGGAGACGGTACGCAAAGCCGCAAATGCCGTAAAGGAGCTGATATGAGCATGAAAAAAGTCGCAATCCTTCTTCCGTGGTTGAAAATGGGAGGGACAAATAAGGTTGCACTGAGATTTTCAAAAGAGCTGTCGGAGTATTGCGACGTGACTTTGATACTTTCGTCCAATACGGGTGAGCTTCTTTCCGAGGTGCCGGCGGGAGTCCGTGTTTATATAGACGAGTTTACCGACTTTAGGACTCTTTTCAAAAACGATCTAAGGCATTTTCGGCTCGGATATTTGGTGCGGGACGTCCGTTATTATCTCAATGTGAAACTCGGCTTGGATGATGTAGATAATTACAGATACTTTGCAAGCAGGCAAAAGCCCATTCCGGGAATATATGATTGCGCAGTCAGTTATCACGGGCAGTCTCCCGAAAGGCTGGTAAATCTGACGGACAGAATATGTGCCGAAAAGAAAGTGGCGTGGATACACGGAGAAATGTGCTTCCCAAGGAAGCGTCTTTCAAAAATGCAAAAGTATTATGATAAGCTTGATCATTTTTTCTTTGTATCAAATGCTACCCGTGACGCTTTTGAAGCGGCTGTCTCATTTGAGAGAGAAAAGTCGACGGTGTATTACAATCCCATCGACAGATCCGAAGTGATCGAAAAGTCAAAGGCTCCGGTGGCTGAAATGACAGATCCCGATACGGTGTATTTGCTTACCGTGGGGCGAATATCTTCGGAAAAAGGACAGGATATGATCCCAAAGATCGCGCGGGGCTTGATTGACCGCGGATATGATTTCAGATGGTATCTCATCGGGGACGGCCCCATGGAAAATGACGTTAGGGAACTTATCAGAGAATACGGCGTGGAAAAAGAAGTCATAATGCTGGGAGTGAAAAATGATCCGTACCGTTATATGAGAGCGTGTGATATTTACATTCAGCCGTCATATACCGAGGGATATTCGACTACTGTTTGCGAGGCGGCGATACTCGGAAAGGCGATCATCGGAACTAAGCCCTCCGGAGGAATAAGGGATCAGATCACAGACGGAGTTGATGGGATCGTAACTGATGCATCACCGGAGGCATTGGGGGCGGCTGTCGTTAAGCTTATAGAGGACGTTTCATTGAGAGAACGATTTGAAAAAGAGATCGTCAAGAAAGACCTTGATGGCAAGGGTGAGATCGGGAAGTTCTTGAGTATTATTTGATAATTACGAATGCAAAAAATGGAAAAAATTACTGTTATTATTCCGGTTTATAATGCGGAGCGTACGATACAAAGATGCATTGAAAGTATAATTGATACAGAAATTGATAATTACGAAATCATTGTTGTAGATGACGGATCGACCGATGAAAGCGTTAACATGATTCAAAACTATGTTGACGGTGAAAAAGTCAAGTTGATATGTCAACAGAACAGAGGTGTTTCTGCAGCGCGGAACGTTGCTCTTGAAAACAGCACGGGAACAGTCATTACTTTCGTTGATAGTGATGATCATGTTATGCCGACGTATTTAAGCCGAATATCAGAGGCATTTGAAACCAACGATGTTGATGTAGTCTTTTGGGGGTTTCGGCGCGTAAATGATGTGGGTGGGATTATTTCTACTCACCTGCTGCCTCCGTTGCAAGAATGTTATTACGATAGTATAATGGATCTATCTCAAAATGATATGTTCGGGTATACATGGATAAAGGCTTTTCGCAGAGACGTAATTGGAAACATACGGTTTAATGAATCGGTCAGTTTGTTTGAGGATGAGATCTTTACTTGCTGCATAATGAAGGATCAGCTTAGATTGATGTATATCGATGACGTTCTTTATAATTATGTGAAAGCGGAGCAGGACTGTTTGACCAAACGAGTTCATCAAGAATACTGTAAAGCATGTGACTTGGTATACTGCGCTTGGAAAAGCTTAATAAAGCAGGATGATTGGCATGGTAATGGTGTTTTGGAGAACAGATCAAGCCATATGAATTTGATGTCAAAATACTATTTTTTGGAGCGTAATGTCAAACACATTGCATTTATACGGGATTGGAGAAAAACGAGTTATTTGAACGATGCTTTATGCGATGACCCGTTCGTTAAAGCGGTACGCAATTCCAATTGGCTGCTTTTGTTCGCTTACTTGTGGAAGTATAAACTAAAGAACATGATTTCAAAATTATTAAAAACTCATCGGTAAGATGGCTTTTGTTAAACTCGGAATGCCGTTTCCACGCTGTTCGGAGGTGAACTGTGAAATTTGATTTGAGTTTATGCACCGGGTGCACGGCGTGCGCGGCGGTGTGTCCGGTGAGATGCATTGAGATGGTACCGGATGTGGACGGGTTTTATTATCCTAAAGCAGACAGTGCTTTATGTATTTCTTGCGGTGCGTGCGATCGGGTATGTCCTGTCGGGAAGGCGGTTCCGGTCAACTTTGAAAGAGAGGTATATGGAGCTTATTCTCTTGACTGCGCAGAGCGGGCGAGAAGTTCCTCGGGTGGAGTTTTTTCACTTCTTGCAAGGCGTGTGCTTGAGAAGGGTGGAGTAGTTTACGGTGCCGCATATGATGAGAATTACAGAGTGTGTCATATCGGTGTTGTTGACATAAAAGGGCTTTCACGGCTGCGCGGAGCTAAGTATTCACAGAGCTTTTTGGGAGATACCTTCGGATGCGTTAAGGCGGATCTGGATGCGGGAAAAGCTGTGTTGTTTTCCGGAACGCCTTGCCAAGTAGCGGGTCTCAGGTCGTATTTGGGACGGGATCATTCGGGACTTATTACCGTTGATCTCGTGTGCCATGGAGTACCGTCCCCCGCGGCTTGGAAAGAATACGTTAAATACAGAGCCGAGACGGATGCAAGCGGAGTGCTTCCCGTAAGGATAGATCAAAGATCCAAGCATACCGGATGGAGCAGGTACCGTTATTCGAATCTGTTTGAATATCCGAAGGGCGAAAGGTACAGTTCCATGAGCGGGGATGATCTGTTTATGAAGCTGTTCGTAGAGGATCATATCAATCGGGTATCCTGTGGTGACTGTCATTTTAAAGGATCTGACCGATGCAGTGATATAACTCTCGGAGACCTTTGGGGAGTATGGGACTTTGATCCGGAAATGGATGATGACGGCGGCACGTCACTTGTTTTGATCAATTCTTCCGTCGGTCGGGAGGTTTTTGAATCGGTAAAGTCAAAACTTAAGTACAAGGTCATCTCCGAGGAGGATGCGACAAGGTACAATCCGTCTTTGGTATCGTCCTCCGTTGCAAAGGAGGATCGCCTTCGTGTGCTGGCCATGATCCGAGAGGGAGATATTGCGTTGACGGAAAGGATCTTTTCTCGGTCGTCTTTTATCTTGCGGATAAAGAGACGTATTATGAGGTTGCTCAATAAGTAGATAACAGAGGCTGTCTTAATGAGCGGCCTCTTTCTTAAAAGAAAAATCCCGTCCGGGCGGTGTGACCGGACGGGAGAGCTCAGAGGATGGCAATGCTTTGGATCTTGTCCATTATGAAGACGGCGCTCCAGAACACTGCGGCTACGGCGCCGATGCTCATGAGATAGACTACTGTGTTTGCGATCTTTTCCATTTGTATCCTCCGAGTTTTTTTATTTCGAAGACGTCCGCATTTTTTTGTGAGGTGAGGTGTCATTTGGGGCGTCTTGAAATACTTTGGTATCGGGCGTTTGGGCGAGATGTTTTTTACACCGGGGCATTCCGGTGTCATTTGGGTTTTTGTTCCCCTTTCAAGCCATCCTTCTTTTTTTGTTTGCACCGTGCTGTCGGCGCTTTTTCGGGCTTGAAACTTTTGGGAGCCTTTTTTTGGCTCATCTCGCTTTCCTTCGTCCTTTGTGATCCTATTATAGCCGATGCAGAGTCCAAAAAAACGGACTTTATCATTGCTTTTTCAAAAAAAGTATGGTAAAATACTTGCAGAGGGCTTGACTTGCAAGTCTTTGGGGCTTTGCCGTTTGCGTGCTTTGCCCGACGGTTTTGCAAAATGCCTTTGCAAGCAAGCATTTTTGCTTTGCGGCGGTGCGGCAAGCACTTTTAATTACGGTATGACAGAAAATATTCGGAGGTCTTGAATGTCAAAGCGCGGAAAACAGAAACTGAAGCTGATACGGATACGGGATGCTCTTCTTGAGAACACGGATGAGGAGCACGTAATGACCGTTGCCGATATCATAAGCTACCTTAACGGATACGGTATCGAAGCGGAGCGCAAGAGCATCTACGAGGACATTGAGGAGCTTCGCTCCTACGGTTGTGATATTATCACCGTTCGGGGAAAGGGCGGCGGATTTTTCATCGGCAAGAGGACCTTTGAGACTGCGGAGCTGAAGCTTTTGGTAGATGCGGTGCAGGCCTCGAGATTCATCACCGAATCGAAGAGCAGGGAGCTGATCAAGGCGTTGGCCTCCTTTGCCAGCCGTCATGACCGGACGAAGCTGTCCCGTCAGATCCACCTGCCCTCCAGGATCAAGTCCATGAACGAGAGCATCTACTACACCATCGACTACATCCACACCGCTATCAACGAGAATTGCAAGATACAGTTCAAATACTTCCGTTGGAACTCGAAGGTACAAAGGGAGGAGCGGCACGGAGGGCGGTATTACGTGGTCAGTCCTCAGTTCCTTATTTGGGATGACGAGAATTATTATCTTGCCGCCTACGACAGCGCCGTCGGGATAGTGAAGCATTACCGTGTGGACAAAATGAAATCGATCTCCCTTTTGGACGAGGACCGAGACCTGCCTAAGAAGGAGACCGATATAGGTTCTTATTCCACCGCTCTTTTCGGAATGTTCGGAGGAACTCCCGAATACGTTCGCATAGAGTGTGAGGAGCGCTTTGCCGATGCCATTATCGACCGCTTCGGAAGGGACGTTTTTATCCGTCCCACCGAGAATGGCTTCATCTGCGACGTAAAGGTCTGCGTCAGCCCGCGCTTCTATGCTTGGGTGATGGGATTCGGCTCCGGAATGAAGATACTTTATCCCGACCGGGTGAGGGAAGGGATGAAGGAGATGCTTCGGGATATCTCGTCAAGATACGAAGAGTAGTCACTCTGCGAGCCTGAGTTTGTAAATACTGTCGGAAACGGACCTGAAATCGGTAAGGTCCGTTTTCAGCGTTTCCGGGTCGATCCTATGGGACACCGGTATCACGGAGGTTCTTTGACCTACCGGAAGCTCGAACACGAGCTTTGACAGTATCTCCGTGGCAGATGCACGGTATTGAGCCTTTTTTAACGGGTCGGCGGTGTTCTTTTCCTTTGTGAGGATGCTGTCTGCGAGGGCGGCGGCATCACTTTCGGTAAGGGACACTCGGTTTCCGTCCTCATCGGTCGTCTCAACGGTGCCGAATGCGGAGATGAGGCCGTTTGTATAGAGAGCCTTGATGCCGTTTGCTCTCACCGAGTCGGAGTTTGATGACAGCGCATAGCGGTTGAAAAGGTCTCCCGACGGGCTCACGCTCCAGCCGATGGAAAAGATAGGCAATCCGGATGAGGAGGTGATGTCCGAGAGAAGGGTGTCGCTGTAGCGTATCTCGCACTTCGCTCCGAGGGCGACAAGGTGTTCCGCTGCCTTCTCGAATACCGCCGCAGTCATGCTGTTCTTTTCGGCTGAGGAGAGGTAGAACGTGAAGGATGCGGTACCGCCTCCGGGGGCTGACATATTGCCGTTTTCATCGGTCTTGTAGCCTGCCGCATCGAAATAGTATCTCGCAGTGTCGAGGGTGGCGTCATAGTCCGCTTCTCGGCTCATTTGAGCCTCATTTTCGCTCATGAAGGATGGTAAGAAGGGGTCAGCCCACCCGCCGCTGTCAAACAGCGAAAAAAGGGCTTTTCTTTCGTTCATATTGAGGTAGTACGCCGAGTTGACCACGATACAGTCGTAGGACGCATGGCGCAGTGTGAGCTTTGTCACGCTTTCGTCAAGACCGCTTGCCTCACCGTCCGTCATCGGAACGAGGCAGATATCCACCGTTTTGCCGTTCATTGCTTCGACCTCACATCCCGCTTCGATACCCACGAGTCGGATACATTCGGCGGTGTATGAGCTCTCCGAGGATCTGAAGGACTGTCTTGGGGTAAGGGTGACCGCATCGGGTCTCTCCCCCTCGTACCCTTCGAGAACGTAGGGGCCGGATCCGATGGGAGAGCGGAACTTTTCGCTGATGTGGCTTTTGAACTCCTCCGATGCAAGGGGCATCCCGAAGTTTGCGGTGATGCCGTCGGGAGCCGTGAAGCCCTCGGTCAGGTGGGCTCGGGAGAAAATGGGGACAGCAAGCTTAAAGACGTCATCGGAACGGTTTCCCTCTAAAAGCAGCGTTACGGTGGAGAAGGTCTCACCCTCCGACTCCGTCACCCCTTGGGTGATGCCGGATACGGAATCAACAGGGGCTTCTTCTGCCATTCCGACGGAAAAATCCGTCACGGAGTTTTCAAGGATATTATCCTTGCTGTCCACCGCTTCGTTCTTTTCAAGAGAGTCGATATCGATGATGCCGTCTTCCGAGTAGCTTCTTATCATGAGAAATGCCAAGTCGGATACTGTGGGGAAGGAATCTCCGGTGAGGGAATAGAACGTTCCCGACGCGTCCCTCAGTCCCGAAAGTGCGGAGCGGGAGATCACTTTGTATCCGGGGGACAGGACCTTTTCGTATCTTTTTCCCGCGTAGTCCTCCTCCGCCGTCACGAAGGATGACGTCTTGCGGTCATAGCGGTAACTTCCGCCGTCGGACTCCGTGTAGTCAACGTAGGTGTCGCTCTCCATAGCTTTTTCAAGGGTGGTTTTGTAGAAGTAGGTGCCGTCTTCGTTGTCACTTCCCACGTAGATGCCGTTTTCGTCCGGTACGTAACTGTACACGAGGGTAGCATAGTTCCAAAGCATCATGGAGTACGCCACGAGCATCCCCTCATTTTCCATCTCGGAAGGGTCGAAGCCTTCAATGATGTAGTTTGAGAGGGAGGCGGCGCTGCAGTAGTTTTCTTTGACATAATTTGTGATGCTTCGGCAGAACTTTTCCGTGGCGCCGTCAAAGCATTCCCAAAAGAGCTTTGCCTCATCTGCGGAGAACGGGTCCTCATCGGTGGGGATGTAGTTCGTGCCGTGGGAAAAGATCTCATGGGCGATACTTTCATATCTTGCGAAGTCGGGACGTTGGTATCTGTAAGCCGAGGTACCCACGGGTGCCATGTCCGCAAGGGACTCACTTCCCACCACCGGGTCAAAGAACAGGTAGAGGCTGAAGAGCACGTCGTCGGCAGTCAAGGCAGTTCCGTTTGAGAACGTCATGCCGTTTTTCAGAGTGAATTCAAAGGCGGTGTAGCCGCCGTTCTCATCTTCCGAGAGATCCTCTGCGGCGGAGTAGATGCGAAAACTTTTTGCCACCGTGCTGTCATCGTCGGAAACGGTCATTTTTCCGTCGGGGTCAGCAGTGATAAGAGTGGAATAGAGTTGCTTATACAGCACCTTGTTGCCCTCGGACAGGTCGGTCAAGGGCGAAAAGCCTCCCGAAAAGGGCTCGACACCCACGTTCAAAAAAACGGTATTGGGCTTTGTCAAAGCGAGGGATGCGATGAATGAAACCACCATCGCTCCGCATAGAAGTGCCGCCACGGTGCCCCTTAGCGGCAGGCGTTTTAATAACTGTTTTAACTTTTCCATCGTCATTGCGGGAAATAGCGCAGAAGCGCTCTGTTGGCGTTTTGGGAGAATCTGTTGATGTAGAAGCTGATATCATGTTCCATCTCAAAGACGTTTCTGAAGCCGAAATAGGTGCCGTTTGAGATATTGACGTCGTTTGTTCCGAAGGAGTATGCCATGTCAAAGAACGCTCCGTCGCAGATGCGCTCAACCATCTCCACCGAGCCGTTTTCTCTGAGGTAATAGTACATCGTGTAGTTGACGTAGCCGTCGGTCATAAGTCCTGCCGATGCCGCATTCAGTGCGGACAGCACGAGGCTCGCCTCCTCGGCGTTGGAGGTACCGGCGGGGATGGCGAAGAAGAGAGAGTCGGAGGAGGCAAGGCTGATGTAGCCGCCGTCGCCCTCCTCTGCCTTCGGTACGGGCAGAACTCCCCAGACTGCCGGGCTGTTGGAAAGGTGCTTTACGGTGCCGAGGGAGTCGATAAGGAACATGATGTCCCCATTTGCAAAGTCGGAGAGGGCAGTCATGGAATTTGCGTGCTTTCCGAAGTGGTTATAGAGGGCTTTGCCGTCCACTCTCGCTTTGTAGGAAGCGTCTGCATCAAGGCTGACAGTCGGGGACGTGCCAAGTCCCGACGTTATGAACCGGTTGCCCTCGGACACGTAGACTATGTCCGCAATGTCAAGGCTTGAATTCTGCGTTCCCCATGAGGATACGGATGCCCGTCTCTCGGCGGCAAGAGCCGAATTGACGGTGTCCGCCGCATCCAAGTAAGACAGGAACACATCCCAAGTCCATCTGTCTTCCTTCACCAGTTCATAAGGGGACTCAAGTCCGGTTTTTTCAATTAGCTCCGTGTTGAAGAATACCGCCGGCAGCTTGTCGCCTTCAAGGGTCGCCCAACTCGCCATGGCGTAGCCGTTTGAATTTCCCATTGCGGCGGTCATTCCGCTTTCGATGTTGTATCCGGCGGAGGGGTTGAAAAAGGGAAGGCTGTTCATGTTGAAGAGAAGCCCCGCATTTGCAAAGTCGCCTATGCTCTCTTGAGGTATCATGACTGCATCGGCAAAGTATTCGCCGGCTCGCTCGGCGGCGGAGAGAAGGTCAAATATGGACTGAGTATCGTAGTACTGTGCCCTGACGGTGACGTTGTATTTTCCTGCTACGAATTCGTTTCTTTGAGAGATGTATTTCGACATGAAGGCTCCGCATTCATCCTCGTTGATCAGATTCGGAGCGGGGGTTGCGATCAGGAAGGTAACGCCGCCGTAGTCGCGGTCCTCAAGGGAGGCGAGGCTTTTTGTTATCTCAAGGGAGAAGTCATTCTCCACTATGGCGTAGTCAGGCGGGGTGCTCTCGATTGAGACGTCGGTCTCGGCGGACGGGTCTTCGGGCTCCGTCGGGGTATTGACACTGATCCCGCAGGAGGCGAGGAGCAGGACCGACAGCAGTATTGCCGCCGCCTTCGACAGTTTCGTTATTTTTCCATGTTTTTTTTGCATTGTATCAACTCCGTTTCCGGTGATATTGTCTTTTCACTGTTATTATAATACTACATCGGGGAGAAAAAATCAATACGGAAAGAAAGAGTGGGTCTCCGAGAAACTCCCGAATGCCACCGATCTCGGCAAAACGCCTTAGCTTTTTCCGTCATTTGTCATTCGGCACCTCCCGGTATCCTTCGTTTTTGACACCTTCCATGTGGTATCATCGGGTAGTATCTTTCGAAAGAGAGGAGACGGCCATGAAGGATCATCGAAGTCGAAGGGACAGAAGGAGCGGTGCCGCAGCGGCGGTATTGGCGGGGGCTGTTGCCCTTCTTATTTCATCCTCTGCCTTTGTCGTCCGCACGGAGGCGGTGGCAGGTAGCGGTGCCGAGATATGTCAAAACGGGATAGCGGAGGATGCTCCCTTTTCGTATCCGGTCAATTGTCCCGATATCACGGTCATAGCCGACGGCGGTCTGCTTGAGGCGGAAAATCATGAGTCATCGGAAAAGCGGGAGATAAAAAGCATTACAAGGGATGGTACGGAGTATTATTTGCTGGCCGATGCCTTGGAGATATCCTTCGGTGAATCTGCTAAAGAGGGCGAGGTCGGAGGTGGGGGCTTCTTTGTGGGAGACGTGGCGGTGGGGGTGGATCCATCCTGCTTCTACGCTTTTTCAAACGGCAGATATTTTGCAGCCGAGGGGAATGCTGTTCTGTGCGACGGGGACTCCTATGTTACGGCAGAACTTTTGCGGACTCTTATCGGAGTCTCCGTAACGGAGGATGGAACGTTGGATATTGCGGATGCGGCTTTTCCGAAGGACGGTAGCGAATACTATGACGGAGACTCCGTCACATGGCTCTCAAGGATAATATCCGCAGAGAGCAGGGGCGAGAGTGTCATGGGAAAGGTGGCGGTGGGTAACGTGGTGCTCAATCGGGTACGAACTCCCGGATATCCGAACACTATCTACGGTGTCATTTTCGATTTTGAGCACGGTATCCAGTTCACTCCCGCCGCAAACGGCACCGTCTACAATGACCCGGACGGGGAGAGCATAGTGGCGGCGAAACTCTGCCTTGAGGGAGTCACCGTTTCGGAGGAGATACTCTATTTCCTCAACCCGTCCACGGCAGACAACCATTGGGTGGTGAATAACCGCACCTACGTTACCACCATCGGAAGCCACGAATTCTATTCTTAAAGCAGATAAAAAAGGAGTTTGAAGATCTCTTCAAACTCCTTTTTCAAGCGGTGCTTTTGCCCCGATCACGGCAACGTCTTTTTGCGCGGGGACGACCCTCCGTTCCTCGGATGGGAACAGGAGCCGAGGCTTTTTCGAGCGAAGCATCATAGTACCGTAAGAAGGGTCCCCGCACCGATGAGGATGCATCCGAAAAGGGACTTTGCGGTGAATTTCTCATGGAGAAATACGAATGCCAAAACGAGGGTGATGACCACGCTTAATTTGTCCACCGGCACGACCTTTGATGCCTCTCCTATTTGAAGTGCCTTGTAGTAGCAGAGCCATGATGCTCCGGTGGCAAGGCCGGAAAGGAGCAAGAATATCCAACTCTTCTTGCCGATCGAGGAGATACCTCCCTGGGCTCCGGTCACAAACACCATCGCCCACGCCATGACGAGAACCACTCCCGTTCGGAGGGCTGTCGCAAGGTTTGAATTGACCCCGTCGATGCCCACCTTGGCAAGGATCGATGTAAGTGCCGCAAATACTGCGGACAGTATCGCAAAAACGAACCACATTATCATCATCTCCCTTTAGAGTGGCCGTAATTATTATTCCGTGTGAGGCGCGGCTTCAGCCGTGCTATTGCTCTTTTGTTTTTTTATCGTGCTTCCCGGTGCGGATGCTGAGGACAGAATATCCGAGAAGGGTGACGGCAACTACCGTCACTGCCGTCAATACCTCCTTGCTCTTGAATGCGGAGAGCTCGTCCCGATCAAGGGAGGTGAAGAGTTTCTCCGAAAAGGATCCGGGATCGGTACCCGCTGAGGCGGCACTTATCCTCAGGATATCGAAGGAGGTCTCTGCCTCATCCGTGAGCACTATCGCCATGTAATCGACGGTCTCTTTTATTTCTTTTTTCTCGATGGGACAGCGAATGGAGACCGTTTCTCCCTTTGGTACGTCACAGCTGAATTCGTATCTCAGGTTGCCCTTTCCGAAGATGATCTTAACGGGGGCGGTGTCACCCACTTCCCCGAAGGTGCCTATGCAGAGAGCGATGTCCACGTGATCTGCCGCAGAGAGGGATACCGGCTTGTCGAATTTGGAGTAGATGACGGCGCAGTCACCGCTTCCACTCCCCACCGTGGTGCGGAGGGCTCTTGAGCCGGATACGCCGCTCAATTCGGAGGCGGCTTTTGATATCTCGGTAGTAAGACCCGATGCACTGCCGCCGAAGACGAAGCCTCCGGTGGAGAATGAGTCTTTGAAGTTCCAAAGATCCACTCTGACCTCTCCGACGGACACGGGGGCCTCGACTGTCCCGTCGAAGCGGTGGTTCTGTCTTAGAGACGTTTCGGAAAAATCCATGTTTCTTACCGTGTAACAAAACTCCGTCTCATCGCAGTCGGTCTCGGTAAGAGAGATGATCGCGGCACGTGCTCCGAGGGTCGTGGCAAGTTCCGTCAGAGATGATGCCACGTAGACTACCTCCGCAGATGAGGGAGCCTCCTTCGGCTGCCACAGAGACAGGTACCCGGACGGAGTGGCTCCGTTTCCTTGAGTGAGCTGAGTGTAGAGGCGGTAGGCTGAGTTCAGTCCTTTGATCGGCCCGTTTTCACATTCGTACATCACGTACCATTTGAAGGACCCCGTCTTTGTCAGTATCTGGGACAGTATCTCACTTACGAGAAGCGGATCTGCGGAGTATTCTCCCATGCCGCTCACGGGGTCGAATGAGGTGTCCTCGATACCGGTGTCGCCGTAGATACAGCCGTCACCGAAGGGGACGATAACTATTGCGTTGGAGGTGTTCTCACGGGCTATCACCGAGGTGAGGCGGAGAAGTTCCGCATAATTTTGGCAATAGTCGAAGATACCGTCGAAGTCACCGTAGTTGCAGAGGTAGGAATCTATCCTGCTTCCGAGGATGATGCCGGCAACGGTATTGTACCTTTCGGTGAGAAAGCTCAGCATAGCGCCGTAGATACCCGTGTTTTGTGGATCGGACAGATCAAAGGTCTTGTAGACGGCATTCGATCCGTTTTCCGCCGTGTTCAGTATCCTCAGGTAGACATAGAGTCCGCAGCTCAGTTGAAAATTCACGGCGGAGTCAAGCTTGCCGACGTAGGAATTGTTGATGTAGTAGCTCTTCCCACCGTAGGAGTGGACACGTCCCCCGGAGGGATCCGAGGAGTAGAGCATTCCGATATCCACGTCCACCACCGTCTGTCCGGTGTTTGAGCGGAAGGGAACGGAGGGGTCGTTGCTTTGGATGCCGATAACGGTGCCGGGCTTGACCTGAGTCGAGGAACTTTGGGTGGGGTAGACCCGGTCGGATATGGGGATGACGTTTTCCCCGTCAAGTATCGCCACACCGAATGAGTAGATGTAGGGGTCGTATCTTAATGAGGATATGTCGGCGGTTATCTCAAATACCGTGGAGATGTCGATGGTGGCGAGGACGTCGGTGGTGAGACGGTCGTTCATATCCACTGCGTAGACTCCCAGCTTCTTGCCTACGTGATCCACGGCGGCGGAGGAGGTCAGCGTGCCGGATACGGTGACGGACTTTTCCGATGAGACCACCGTACAGTCGGTGATGCTTCCGAGTGCTCCGTTTGAGGGGGCGGAAAAGCCGTCCTCAAGCACTTCGAAGGATACGCTGCGGACCTTGAGAGCGGTGTCGCTCACCGCAACTGCGGAGAATGAGAGTCTGTATCCGCTGATGCTTTCGGAGGCGGGGAACATGAACGTGTAGGAGTTCTCATCCGGAAACAGTGTCAAAGTGGCAACGTCCGAATAGGAGTTCTTTTCCCGTTCAAATATCGCAAGGGTCACCTTTCCGCTGTCGACACCCGATATGACCGCACGGACGGCGGTGCTTTTGCCGCCGGTGAGTTTTTTTGAAAGTTCCGCACTGAGGGTGGCTTTTCCGTCACCGGGATAGAGAGATATCCCATCATGCTCACGCACCGTGTCGATATCCGAGCTTAATGAGGATGCGGTGAACAGATCTCTGTAGGTGAAGCCGAAATTCTTATTTGCGAAAACGGAGGAGACACAGATACGGGTGGCATGACCGGGGGATGAAAACGAAAACGATATCTCGGTGATGCTGTCCGTCCCTTCGAAACCGTAGACCGGACAGACTACGGTGAAAACGTTGCCGAAGGTGATGCGGCCGGATGCGGTGAAGGTACCTTTCTTTGACTTCAGCGTGAGAGTCAAAGTCACGTCTTCCTCCGAGTCCCCCAAAACGAAGACTTGGAAAAACACCTCCTTTGCTCCGGCGGTATCCGGAAAGGTATCGTATTCTTTCGATGCAGTCACGTCAAGGGCGTTCCCGTCGGCACTGCCGGTAAGGAACAGTCCCGGCCTGCCCTTGAACCTTGAGTAGGAAACGCTGTAGTCTCTGCTTGAGGAGGTGAAAAGATCGCCGGAATATTCTTCGAAGGCGGTGTCGCTTTCGTTGAAGCCCTCCCCGTTTGCGAGTTCCGTATCAAGAATGCCGAGGATAGGCTCTGCGGCTTTCGATAAAAAGGACGGTGCAAGGGGGATGAGAGTTATCGCAAGGGCTACCGTGACGGCGGCAAAGCGCAAAAATGCCGTCAGCTTTGTTCTCATTGTCGGTGCACCTCCTTTTTTGACTTGTTTTTTCTTATTGTATCATATTCCGACGGTTTTGTACAGTGGAAAAATGAAAGTCGGTGAAAAGCTCTTTCCTCTTTGAGGGCGAAGGTCTCATTCGGTCACCGCCGTTGTCGCTTCGTAGGAAAGATCACGGCGAGGGGCTCCTTTTTTCGGCGGTCGGTCGAGGCGGGGCAGCCCGCTATTTGCTTTTGTAACATCCCGCAGAGAAACTGCACCGGCACGGTTGCTTTCTCTCTTAAGCTGTGGTAAAATTGAAAAGGTAATAGGGAGGATAGTGAAATGACAGAGAGACTTTTTGATGCGGATGCGATGCTTTCGGATTTTGATGCGGAGGTCCTTTCCTGCAATGAGGCAGAGGGGCGCTTTGAAACGGTGCTTGACAGGACGGCATTCTTTCCGGAGGGGGGAGGTCAGTCCTCCGACACCGGATGGGTGGACGGAAAGGAGATAACTCACGTTTTTGACAGTGACGGGGTGATATATCACGTGTCGGGGGAACCTATTGAGGTGGGAAAGAGAGTTTCGTGCCGAATAGAGTTTTCCGAGCGCTTCAGGAAGATGCAGAACCACACCGGTGAGCACGTGTTTTCCGGCCTTGTCCATTCCATGTTCGGATATGATAACGTGGGATTCCATCTTTCCGATGAGTACATTCGGGTGGATTATGATGGAGCGCTGACGGGGAAAGACGTGCGTGCCCTTGAGGATGCCTCAAATTCTGCAATTGCGGAAAACAGAGCCGTCAAAGCATGGTATCCCGACAGGGAGGAGCTATCACGGCTTGAATACAGGAGCAAAAAGGAGCTTTCCGGCAATATCCGCATAGTGAGCGTGGAGGGAGTCGACGTCTGCGCCTGCTGTGCGCCCCACGTGGCACGTACCGGGGAGATCGGGATGCTCAAGGTAGTGGACTTTATGAATTACAAGGGAGGCACGAGACTCTTTGCGGTCTGCGGTGTCGATGCTTTGAGGCTCTTTCAAAAGGAGCACGGGATGTTGACGGAGATAGCAAATTCTCTTTCCGCATCGAGGGATGACGTTCCCGCCGCCTTTGAAAAAATGAGAGCGGAGGCGACAGCCCTTCGCCGCAAAAATACTGAACTTTTGAAGAAAACGGTCTCTGATACCGTGAAAAGGACTCGACCGAGCGAAGGGCCGCTTTGCTTTTTCCTTGAGGGGGCTGACGATGCTACCATGAGGATGCTTGCCAACGGTACGGTGTCGAAGTGCCCCATGACCGCAGTCTTTTCAAAGGACGGAGAAAGATACCGCTATATCATCGCATCGGAGAAGGTGGACCTTAAGGCGGCATCAAGAGACATAAATGCCGCCATTTCCGGCAAGGGAGGCGGCTCCCCAGTCATGATACAGGGCACCGCCCTTGCGACGGAGAGTGAGATACGAGAGTATTTTGAAAGCGGATGTGAAGCAAGATAACGGAAAAAAGCACGGCGGCAGCCGTGCTTTTTTGATAGGGAAAATATTATTCCTCGGACTTTTTCATAAGATGGATGTCCTCCGGCTTGAATGCAAGCCCCACCTCGGTCCCCTCATAGTAGGGACGAGTGGCGGACACCAGATACTCGTAGCCTTCCGTGGAGAAGGTGACGTCGTAGATGCCGGGCTTCATGTTCTCCGGGTCGAAATCGTACTTGACCTCGGTGATCTCCACCTTTTCTCCGTCATCAAGGCTCCATGCGGAGGCGTTCGCCCACATTTCAAGGTCGGTGTCGAGGGCGATGCTCTCCTCGATATCCTCCACCTTTTTGAAGATGTTCATGGCGTAGATCTCTTCTCTGTAGACCTTGCTTTCCACCCTGTTCTCCTGCTTTACCACGGCATTGACCGTGATGGACGTGCCGCGGGCGGTGGAGAAGGTGACCGGGTAGACACCGATCTCCTTTTTGATCTCGTGCTCTATCTCCTTGATGGAGACCGGCTCCTCCGTCTCGGAGTCCCATGCTTCCGCAGAGGCGAGGGTCTCAACGGTGATATCGTCAAGCTCGTCAATGTCGGAAAGGTCAAGAAGAAAATCGCTGGCGCTGATCTTTTCTCCTTCCTCGTCATTGACTACGGGGCGGTCACGGGTGACTTGGAGTTTTATGGTGATGGACGTGCCCACTCTCGTTTCCACGACCATATCGTGGTGGACGCCCTTGAAGATATGTGATTTGACTACGCCCTTGAGCATTCCGTTCTCGCGGGGCACCACGTCAAGGTGTTCGGGACGGATGACCACATCCACCTTTTCACCCTTGGAAAAGCCTTCGGTGGAGCAGGCGAACCTCTTGTCCTCGAATATGACGGTACCCTCGTCGGCAACTACTCCGTCGATCATGTTGGTGGAGCCGATGAATCTTGCCACGAATTCATTGGCGGGATGATCGTAGATCTCGTCGGGAGAGCCTACCTGCATAATGTTGCCGTCGTTCATGACGACTATCTTGTCGGACATGGTGAGGGCTTCCTCCTGATCGTGGGTGACGAAGATGAAGGTGATGCCCACCTCCTTCTGTATCCACATCAGTTCAAGCTGCATCTCTTTGCGAAGCTTGGCATCAAGAGCGGAAAGCGGCTCGTCAAGAAGTAGCACCTTAGGCTCATTGATGAGGGCACGTGCAATGGCGATACGCTGCTGCTGACCGCCGCTGAGCTGAGCGATCTTGCGGTTCTCGTAGCCATCAAGGCTGACCAGCTTCAGCATTCTTGCCACCTTTTGCTTGATGACGTCCTTGGGCTCTTTTTTTATCTTGAGACCGAACGCAATGTTCTCGTAGACGTTGAGGTGGGGGAAAAGTGCGTAGCGCTGGAATACCGTATTCAGCTCGCGCTTGTGGGGCGGAAGGTCGTCTATCTTTTCTCCGTCGAAAAGAACGGTGCCTTCGTCGGCATTTTCAAATCCTCCCAGGATCCGAAGCAGCGTAGTTTTTCCGCATCCCGAAGGACCGAGTAAAGTGACAAATTCATTTTCGTAGATGTCAAGGGAGACGTCCTTCAGAACCGGCTCTCCGTCGAAGGACTTGCAGACGTTTTTGAATTCTACAATCTTTTTGTTTTCCAAAGACCGTAGCCTCCTTTGTTACAAATTTGACAGCTTACCAAAAAAGCATTCCGCCGTGCGTTCAGGTCTTTTTTGTTGGACGTGACATAAGATGATTATAATCGGTTTTTCCCGAAAGTGCAATACGTTTTGAGATTTTTGTCAAAAAGTATTTTATTATGGAAGGTTTTTTCTGGTGCGGGGGCTTGAAAAACGCCTTTCGGAAGAAATTGAAATGTTTTTTTGAGATGATCCATTCTGCCTATTGACATAGTAGGTAAATAGGTGTATAATGAGGATGTAAAAGGGAAATGAACCAAAAGTATCAAGCACGGATACGTCCCTTTTGATATGACACCGAAAGGATGATGATGATGCAAGTCTATGCAGATAACGCCGCCACCACTAAGATGAGCAAGACGGCAATAGAAGCCATGCTGCCGTATTTTGATGGCGTGTACGGCAACCCCTCAAGCCTCTACTCCCTCGGACAGAGGGCAAAGGAAGCCCTTGAGGGAGCGAGAATGGAGATAGCGGATATCTTGGGATGCGAGAGCCGAGAGATCTATTTTACCTCCGGAGGAAGCGAAGCGGATAACCAGGCGATAATATCCGCCTCAGAGCTCGGAAAACGGCGAAATAAGCGGCATATCGTGTCCACGGCTATCGAACACCACGCCGTGCTCCACACCCTCAAAAAGCTGGAAAAAGAGGGCTTTGAGGTCACTTTGGTAAGCGTGGGAGAGAGCGGCACGGTGAAAGCGGAGGACGTGATCTCGGCAATACGGGACGACACCTGTCTTGTCACCGTCATGTACGCAAATAATGAGATAGGTACTCTGCAGCCGGTGGATGAGATCGCCGCCGCCTGCCGAGAGAGGGGAGTTTTGTTCCATACGGATGCAGTCCAAGCGGCAGGGCACGTGAGGATCGACGTAAAAGCGGAAAACATCGATATGCTGTCCCTGTCCGCCCATAAGTTCCACGGCCCGAAGGGGGCGGGAGTGCTCTACGCAAGGCGTGGCATCACCCTTTCGAACGTGATAGAGGGCGGCGCTCAGGAGAGAGGCAAAAGAGGAGGCACCGAAAACGTGGCGGCTATATGCTCCATGGCGGCAGCTCTGAAGGAAGCCGTAAGTCGGATAGATGAAAACGGAGAAAAGGTGAAAAAACTCAGGGACCGCCTCATTGACGGCCTGTCAAAGATACCCCACAGCGCACTTAACGGAGATAGGGAAAAAAGGCTTTTAGGAAACGTGAACTTCTGCTTTGAGGGGATAGAGGGGGAGTCGCTGCTTCTGATGCTGGATGCCAAGGGCATCTTTGCTTCCTCCGGCTCCGCCTGCACCTCCGGCTCTCTTGACCCAAGCCACGTGCTCCTCGCCATCGGAAGACCTCACGAAGTGGCACACGGGTCCCTTAGGCTTTCCCTGTCTGAGGAGAATACCGATGAGGACGTGGACTATATCTTGGATGCCGTCCCGCAGGTCGTGGAATACCTCAGGAATATGTCCCCCATGTGGAAGGACCTCTTGGCGGGAAAACGCAAATTCATTCTTTGAAAGGAAAAATAATATGGCACTCTATACCGAAACAGTAATGGATCATTTCACGAACCCCCGTAACGTAGGCGAGATAAAAGATGCCGACGGAGTGGGAGAAGTGGGCAATGCAAAATGCGGCGATATCATGAAGATCTATCTTAAGATAGAAGACGGCAGGATAAGTGATGTAAAATTTGAGACCTTCGGCTGCGGCAGTGCAATAGCATCCTCCTCCATGGCAACGGAGATGATAAAAGGAAAGACCCTTGAGGAAGCCCTCGCCGTCACCAACAGACATGTGGTGGAAGCCCTCGGCGGACTTCCCGCCCATAAGCTCCATTGCTCCGTTCTTGCGGAGGAGGCGATAAAGGCGGCTGTGAAGGACTATTATGACAGAAACGGAATCGACTATGACAAGAATAAGTTCCCCACCTGTGAGGACTGCGAAGGCTGTTCCTCCTGTGCCACGGTCTGAGGGAAAACCATGATGGTGTCAACGAGAGGGCGCTACGCCCTCAGAGTAATGACGGATCTTGCGGAAAACGGCAAAGGAGAGTTCATCCCCCTCCGTGAGATAGTGGAGCGGCAGGGCATCTCGAAAAAATATATTGAGAGCATCATGACCCTGCTCTCAAAGGCAGGCCTTCTTGAAGGCTCCCACGGAAAGGGCGGAGGATACCGCCTGTCAAGACCGCCGGAAGAGTACAGCGTCCTTGAGATACTTAAGGTCACCGAGGGTACCCTCGCACCGGTATCCTGCCTCACCGACAGCGCCACCCCCTGCGAAAATGCAAATGAATGCAGAACACGCCCCATGTGGTGTGAGCTTGACGGAATGATAGAGAGCTTCTTCGCTTCCCATACCCTCGCAGACCTTGCAAGAAGATAGAATGACAAAAACAGCACCGCCTCACCTTCGTTTAAGAAGGTGGGGCGGGATCGTTTGTAAAGGGGAAGTTGTTGCTTGGGAATTGCGAGGCTGTGTTGGTGGTGTTGGATATGCTACGGGGAGTAGCGGTCGGAGCATCGATATTCGGCTGTGTGTGGGCTATAACGGGTGCTGACGAGGTGTCGGTGTCGGAATTATTTGGCTTTAGGAGCGGTGAATGTCGGAGTGTCGGTGCTCGGTGGCGGTGTGTGCTACGGTAGCATGAATGGCTGACCTGGTGTCGGTGGTCGGCGGTGCGGGGGCTTTGTGCCTTGAGGGTCAACTGTCGGTGACAAGTTTTTTGAGATTATAACGGCGGGGTCAGCGGAAGAGGAGGCAGCCCTGCTTTTTCAGCTTTTCGATCCAGCGGTTCAAGTCCTCCTCGCTCATTTTGAAATGCTCTGAGAGGCAGGTGAGGCACATGAACTCGGTGGCTGTTCTGTCCACGGCTTTTTTATGAAGTCCTATCTCATCCTTGGTGAGGGGTCTTTGACATTTGATACAGCGGTCATTATTTGTCATGGCTGCTCCTTTTTTGCTTTTTGAGTTACGGTAATATGATACTACGTATCGTACTTTCTGTCAACAGTTGGGCTGTTGGTATTGACAAGATAATATTTTTTGTGATATTATTGACTCAAATAATACCAAAGGAGTTTTGAAATGGTAAAAACAAAAAAAGTAGGGAAGATCGTATTGATAGCGGTCATAGCAATATTTGCACTTATCTTCATCACGTCCTGTTTCACCGTGGTGACCACCGGACACACCGGAGTGGTGCTTACATTCGGTGCGGCATCGGAGAACGTTCTTTCGGAGGGACTTCATTTTAAGATCCCCTTCGTACAGTCCGTAGTTCAAATGGACAACAGGACTCAGAAGATAGAGACCACCGGCACCGCATCCTCCAAGGACCTTCAGGTGATATCCTACGTGGTGGCGGTGAACTTCCATGTGAACAATTCGTCATCCGCAAGCCTTTATAAGACCGTCGGCAACGACTACAGCAATGTGGTGGTATCCCCCGCGATCCAGGAGAGTATCAAGTCCGTCTCCGCTCAGTTCACCGCCGAGGAGCTGATCACGGAGCGTGCTACCGTCAGTGAGCAGATTAAGTCCACTCTCTCCGAGAAGATCAACCAATACGGGGTCTCCGTGGAGATATTCAACATAGTGAACTTCGATTTCTCCGAGGAATTCAATGCCGCAGTTGAGGCAAAGCAGACCGCTCAGCAGAACGCCTTGAAGGCGGAGCAGGATCTGGCAAGGATAGAGGTTGAGGCTAAGCAGACCGTCACACAGGCGCAGGCGGAAGCCGAGAGCATCAAGCTCATTCAGGATGCCCTTTCCGCATCTCCCGACTACGTGGAATATGTGAAGTGGAACAAGTGGGACGGCAAGCTTCCCACCGTAATGGGCAGCAGCGACCTTATGCTGGATATCGGAAGCGTTACCGACAACGGCAACTGATAAAAGAGTGCGGCTTTGAATGCCGCCAAGGGCAGAATATAAAAGACGAATATCGGGGCTTGACACAGTGTCAAGCCCCGGCTTTTCTTTTTGCTGAGTGGCTTTTTCTCCCCATCGATGAGACTTTGGGCAGAGTTACTTGTTGAAGGATGAGGTATTATCCGACCGAGCCTATCACTTCAATGCTTCAGATCTTTCCGTAATTATTATTCTCAATCTGCCTTTTAACTTGTCGGGAAGTAACGAGTCGTCGCACATGACTTGAAATTATTTGCTTTTCACCGAAGAACTTCGGGGCGGTCATTAAATAAGGAACCTGTTCTATGATTCGGGGGATAAGACCTTCGGGACAGATACAAGGTCGGCAAGCAGATGGTCGGAAGAGGGCTATTCTGCCATAAGCAACGGAAATAAAAATTCCCCCGCACGGTGTGCGGGGGATCTTTTTGCGGAAGTATCAGATATAGCGGCCGTTACTGTAGACCCAGTAGCCGGTGCAGCCTTCCCACATCCATTCGACGGGCTTCATGACAATGGAGCTGTCTTTCGGGAAGTTTTCGCATCCGTGTTTGCCGTCTCCGCCGCAGATACGTATGTTTCTTGCCTCTACAGCGTTGTAGAAGTCCGTGTAGTTCTTCACGTAGGCGGCGCGGCTCTCCTCTGTTGCGGTCGTCGGGTCGTTGTATTCGGACTCGTAGGTGGCGCTGAGGCCCAGGAAGTCACACTGGAGACTGCAGATCGCGACACGGTCCTTCTGAGTGGGGTCATCGGTTGCTGCGATGGCCTTGTCAAAGAGGTCTGCCATGTAGTGGTAGTTCTCTTTGTAGTACTCCTCATTGTACATGTTGAAGGGACGGTCGAAGTTATTGGTCCAGCAACCGTTAAGGTCGCCTGCGTGGTGGGACATCTCAAGATACTCTCTGATGTACTCCCAGCCGTTGCCGTAGTAGATCATCAAGTATTCGTTGATGTGGTTCTCGAATTCTTCCTCCGACATATTGGGGTTCCACATCATCTTGGAGATGAGGTATCCGCGGAGAAGCTCGAAGCAGTATCTGCCGCCGCCTTCACTGTAGATGCCTTCGATATTGTCGGTATCCACCAGGTACTTGAAGTCATTGTAGACGTTGAATACGTTGGGGGCGGGAGCAAGAGAGTAGTGGAAGGTCACCGCATAGTACCAAATGTAGATATTGTTGGTAAGCTCGGACCATCGTTCAAGCTCTTTCATGTCAACGGCGTTGCTGGAGTTGACCATGGTTCCGTCAAGTCCGGGGGACTGGAGCCTGGGGTTACCGCCAAGGGCTTCGCAGGTCTCCCAATCGTCGTAGCTGTGGTTGTTACATCCGCCGATGCAGAAGCATACGCAGACGTTCTCACGGGGACGGGTCATTGACGGAGGGTTACGGGCGTCCCAATATGCGATGGTGAATATTTCGATGCCGGGGTATTTTTCGTCCAGGTATTCGGCTACCCTGTTGGACATTCTGAAAATGGTACCTGCGATACTGGATTCCTTGGCATAGATGCTCTTGCAAGCCTCGCAGGAGCAGAAGTTCGTGCTGTCGTTGGGGGAGCAGGATATCTGTGTCCAGCCGGTGCCGAGGTGCTGACCGCGAGCCTCACGCTCATCGATCAGCTTGCAGTTGTAGGTGATTATCTGCTCATAGGTCTTTTCGGACGTGAGGCAGGGCTGCTCCGTCGGGCCGATGTTGCACTGGTATTCGTAGGAGTGGGCGTGGATGAAGAGGGTGCCAACACCGTAGCCGTATTCCTCCGTGCCTGCCGCAACGGTAGCGCCGTCAACGCAGTTGTCCCTGAGAGTTCTTGCGTAGTCGCGGTGGACTCCCGTTTGAGAGACCGCACGGTAGCTGAGAACGGGGACTTCCGTCTCGGTAAAGCCGGTGGAGATATCCACCGTATCATTGTCGTAGAGGTAGACTATGTTATCTGTGAGGAAGCGGTATCCCACGAACTCCTCAAGGAAGTAGTAGGTGGCATAGAGGCATCCTCTCATGGTGCCGCAGGTGAAAGTTATGTTGCCGTCCTCCGCCACCGTTACGTTGTAGCCCTCTTTGCCGAGCTCGAACCTGTCCGCTTCGTCAAGCTTGTAAGTGATGGCATAGTTTTGGGTCGCGTCATAGCTGTAGGAGGTGTTGAGGGTGATGCCGCAAGCTCTGCTTATGTAGCTTCGAAGCTCCTTTGCTGCCTGGTTGAAGGCGAGGGGTGCCGTCTCCGGTATCACAATGCAATAACGGGAGATACTCTTGCCTCCGACGGTCAAGGTATCGAGTTTGTATCTTTTGTCGGTATTATTGCCTTCGGTATCGATAAGTCCGAGAAGCAGTTTTTTCATGGAGAGAAGGTCCGGGTTCGATACGATACCGTTTTCGTCCTTATCCACGTTTGCGGCGAGCATATTGAGGTCTCGTGCATCCGCTCCCATTCCCAGGTATTTCTTGAGAAGGAGCAGGTCCTTTGAGGTCACTCTGCTGTCGTCGTCTACGTCACCGAGCAGGTAGCCGTAGGTGGCAGAGGCTGTGGGTATCACTGCCGAGAACACCGAGAATACGATGCACAGCGCCAGTATGAGTGAAAAAAACTTTTTCATGGTTTTTCCTCCGTGTTTTTCGAAGAAGGTCAAAAAACAGCCTTCCCCTCATTTCATATTATAGAGGAGAAAGCTGTTCAAGTCAACTGTTTTTTTCTTTTTTTACCGTTGTTTCTTTTTTCGGATCCGCTTTTTTTCTGATAATGCCGGACCAGAGAAGTATTATCACCTGTCCGGGAGCGCCGATGACAAGGATGAGCCACACGTGAAAATCTATCATGGACAGGCAGATGGAGGCAAGTATTGACCACATGAGCAATGATATTATGAGATAATTTGCCTTGGGGCGCCCCCAGATGGAATTGAAGACCAGGAGCACTATGAGGCACACCGGCACCGCAAATACAAATGCGAGCCAGAGTTTTCCGATCCCCACGGGAGTCACCTTGAGGATCACGTAGACTGCGGTGGCAATGAGCCACACAAGCCCTGCGGACATGAGGGAGATGAGAAGGTGGTTGCGCCCCTTGTGCTTCGTATCGCTTGGGGAGGGTACCTTTTCGCCGTCGTGGGACTCCGTCAGGTAGTCAAGGGATACGGAGAATATTTCAGCCACTTTTTTCAGTATGAAAACGTCGGGCACGGATTCCCCCCGTTCCCACTTTGATATCGCTTTATCGGAATAGCAGAGCCTTTCCGCCAGCTCCGCCTGAGTCATGGAACGGCTTCGTCTCAGCTCGACTATGTTTTTCGCTATCGTTCTCTTCAGTTCGAATTCTTCCATAGTTTTGTCGGTACCTCCTTTTTCGTGGGATATGTCACGGATACTATTTTACCATATCCGCGCGGATTTTTCAAGTACCAAATTCTCAATTGCCCGTGATAACGGGAGATTCTACTGCCCGTTTACCCGATCCTACTGCGGGGAACGGTTGCTTTTTCGTGTCTACCGAGGGGGATGAGATCGGTCTATCTGCCGTTTTGTAAAGTCGGTTGCCCTTTTAAGTGCTTTGGGGTACAATAGTATCATCAAATCGGGAGGTGAAAAAATGAAATACAAAAGCATCGAGATATTCGGAGATTCCGTCCTCAGGGGAGTGACTTACGATGAGGTGGGGGACAGATACAAGCTGAGGGACGGCTCCGGCTTTGACACTATCGGGAACACCGGCATTTCGGTGAAGAACAACAGCCGAATGGGAGCCACCGTGGACAGGGGACTTGATTTCACTCAAAAAAAGCTTGGGGAGTGCGACAGATCTCATTTGGTGATATTTGAGTACGGCGGGAACGACTGCGACTATGAGTGGAAAAATATTTCGGACTCCCCGTTGGGGAATCACTCTCCCCACATCGAGCCGAAGCGGTATGTTGAGACCTATTGCGAGATGATAGGGACGGCGCTTAAGAAGGGTGCCTCCGTTGCGGTCACCTCCCTCGTCCCCATCGACTGCGGAAAATACATGAGGTGGATCTCAAGGGGGCTCTCCTACGACAATATCCTTGCCTGGCTTGGGGATGAGAGCATGCTGTCCCGTTGGCAGGAGTACTACAGCCACCTGGCGGAGGATATCGCAAGGAGGATGGGATGCCTCTTTATCGATCTCAGAAGGGAATTCCTCCTGAGCCACGACTACGGCAGTCTTCTCTGTGTCGACGGTATTCATCCCACTCAGACAGGTCACGAACTGATAGAAAACACTCTCGCAAGTTACGTTCTTTCGTAAAATGACTTGAAAAATCTTCCCGTCTTTGATAAAATTAACACGGAGATCCAAAATTGAAATAAAAGGGGAGACAAAAATGAAAAATGAAGTGCTTTCCTGCCTTGAGACAAGACGGAGCTGCAGAAACTTCAAAGCGGAGCAGGTAAGGGATGAGGAACTGAAGGCGATACTTGAGGCGGGGCTGTTTGCTCCCTCCGGTATGAACCGTCAAAGTGCGGTAACAGTAGCCGTTAAGGACGGGGATACTCTCGCCGCTTTAAGACGGCTCAATGCCGAGGCTATGCCCGGCGGTACCGGAGACCCCTTCTACGGTGCGCCGCAGGTGCTTGTGGTACTGGCGGACAAAAGGGTCAGGACCTGCGTTGAGGACGGAAGCCTCGTTATGGGCAACCTTCTGAATGCCGCAGAGTCCCTCGGAGTATCCGCCTGCTGGATCCATCGGGCAAGGGAGACCTTTGAAACGGAGGAGGGGCGTGCCCTTCTTGAAAAATGGGGACTTGATGACAATTACATCGGTATCGGCAACTGCATCATCGGCTACGCCGAGGGGGAAAAGCGTGAAGCGGCGCCCCGCAGACCGGGACGTGTCATCTTTGACTGAACGTGAAGGAGCTCTTGAAATGAGATATTCTTGTCTTGTGCTGGACCATGACGATACGGTGGTGGACAGCACCGCCACCGTGAATTATCCGGGATTTGTGGGGACATTGGAGCAGATACGACCGGGGTACAAGCTCACCCTTGAGGACTTTTGCAGATATTCTTACGATCCGGGCTTCATCGGATTTTGCACCGAAAAGCTCAAATTCAACGAGGCGGAAATGGAACTGCAGATGCAGAACTGGCTTGACTATGTTATGAAGCATCCCCCGAAGGCGATCCCCGGAATAAAGGAACTTCTTTGGGACTTCGTTGACGGAGGAGGGATCATCTTCGTGGCATCCCACTCCATGGAAGCCAACATAATGAGGGACTATAAGCTCCATTCCTTCCCCATGCCAAAGGAGATCTACGGCTGGGATCTTCCCATGGAAAAGAGAAAGCCCTCCCCGTGGCCGGTGCTTGATATCATGGAAAAGTACTCGATATCGAGAGAGCAGATAGCGGTGGTGGACGACCTCTCATCGGGAAAGCGGATGGCTGAGGGAGCGGGAGTTGACTTCCTTGCCGCCGGCTGGTCACATACGGTGGAGGATGTGGCAAATGCCATGAAGAAAGAGAGCCGCTACTACTTTGACACCGTCGAAGCCCTGAGACAGTTCATCTTCGGCTGAGTTTTTTTGACGAGTTGACTTTTTTCTCTTGATTTTGCCGCCGAAAGGTGGTACAATACTTCATGTAAGAGCCGCGGACACCTCGCCTGCGGCATCATATGCGAACGTAGTTTAATGGTAGAATCTCAGCTTCCCAAGCTGATCGCACGGGTTCGATTCCCGCCGTTCGCTCCAAAAGCAGCGCATTTGTCTCTGACAAATGCGCTGCTTTTTTGGTCGCAAGCTTGTGATATCCTCCGACGAAGTCGGCGTTTTACCGTCCCAAAGGGGCGGATATCACCACGCTCCGGCACGGGTCTTCGCCGCCGGGGCTAATGATTTTCAACGCCCTGTGTCGATGAAATACCGAGGCTGGACTCGGATGATACGAAGGCTTTGCTTTGATATTAAAAGGGCCTTGTCGGTGCCGTTGTAGATGGAATGGGCAAAGACCCACTGTGGGGCGTTTTAAGGCTGTTTTCGGGCGGTTTGGACAGACGCGCAGGAGAATGGCGGTGCGGAATAAAAAGCCTTGAAAAACGTCGTTAAAACGGGTTGTGGAGGCTTCTTTCGGAATGGCAGACTCTTTCATCATCACAAACGTTGGAAGGGGTGCCAAGCGGGTCGCATCGTTGGCATGTGGGACGGAAGCTTGCGCAAAAAAAGACCGCCTGAGCGGTTGCTCAAGCGGCCTTGTCTTGCTATTACTCGGAAACTTCCTCGTCGTCAAAAGCCTTGAGGGATTCGGGGTCATCCGTGGAGTAGATAACGGGAGCGTCATCCTCTTCCTCGACGACCTCTTCTTCCTTCTCAACCTCTTTCTCTTCGGGCTCGATGAGAGCACGGATGGAAAGGCTGATCTTGCGGTTTT
This sequence comes from uncultured Ruminococcus sp., assembly GCA_964629225.1. GTDB lineage: Bacteria > Bacillota > Clostridia > Oscillospirales > CAG-272 > RUG14199. The sequence goes on from CAZVQC010000001.1 coordinate 70,313, forward strand.
CCTGGTCGATACCGACGATCTTAGCATCCACTTCGTCACCTACGTGGAGAACTTCGCCGGGAGTTGCGATCTTGTGATCTGCGATCTGGCTGATGTGGATAAGTCCGTCTGCACCGGGAACTACCTCGGCGAAAGCACCGAACTGCATCAGGCTGACGATCTTTACCTTTGCAACGTCGCCTACGGAGTACTTGTTGTTGAAGATGAACCAAGGATCGGAGTCCTCTGTCTTGTAACCCAGGGAGATCCTCTTCTTCTCTTTGTCAACGCCCTTTACGAAGACCGTGACAACGTCACCGACGTTGACGACTTCGGAGGGATGACGGATCCTTCTCCAGGACAGCTCGGTCATATGTACCATGCCGTCAACGCCGCCCAGATCGATGAATGCACCGTAGCTGGTAAGGCTCTTGACAGGACCTTCGTAGATCTGACCTACTTCCACCTGATCCCAGAACTTAGCCTCTGCTGCCTTGCGCTCATCTCTGAGAACGGTGCGAACGGAGCCGAGTGCTCTCTTTCTTTCTTCCTTGATCTCAATTACCTTGAACCTCTGAGTAGTTCCGACGAGCGCCTGAACATCGGCATCGGAGCAACCTCTGGGAAGTCCTGTGAGGGAGATGGGAATGAAGATGCGGACGGAGGAAACGGAAGCGATAACGCCGCCCTTTACTGCGTCAACGATCTTGCCTTCGAGGATCTCGCCGCTTTCATATGCGTCGACGATCTTCAGCCAGTTGGCGTCGGAATCCACTCTCAGCTTGTCGAGAGTTGCGATACCGTCAATGTCACTGACCTTGATGACTTTTGCCTTGATCTCGTCGCCTACCTTGAACAACTCATCCAGCTTAGCGGACGCGTCGTCGGTCAGCTTCTCGTGTACGATGACACCTGTCGTCTTGGCACCGAGATCCAAATGTATCTCATTCTGCGAAATTGATGTGATAACACCAACGACTACATCTCCTGGATTTAAAGTTTTCATGGAAGCTTCGAGCATTTCGGCAAAGTTTTCTGTGATTTGCTCTTTCATGTTTCTTTCTACCTCCTGTATTTCACTTAACGGCGTCGATGCACCGGCAGTGACTGAAATGGTTCCTTCCCGCGGAAGGGGGACGTTCCGAAGACCCGATGCATCTGCGATCAGATAAGTATCTCGGCAGATGCTGCGGCAGATCTCGTAGAGCTTCACGGTGTTGGAGCTTTGACGGCTTCCGATGACTATGACGCTGTCGGACTTCTTTGCAAGAGCACGTGCTTCGAGTTGCCTCTCTTCGGTAACATTACATATTGTATCAAAAATAAATGGCGTTGTATATAGTTTTTTGATTTTTTTCAAGGTTTTTTTCCACTCGTCAGTCTTCTGAGTGGTCTGGGCAGCGATGGCTATCTGCATATTGCACAAATTTGAAACGCTGTTTCCGTCGTTTTCACTAATAGGAAAATTCTGGGAGCAGCCCGGGTGCCCATCTTGCCATTCATTGGGGTGCTCGTCAGGGTTTTCGTTAAGGTGCTCATTAGGATGACCGCTCGGACACTCGGTCGGATGACCTGTCGGACGTTCCTTTGAGCGATATTGCCGATCCTCATTTGCCGCTTCGGGATCGGAGCCTGTGGGGTCGTGGGGGATGAAGTCCGCATTCTTTTTGTCTCCCTCACCTTCGGCAAGAGCTCTTGTCAGATCGATGGGCAGTTTTTCTTCAAGCTCGTCTGCGCTTTTGTACACTGCGCCGCATCCTCGGACACAGCTCATTATCCCACGCACTTCCGGATGGTCCGGAGCGCCGAGAAGGATAAAGAACCTTCCGTCGCCGGAGTTTTCCGCCGCTATCCGCCTCACTTTTTTCACATAGGGGCAGGTGCAGTCAAGCAGTCGGAAGTTTTCGTTCTCGGCAGCGCACTTTTCAAGCACATCGAGGTTTTCCTTCAATTCTCCGTGGGCACGGATGACTACGGTGACGTGCTCGCCCTTTTCGGCTCTCTCTATGATACGGGGGATGTCGTCTCCGGATAACTCGGATACTCCCGCCCCTTCAAGAGTCCTGACGTAGCTTTCGTTGTGGATGAGTCTTCCCAGAGTAAAGATTTTGTAGCCGTCGGCTTTTTCGATCTCTTTTTCCACCGCATCGGTGGCACGTCTTACCCCGAAGCAAAATCCGGCGTGGGAGGCGATAATGACTTTCATCCTTTGCTCTCTTTCTCCGACTCTTCGCGGCATTTAGGTACCGCCTCGGCATCCTCTGCGCGGAAATGGACTTCTTTTCTCACCGGGGGAACGTATTCGTAGCCGCCGAGGGCGCAGATGTCACGAAATATCCTGTCACAGGCGGTCTCATACTCCCTCATACCGCCGGACTTAAAGCCGAGGTCCGAATTCGGGATGACGTCTCCTATTATCAGCTCCGTCCTCGAAAAGAGGCGGACGTGGTTGTTTTTCGTTTTGATGAAGACCGGGAGCACGTCACAACCGGAACGGTAGGCGATGAGCCCCGCCCCGAACTTGATGGAGGTGGTGGAGGGATCCACGTATTTCTGCCTTGTGCCCTGGGGGAAGATGCTGACGGCATCTCCGCTCTCCACTATGTCCGCCGCTCTCTTGAGAGAGCCTACGCTGACACCGGTGCGATCCACCGGGAATGCGCCCATTCCGGTGAAGAACTTTTCGAGAAAGCCCTTCTTGAAGATCTCTTTCTTTGCCATGAAACGGACTTTGCGGTCGAGGGATGCTATGACGATCGCCACATCCATCATACTGGTGTGGTTGGAACAGATGAGGAGTTTTCCCTCCCTTGGAACCTTTTCTTTTCCGGTGATGCGGATGCCGTAGATGAGCTTCATGACCGGACCGAATACGGTCCGCATTCCGCTGTAAAAACTCATTTTGCCGCTCCGCCCGTCCGCTCGGCTATCAGTCTCTTCATCTCGTCGAGAGTTTCGGGGATATTGAGACCGGAGTTGTCAAACATTATCGCATCGTCTGCGGGAATAAGGGGGCACAGCGCCCTTTCGCTGTCGTTCTTATCTCTCTCTTCGATGTCTCGGAGTATGTCCTCATAGGAGCATTCCTTTCCCGCATCGCAAAGCTCTTTATAACGGCGGCTTGCTCTCACTTCGGGATCTGCCACAAGGAAGAACTTCACGTCCGCATCGGGCATTATGACGGTGCCGATGTCACGGCCGTCCATGACCACGTTGCCGCGGGCTACCATGTCCTTCTGAATCTTGAGAAGGAAGGCGCGAACGGAGGGGATAGCCGACACTGCCGATGCGTACATTGACACCTCCGAGGTCCTGATAAGGCCGCTCACGTCCTCGCCGTTCAAAATGACGCACTGAGCGCCGTCACGGTATTCGAGGGCAATGTGGGTGTCCTCCAGCATGGGAACTACCCTGTCCGCATCCTTCGGGTCGATGCCGAGGCGCAGAGCGCTGAGACCGATGGCGCGGTAAAGCGCACCGGTGTCCACGTAGACAAGGGAGAACTCCGTTGCTATCAACTTTGCAAACGTGCTTTTTCCGGCTCCGCCGGGGCCGTCGATGGCTATTTTCATAACGGTACCTCTTTTATTGTCAGAATTCTTCCGAGAGGCATCTCTCTGCGGCAGAAGTTCCTGCAAGATGCCCCGTGGAAAAGGCTATTTGAAGGTTGTATCCTCCGGTGTAGGCGTCCACGTCCAGCACCTCCCCCGCAAAGTAGAGCCCGGAGATGCGCTTGCATTCCATGGTCTTCGGGGAGATCTCTTTTACGTTGACTCCGCCGCAGGTAACTATCGCCTCGGCTATTGGACGTGCTCTTTTGGGCGTCATGGTGAAGTGCTTAAGCACCGTGAGAAGATCCCGTCTCATGGCTCTCGTCAGCCCTCCGACCTTGGTGTGGGGAGGAATGCCGGAGCGTTCTACCGTCAGGGCGATGAGCTTTTGGGGAAGCAGATCTCCCATGGAATTGATAAGATCCTTTTGGGAGTACTTTGCAAAGTCGGAAAGGAGCCGTCTGTCAAGCTCCTCCTCCGTCAGGCCCGGCTTCAGGTCGATCTCCATCGAGAAGAGGGAGGCATCCTTTTTTGCCATGTGACAGGAGGCGGACAGTACCAAGGGACCGGACACTCCGAAGTGGCAGAACAGCATCTCTCCCAGCTCGGAAAAAACGGTCTTGCCGCTTTCGTTATCCTTCACCGTCAGGGTGACGTTTTTAAGAGACAGCCCCGACAGATCCGAAAAATTCTCATAAGTTTCGATGGGAACGAGAGAGCCCTCCGCAGGCACCGTCTCGATGCCGAGCCTTTTTGCAAATCTCCACCCGTCTCCGGTGGATCCGGTCAGTGGGTAGGACAGCCCTCCGGTGGCGACTATGACCTCAGAGTGTGGGCGAAACGCCCCGTCCTCGGTGACGATGCCGGTGATTCTTCCGTTTTCGGCTCTCACGTCCGTTACGGTGAGGTGTTTTATCTTGACTCCGAGTCGGCGTGCTTCCTTTTCCAAGGCATCCGCAATGTCTGCGGCACGGTCGGATGTGGGAAATACCCGACGTCCTCTCTCTGTCTTGAGAGGGACTCCGATACCTTCAAAGAACTCCTCCGTATCTCTCGGAGACAGTCTGTTCAGTGCGCCGAACAGGAATTTGGGGTTTCTGAGGACGTTCTTCAAAAACTCGTCCGGGGCGCAGTCGTTGGTGACGTTGCATCGGCCCTTTCCGGTTATCCGAAGCTTCCGTCCGGTCTTTGGATTCTTTTCGTAGATGACCGTGGGAGCGCCGCTTTGCGCCGCAGATATCGCCGCAAAAAGTCCTGCTGCTCCTCCGCCCACGACGGCCACTTCGGTGACTCTATTTTCCATCGTACCGATCCTTGGTGTCGTAGACACGGTATTCTCTCCAAGCCCCCTCAAGGGTCTCGAAGGTCTTCGATATCTCGTCTTTTTTCTTCTTGCCGATGGCAACTATGATGGCGTTGATTATGCTGAGGGGAGCGACCAGGGAATCCGCAAAGGATGCCATGTCGCTTTGAGCGGTAAGGGTGGCGTATGCTCCGGGAGCGATGGGGGACGTTTCACTGTCCGTGATGGAAACGACTCTTGCACCGGAGGCGGCGGCGTAGTCCACCGCACTGACGATCCTGGTAGAATAGCGGGGGAAGCTGATGGCTACCATCACATCGCCCTTCCCGATCCGCATGAGCTGCTCGAATATCTCACTGCCGCTGGTGGTGCGAACGCGCCTTACGTCGTCGAACACAAGGGACAGATTGTAACTTAAAAATTCCGCAAGAGCAGAGGAAGAGCGCATTCCGATAACGTAGATGCGCTTGGCGGAGAGAAGAGCCTCCACCGCCTTGTCAAAAGCAGCTCTGTCCACGGTCTCAAGGGTGTTTCTCAGTTTGTCCACATCGGAGGTCAGGACGAAATCAAGTATCTTTCCGTCCGATATCCGATCGTCTGCCACCTCCACACGCTGTGCCGCAGTCAGTCTGACTCCGAGAGTCTCCCTCATGGCACGGTGAAGCTCCGGATAACCGGCGTAGCCAAGTTCGATGGCGAAGCGGACGACGGTGGACTCGGACACTCCCACCTCTTTACCGAGACGGGAAGCGGTCATGTAGGCCGCCTTGTCGTAATGACCGGTAATGAAGTCCGATATCTTTTTCTGCCCCTTTGAGAGAGTCGGGTAGACGGACTCTATTATCTCGATAAGATCGCCCTGCATCTCACACCTCATGAAGCGGCAATTGCTTGCCGTACTCTCTCCATTATATAAGAAAATTGCGGATCTGTCAACCGCTATTTTTCTCATTCTCGGAATATCCGGAGATGCGGGACGTGGGGAACCGTCGGTGATATTCACGGATACCGACGGAGCCCCGGGCATCCCTCAAGCACTCACAATCTCCCACGGTGACAGCCGCACCTCGGCTACCGACGGCTTCGCAGACGGCTGCTCCGCAGAACACCCCGAATACCGGCGGCTTCGCAGACAGCTACCCCGCAGGATACCTCGGCTACCGACGGCTCCACGGGTCGGCTACCTCGCAGAACACCTCGGCTACCGACGGCTCTACGAGACGGCTACTCCGCAGAACGCCCCGAATACTCACGACTTCGC
>CAZVQC010000001.1:76506-157919 GCA_964629225.1 uncultured Ruminococcus sp.
AGGGCGGCTACCCCGCAGAACGCCCCGAATACTCACGACTTCGCAGGGCGGCTACCCCGCAGAACGCCCCGAATACTCACGACTTCGCAGGGCGGCTACTCCGCAGAACGCCCCGGCTACCGGCGGCTCCACGGGTCGGCTACCCCACAAAACACCCCGAATACTCACGACTTCGCAGACGGCTGCTCCGCAGAACACCCCGGCTACCGGCGGCGTTCCACCGCCTGTTGCCTGGAAAGGGGCATTTGCCGGTGTAGCCCTTTTTATCCCGGTATATAATAATATTGGGGGCGTGATTGACAAAACCGTCACGATGTGATATAATCCCCTATTATACAGTGAAAAATGACACGGTCAAGAAAGGACAGGGATCACATCCCCGCAAAAAGAAGATGAAAAACAAACTCAGAGCAGGTATCATAGGTGCTACCGGAATGGTGGGACAGAGGCTCATAACGCTGCTTCACGATCACCCCTATTTCGAGATCGGGGCTCTTGCCGCAAGTGCCCGCAGTGCAGGCGTTCCCTACGGCGATGCCGTCAAGGGCAGATGGAAGATGAAGACGCCCCTTTTTGAGGACACGGCAAAAATGACCGTCACCGATGCTTCCCACATTACCGAAATGAAGGAAAAATGCGACTTCGTATTCTGCGCCGTCAACATGAAAAAGGAGGATATCCTCGCTCTCGAAAGCGCCTACGCAAAGGCGGAGATACCGGTGATCTCCAACAATTCCGCCAACCGTTGGACGAACGATGTCCCCATGGTGATACCGGAGATCAACGACTCTCACCTTGAGGTGATAGAGAGTCAGAGAAAGCGCCTCGGCACAAAGAGGGGCTTTATCGCAGTCAAGCCCAACTGCTCCATACAGAGCTACGTTCCCGCGCTGACTCCCCTTCTCAAATACGGTATCAAGGAAGTGGTGGTAACCACCTATCAGGCCATCAGCGGATCGGGAAAGACCTTCAACGAGTGGCCGGAAATGGTGGACAATCTGATACCCTTCATCTCCGGTGAGGAGGAGAAGAGTGAGCTTGAGCCTCTCAAGATCTGGGGAGAGGTGAAGGGCGGTACCGTCATTGCCGCAAAGGAGCCGAAGATATCGGTGCAGTGTCTCAGAGTTCCGGTGACGGACGGACATACTGCGGCGGTATTCGTGAATTTTGAAAACAAGCCTCCCCGTGAGACTGTCATTGAAGAGTGGAACAACTTCATAGGAGTTCCTCAGCTTTTGGATCTCCCCCACGCACCGAAGCAGTTCATCACCTATTTCGAGGAGGATGACCGTCCCCAGGCGAAGGTGGACAGGGATCTCTACGGTGGCATGGGCGTTTCCGTGGGCAGACTCCGTGAGGACGTGAACTTCGATTACAAATTCGTGGGTCTCTCACACAATACCCTCAGAGGTGCGGCGGGAGGAGCCGTTCTCATAGCGGAGCTTCTCTACCGTCAGGGATATTTGGATCTGGAATGACCGAAAGGAGATATTCTCCGTGATAAAAGAGACCGTTATTACTTCATCCGTCGAGGAGACGGAAAGCTGCGGTGCCGCCCTTGCGAAAAGGCTTGAGGAAAAGCACCCGGAAAGGTACTTTTTCGTCATGCTGTCGGGGGACTTGGGAGCCGGTAAGACCGCCTTTTGCCGTGGGATGGCTTCGGTGCTCTCTCCGGGAAGTCGGGTCAAGAGCCCCACTTACACTATCGTCAATGAGTATCGGCGGGGCAATGTGCCGCTGTTTCACTTCGATCTCTACCGTCTCGGAGAGGATGCGGATCTTGCCGACATCGGATTCTTCGAGTATGTGGAGAGCGGACACTGCCTTATCGAATGGAGCGAGAACCTTTCGGCAGAAGTCCCGAAGGACTGCATCCGCGTTAAGCTGACCCATTTTGAAGAGGGTCAAAGGAAGATCGAGATAACTTATCCCGATGAGGAGCAAAATGATAACACTTGCAATTGAAAGCACTGCGGGGATAGCCTCCGTCGCAGTTGACAGGGACGGAAAAAAGCTTGCCGTCCTCACCCTTGATTCGGGCAATACCCACAGCACCACCCTGCTTCCCATGGTGAAGTCGGCGCTTGAGATGCTGTCCTTGAAGGTGTCAGACGTGGATCTCTTCGTTTTGTCCGCAGGGCCGGGTTCATTTACCGGAGTCCGCATCGGATGTGCTACCGTGAAGGGGCTTGCCTTTCCCTTTGAGACTCCCTGCATCGGAGTTTCTTCCCTTGAAGCGATGGCGTGGAACATGAGGGGACTTCGGGGGATACTGTGTCCCGTTTTGGATGCCAGAAGAAACACGGTCTACGGAGCGTTTTTCGAAAGCGACGGGGTGCATCCGCCAAAGCGCCTTACCGAGGACTTTGACCTTGAGGCATCAGCCCTTGCGGACAGGATCGGGGAAATGTCACCTGTCCCCGTCTACCTTGCGGGAGACGGAGCACCCATCGTAAGACGGGAGTACGGAGAGGGTCTTCCCGAAGTACCGTATCTTATCGCAACTCAGTCCGCAACCGGTGTTTTGGATGCGGGAGTTCACAAATACCTCGCCATGAGTGAGGAGGAGAAAAAGGATCTCAGTGCGGATACCTTAGTTCCCATCTACCTTAAGAAGCCCCAGGCGGAAAGGGAGAGGGAAGAGAGGCTCCGTGCCGAAAAAAACGGTGAAAGCGAGAGTCAAAATGAAAAATAACGAACTTATTGCGGTGGCGTGTGACCACGGCGGATTCGCTCTGAAATGCGAGATACTGAAGCACCTTGAAAAAAGGGGAGCACGCTTTGAAGATCTCGGCACCTATTCCGAAGAGAGCTGTGACTACCCGGACTACGCCGAGAAGGCCTGCAAAAGTGTGGTGTCCGGTGAATGCGGATGCGCCATCCTTGTGTGCGGCACCGGCATCGGCATCAGCATCGCCGCAAATAAGATAAAAGGCATCAGAGCCGCTGTCTGCACGGACACGTTCTGCGCCCGCTTCACAAGGCTCCATAACGATGCCAACGTCCTTTGCTTGGGCGGAAGAGTAGTGGGTCCCGGACTTGCCGCCGACATCGTCGATGCGTTTCTTGACAGCGACTTTGAAGGCGGCAGACACAGCCGCCGCATCGAGAAGATAACTGCTCTTGAAAGCGAAAACCGATAATGCTCATCCCCCGTCGGGTCTTTCCGACGGGGCATTTTTCGCTTTGCCGCCGTCGCTCACCTCCACCTTGATGAGATAGAGGGCGATGGGGAAAAGTATCATCCCGAATACTCCGAAAAACACAAATCCCACGTAGACTGCCGCAAGGCTGAAAAGGGGATGGATCCCCATTACCGTGCCCACGATCTTCGGCTCTGCGATCTGCCGCACCACGTACATCACCCCGAAGAGAAGGAGAAGTCCCACTCCCCGCCTCGTGTCGGTGAAGGCGAGAGAGAAGAGCCCCCAGGGAACGAGTACGGTGCCCGCTCCGAAAAGGGGAAGGGCATCGAAGAGGGCAATGAGGAAAGCGAGAAGCAGTGCGTATTCGACCCTCAGCAGAACAAGCCCCAAAAGCAGTTCGGCAAAAGTCAAAAACATCACGAGGAGCGTGGCTTTCAAGTATCCCGACAGAGCGGACAGGGCTTTTCTTTTGGCTCTTTGTATCCTCTCTGCGAGGGAGGAGCCGAAAAGGAAGGCGAACTCTTCTTTTATCCCGCCGCCGTCGCACATGAGATAGAAAAGCGCTATCACCGAGGTGACGGCGGAAAGGATGACGGTGGGAAGCCACGTCACCGTTCTTGCCGCAAGGGATGCGAGAAGGGCGGCACCCTTGGCGGTCAGATCTTGAACGGCAGAGACCACAGCGGGGACAAGAGCGTCTTTAAGGCCCTTTTCGAGTGGGATGGCGGTGGTAAGTCGGGAGCCCTCGATAAAGTCCTCAAAACGGCTCAAAATGCGCCACGGAACGCTGTTTTCGTCTTCAAGCGCCGCCCCCAGAGATCTTATCGCCGCCTTTGCCTGCGAGAGGACTCCGGAAATGAGGAAAAAGAGTCCGAGGCTGATACCGAGAAGGATGAGAAGAGATAAAACGGCGGGGAAATAGGCGCCTTTTACTCGGAATTTTCGGCTCAGCTTTTCGGCAAGAGGTCTTGCCGCAAGACAAAGTATCATGGGGATAAGAAAGGGAATGGCGGACAGTGCTATTTTTTTTGCAAGGAATGAAAGAGAGGCGGCACAAACGGCGACAGCCGCCGCCGTTTTCAACTTTTCCGAAAGACCTTTCGTTTTCACAGCTTCACCTCACCAAGCGAGCTTTTTGCATCTTGATCCTGCGGTGTGAAAAGGATCGAGATGCGAAAGAGACGCTTGTCCCGGTGATCGCCGGAAAAGAACGCCGCCCGTTTTAGCTATTATATGCCGGGCTTCACCTCCTTCATACCCTTTGGTCTTGCTCATATTTTACCATGGAAAATGAGAAAAGTCTCCCCCTTTGCATCCATAACAAAATATGTTATGTACGATGGCAAAAAGAAGCCCCTGCCCCGAAAGTACCGACATCATGTCACCGCTATTTTGTTGCTGTTGCCGTCGTCTTGAAGAGCGTCTCACACGCACTCACGCACCCACGTGTGACTACTGCGACAGCAGCATCATATCAACTAAGTTCCCCTGATTTCTTTTCACTTCCCCTGGGTTCCCTAAAAAATTATGTGTCGAAATTCCCACGGTACCCCTTTGTAAGTCCCGTTTTTCGGGACCGAATTACGGATGAACGGGACTGTCGCAAAAAACAAAAGTTTTCTACAGAGTTTTCTACAGGACTTTTCTACAGCTTCTGCTTTTTCGGAGACGGGAAAGTAATTACTTATGTTCCGATAAAAACGGGAGTTTTCTACAGGGGCAGCCGATGCCTCTCGCCCAATGCCATCCTAAAAAACACCCGAAAGGCCGGTCGAAAAAAGAAAGTTTTTACGGAGAGCTTCTCAAAGGGGGACTTTGCGAAAAAAATACTTGATTTTGTTCCCGTTTTGTGGTAGTATAATAGGGTATCCGCCCTTAGCTCAGTGAATAGAGTACCGGATTCCGATTCCGTTGGTCGAGGGTTTGAATCCCTCAGGGCGGGCCAGAAAAAAGACCTGATGCTTTTCATCAGGTCTTTTTCAACTAAGTGTGCCTTGCGGCACGGTAAGCGCATCTTCGGTGCGTGAAGCAATGCTTCGCATTGTGAAGTGCCTGTGGGCGTGGGTGGCACACTTAACTTCACTTTGTGCGGGAGCACAGAACTTCACTGTGGCGCAAGACATAACTTCACATCGGCATCAGCCGACACTTCAATGAAAAGTGTGAGAGTTCGAATTCTTCATTCCTAATTCCTAATTCCTAATTCCTAATTCCCCGTTACTGATTTCTCATTCGTCACTCTTCACTCCTCGATCTTAACTCCACATTCTTTTCCGAACAGCCTTCGTTTCCGACAAGGAGAGAGGGAAAATAAAAAGAAAAAAAGCGGAACGGCAAAATGCCGATCCGCTTTTTCAGTGTCGCTTTTTGAACTGTCAAATAAGTGTCGTCCTCAGGGCCTTGTATCTTTCGTACTTTTCATTATAATAGTCGGTCATACCGGAGTCATTCAGCTCCAAACGGCGTTTTTTGACGGTGGCACGGCTGCAGCTCTCAAGGTCGGGAAATGCTCCGAGTCCCACCAGTGCCAGCATGGAAGCTCCGGCACAGCAGGTCTCCTCTCCCTCTGCAAGGTAGATGTCGCACCCGGTGACATATCCTACGATACTGCTCCAAAGAGGACTCTTTGCCGCTCCTCCGGTCATCATAAGAGACGTTATCTTCATTCCCTCGTTTGAAAACTCCTCAAGAACGCTTCTCGCCTCGAAAGCGACCCCCTCCATGAGGGCGCGTGCGATATCGTATCTGTCGGTACCGAGGGTCAGTCCGGTGACAGTCGCGGTGGCATTCGGTCTGTTGTGGGGGAATCCCGCTCCCGCAACGTAGGGAAGCACGAACACGTCCTTCGATGAGGAGATCCTCATTTCCGCCTCCCGATCGATCTCTTTGTAATCTCCGTCTATTATGCCGCGGTACCATTTCAAAGCGCTGCCCGCACTAACGAGAGATGCCATGGCACCGTAGGCGCCCTTAGAGGGGTGGATACCGGGTGAGATGTGGCTCTCGGTGTAGAGGAGCTTCTCGGTGATGCCAAGCACCACCCATGCGGTGCCGGTGGCAAGTAACATATCTCCAACGGAGCAGGCTCCGCTTCCGAGAGAGGCGCAGTATTGGTCGTGAGCGCCGGAGAATACCTTGACATTCTTTTTAAGTCCCAGTGCTTTTGCGGCATCCTCGGTCAACTCACCCACAAGCTCTCCAACGGGAACTATTTCGGGAAGGCGATCCTCGGTGATGCCGACGGCATCCAAAATATCTCCGTCCCACGTTCCGGTCTCTATGTTGAAGAGCTGACGGATGGCGCCGTTGGTGGGGTCACAGACAAAGCGCCCCGTGAGCCTGTAGTTCACGAATTCCACCGTGGAGGGGAAGCAGGCGGCTTTTTCAAAAACGTCGGGAATGTTGTTTTTTATCCAGAGTATCTTGGAAGCATCTCCCGCAGGTGACAGAGGCCAGCCGCACTTGCGGTAGACTGTGTCGCCGGGGAGGATCTTTCTGAGGTCGGAGACCTCCTTTTCGGATCTTGAATCCATCCAGGTGATGACGGGACAGAGAGGATGCCCCTCACTGTCACAGGCCAGCATGCTGGCACCCTGAGTCGAAAGACCGATAGCCTCGATTTCCTTGGCGCATCCCGCCTCAAGAACTGATCTTTTTACGGTGTCTACCACCGCATCCCACCAGTCCTCGGCGTTTTGGGAGACCCATCCGCCTCCCTCTGCCGAAAGCTCGTACTCTTTGTAAGCGCAGGCGAGAATGTGGCCGTTTTCATCGGCTACGACGGTCTTGGTGCCCGTGGTGCCGACGTCGATACCAAGAACTTTCATATCATTCGGCCATGATACCGTCGATGACGGAGAGAATGTAGTCCACCACTGCATCGGAGGATATTACCGGAGGCTTCATAAGAAGTGCGGGGGGACAGTTGGGCTTGTAGGTCTGTGCGGAGGCATCGATGTAGTGCTTCTTCATCTCCCCTGCAAAAGCGGCAGCCTTTTCAACGGACGTGAAATGGAGAGCGGCCAAAAGTTCAAGACCTTCCGCACACTCCACCTTTCCGGGGTGACGTGCGGCAACGGCCTTCAATCCCTCGTCAAAGCGTTTTCCGAGGCGTTCCACCTCGTCGCCGTTGGCACGCATGAAGGTCATGGTGATCAGGTACGCAAGGCTGGCAAGCTCTTCCTGTCCGTTGGTGACAAGAGCACCGAACTGGTTTAGATTGTCCATCTCCGCCGTAGTGATGATCTTACTTGCGGGGTACTCTCCTCCGGGGAAGCCCTTTCCAACGATGGCAAAGTCGGGCTTCAGCCCGTAGAGACGGAACAGAAACATTCCCTTGTACCACATGCAGGACTGGATCTCGTCCACCAAGGTGGGAGTGTCGTATTTTTCGCAAAGCTCGTATGCGCCGTTCAAAAATTCCTTGGTCAGCTTGATACCGCCGTAGTTCATGAGGATGATCTCATGGAGGAATCCGGCAGTCTTGTAGTTTCCGCTGTTGTACTTTTCTATCTTGGATCTGAAGTCCTCAAGATCGTTGATGGCGACGGGAACTACCTTGTAGATGCCGGCCTTTTCCATCTCTTCATAGAAGCCCTTCCACAGCCCTCTGAAGGTCTGGGTGATCACTGTAGTTCCGTGGTAGTTGGCTTCGTTTCCGCCCTTCTTATCCGCCATTACGAAGAATACGGGGGTTTTTCCCTCGTATTTCGGAGTGGGGAATTCCGGGGACAGCTTGTAGAAGCGGGCAAGCATCATCTTGACACCCGCCTCAACTGCGAGAGATCCGGTCTCAAGATTGATGACACGGTTCAGTACCTTGTGCTCTGTGGAGGCAAGCACCTTTCCTGTCGCCTCTTCGTCTTCCCATTCGATGCCGTTTGCGCTCTGGACGAGACGGGTCTCGCAAAGACGGGTGACGTAGCCTCTGGTGTTGTTGTGGGTAGCATTGAGGATGCCGATCTTTCTTGCGTTGTCGATGAGGTTGTAAGCGGGGAACTTGTGACCGAGAGGAGTGTGGTAGTGCTCGCTCTTGCCGATGAGGTAGAGATGTCCGTCCTCACCGACTCTGTAGCAGCCGGTGCCCGTCAGGGGAGCGGATGCCTTGCTGAATGCATGGCTGAAGGCGGCAGTTGCGGCACCTTCGTTGTTATTATTGAAGGGAGGGATGATCTCCTTTCCAACAGAGGAGAGAAGCTCATCGTTCTTCATCTGCTTTTCGGTGGGATAGAAGTCGATCTTTTCGGTTCCGACGGCAATGGTCTCCTCGGCGCTCATGACTCCGAGTGCTTCATTTGCCGCTGCGACATTTTTGACATAGTCTTCCCCCAAAATGTCGGCAAGGGAGAGTTTCGGTGAAACAAACATTGTAATATTACCTCCGCAGAATAAGAATTTCCTTATTTTCCATTTCTATATTATCAAAAAAGAGCCGCTTTGTCAAACGGCTTTCGGCTCTTTGTGCTTTTTTGTTGAATATGGAGCGAGAAAGCCCCCTTGAGGGGGCTTCCGATGTGCAGTTTTTCGGCTGTGACGGCGGGGTAAGAAGCGGGGGCGTTACCGCCCCCCGAAAATAATTCGTTATCAAAAGAGAGAGAAGCTGTGTTAATGGCAGCCCCAAAGGAGCCGTTCGATTCGGAACGAAGCGCTCTCGGCTCCCGCTGCTTTGCCGCTTTCTCAAAAGCAGTTGAAGACCGAAGGCCTCTCGAAACGGTGCTTTGAGCCCCACCGATACGAACGGCTTTGACGGTATCGACTGCTCATCTTCATTCCAAGGGGAGCTCTGTGGGGATCTCACGCTGCCTAAACGGGATGCCGAGATGCTCGTAGGCGAGCCGGTTCACCATTCTTCCCCTGGGAGTCCGCGACAAAAATCCGATCTGCATCAGATACGGCTCGTAGACGTCCTCAAGAGTGATGGCCTCCTCTCCTATGGTGGCGGCAAGAGTGTCAAGACCCACCGGACCTCCGTCGTAGAATTTGATTATCGTCTCAAGCATCCGGCGGTCGGTGTTGTCAAGACCGAGCTCGTCCACCTCAAGCATCTTGAGAGCCTCCCTTGCACAGTCCAGAGTTATCTCGCCGTTCGACCTCACCTGGGCGAAATCACGGACACGCTTGAGAAATCTGTTGGCTATTCGGGGCGTTCCCCTTGAACGGGACGCGATCTCAAGGGCACCTTCCTCGGATATGGGAACCTCCAAAATGGATGCGCTCCTCTTGACTATCTGTGCCAGTTCTTCCGGAGAGTAGAGCTCAAGCCTCAAAAGCACTCCGAAACGGTCTCTCAAAGGAGTGGTCAACTGTCCCGCTCTGGTGGTGGCACCTATGAGGGTGAAACGGGGCAGAGGGATCCTGATGCTTCTTGCGGCAGGCCCCTTTCCGATTATGATGTCAAGATTAAAATCCTCCATGGCGGGGTAGAGTATTTCCTCAATGTTCCTGGAGAGGCGGTGGATCTCATCGATGAAGAGCACGTCTCCGTCATTCAGGTTGGTGAGAAGAGCCGCCAGATCTCCCTGTTTTTCTATCGCCGGACCGGAGGTCACTCTGAAGTTGACTCCAAGCTCGTTTGCTATGATGGCGGAGAGGGTGGTCTTCCCAAGCCCCGGAGGGCCGTAGAGAAGCACGTGGTCAAGGCAGTCCCCTCTCATTTTGACCGCGTCAATGTAGATCTTGAGAACCTCCTTAGCCTTCTCTTGCCCCATGTATTCGTCGAAGGAATGGGGTCTTAAGGAGGTCTCGGTATCCACGTCCTCCGAGGAGTATCCGGCGTCCACCATGCGGTCGGACACGTCCCCTGCCCCCTCGTAATTTCCGAAGCCTTCGTAGCTTCCGTAATCGCCGTTTGAATCGTAAAATGCCATTGTTATCTCCCGTTACTGCTTCATCAGATTTGAAAGGGCCTTGCGGATCATGTCCTCAACGGACAGTGACGTGTCCACTCCCCGAAGGGCGCTTACCGCCTCCGAACGGGAGTAGCCGAGGACTACGAGAGCATCTGCCGCATCGGATACCGAGGAGGATGCCCTCGGCGCCTTCGGTGCTGCCGTCGGTGTGTCGTTTCCGGACGTATCCGTCTCGAAGACGGGAAACGCCTTTTGGAGCTTGTCCTTCAGATCCAGAACGATCCTCGCCGCAGTTTTCGCCCCCACCCCTTGGGCACGGGACAGCGCCTTTGAATCTCCGGTCGCCACGGCGGCGGACAGCTCCATCGGGTCCATTACGGACAGAATGGCAAGGGCGGCTTTCGGGCCTACTCCGGAGACGGTGATGAGGATGCGGAACGCCTCCGCCTCATCGGTATCGTGAAAACCGAACAGATCGATGCCGTCCTCCCTCACTTGAAGATGGGTGAAGACTCTGACAGTCTCCCCCTGCTTTGCCGCCAGTTTCGTCAAGGTGTTTGCGGAGACCGACACCCGGTATCCGACTCCGGCGCAATCGATGACTGCAGAGTAGGATGTTCCGTCAAGGCCGATCAACTCACCCGTGAGACAGTAGATCATGATATTTCCTTTCCGTCAGCCCTCTGGGCTTTCTTTCTTTTTCTCGTTATCGCATCCGCAACTTCGAAAAGTGCGAACGCCGTCACACCGCAGGTGCTGAGGAAGAGCCCTTTCTTCACGCAGACCGGTGAGTATCTCATTTCGATCTCGTGCTCTCCCGCCTCAAGCTTGAAAGTTATCAGCGCATCGAGAGCCTTTTCATATCCCACCTTTTTTCCGTCAACGGTGATCTGCCAGCCCTCGTCGTAGGGAATGGAGGTGAAGACCCGAGAGGTCTCATTCGTCACGGTCATCCTGCCTCGGAAGGAGGATGAGGAGTAGCTTTCTATCTCGTAGGGGGCCGCCGAGAGGATTTCCATGGAGTCCTTGAAAACCTCCTCGTCAAGGAACCAGAAATAACAGTCGCAGTCCACAAGGTAGACCTCGTCCTTGTTCAGCACCATCTTGACGTTGACGGTCTCTCCCGGCTCGAAGCGACCCACCTTGACCACTCTGTAAGTCTCGTTTGCAAAGTAAGTTCCGAGGGATTCCCCGTTTGCAAAGAGCTTTACCTCCCTCATGTAGTCTGAGGGAAAGTGGCAGTAGATGATACCGTCGTCGGGAGCGGTGAATGTGAAGGTCACCGACGAGTCCAGATCTTTATTCTGCCTTGAGTACTTGGTGTGCTTTGATGCCTCGGTCTCGGTCACATTGACCTTCGATGAGACCGTGTGATCTATGGGGGCGAACACGTCCTCCATGTCCCCGGTGAGGCTCTTGACAAGCGCATTCATCTTTTCGATGGGAGAGGGTAGCGCATCGTCATCGGAAAAGTCAAGGGAGTCAAAGTCCCCGTTTGCACCGAAGGCTATGGGCAGAGCGTAGCCGTTTTCATAGGTGACGATGCCCTTTCCATCATCTCTTAGTATCTCCGAGTAGATGCCGTCCTCAAGGGATCCGTCCCCGTCAAGAACGTATCTCACTCCGAGGATACTGTCGGAGACCGGAGTCGCTCCCAGATATTTTGACCAATGGGACTTTGAGGCAAAACCCATCCTGTTCAGAAACGTCACGGTCTCCTTGTTGAGAGTGGAAGTGGATCCGGACAGTCCGTTCATGCCGAGAGCCATGTTGTCGTTGGTCTTTCGGTGGACAGTCTTCTCCATCCGATAGAATGACGTGTCAAGCTCCGAAACAGCCGCCACCGCCTCTTCGTACTTGTCGATGTAAGAGCGGTAACTTGTCCTGCTTGAAAAGACCACGTCCCGATCCAGTGCGTAGAAGTTCTCAAGAGAGCTTGAAAACATTTCGAATCCCACCGCTATGGCAAGGACGATGCAGGCGGTGACCTTGACGGAGGGGGATCTTGACTTGATTGCTTTCAAAATGAGCAGATAGGCTGTCAAGAAGCCGAGAGTCGCCCAAACGCAGGTAAGATCTGGCATATTGTCGTAGTCGAGCTTTTGAAGGATGATAAGAAGAGTCCCGAAAAACGCCGCCGACAGTATCACCGTTCTAAAGTCCGCCGCCTCAAGCTCCTCAAACCCCCTGAAGGCAAGCCAGACGAGGAAGAAGCAAAGCATGAAGACGTAGCGGTAGTTGAGCCAGTTGGGCACCTGCATACCGTGCCAGATAAGGTCAAGGACCGATGCGTCCATGCTGAGAAGGAAGAACAGTATGAGAATCCCCGATGCGATCTTTTCTCTCGCCGCCACCCGCTTCGAAAAGAACCAAACCGGAACGAGGAGCAGGGTGGACGTGGAGGTGAAGAGGAATGGAAGCCCCTCCGGCCGGACCGTGTCGTAGGAGCCGAAGAATATCTTCGTCACAAGGTCGGCTATGTCGAATTTTTGAGTCAGATTGTAGGTGGGTGTTGAAAAAGTGGTCTTCCCAAAGGAGAGAGAGTAGTAAGTAGGCAGGATGATAACTCCCGAAATGCAGAGAACGCAGACCGCCGCAAGAAGCCCCCGAAGGAGACTTTTGGGAAGGTGAAGAGCACCGAGGTGTCGCCTGTCCTCGGCAAAATACCTGAAAAGGAACCACACGACGGCGAAGATGCACATCATGTAGCCGATGTAGAAATTGCTCAGAACGCACAGACTTAATGACACCACCAAAAGGGGAAGCCTGCCGTTTTCGATGAGGGCATCGATCCCCAGCATGACGAGAGGCAAAAGTATCATGCAGTCCGTCCACATCAGATTGTGCTGCATGACCACCGCAAAGGAGCAAAGCGCCCACACCGTGGAAAAGGTGACGGCGGCAATGGGCTGCCTCGGACGTTTTTTGTGAACGTAGATGCCGAAGGTGAGACCGCAAAGCCCGCACTTGAGAAGTATCAAAAGGTAGATCGCCTCGGTGATCATGTCTTTCGGGAAAAGAGCAACTATGAAAGACAGGGGGCTTGCAAGATAGTAGGCGAAGATGCCCATGAACTCTCCCCCAAGGGCGCGCCCGAAGGAGTAGAGGAGGCTGCCGTCCCCGTGGAGGATCGACCTGAGCTCCTCGAAAAAGTAGACGTACTGTCCGTTCAGATCCAACACCAAAACGGAATTCTGCCCAAAGGGGAAGACCCCCATGGAGGAGTAGACCGCAAAAAGGAGCAGAAGGGGAACGAGAAAACAGAACCCCAGGTATTTTTTGCCTTTCAGAGCCTCAAAAAGAGCCGAAAACGGCGTTTTCTTCCGCCCGGCGGCAGTCGGCACCTCCGAGCTTACGTCCACCGTGTCCGTGGGCGAAACGGGTGCCTCCGATGGCTCGGTGTCGGATGGCGCCACATGGGGGGGCGCCGCATTTTCCGCTCCGTCATTTTGAATGTTGTCGCAGTCGGTCTCCCCGTCGGCGAGCTTTGGTTCTTTTATACTGTCCGTCGCCTCGGCGGATGCCGTCAACTCACCGCCCTCGGCGGCTTCCGTCTCGGATACCGCAAAAGCTTCTTTTTCCCACCCGTCCGGGGAAGAGATCTTGAAGCTGTCGAAGCTGTTGTCACAATTTTCCATCAGCACCACCCGGAATGACCCTTCTGACCGATCTTTCTATTTTTTCGCGAGGCACCGTAACGTCTCTGCCACAGCCCTCGCAAAGGAGCCTTACGTCAGTTCCGCCCCTGAGAACGAAAAATCTTGAGGAGCCGCAGGGGTGTTTCTTTTTCATCTCAATAAGATCCCCCTTTGAAAATCTTTTGGTCTCCATACTCCCTCCCAAGTGACGGAAGCCGAAGGCATCCGTAATATTATCTCATCTTACTTTACCACAAAAATGCCCCCGTGTAAAGAGTTTTTGAGAAGGTGAACAAAGTAAAAAAAGGAGCACTGCCGCCTTGACTCTTTCAAAGTAATGGGCTATAATGAGGCAAAAGCGACACCGAAAGGAAACGATAATGAAGGTTTTGGCACTTAACGGAAGCCCCAGAAGCGGATCAAATACCGGGATCGCACTGGATGAGATGAGGCGGGTCTTTGATGCCGAGGGGATCGGGTTTGAAGAGATAGAAGTGGGACGGGAGCCCATAAGAGGCTGTCTTGCCTGCAACGGCTGTGACAAAGCGGGACGGTGTGTTATCGATGACGCCGTCAACGAGATCGCACCGAAGTTTGAAGCGGCGGACGGACTTGTGGTGGCAAGCCCGGTCTACTACGCCTCGGCTAACGCCACCCTTATCGCCTGCCTTGACAGGCTCTTTTACAGCACCCCGTTTGACAAGACCATGAAGGTGGGCTGTGCCGTTACCTGTGCCAGACGGAGCGGATGCACCGCCGCCTTTGACGAATTGAATAAGTTCTTCACCATCTCCGGAATGCCGGTGGTCTCAAGCAGATATTGGAACAATATCCATGGGCTCCGTACGGGAGAAGCGGCAAAGGATGAGGAGGGACTTCAAACTATGAGGATACTCGCCCGAAACATGGCGTTTCTTATGAAGAGCATAGCTCTCGGAAAGGAAAGATTCGGACTTCCGGAAAAAGAAGAACCCGTTTTCACTCACTTTATAAAATAGAGTTCGGCGTTTGCCAAAATTATCTACCAAAGTCTCCGTCTCCAAAGCAAGGTTCTCGGCTTCATCGCCACGTCGGAAAAAGCCCAAGCCCCCACACTTCCGGCACTTCCGCCCCCGCCACGCCAACGCTGTGGCGGCGTACTTCCGCGCCGGAGAAAGACCCGAGATCCCACACTTTCGGCACTTCCGCACCCCACCGACTTTTTCGGCGGGGGGGCTTTTTTACTTCCGGGAAAAAATAATGCATTTTTAGGGCAAGAATGATATCATAACGTTCCGTAATGTCGGATAGGGTACTAAGGTGCTCCAAAAGCATTGACTTAAGTGGGAAACTATGATATAATATCTTATTATAATAACAAAAGCAGGTAGTATCATGAGGATAATGGGGATCGACCCCGGCATTGCCATCGTCGGCTGGGGGGTTCTTGATTACGATAAAATGAAATTCAGACCGGTAGCTTACGATTCACTGATGACGAAAGCGGGGCTACCCGTCGAGGAGAGGCTCAGACAGATATTCGAGGGCCTCGGAGCACTGATGGACAAATACAAACCGGATGCGGTGTCGGTGGAGGAGCTTTTTTGGAACACCAACCAGAAGACGGGCATTACCGTGGCCGAGGCGAGGGGAGTTATTTTACTGACGGCCAAGCTCCGCGGGATACCGATATTCGAGTACACGCCGCTACAGGTGAAACAAGCGGTGGTGGGCTACGGAAGAGCAGAGAAAAAGCAGGTGATAACGATGGTCACCACCCTTCTCGGACTTGAAAAGCCCCCGAAACCGGACGATACCGCCGATGCGATAGCGCTTGCCATGTGCCACGGTCACGTGGGAGCGTCGGTGCTCAGCAAATACTACAAGATGTGACGGAGACAGTATGTGGATCTCGGATAATTGGAAAGAATACCGGCTTCTCGATGCAGAAGGCGGAGAGAGGCTTGAAAGCTGGGGAGGACACATCCTCGTGCGCCCGGACCCTCAGATAATATGGACCGGGGAGAGACGGTTGCCCGAATGGAGACGTGCCGACGGAATCTACAAGCGCTCAAAAAGCGGCGGCGGGAAATGGACCGTCAATAAGATGCCCGCCCACTGGGACATCTCCTACAGAGACCTGACCTTCCGCCTTCGCCCCATGGGGTTCAAGCACACGGGACTTTTTCCCGAACAGGCCACCAATTGGGACTGGGTGCGGGACATTGTGGAGAGGGCACTTGAGAAGGAGCCCGAAAGGGAAGTGAGAGTGCTCAATCTGTTCGCCTACACCGGCGCCGCCACCGTAAGCGCCGCCAAGGCGGGAGCATCCGTCTGCCACGTGGATGCCTCAAAGGGAATGGTGACGGCAGCAAAGGAGAATGCCGCGCTGTCCGGTCTTGCGGATGCACCGATACGCTACATCGTGGACGATTGCATGAAATTCGTTCGCCGCGAGATAAGACGGGGCAAAAAATACGACGGCATCATCATGGATCCCCCCTCCTACGGAAGAGGCCCCGGAGGAGAGGTGTGGAAGCTTGAGGACTGTGCATGGGAGATGATATCCGAAAGCGCAGAGCTTCTTTCGGAGGATCCTCTGTTCTTCCTCATCAACTCCTACACCACGGGACTTTCCCCGGCGACCATGGGCTATATGTTGGCAAAAGCCCTTCCCGAAAAGGTATTAAAGGTGGGAAAGCTTGAGACGGGGGAGACCGGTCTTTCCGTGGAAAGCAGCGGCCTTGTGCTTCCCGCCGGAGCGTCGGCACGCTTTGAGGCCAATGGGAAGGATTAAAAAACTAAGAGACAGGAAGGGTTATTTTTGATTTGAGCATCATAAAAGCGAGCGATCTCACATTCGCTTATGAGGAAGAGGGAGAGAGCGGGGCTGTCAAAGCCCTTGACGGGGTCTCCTTCGAAATAGAAGAAGGGTCATTCACTGCGATACTCGGCAGAAACGGAAGCGGAAAGAGCACCCTTGCAAAACTCCTTTGCATGGTAATGCTCCCCGACAGCGGAAGCCTCACGGTAGCGGGAGTGAACGTGACGGATGAGGCAGCCTCGGAGGACGATATCTTCAAGGCGAGACGGGACGTGGGAATGGTCTTTCAAAATCCCGATAACCAGATAGTCGCCACCGTGGTGGAGGAGGACGTGGCCTTCGGACCGGAAAACTTGGGGATCCCCTCCGAGGAGATCAGACGGCGTGTGGACGAAGCGCTCGATGCCGTCGGGATGAGGGCTTACGCAAGGCGCAGTGCTTCCGAGCTGTCCGGCGGACAGAAGCAGAGGGTGGCAATAGCGGGCGCTATCGCAATGCGCAGAAAGTGCCTTATTTTCGACGAGAGCACGGCGATGCTGGACCCGGTCGGGCGAAGGGAAGTTATGGACATCATAAAAAGGCTGAATCGGGAAGAAGGTATCACGGTAATAATGATCACTCACTACATGAACGAGGCCGCCCTTGCGGATCGGGTGCTCGTCATGGAAAAGGGTAAGATCGCGATGGACGCTCCCCCAAAGGAGATATTCGTTCAGGTGGAGCGCCTTTTGGAAGCGGGACTCGACGTGCCCCAGACTACCGAACTTCTCTACAGACTGAGATCCGGGGGACTTGACGTGCCCCTTGATGCCTTCGGAGAGAGAGAATGTGCCGAGGCTATCGCAGCCGCCGTTCAAAAAAGGGGGTGCCGCCTGTGAATGCCGCGGAATTCAAAAACGTGTCCTTCACCTACTCCAAGGGAGGCTCCCACGTGACGAAGGCTCTTGACTCCGTGGATCTTCAGATCGAAGAGGGAGCGGTGACGGGAGTGATAGGTGCCACCGGCAGCGGTAAGAGCACCCTTGTCCAGATGCTGAACGGGCTGATAAAGCCCGATCGGGGAACGGTCACGGTCTTCGGTGAGGATCTGTGGGACAAAAAAACGAAACTGAAGAGCATCCGATCCAAGGTGGGTCTTGTGATGCAGTACCCGGAGTATCAGCTCTTTGACGAGACTGTGGCAAAGGATATCTCCTTCGGGCCGAGGAACATGGGCATCTTGGGAGAAGAACTTGAAGAGAGAGTTCTACGTGCCGCGGATTTTGCGGGACTTGACAGAGCGCTCCTCCCAAAAAGCCCCTTTGAGCTTTCCGGAGGACAGAAGCGGCGTGCCGCCCTTGCGGGAGTCATGGCAATGGAGCCGAAAATGCTGGTGCTTGACGAGCCGGCGGCGGGACTTGACCCGTCGGGAAGGCGTGAGATACTGGGCAGGATCCGTGAATACGGTAAGAAAAGGTCCGTGTCGGTGGTGATAGTCAGCCACAGCATGGAGGACATGGCGAGTTATTGCGAGAGACTGGTGGTGCTGAAGGAGGGACGGGTGATCGGAAGCGATCTTACGGAGAGGATATTCTCCGCCCCGGAAATGCTGACAGCGGCAGGTCTTGACGTCCCCGTGGTCACTAAGGTGGCATACGAGCTTGAAAAACTGGGGTGCGGCGTTGGAAAAGACGTCTACACCGTGAAATATGCGGCGGAAAAACTGCTTTCCAAGCTGTCATAATACCGCCTTTCGGCTTTGACAGCAAGCGAAGAGACTGCCTTCGCACGATAATAAAGAGAGAAAAGGATCCTATGAATATCAATGTTGCATTCGGACAGTACTGCGAAGGGAAAAGCCTTCTTCACAGACTGGATCCACGTGCCAAAATAATAATGTCGGTGCTTTTCATCGCCGACGTCTTCATAGCGAAGAACGCGGCGGCGTTCGCACTGCTTGCCGTCTTTGCGCTTTTCCTGAC
The DNA here is from genome assembly GCA_964629225.1 of uncultured Ruminococcus sp. Classification (GTDB taxonomy): domain Bacteria; phylum Bacillota; class Clostridia; order Oscillospirales; family CAG-272; genus RUG14199. The sequence continues at coordinate 94,903 of CAZVQC010000001.1, forward strand.
GGTTTGGTCTCATATCGGGATCGGGACCGTCCTTCACGGGCTGAAGCCCGTGGTCATCATAATGGTAATAACAGCGGTGCTCAACGTATTCTGGTACAACGGAGAGACGGTGCTTTGGAGCCTCGGCTCGGTGTCGATCTCCCTTGAGGGCATCGTAAATGCGGTGTTCATCGTGCTCCGTGTGGTGATACTGCTCGTGGGGACCGGGGTCATTTTGACCTATACTACCACCCCGTTGGCACTGACCGACGGGTTGGAGCTGCTGCTTGCGCCACTTGCAAAAATAAAAGTGCCGGTCCACGAGTTCTCCCTCATGATGACGATCGCCCTTCGGTTCATCCCCACGTTGGCGGAGGAGACCGGAAAAATAATGAACGCCCAAAAAGCCAGAGGAGCGGACTTTTCCGAGGGCTCGATACTGAAAAGGGCAAAGGCGCTGATACCCATCCTCGTGCCCCTGTTTGCTTCCGCCTTCAGACGGGCGGATGAACTGGCGGTGGCGATGGAATGCCGCTGTTACAGAGGCGGAGAGGGCAGAACGCGGATGAATGTGTTCCGCATTTCCTTCAAGGACGTGGCGGCGGTGGCGGCGCTCGTGCTGCTCGGCGCGGCCCTTGTGATACTTAACATGACCGTTCCCGGCTTTTACGTGGGAGCGTAAGGAGGACGGGTTGAAACTTCTTTTGAAGATAGCGTTTGACGGAAGCGGCTTTCACGGCTTTCAATATCAACCGGAAATGCGAACGGTTCAGGGAACCTTGACGGAGCGTTTTTCCGCTCTTTACGCCTCTCCCGTCAAGATCACCGGATGCAGTCGCACCGACAGCGGCGTCCATGCAAGAGGCTTTTGCGTTCTTCTTGATACGGGGACGTCGGACGTGGCGATACCGGTGTCAAAGCTCCACAGAGCGGCGAATAATATCCTTCCTCGTGACGTGTCGGTGCTCGCCGCCGGGGAGGTGGCAGATGACTTCCATCCCCGTTATTCGGCTCTCGGCAAAGAGTATCATTACGAGATTCGTGATGGGGTGACCCCTGACCCCTTTCTTTCAAAAAGAGTCCTTGAGATAGGAAAGGAGCTTTCCGACGGCGCCGTGTCTCTGATGAACGAGGCGGCGGGAAATTTTGTCGGCAAGCACGATTTCTCCGCATTCATGGCAAGCGGGTCGAAGATAACCGACCCGGTGAGGTGCGTGACTGCCGCAGAGGTGGCAAGAGACGAAAGGGGACTTGTGGTCTTCAAGGTCGCCGCCGACGGATTTCTCTACAATATGGTCAGGATAATGACCGGAACTCTCCTTGATGTTGCCGAGGGAAGGCTGTCATGCCATGATATCCGGGACGTTATCGAAAGGGGAGAGAGAAGCGGTGCAGGCGCTACGGCGCCCCCCGACGGACTCTACCTTGAAAGAGTCTTTTATCCGGATCCGCCGAATTGGGAAGCGGACTGATCAAAAGCGCACCGAAGCAAAACGAAATACCGAAAAAACGAAACATACCGAACCCGGAGACGTAAAAGCCGGATAGATCGGCACAAGAATCAAAAGAAAGGACAGAGCGATGAAAAGGACCGAGATCGAAAACACTTTCCCGGAAACAAAAAAAGCTCAGGTGACAAGGCGCCCCGAGGGGCGACGGCTGCGCATCGACCTTGAAAACGGGCCAAAGGAAAACGGGTACTATCTCAAGGTGGGAAAGCGGTTCCGAGGAATGAAATTTTTGTCACTCAGCCTTTTACTTTGCTATCTTGTGGTGATGATGTGCATTTACCGCGCCGAAATTACGTATGATAATCTCGTCTACCTTATCAAGGACCTTGATACCGACGTCTCGGTGTCGGAATCGGTCTTTGCGGACGTCACCTTCGACGAGGGCTACAGCGAGAGCTTCGTCATCTTCAAAAATCGGCTGGCGGCAGTGAATAACGCCTCGGTCGCCCTCTACAATACCGCAGGAGCGGAGGAGCTCAAGGTGACCCATTCCATGGAGTCGCCAAAGGCGGTGGCATCCGACAAATACCTGCTCGTCTATGACGTGGGAAAGAACTCGTGGGAGATCTTCACCTCCCTTTCAAGAGTGCTTGACAGACAGAGCGAATATGCTATCCAAAGCGGCAGTGTCAGCAGTGACGGAACGGCGTTCGCCCTTGTCACAAGGTCCAGGGAAAACAGGTATCTTGTGGACATCTACGATGAGAATTTCCGTGAGATCCAATGCATCTACAAGGACAAGTACGTCATGGATGCGGCGCTGAGCTCTGACGGGGAACGCTACGCCATAGTGTCCGCCGAAATGTCGCAGGGCTCCTTTGTCACCGAGGTCATGTCGGGAAAGACAGACAGCGATGAGGCAGTCTACGATACCGTGACGGGAGCAATGCCGCTGACGGTAAAATGGTTCAAGGCGGGCGGATTTGCCGTAGTCTGCGATACGGGAGCCCACTTCTACTCGGATACGGGCGAGAGGATCGCCTCTTATGAATTCACGGGAATGACTCTTTCCCTTACGGATATCTCCGATGACAGGCTGTTTGCGGCGGGAAGTCGGAACGTGGTGGGGAGCATCAACGGTATCACCGTCCTTGACAGCAAGGGAGCGGTGCTCTTCGAAAAGACCCTCACGGAAAAGATCCGCCGAGGAGTGCTCGGTGATGACACGCTCTTCTTTGCCACGGACGAAAAACTCTGCGCAATGGACTTTTCCGGCAATACGGTGGGAGAGGAGGATCTGCGATTCTCTCCGGAGGGGCTGATCTCCAGCGGCACTCACCCGATAGTTATCGGCACGTCGAAAGCCTACACGGGGCTTCTTGACGTGGGCAGAAGCGGGGAAAGCGCTCCGAGCGAAAGTACCGACGGAGCAGGGAGCGGTACCGACGGCAATACAAACGGTGTCACCGCCGACAGCGAAAAAAATGAAAACGGCGAAAACAGCGATGCCGCCGGTGCGGATACCGAAAATGACGGCGGAGCTGCGGCAGGCGACGGCGGGCTGTCCGTTCCGATGTCATAATAACTCAGAAAGAAGGAAAACAAAGTGGGAATAGTGATCGACATAGCACTGATGGCTGTGGCAGTGCTGATAATAAGATCCGGTTACAAAAACGGGATCGTCAAGGGGATATTCAACTTAGCATCCGTGGCGGTGTCTGCGGTGTTGGCTTTCGCCTTTTCACCGAGCCTTGCACGGGTGATCTACGACAGATTCGTCATCGGCAGGATATCCGAGGGAGTGGGATCCACCGTTGCATCCCTTTCAAAGACTTCCGACGGCTACGATATCTCAAAGCTGTTTTCGGAGGCATCGGAGGTCTTCACGTCCATGCTGCAAAAATACAGCGTCGACGAGGGGGCACTGAAAAATGCCGCGGATTCCATCGGCGAGACCGGAGAGGCGGCTGTGGAAAAGATATCCGAATTCATAGCGGCACCCACCGCAACGGTAGTTTCCAACGTGGCGGCGTTCATAATAGTCTTCATAGCGGCTTTTATCCTGCTTAAGATACTGTCCGCCATCATCGCATCCGTGTTCAAGGCGCCGGTGCTGAGAAGCGCCGATCGGCTTGCGGGGATCATCGTGGGCGCGGTCTGTGCCTTCGCAGTGGTATGGATACTCAGCAGTGCAATAGCACTCGGACTTGATGCCATGGGAGCGGTAGCACCGAAATGGTTCGGCTCGGACGTGGTGGATAGGTCCTTGATATTGCGGTTCTTTTCAAGGTGTGACCCGTTCAGCCTTGTCAAAAATGCCCTGTCCTACAAAGGGTGACATTCGGCTCGGACAGCGGCAAGCTTTTTTCACGGAGGTAATTATCAGAAAATGACACTTTGCAGCAGATGCCACAAGAGGATGGCAGTGGTCTTCATGACCAAGATAGAAAACGGAGAAACGAAACAGGACGGGCTTTGCCTCAAGTGCGCAAGAGAACTCGGCATCAAGCCTGTGGACGATATGATCAATAAGATGGGACTTTCCGACGAGGATATCGAGAAGATGACCTCAGAGATCGAGAACTTCCTTGAAGAAGGAGGAGAGGAGATGATCGGAGGTCTCATGGGAGGCGGAGGACTTCCCGCCGAGGAGCCGGATGAGGAGAAGGATCCGGATTCAAGAGCCCCTGCATTCGACCTTTCAAAGCTCATAGGAGGAAGAAAGGCAAGACCCGATGAGACGGGGCGAAAAAAGAAGGAAAAAAAGTTCCTTTCCACCTACTGCACCAACATGACGGAAGAAGCGGCGATGGGAAGACTTGACGCCGTTGTGGGCAGAGACAGAGAACTCTCAAGAGTTATCCAGATACTCTGCCGCAGGCAGAAGAACAATCCCTGCCTCATAGGAGAGCCCGGTGTGGGCAAAACGGCGATAGCGGAGGCCCTCGCCCAGAAGATAGTGAAGGGGGACGTCCCCTACAAGCTGAAAAACAAGGAGATCTATCTTGTGGACCTGACGGCACTGGTGGCGGGGACTCAGTTCAGAGGACAGTTCGAATCCAGAGTGCTTGGGCTTTTGGGAGAAGTGAAGGCACTGGGAAACATCATCCTCGTTATCGATGAGGTCCATAATATCGTGGGCGCGGGAGATGCCGAGGGCAGTATGAACGCCGCCAATATGTTGAAGCCGGCTCTGTCAAGAGGGGAGATCCAAGTCATCGGTGCCACCACCCTGACCGAGTACCGCAAATACATCGAGAAGGACACCGCCCTTGAGAGGCGCTTCCAGCCCGTCACAGTGGAAGAGCCGAGCCTTGATGATGCGGAGAAGATACTTCGAGGCATCAAGGGCTATTACGAGGAGTACCACTCCATCACCATCCCCGGGCAGGTGCTATCCTACGCAGTGTCTCTCAGCGAGAGATACATCACCGACAGATATCTTCCCGACAAGGCCATCGACCTTTTGGACGAGGCGGCATCCCACATATCTCTCTCCTCTCCGGAGATCAATGAGAAGAGAGAGAAGATGGACAGGCTGAACGTTCTCAAAAACGAGCAGAGCATGAAGGAAGCGGAGGCACAGAAGGAAGAGAAGTCCGAGAAAAAAGAGGAGATCTACAAGTGCCTGGCGGAGATAAAATCCGAGACACTCGCTCTTGAGTCCCGCATAGCACAGCTTGAGCCCCTTTGCGAAAAGGTGGAGATGACCGTGGGAGACCTTGCGGACGTTATCGAGATCTGGACGGGAATACCCGCCTCCACCATCAAGGAGGACGAATTTGCAAGGCTTGAGGGCCTTGCCGATAGGATAAAAACGAGAATAGTCGGCCAGGATAAGGCGGTAGATGCCGTGGCACGGGCGGTGAAACGGGGAAGATGCGGTGTCTCGGTGAAGAGAAAGCCGGTATCCTTCATCTTCGCAGGTCCCACCGGAGTGGGAAAAACGGAGCTCGTCAAGGTGCTCTCGGCAGACCTGTTCTCATCTCCGGAGACCCTCATAAGACTGGATATGAGCGAGTTCATGGACAAATTTTCCGTGTCCCGCATAATCGGAGCGCCTCCGGGATACGTGGGTTATGACGATGCCGGTCAGCTCACCGAAAAGATAAGAAGGAGACCCTATTCGGTGGTCCTCTTCGATGAGATCGAAAAGGCTCACCCGGATGTTATGAATATCCTGCTCCAGATACTGGACGACGGGCGGATCACCGATGCACGGGGAAAGACCGTCAGCTTCGAAAATACCGTCATAGTAATGACTACCAACGCCGGCTCAAAGGGCTCCGCAGCCCTTCCCGGATTCACCGATACTCCCGATATGGCGGCGGCGGAAAAGACGGAAAAAGCACTCTCCGAGTTCTTGAGACCGGAATTCATCAACCGAGTCGACGAGGTCATCACCTTCAGAAGCCTCTCGGCGGAAGATTTCAAAATGATAGCGGAGATCATGCTGGGAGACCTTGTGACGGCGATGAGGGAAAAGGAGATAGCTCTCGCCTTCACCGAAAAGGTGGCAAGCTACGTGGCGGAGAAGTCCTATTCCGCAAAATACGGTGCGAGAAATATGAGGCGCTTCATTGAGACCGAGATCGAGGATAAGATAGCCTCGGAGATCATCGCATCCAGAGGTACTCTCAAAAATATTACCGTTGATGCAGGAGAAGGAGGCATCATTGTGACCTCCGACAGAACTGATGAACATTGATACTAATTGGCATTCATGGACCACCGAAATGCTTTCGGGGGGACTTGATACCGACCTTGCCCGAGGACTTTCGAAAAAGGAAGCGGCAAAACGTGCGTCAAAGAACGGACCCAACGGGATCTGGAGAGTGAAGCGAGCCTCCGTTTCAAAGGCGGCGGCTCAAACGCTCCTCGATCTGTCCACGATACTCTTGGTGTTGGCATCGATCGTGTCCGCAATATTCTACCCGGCGAACAAGGAGACCTTCATAATAATTCTCACAGTCGCCGTGGCGGCGGCATTGAGGGTGCTGTACTACATCGGCTCTCAGCGGATATTCGAGGAAAAAGCGAGGGGAGTTATTCCCCGTGTCAGAGTCATCCGTGACGGAGAGGTCCGTATCGTCAGCGCACAGCACCTGACGGTGGGGGACGTGGTCTTCCTTGAAGCGGGGGATACCGTTCCGGCTGATCTGCGGATAGTTTCATCTCACGATCTTCTGGTCTATGAGAACAAAATGACCGAGAATCGGACTATCGTGTTCAAAAACGCCGAACCGATAAATGAGGAACCGGGTGCGGAAACACCCATAGAAAAACGTGATAACATGCTCTACGCCGGTACTACCGTCGTTTCCGGGGAGGCAAGATGTGTTGTGGTCGCCACCGGAGATGCAACCCTTGCGGTGTCTAAATTCGGTGTGCTCACCATTCCGTCGGGGGAGCGCATCAAACTCACCTCCGTGCTGTCCAAATGGTCGCGGTTTGAGAGCCTTGCCATGATAGCGGCTGTGGCGGTGATCTTCGTTGTCGGAGTTATAGTCAGGGATGACTTGAGAGCGGGCGGAGGGACCTTCCGTCTTCTCCTCTCGGCACTCTCTCTTTCCGTTGCCACCATGAGCGAGTTCTTTTCCGTCTTGGGCTTTGCCGTCGTCGCCGTGTCCGTCAAGAAAGCGGACAGCGAGGAGTGCGGAAGAGCAAAGATAAAAGACTGCGCCTCGGTGGAGGTCATGAATGACGTGGACACGATACTCATCGAGAGTCCCGACATGATAAGATCCGGCGATATCACCCTCACGTCCTACTACCTTGGGGACAGGCTCTACAATGTGGACGAGCCGGTGGAGGGAGTGTCTCCGGAAAAACTCTTGAGGCTTGCCTACATGACCACGGGAATGCTTCCTCAGGGAAGTGTCTTTGCGGGAGGACCGATGCCGGAGAGAGTGGGAGCATCCCTTGACTACGCGGGGATACACAAGATATATGACGAGTATTTCGCTTCGTCCTTTGAAAACAGAAGCATCGACGATGCGGCAATAGCGGGACACGAGCCTGCGGGAAGTGCCGAGTCCGGCGGACTTGACACTGTGCTTGTCTGCCACGGCCCCGGAGTATTCGAGGCTGTTGTGGGCGGTCCCTTGGATCCGGTCCTCGCCTGCTGCTCCCACATCAGAAAAGGGGACAGAGTGCTTCCGATAACAAGGGAAGACGTGGCAAGGATACAAAAAGAATGCGAGACCCTCCGGGAGAGAGGCATCGCCTCCGTGGCACTGGCGAGAAGAGACTCTCCCTACTCCACCCTCGGCCGTGTCTCCGCTTTGCAGATGTGCATGATCTTCGAGGGCTTCATATCCGTTGCCAACAGAGCCCACGGAGATGCTCTTGACGTTATCAGAAAATGCAGAGAGGGCTCAACGAGAGTAGTATGCTTCACCGAGGGAAGCGATGAGGACCGAGCTTTTCTCACCCTTGTGGGGATACTTGAGGAAAAGGACCGTTACATCACCCTTGAGGAGGCGGCGGGAAGTGAAAAACTGATCCTTGAGAAGGGGCAGTTCGCCGTCATTGCGACCGGATATCGGAATCCGTCGGAGCGCCGTCGGGAATTCATAAGAAAACTTCGTGCCGGCGGACAGACGGTAGCCTACGTCACCAGGGACGCCGCCGATATGTGGTGTATGAAGGAGGCGGACGTGTCGTTTGCCGTTCCCGGCGTCTCCAAGGTCAAGAAGATGATACCCCAGTCCATCAGAGCCGCATCTCACGTTGTGGTGACTCCCTCCGGAAACGGAGGCGGTATATTCGAGTCCTTCAGAGTCATGGAGTTCGCAAAGAGCGCAATGCTCAATTTGAGAAGATGCGCAAATTACCTCGTGGCATCTCAGCTTGCAAGGCTCGTCTACCTTGTCGTCAGCTTCATCACCCCCATCAATATCGCAGACCCGGTACTCATCCTTTTTTGGGGGCTGATACTCGACTTTGCCATAGTGACCGTCATAGCTTTCAGAGACCCGCCGTGGAACATGATCAGCGTGGGAAAAGAGAAAAGACAGCTGCCGAAAAAGCTCAAGGATATCGTACAGCCCGGAATTATCGGCATTTTATGGTCGGTACTTATCTTGGCTCTGCCGCTGCTTTTGTACTTCGTGTTCAATGTGGAACTTGAGGCGGTGACGTCCGCAGTCTTCGTCTCGACGATACTGTCGGTACCGGTGGTCGGATGTGAGATAATGACCAACGGCAGTATCTTCAAAAAGTCGAAAAGAAGGAGCCGTGCCCTTCCGCTGCTCATCGTGGCATCGGCGGTGCTGTCACTTCTCTTCGCATTTTCATCGGGGTTTGCATCCCTCATATCCGGAGCGGTGCTCTCTATCCCGATCTATCTTGTCTGTTACATACCGGCTGTCTGCGCCCTTATTGCCTTTGAGGTCAGAAAGATACTGACGGCAAGAAAGGCGTCCGAGACAGCTTCGGTAAAATAAAAAGAAATTCTTTGGAGGAAACAAAATGTCAGAATGCACTCATGACTGTTCAAGCTGCGGCGAGAACTGTCCTTCCCGCGGCGGCGCACCGATGCATGAAGCTCCCCATGCGGGAAGTAATATAAAGCACGTTATCGGCGTCGTCAGCGGCAAGGGAGGCGTCGGAAAATCAATAGTGACGTCCATGCTTGCCGTAGCCATGATGAGAAAAGGTCACAAGGTGGCGATCCTTGATGCGGACATAACCGGTCCCTCAATACCGAAAGCCCTCGGTGTCAAGGGAGAGATGACCGTTGAGGATGAGGCTCTCATTCCGCTTGAAAGCAAGGGAGGCATCAAGGTCATGTCCCTCAATCTGCTTCTCGACAGCGAGAGCACGCCCGTAGTATGGAGAGGTCCCGTTATCGCAGGTACGGTAAAACAGTTTTGGACCGACGTAAAATGGGGGGAAGTGGACTATATGTTCGTCGACATGCCGCCGGGAACCGGTGATGTTCCGCTGACGGTGTTCCAGTCAATTCCCCTTGACGGTGTCATCGTGGTGACCACCCCTCAGGAACTGGTATCCATGATAGTGGAAAAAGCAGTTCGCATGGCGGAACTCATGGACATTCCGGTGTTCGGACTTGTGGAGAATATGTCCTATGTCAAGTGCCCCTGCTGCGGAGAGAAGATCGGTGTGTTCGGTGAGAGTCATGCCGAGGCTACCGCAGAGCAGTACGGACTGCCCCTCCTCGCATCCCTCCCCATCGATCCCGCCCTTGCAGGGCTGGTAGACAGCGGCAGGATCGAGGATGCACCGGCGGAGTACACGGAGGCTCTTTTGGAAAAGCTCGTAAAATGACCTTTCCGCCGCTTCAAAAATGAAGAACTGCATCCCCCACCTTTTTGGCGGGGGATGCTTTTTATGGATCGCTCTGTGAGGCGTCAGAGACGCTCTTTTCGGACGTTTCGGCGCTTCTTGGGGTGAGATATTCTCCACTCCGTTTCAAAGCCTTTTACGACCCTTTTTGAAAGCGCCAGAACGGCGAGAGTGTTGATCACCGTCATTAGAGATATCTGAAGGTCGGCTATCTGCCACATCAGATCCGCCGATATGACACTGCCCCATACGGCAACGGCAAATACAAGAGTGTGGTAGACTGTCCGAGGGAGCCTTGAATTCGAAAGGAACAGCAGCGCTTCGGTGCCGTAGTAGCACTGGCAGACCACGGTGGAAAGGGCAAAGATAAGAATGGAGGCGGAAAGAAGAACGGAGCAGAGCGTTCCGCCCGCACCGTATCCGTCAATGGCGAGAGCCATCCCGTCTGTCCCTCTTGCCCCCGTTACAAGGACCACAAGACCGCAGAGAGAACACATTATCACAGTGTCGCAAAAGACCTCGAAAATGCCGAAGCATCCTTGGTGATGAGGGCTTTTGCTGTCGGCTGCTCCATGGGCGGTGGGGGAAGACCCGCATCCCGCCTCGTTTGAGAAGATCCCTCTGGTCACGCCGAACCTGACAGCTCTTGAGGTGAGAAAGCCGATGATGCCACCCTTTGCGGCGTGAAAGGAGAAGGCATCGTCCATGACCTCTCCTATCACTCTCGGTACTTCCTGTCGGCGACAAATTATTATCCAAAGGGACATTAAGATGAAGACGCAAGACAAAAGCGGGATAAGAAAGGAAGTGAAGCGCCCGACACGTTTCATTCCTCCCAAAACGGTAAAAACAGCTATCCCGCCGAACAGAGCCCCCACTAAAGATCTCGGTAAAAAAGGAGAGACGGCTGCGGCGGCATTCACTTGCACCAGGGTCCCGGTGAGAAGGGAATTGGATATCAAAAGGACGGCAAACAGGACGGCAAGAACGGAGGAAAACTTTCCGAGCCTCGGTCGGAGCCCCTCCCTTATGTAGTAGGGAGCACCGGAGCGGTAATACCGCCTTCCTTCATTATTATATAAGGTCCTACGGAATTCGACAGCGAGAAAAACTTCGGCGTATTTGATGCTCATCACCCCAAAGGCGGACGCTACCATCCAAAAAAGAGCACCAGCACCGCCGGATAGTATTGCGGCGCAGACTCCGGAGATATTCCCCACTCCGAGAGTTCCCGCAAGAGCAGTGGTCAAAGCGGAGAAGGAGGAGGTCTCTCCGTCCTTTGGGGATGACGTCAGATCCTTGAAAAACTTGATGGGGTGAAGAAAAAAGAAGGCGGAAAGCCGAAACGACATTGCGATACCCGACAGTATCAACAGGGGAACGAGAACGTACCCGGCAAGGACACGGTCAATATTTTCAAGCACCGTCATATCTCACCTCCATGGGATAATATGATATTTCGGTGATTGAAAGAACTGAAAGCTCCCTATCGTGACCGAAAGAGTCCATCCGCTCGGTCAACATCGGTTTAAAAAGACAGAAAAAGGGGCAAAATTAGCACTCAAGCGCCAAGAGATGCAAAAAAACGCCCTCGGAGGGGAGAGGCAAATGTGAAATGTTTGTTAACAATGCCAAAAACCCCTTGATTTTCACTGTGCATAATATTAGAATGGGAGAGTAATCAGTTAGCACTCAATTTTACCGAGTGCTAAAAACTACATTAAAAAATCTATGTGCAGCAGCACAACGATCAGGAGGTAATATTATGACGATCAAACCGCTCGCAGACAGAGTAGTAGTTAAGGCGATCGAGGCTGAGGAGACCACGAAGACAGGTATCATCCTTCCCGGCACCGCACAGGAGAAGCCCCAGGTGATGGAAGTCATCGCAGTCGGCCCCGGCGGAACAGTTGAAGGACACGAGGTCAAGATGACAGTTAAGGTTGGTGACCGCGTCATCACAAGCAAGTATTCCGGCACCGAGGTCAAATGTGACGGTGAAGAGTACAATATCGTCCGTCAGGACGACATTCTCGCTATCGTTGAATGACAGCGGCAAAAAAAGATACTATTCAAAAAGGAGATAATTAAGTTATGGCAAAAGATATCCTCTACGGAGCAGATGCAAGAAACGCCCTTATAAGCGGCGTAGATAAGTTAGCTAACACAGTTAAGATAACACTGGGCCCCAAGGGCAGAAACGTAGTGCTCGATAAGAAGTTCGGCACTCCCCTCATCACAAATGACGGTGTCACCATCGCCAAGGAGATCGAACTTGAAGACGCGGCAGAGAACATGGGCGCACAGCTCGTCCGTGAGGTCGCAACAAAGACCAACGATGCGGCAGGTGACGGTACTACCACCGCAACGCTCCTCGCTCAGGCATTCATCAGAGAGGGCATGAAGAACGTTACCGCAGGCGCCAACCCCATGATCATCAGACGCGGTATCCAGAAGGCAGTCAATGCGGCTGTTGAAGGCCTCAAGAAGAACTCCAATAAGGTCAACGGCTCCGGCGACATCGCAAGAGTAGGTACTATCTCCGCAGGAGATGAGCTCATCGGAAAACTTATTGCGGACGCCATGGAAAAGGTCACCGCAGACGGCGTTATCACCGTTGAGGAGTCCAAGTCCGCAGAGACATACTGCGAGGTAGTTGAAGGAATGCAGTTCGACCGCGGTTATCTCTCCCCCTACATGGCAACGGATACCGAGAAGATGGAAGCAGTCCTTGACGACGCTCTCGTTCTTATTACGGATAAGAAGATCTCCAACATTCAGGAGATCCTGCCCCTTCTTGAAGAAGTGGTACAGGGCGGTAAGAAGCTCCTTATCATCGCAGAGGACGTGGAAGGTGAAGCACTCACCACTCTCGTTCTCAACAAGCTCCGCGGCACCTTCAATTGCGTAGCGGTCAAGGCTCCCGGTTTCGGTGACAGAAGAAAAGAAATGCTCCGCGATATCGCCATCCTCACCGGCGGCGAGGTCATCTCCTCCGAGCTCGGTCTTGAGCTGAAGGATGCTACCCTCGCTCAGTGCGGTCACGCAAGACAGGTCAAGGTCACCAAGGACAATACCATCATCGTTGACGGCGACGGCAACTCCGAGGATATCAAGGCAAGGATCGGTCAGATCAAGAGCGCTATCGAAGTCACCACCTCTGATTTCGACCGTGAAAAACTTCAAGAGAGACTGGCAAAGCTCTCCGGCGGCGTAGCCGTTATCAAGGTCGGTGCGGCAACCGAGACGGAGATGAAGGAAAAGAAGCTCCGCATCGAGGATGCTCTCAATGCCACAAGAGCGGCAGTTGAAGAGGGTATCGTTGCCGGCGGCGGCGTTGCATTCCTTAACGTGGTATCCGATGTGGAAAAGGTCCTTCCCGAAGTTGAAGGCGATGAGAAGACCGGTGTTCAGATCGTTCTTAAGGCACTGGAGGCTCCCGTCCGTCAGATCGCGGAGAATGCAGGTCTTGAGGGCTCCGTTATCGTTGAGAAGATCAAGGCTGAAAATAAGGTCGGCTTCGGTTTCGACGCTTATAAGGAAGTCTACTGCGACATGGTGAAGTCCGGTATCGTTGACCCCACCAAGGTATCGAGAAGCGCACTCCAGAATGCGGCAAGCGTTGCTTCCACAGTCCTCACCACCGAGGCACTGGTAGTCAACCAGCCCGAGGAGACTCCCGCAGCACCTGCCGGCGGAATGGGCGGCGGAATGGGCGGAATGTATTGATCCCATAGAAATATCGGCACCCGACGAAAGTCGGGTGCTTTTTCGAGGGTGCGTGGGACATTGAGCATTCAAAAGTCTTTTCTTCATTAAAAGCTTTCCAAAACCGATGAAATGAAAAATGCCATTTGGTTTCCAAAGTTCTGCGGTGTTCTTAATACCGCTTTGGATCACCTCCAAAGAGTGCTTTCTTGAGGGGACGAAGGCCGATCTATTCCGCTTTTTCTCTTTTGCGGTCGGCATCTCGTGACTTTTTCAATTATTTTCGAAAAAATTCAGAAAACCTATTGACAACTGCTTTTTTGTGTGATACAATAGCATCACAGTAATGATAACAATTATCATTATTGAAAATGAAAGGACAGATCGATGGAGCGAGAGCTGAAACATTCAAAGCAGAGAGATGCGTTGCTTGCGCTGCTCGGAAGTGTTACCTGCCATCCCACCGCAGAATGGCTTCATGCCGAGCTGAGGCGGGAATATCCGAAGATGAGTCTTGCGACAGTCTATCGGAACCTGGGAGTTCTATGTGAACAGGGCGAGGCCATCAGGCTTGATGTGGGAGACGGAAACGTCCACTACGATGCGAAAACTTTCGATCACAACCATTTCTTCTGCAAGAGATGCAGGGAAGTATCCGACCTCGGTGACGGGGACCTCAAGGATGCGGACAGGATGCTTGAGGAGAAATACGGAGTGAAGATCGACAACCATTCCTTTGTCTTTTACGGCACCTGCCGTAACTGTAATAAGTAACAAAAAAACAAAAAAATCAAAAATCAAAATGCGGATCGAAAAGATCCCAAGAAGGAGATCATCATGAAAAAATTTGTATGTCCCGTTTGCGGTTATGTTCACGAGGGTGACACAGCTCCCGAAAAGTGCCCCCAGTGCGGTGTTCCCGGCTCTAAGTTCACCGAGGTCACGGAAGGCGAGAAGAGCTACGTTTGCGAGCACGTTATCGGTGTCGGCGCAAAGGACAAGATCGATGAGGAAGTCTACAACGGCCTTAAGGCGAACTTTGAGGGCGAGTGCACCGAGGTGGGAATGTACATCGCCATGAGCCGCCAGGCTATCCGTGAGGGCTATCCGGAAGTGGGTGCCTTCTACCTCCAGGCAGCATATGAAGAGGCTGAGCATGCCGCAAAGTTCGCAGAACTTCTCGGTGAAGTGGTCACTGCTTCCACAAAGAAGAACCTTGAGCTGAGGGCAGAGGCTGAGTGCGGCGCTACCGCAGGTAAGTTCGAACTCGCTAAGAGAGCAAAAGAACTTGGCTACGATGCTATCCACGACACCGTCCACGAGATGGCAAAGGACGAAGCAAGACATGGCAGAGGCTTCGACGGAATGCTCAAGAGATACTTTGACAAATAATTGACGCTTGCATAAAAAGGAGTGATCATCATGGCTAAACACGTTTGCCCCTGCGGCTACGTCTACGATCCCGAAATCGGCGATCCCGATAACGGCATCGCTCCCGGCACGGCATGGGAGAATCTTCCGGAGGATTTTGCCTGCCCCATCTGCGGACTCGGCAAGGACCTTTTTGGGGAAGAGTAACAGAGTTATTGAAAAGGCGGGAGACCCATCTGGTCTCCCGTCTTTTTACTTTCCGCCCGAAAACGGAGACTGTCGGATAGTGTTTTTTCTTTTTTTCTAAAATGCTGTGCTCGTGTTGAAAACGGGGTTCCGATATGTTATAATTTAGTAAGTAACACAATTGAAAGATTTTATTTTTGAGCGGATCTGTGATGAAAGGAGGGACGTCAGTGTTATCGGTGATAATACCTTCTTACAATGAGGAAGAGGGGGTCGCCTTTGCCGCCAATGCCATCGGCGGAGTACTTCGGGATGCGGGGATATCTTACGAACTTATTTTCGTTGACGACGGGTCAAAGGACGGCACGTGGGATGAGATAGAGAGAGTCGCATCGGAGTCAAACTGTATCAGAGGCGTCGGTTTCTCCCGCAACTTCGGAAAGGAATCCGCCATTATTGCGGGGCTAACGGAGGCAAAGGGAGAATGCGCGGCAGTCATTGACTGCGATCTTCAGCATCCCTCGGAGAAGCTTGTTGAAATGTATCGGATGTGGGAAGCGGGATACGAGATCATCGAGGGCAGAAAAGCCGACCGCGGCAAGGAAGGCGTTGTCCACTCCGTTGCCGCAAAGGTCTTTTACTCTGTTATCAGCCGTGCTGCGGGATTCGACATGGCAAACGCCTCAGACTTCAAGCTCCTTGATAGGAAAGCCGTGGACGTTCTTATCAATATGAAGGAGAGAAATGCCTTTTTCCGTGCCCTGTCGTCCTGGATCGGATTCAAGACGGGATACGTTGAGTTCAGCGTCAAGGAGAGGACCGTAGGAACCTCGAAATGGTCCACCGGAGCCCTCGTACGCTACGCCGTGAATAATATCTCCTCGTTTTCCACCGCCCCCATGCAGATAGTGACGGTGCTTGGGGTCATAATGTTCTTTGTGTCCGTTGTGCTCGGCGGCATCGCCCTTGTGGAAAAGATCTGCGGCAAGGCTCTTGAGGGCTTCACCACCGTAATCCTCATCCAACTGTTTTCAAGCAGCATAATAATGTTGAGCCTCGGTATCATAGGATACTATATTGCGAAGATCTACGAGGAGATCAAAGGTCGTCCCCGTTATATCGTTTCAAAAACGCTGGGTAAAAAGGAGCCTGAAAAGGGCGGTAACGAATGATGCATACAAAGAGGAAAATCTTTGGAGCATTTTGAAGGTGACCGAAAGAAAAACGGTCAAGAGAAAAAGCGACCGAAAGAAAAACGGTCGAGAGGAGATCGACCGGGAGAAAAGGGGCTGAAAAAAGCAGCCGTTACAAAAGAATGGAGCGGCATTGACTTTTTGCCTGCCCTGTGGTAAAATAGTCCGGACTTGAGAATGAAAGGAGGATCTTCGGTGAAACTGTTAACGTTGGTAGTTCCGGTGTACAATACGGAAAAGTACCTTGAGAGATGTCTTGATTCGGTTTTGACGGAGGAGACTGCGCCGCTTACGGAGGTAGTTGCCGTGAATGACGGAAGCACCGACTCCTCTCTTGAAATACTGAAACGCTACAAAGAGGATTTTGACGGCAGCCTTGTTATCATCGACAAGGAGAACGGTGGACACGGCTCGGCGGTGAATGCGGGTATCAAGGCGGCAACGGGGAAGTACCTTCGGATACTTGACAGTGATGACTGGTTCGATACGGACCGATTCATTTCATTTCTTCACTCTCTCTCGGAATGCGACGAGGATCTGATCATCACGCCCTACAGACAGATCCACACCTACTCAAATGAGGAGGTCCGCTTTGAGTACGGCTTTTTGGAAAGCGGTGTGACCCTTTCCCTTTCTGACATAAGATTTAGTACCGACACCCCGATCTTCGCCATGGCATCCTCCACCTACAAGGTGTCCCTCCTTCGAAAATGCGGACTTGAGCTTTTCGAAAAGACCTTCTACGTGGACATGCAGTTCAATATCTACCCGATACCCTACCTTGAGACGGTGAAGTATCTGGATCTTGATATCTACCGGTATTTTATCGGAAGACCGGAGCAGAGCATGAGTGAGGAGAGTCTGAAACGCCATCTTCCCGACCACTTAAAAGTCCTTCGCTTCCTGATCGATTACTACGCAGAGCATGAAGGGACAGCGGATGGGAACCGCAGGTACTACATGGGGCTTCTTATCTACCTGATGTACTACACCGCAACGGATCTCGTTTGCATGAAGCATCCCGACAGAAAAGCGGCGTATGACACCTTCAAGGACCTTGACGGATACCTTGAAAAGAAAGCCCCCGACGTCTACCGTTGGGTGGGCGATTTTCCCTACGTCAGGGTGACGAGAGCGTTTGGATATCTCAACGTCCGATTCGGCAACCGAGCCGTAGTCTTCGCACTTGATACTCTCCGACGTATCCGAAGAAAAAACAAATAACAAAAGGATAGAAACTTGAAAATGGCAACGAAGCAAATTAAGTATCTTATCATAGGAGCAGGTATCTCCGGCCTTACTGCGGCGAAATACCTTGAGGATGACTACCTTCTTGTGGAAAAGGAGAATGAGGTGGGCGGATACTGCCGGACTATTAAGGACGGCGAGTATGTGTGGGACTATGCCGGCCATTTCTTCCATTTCAAAACGGAGGAATTCAGACGGCTGTTCCTTGAGAGCACGGATGAGGCGGACGTGGTATTCAGAGAGAAGAACACCAAGATACTCTACAAGGGTGACCTTGTGGACTACCCCTTCCAGACCAACATCCATCAGCTTGATAAAGAGGAGTTCATCGACTGTCTCTACGACCTTTTCAACCGTGGAGAAAAGGAGGAATATGAGGACTTTCTCGATATGTTGTACGGTAAGTTCGGCCGCTCTATCGTTGAGAAGTTCCTTCGTCCTTACAATGAGAAGCTCTACGCTTGTGATCTTCACTCCCTTGATAAAAACGCAATGGGACGTTTCTTCCCCTATGCGGACATCCCTCAGATAATAGCCAACATGAAAAAGGAAAAGGACGCCTCCTACAACAGCACCTTCCTCTACCCGAAAAACGGTGCGGGCTCCTTCATGGATCTTATCTACTCAAGGCTTGATCCCTCAAGGGTGCTTCTCGGAACGAAGATAGTGAAGATAGATCGGAAAAACAAGACCGCTCTTACCGACGGCGGAGACGAGATAAAGTACGAGTACCTTATCAACTCCTCTCCCCTCAACCACTTCCTTGGGTTCCTTGGAGACGGGGACGCCATCGCCCTCAGAGACAGGCTCTCCTACAACAAGGTGCTCGTCTTCAACCTGGGCTTTGCGAAGAAGTCCGACTTCGATGAGCACTGGATCTATGTGCCGGATAAAAACGTCAATTACTACCGCATCGGGTTTTACGATAACATCCTCGGCTCGGACAAACTCAGTATGTACATTGAGATCGGCTACCCGAAGGATGCGGTGATAGATGTGGAAGGACAGCTGAAGTCCACCCTTTCCAACCTCGAAAAGAGCGGAGTTACGAAGGACAATCCGTTAGTCGCCCACTCCACCGTCATTATGGACCCGGCTTACGTCCATATTACCCATGATACGGAAAAGGACATTGCCGCCTTCAAGGATGGCCTTGCAAGTGACGGTATCTTCACCGTCGGCCGCTACGGTGGATGGACGTACTGCTCCATGGAGGACTGTATGTTGGAAGCAAGAGATCTTGTAAGAACTATCAAACAATAACTGACCGCGCCCGAAAGGGCGCGTCTTGACTTGAAAATGAAGATGAAAAGAACTAAAACGACTCCGATCTCCCTTGCCATGCTGATACTTTCAATGGTGATCTTCGGGACTATCGGAATATTCAGAAAAATGATCCCCATGGGATCGGGATATATCGCTCTCGTTCGGGGAGCAGTGGGCGCTGTTCTCCTGTTTGCCGTAGTGGCGGTTAGAGGACGGGGGCGACACTTCGGGATAAGGGGCAAGAGGTTTTGGCTCCTTGGGGCAGCAGGAGCTTTTATCGGGCTCAATTGGATGCTGCTTTTCGAATCTTATAATTACACTACGGTCTCCGTGGCAACGCTTTGCTATTATATGGAGCCGACAATAGTGGTCATACTGTCGGTATTTCTCTTCGGAGAGAAAATGTCGGTGAAAAAGGGAGTCTGCCTTGCACTGTCCCTCCTCGGCATGGTGCTGGTGTCGGGTGTCCTTGAGGGTGAGTCACTGACCGGAGACAGTATGAAGGGGATAGCCTTTGCACTGGGGGCGGCGCTGCTCTATTCCACCGTGGTACTGATCAATAAAAGGGTGGATGGGACGGATCCCTTTGAAAAGACTGCCCTTGAGCTTGCATTTGCGGCGGCGGTCATGGTACCCTATCTGCTCTTTATCGGCGGCTTCAAGACCGAAGCACCGAGCTTCAAAACGGTGATGCTGCTCCTTTTGGTGGGAGTCGTCCACACGGGAGTCGCGTACCTGTTGTACTTTGCCTCCATGGATGGCCTTAAGGCGCAGACCGTGGCACTTTTCAGTTACGTGGATCCGGTGTCGGCACTTCTCTTGTCGGCAGTTATCTTAGACGAAAAAACGGGGCTTTTGGGAGCTATAGGAGCGTGTCTGATACTCGGTTCTGCAATAGCACCGGAGATCGAGATCAAAAAGAAAGAAAAAGCGGAGCGCTGAAGCGCCCGGATACATTGCATCAAAAAATGGAAAAAGATCTTACAAAAGGAAGCATCCCTCGGAATATCATATCGTTCTCTCTGCCGTACTTGCTGTCCTATTTTCTCCAGACACTCTACGGCATGGCAGACATGTTTATCATCGGAAGGTTCGGTGACGCTTCGGGAACTACCGCAGTTTCCGTGGGCAGTCAGGTGATGCATATGTTGACCGTTATGATAGTGGGACTTGCCATGGGCACTACTGTCACGGTGGCCCGCTCCGTAGGCAGTGGGGAAAAGAAGGATGCATCCCGCTATATCGGCAATACGGTCACGGTCTTTGCGGCGGTGGCGGCGGTCTTGACCGTTGTGCTTCTTTTCTGCACCGACAATATCGTGGAACTGATGGCAACTCCCGAAGAGGCCAAAGCGGGAGCGTCAGACTACCTCAAAGTCTGCTTTATCGGCATCCCCTTCATCACCGCCTACAACGTGATAAGCTCGATCTTTCGGGGCATCGGTGACACTAAGAGCCCCATGTTCTTTGTGGCTGTGGCGTGTGCTGTCAATATCGGGCTTGACGTTCTCTTTATGGCGCCTCCCTTGTCCATGGGACCCATGGGAGCGGCTCTCGGAACTACCCTATCTCAGGCTGTCAGTGTCATCATCGCATTTGCGGTCATAAGACGGCAAAAGGGGGTCTTCGACCTCAGTGTGAAGGACCTGCTACCGAGAAAAAGGACCGTCGGCACTATCCTGTCGGTGGGACTTCCCATAGCCGTGCAGGACGGTCTCATTCAGATAGCCTTCATCGTGATCACCGTCATCGCAAATAAGAGAGGCCTTTGCGATGCGGCGGCAGTGGGCATCGTTGAAAAGATAATAGGATTTCTGTTTCTCGTTCCCTCCACCATGCTCTCAACCGTGTCTGCTCTCGGTGCACAGAATATCGGGGCGGGAAAACCAGAAAGGGCGGAGGCGGTGCTTCGTTATTCCGTCATCATCACGGCGGTGTTCGGCATCATAGTCTCACTTGTCACCCAGTTTACGGCGGCCTCCGTCGTGGGACTCTTCACCGACGAGGCGGCGGTAGCTGCGGCAGGAGGCGAGTATTTCAAGGGCTACGTTTTTGACTGCATCTTTGCCGGTATCCACTTCAGCTTCAGCGGATACTTCTGCGCTATCGGGAGATCCGGCATCTCCTTCTTCCACAATATCACCGCTATCATCCTCGCCCGCATCCCCGGTGTGTGGATGACCTCGATGATGTTCAAGGATACCCTGTTCCCAATGGGACTTGCCACCGTTGTAGGCTCTCTTATCTCCGTCATCATCTGTATTATCGCCTTCGGCATCATAAAACGAAATGCAAAGAAGAGAAAAGCGCTTCTTTAGGAGCAAAACACCCCCGACCGCAAGGTCGGGGGTGTTCGTGGTGTTTTTTGCAGACTTTATCTTATCATATTGCCCTGAATGAAGCGTTCTTTTTTCTCCCGTAGCCTTTCAAGCTCACGGCGGCTCAGCTCAGCCGCCTCTTTTTTGATAGTCAGTTCTTCCGGGAAGGTCTTTTCGATCTCTTTTCTTTTTTTCATTCCGATAACGTGGAATACGAGAGCGGCTATGAGAAGCCCTACGGTGACAACGGCGGCACAAATCGCAAGTGCCGGGATATCCGTGAATAACACAAGGGCGAAGGTGCCGAGTGCGGTGACGGCAGCGCCGATCAAAAAGGGAAGGGCGTAGTTTCGCCGGTAGGCTGCTTTTACCTCTTTATTGCTTTCAAGATGCAGAGAGAGCGCGTTTTCATATCTCTCTACCGTGCCGCTGTGCTCCGTTATCTCTTTGTCGATAGTTTCAAGCCCCGCCACGGTGGATGGTATCCCGTTGTAAGCCGACACAAGCTCCCGCCTTAAGTTTCTTGCGGTAGGGGCAACGGGAGAGGGAAGCTTCGCCCGCAGTTCCCGAGTCTCGGTGCCGTTCTTGGTCCAAACGGTGCGATATCCGTTGTGATACTCAAGGGCTTCCGGGGTAGCATTGCAGAGGATGACGGCGGCTTTTATGAATTTCTTTTTCGATTCTTCAAAGGCTGCACCCGACTCCATATCGTCGTCTCCGATGAGAGGGAGAACTGCCGATGCGAAGGAGAGAAGTCCTCCGTTCAGATCAAAGAACCGTCCGCACACGTCCTTTCCGGTGAAAAGAGTCCTTTTCATCTTGTCTATGTAGTTCTTCGAAAAGAATTCGATGAGGGATGCCGCAGTATCGGTGATGTAAAGTGCGGCGGCACGGCGCTCACTTTCGTCGGCGGCGGAAACGGCGGACTTTAGCGCCGAATCAAGCTCCTTGAAGCGCACACACTCAAGGTTTGACAGGTACGCTGCGGAAAGCCCCCGCTTGTAGAGCACCGTCCAACATCCGGTATCGCACTCTAGGTACTTGGTATAGTAGTCATAGGCGGCGGAGTAATTGCCGGTGGAGAAGGCATCGTCCGCAATGAAACGGTAGTTCTCCGCCTTTTTTGTCTCATTGTATTCTATCTTGACCTTCTTGACCTCGCAAAGCGGGACTATCGTCGAACAATAGGGACAGGTGCCTATCTCGGCTTTGTCATCAAGCTCAAGATGACCGCCGCAGGTGGGGCAATTGTACGTATCCATCCGGGTTCCTCCGGTAACAGTCTTTTCCTCAATTATAATATGGAACCCGTGATTTGTCAATATCCGACAAAACATTCTTATGAAATCTGTTGCAATGAGGCCTTTAATGTGATAAAATGGACTCATCAAAAATATGACACGACGGAGAAGCATCATGAACATAGTTTGCCTTGATATGGAAGGGGTCTTAGTGCCCGAAATATGGATAGCCTTTGCCGAGGAGTGCGGGATACCGGAGCTGAAAAAGACCACCCGTGACGAGCCGGATTACGACAAATTGATGAAATATCGCCTTGGGATACTGAAGGAGCACGGCCTCGGACTCCGTGAGATCCAAAGCACCATAGCAAAGATCGATCCCATGCCCGGAGCGAAGGAGTTCCTTGACGAATTGAGACGGTTGACACAGGTGATAATACTCAGCGATACCTTTGAACAATTCGCCACTCCCTTGATGGAAAAACTGGGATGGCCCACCATATTCTGTAACACCCTTGAAGTCTCCGACAGCGGCGAGATAACCGGTTATAAGATGAGATGTGAGAAGTCAAAACTCACCACAGTAAAATCCCTCCAGTCCATCGGATACGATACTGTCGCCTCCGGTGACAGCTTCAATGACCTTGGTATGATCAAAGCAAGTAAAGCGGGATTCCTTTTCAAAAGCACCGAGCAGATAAAGAAGGACTACCCGGAGTACCCCGCATTCGATGAGTATTCGGAGCTGCTTGCGGCTATCAAAAAGGTCCTGTAAGAAAAATGGCAATTGCCGATAAAACGAGCGGAGTTTTCTCTCTCTATTTGATGAGGATCGATGACCCCGCTGTGAAGACCGAGTTTGCATCCCCTCTTCGCACGGAGGAACTATCCCGTGTGGCGAACGGGGAAGTGCTCAAAGGCAAAAGAGCCACTTGGACCCTCCTTGAGACAGCTATGCGCCACGCCTTCGGCATTTCGCCCTCGGAGGTGGACTTTGAAAAAAAAGAAAACGGCAAATGGGAGTGTGACAGATTTTGCTTTTCCCTGTCCCATTCGGGAAAATACGCTGCCGTGGCAGTGTCGGACGTTCCGGTGGGAGTGGATATCGAGGAGATATCCGCCTTTGAAAAGAAATATCCTCCCCACCGTCGGGAGCGGATAAAAAACAAGATACTCTCTCCGAATGAATCCCCCGATGAGCCCCTTATTTCCCTTTGGACGAAAAAGGAGAGCGTCTACAAGTGCCTCGGTACCGACGGTTTCTCTCCTAAGGACATCGATACCTCAAGGTTCAGTACACTGTCCCAAACACTGTTCGGTGAGGTCTTCGTCTCCCTGTGCCGCACGTCACCCGGAGCAGTGAGGATATTCACAGTGAACGGCGGCGGGATCACCGAGATACCGCTTTTGTGAAAATGTGATAAAAGCCCCAAGCCGACCTTCGATTGAAGCTCCGGATTGAGGGCTTTTTTTGTGCCGGTGCTACCTTCCGAAGAAAAAGCACCGGTATTCTGCGATTGCATAATAACTTATCCGACCTGCGGGATGCCGAAATACATAATAATATATTTAATGAAGGAAACCTCGATTCTTCGCACTCGCCGGCGAGGATATTCGTAATTCGTGAGAATCGCCGGTACCGACAACGACATTTTCCTTTTTTGAAAAAGAAAAAAGCCTACACTGTCCGTAAGCCGGCCCGAAAAAGTCCTATTTGTAAAATTGACCTAAAAACAGGTGGAATATCCTCCCTTTTTCATTTATTTTTGTTTTTCCTATTGACTTTTGAAATGTGAGGCGGTATAATGGTGATACCAAGATATTTATAGGAGGAGAACTCTCAAATGAAAAAACTGTTAGCATTTGTTCTCGTTTCAATGCTCGTTCTTTCCAGTGTCGTTCCTTGCTTCGCACTGACAACAGCGCCCGCAGCAAAGGAAGGCACAGTACAGTTCTGGTGGAGCGATGTCGATTTTAAGACTGAGGACAGCGAAGTAGAGATGACATACAATGTCGTCAACGACTCTCAGGGATTTTGGGCAGCTACTTTCGTACTCATCTATCCCGAGTGCTTCAGCATCAAAACCACTCCCAAACTCGATTCTTCGGGAAATCCGAAGTATGACACAAACGGCAACCCCGTTATGGAAGATTGCGTTTCCTTCCCCGATGCGAACTTCGCATCCTCGTTAAAGGAAGCTTGCAACATCACCGATGCTTCCCTTGACCAGTACGCTACAGTTCAGTACGCACTGGACGCATTCCCGGAAGTTCAGCAGGATCTCTGCTTGGAGCATGATCCCGATGATTTTGATGACCTTGACAGATACCGTTTCGACGGCTATAAGGCTCACATTCATTACTACGACTTCGGTGATCTCGATAACAACACGAATCCCGCAGGCGTCATGCAGTCCATGACATTTGTATACGATCCCACTCTCAATCCCGAAGGAACTACCGAATTTGAGTTCATCGTGCTTTGGGACGCAACCGAAGGCGGACTTCCCGTATTCGCTTACAATCCCGATGATCTTTTGAACCCCGAGATCGAGAGAACGTTCACAGTATCTGTTCCTACAGTAACCGTTCCCGCTCAGGGCCCCGTTGAGTGCAGTCATGATAATCAGAGCACAGACGAGAAGGCTGCAACATGCACGGACGGCGGCTACAAGAAAGTAACCTGCGACGACTGTCACGAGATCCTCGTGGATGAGACATACGATGCGCTCAATCACGACTTCACAGAATTCGTTGAAACAGTTCCCCCCACTTGCACAGTAAACGGTTACACCACATACAAGTGCACAAGATGCGATGAGACCGATGACCGTAACCCCGTTACAGCACCCGGCCACACCTCGTACAACAAAGTGATCACTCCCTCCACCACAACAACTGCAGGTACATACAGAGAGTATTGCACAGTATGCCAGCAGTACGTTGGAGAAGAGCAGTCTCTTCCTACACTGGACGTATTCACAGCAGCCATCGCTGATGCAACTGCAGTAGCAGGCGCAACAGTTACGGTTCCCGTGAACGTTACACTTCCCGCAACAGGCTTTATGGGCACAAGCGTTGCCATCCTCGTTGACAAGAACATCGGCGCTGCTAACGTAACGGTTAAAGACGGCGATATCTTCGACGAAGGCGCAAACGATGCAGCAGTTGCAACCGATGTTGCAGGCCTCGTTGCTGCCGTTAAGGAATTCTCCAAGATCGAAGTTGACACAGATAAGTACGAGCTTATCGCTAACGTCATCACCGATACAAACGAGCCTCCCGTAAACGCTACCGGCGAAGGCACACTCTTCAGCCTTGAGTTTACAGCTCCCGAAACAGCAGGCACATACTCCATCGGATTCGCATACGCATCCGATATCGTGGGCGAAGTCTTTGCTGACGGCGTAGACTACTACACCTACACTGCTAACAACTACAACCCCATGATGACACTCACAGTAACCGAGTGCGCTCATGAAAGTCAGAGCACAGACGAGAAGGCTGCAACCTGCACCGAAAACGGTTATAAGACAGTAACCTGCGACGATTGCCACGAAGTACTCGTCTCCGAGACCTACCTGGCACCCGGTCACAACACATATAACAAGGTGATATCACCCTCCACAACCACAGCTGCCGGCATTTTCAGAGAATACTGCGTAGTCTGCAAACAGTTCGTTGGTCCCGAGCAGAATCTTCCCACTCTCGATGTGTTCACAGCAACCATCGCAGATGCAGAAGTTGACATCGGTGAGACAGTTTCCATCCCCGTAAGCGCAGTTCTCCCCGAGACCGGCTTCATGGGCACAAGCGTTGCTATCCTCGTTGACAAGAATATCGGCGCTGCTAACGTAACAGTTAAAGACGGCGATATCTTCGGCGAAGGCGCAAACGATGCAGCAGTTGCTACAGACGTTGAGGGTCTTGTAAGAGCAGTTAAGAAGTACTCCGGTATCAATGTTGACACAGATAAGTACGAGCTTATCGCTAACGTCATCACCGATACAAACGAGCCTCCCGTAAACGCTACCGGCGAAGGCACACTCTTCACCATTGAGTTTACAGCTCCCATAACTCCCGGCACATACTCCATCGGATTTGCATATGCATCCGATATCGTAGGCGAAGTATTCGCTAACGGCATCGACTTCTACACATACACAGCAAGCGATGTTAACCCCATGATGGAACTCACGGTAGTTTGCCCGCACGTGAACACATCTACCGATGATGTGGAGTCCACATGTACCGAAGCAGGCCATAAGATCATTACCTGTAACGACTGTCACGAAGAGATCTACAATGAAGATTACGACCTCGCTGATCACGTTCCCGGTGAATGGGAAGTTAAGACTCCCGCAACCGTTGACAACGAAGGCGAAGAAGTTAAGAAGTGCCAGAACTGCGGAACTGAGCTTGATTCCCGTCCGATCGATAAGATCAAAGTCCTCGATCTCGCTATCGAGCCCGGATTCTTTGCAGACGCAGCTCAGACCACTATCAACAACATAACAAGAACCATCACCCTCGTTTCCAAGGCCGGCGCTAACGAGAACGACTTCAGAATTCTCGCTCCCGAAGGCTACAACATATTTACTGAAGATGAGTCTATCCTCACAGTAGTTGACAACGGCAACTCCTACTTCAGATCCAGCGTTAAGACCGGATACACCGACAGCTACATCCTCGTTGTTACCGACGGCGATGATGACTATGAGTACACAGTCAACGTTGAGTTTGTAAAGGCTCCTGCTTGCACAGGCGTTGAGGCCGGCTTCTTTGCAGAGTCTGCAGGATTCGATCTTGAGAACGAAAACGTAATCAACGTTGTTGCTAAGACCGGCGCATGGGAAGTTGACTTCAGACTCCTCGGCATCGTTCCCGGCACATATCCGACATTCGGTGAAAACATCGTTGGCGACAACTATGCTGTTCAGTGGACAGGCGAAGCATATGAAAGAGTTGAAGGCGACGCTATCGCTCAGACAGAATTCACATACTTCAGAACAACTAAGACTGATATCGGCGAGAACATCTACGCAAGCTACACCATCATGGTAGTTTACCCGATGGGCGATGCTATCGAGTACGAAGTTCACGTTTACTTCCCCGAAGCATAACTTAAAGTAGACGGCTGAGTCAGTGATGACTTAGAACAATTGCCCCACCCCGCTTGCGGGGTGGGGCAAAACAGTGAAACGGAAAAAGAGTGGAAGAAATATGAAGAGCACACATAATAATACAACTGTCGAAAATAAAGTACAAGTATCCCGCTTTTACATGGCGGTGAAGGTGGTATTGGATTTTGTTTTCGCACTTTTGGCGATCTTGATACTCCTTCCGTTCCTTTTCATTTTTGCGGCACTCATCTACATTGCGGATTTCCATTCTCCGTTCTATTTCCAAGAGAGGATAGGAAAGGGAGGGAAGCCCTTCAGAATAATCAAGTTTCGGTCCATGAGATACGATGCCCATGAACTTGAAAAATATTTTTCACCGGAGCAACTTCAAAAATTCAACTCGGAATTTAAGGTTGAGAATGACCCGAGAATAACCCGAATAGGCAGGTTCATAAGAAAATTCAGTATCGACGAGTTCCCCCAGCTTCTTAACGTCCTTGCGGGGCAGATGAGTCTCGTGGGCCCCCGTCCGCTTACACTGAACGAGACCTATTTCTTTGGCGAGGATCGGGATACCTTGCTTTCCGTCCGTCCGGGCATTACGGGTCTGTGGCAGGTATCAGGCAGAAACGCACTTACATATGAGAGCGGAAAAAGGCAGGAGTGCGAGATCCGTTACGTTAAAAACTTCGGGATCCTCATGGATATCAAGGTCCTTTTCAAGACCTTCGGTGCCGTTA
The DNA here is from genome assembly GCA_964629225.1 of uncultured Ruminococcus sp. Lineage (GTDB taxonomy): Bacteria > Bacillota > Clostridia > Oscillospirales > CAG-272 > RUG14199. The sequence continues at coordinate 123,037 of CAZVQC010000001.1, forward strand.
TCAAGGGTAGCGGTATTTGATCGACAGAGACGATAACTTTTTGGCAGACTCTTTGAGTCTGCCTTTTTTGATGATCCGTTGTTGCCCGGATAGTTCCATAGCTGCAATTTTATATTCTGTTCGAACTTGGATTTTTTAATCCTGTTGTTGAGCGCCGCTTTCGACATGACAGATTATCGGTTGCCTATTTCATAAGTTACTCATCGACTTGACCGCTTTTCGGTTGCTTGCTCTCTGTGTTTCTTTCGAACTTGACTGTTTCCGATAGATTTTTTCAGAGTCCTGTTGCGTACTCGGCAGTTTTGTGATAGAATAAGAAAAACCGGCAAAGGAGGCGTACATGAAGGTACTTCACATCATCGGAAAAATGAATAATGCGGGCGTCCAGTCTGTGGTATTTTCCTACCTTCGTGCGGCGGATCTTACCGATTTTCAGGTCCACGTGGCATATGACGCGGATTCCACCGGCAGTGTTCCGGCGGATCTTTCGGAGCGTGGAATAGTTTTTTTGAAGATACCCTCCTACAGCCATCCCCTTGGATACGTTCATGAGATATCCCGCATCTGTCGGGAGAATAAGTACGATATCGTCCACTCCCACATGAACTCCCTCTCATCGCTGTCACTTTTGGGAGCGAAGATAGGGAAAGTGCCCCACCGTATTGCCCACAGTCATACTATGTCCTCAAAGGATGAAGGGCTTCGCCATTTTGTGAAAAATACCCTACGGCCCCTTTGCAGGGCAGTGGCGACGGAATACGTCGCCTGTTCCCGACTTGCGGCAGAGTGGCTCTTCGGAAAAGAAGAATGCGAAAAGGGTAATGTCCGCTTTTTGACCAACGGAATCGATCCGATGCATTTTTCCTACGATGCCGAAAAGCGCCGTGCCGTGAGAGAAAAGTACCGACTCGGTGACTCTTTTGTGATCGGACACGTTGGGCGCCTTTGCAAAACTAAAAATCAACGATTCTTGATCCCGGTTCTCGCAGGGTGCCTTAAAAGAGGCCTTGACTGCCTTCTTCTTTTCGTCGGAGACGGAGATGCGGCAGAGGCGATCAAACGGGATGCCGAGGCACTGGGCGTTTCGGACAGAGTGGTATTTGCAGGTGTCCTTCGGGATACGGCTGCCGCCTACAGCGCCATGGACGTGTTCGTTTTACCCTCCCTCTATGAGGGACTTCCGGTAGTTTCCCTTGAGGCACAGTCGGCAGATCTTACGACACTTCTTTCCGATAGGATAACCGAGGAGTGTCGGGTGACGGACAAGGCAGTATTTCTTCCCATAACCGAGGGCGCGGAGCCTTGGGTCTCGGCTATTGAAAAGTCGGTGGGAGACCGTCGCGGAGGAGCATCTCCTCTTCTCGGAACGAGATTTGACATTTCGGTATCAAGCGGCGATCTTTTGGAGATGTACCGTGACGTAGTGACGGGAGATGGGAGACACGAATGAGGATACTTCATTATCTTGTGACGGACAGACTGTCCGGCGCCGAAAATGTGGCGATAGATATCCTAAAGGGGCTGAGCGATGAGAACGAAGTCTTCTACGCATCTCCCGACGGCCCCATAAGAGAAGCGGTGGAAGCGGCGGGGATACCCTTCATAGCCGTTAATACCGAAAGTGTTTCCGAGATACGTCGGGTCTACCGTGAACTGTCTCCGGATATTGTCCATGCAAACGACCCCCGCATGAGCTTCAAATGCGCTCTGTCCGGGATACCCTTCATAGCCCAGTATCACAATAACTGTCCTTGGATGAGAAAGCCCTCACCCAACGCCCTCGGGATGCTCTTTACGGTAAAAAGAGCAAAGGCGGTCATAGCGGTATCCGACAGCATCGTGGAGGAGTACTGCTTTAAGGGGGCGCTTTCGAAGAAGGTTCGGGTGATACCCAACACAGTTGACCGCGAGAAGGTCATTAAGGGGTCAAATGAGCCGTTTGACAAGAACTATGATATTTGCTTCGTCGGAAGATTAAACGAGCAAAAAGATCCGCTTCTGTTCCTCAGAACGGTACTTGAGATAAAAAAGACTTTGCCCCATGTCACCGCCGTTATGATAGGTGAAGGGGAACTGCTTTTTGAGGTGAGGGACTTCATAGAAAAGAACGGTCTTGACGGCGTTACCCTTCACGGCTTTGATAAGAACCCCTATCGGATCATGAAAAACTCAAAGATCAATATTTTTACCTCCTCCTGGGAGGGATTCGGACTTGTGGCGGTAGAGAGCCTCATTCTCGGCCTTCCCGTTCTCGCCTACCCGGTGGGAGGGCTTGCCACCATCGTCACCGACGGATGCGGCGCTCTATGCGGCAGTGTTTCCGAAATGGCGGATGAGGCGGTAAGGCTCCTGTCCGACTCGGAGTACTATAAAAAGAAGTCCGAAGGAGCCTGTCTCAGATCGGAAAACTACACCGACATGGAAAAATACCTTGACAGAGTTAAAGCGGTCTACGCCGACGCTTTGAAAATCGGAAAGGGTGGGGTGAAATGAAGGATTTTTTGACGGTATTTACCCCCACCTACAACAGGGAAGAGTATTTGAAGCGGGCATACGGATCTCTCCTTGCTCAGACCTGTCACGGTTTCAGGTGGCTCATAGTGGATGACGGCTCCGAGGACGGTACCGAAGAGACGGTCAAGTCCTTCGCCCGTGAGAGCCCCTTTCCCATCGACTACGTAAAAAAGGAAAACGGCGGGAAACACACCGCCATGAACCTGGCATTCAAGTCCTGCTCCACCGAGTACCTTATGGTGTCCCTTGATTCCGACGACACCTTGACCCCCGATGCCGTTGAAAGGGTGAAAGCCACCCTTTCGGATAACGGCTTTCCCGCAGGGGCGGTATTTGTGAAGGAAGACATGGAGGGAAGACCGCTTTTTAAAAGGTTTTCTTCCGACCTTGAGACGGCATCCTGGAGAGATGCGGTGACCTTCGGAAGATTTGAAGGGGAAGCGCTCCTCGTTATAAAGAGCGACTATGTCGGGCGGTTTTCCTACCCGGTGATAGAAAACGAAAGGTTCTTTACGGAGGCCTACGTGTTCCTTCAAATGACGGAGCCATTTTATTGGAGTCGGGAAGCGGTTTACAGAGCGGAATATCTTGAGGGCGGATACTCGGACGGTATCATGAAGAGTTTCAAGAAGTATCCGGTGTCCTATCGGATGTACAATGACTTGAGGCTTCACATCTACCCCTCGTTTGTCAAAAGGCTCAAGTACGCCGCCTATTACGACGCTTTTTCGATCCTTAGCGGCAAAAAGCATTTTATAAAAGAAGCATCGAGGCCGGGCTTCGCCCTTTTGACGTTACCCTTCGGCCTTGCGTTTTCGATCCTCATTCGGATCGAAGGATAGTATTATTATCGGAGTGGATTCTAAGTGGAGTACTTACTTTCGTTTCTCATTCTCGTTTTGAATCTCGTCAATTACGAGATACCCCTCGGGACGGCGCTTTTTACGGCGATAGGCTCATTCCTTTTCGTTGCGCTTTTCTTCGTAGTTCACAAAAAGACTCGGAATTTTCCCGTGTCCTGCATCATCATGATGTGCTACGTCTGGCAGATTTCCTGGGTCAATATTTTCGGCGGCCCCACAGAGGAGCTTCAGCTCCCTTGGTTCTACGTCATCGGGGTATTGATGCTGGTCTACACGGTATTCAACGTGAAAAAGCTGTTTGAAAAGAACTACAGCGTTAGGAAGCTGCTGGTCTTTTCCTGCTCGGTGATACTTTTTAACCTGCCCCTTTTCCTTTCGAAGACCAGTTATATGAACGGTCTCAAGGAGTACATTATCATCGGCTTCTTCATCGCAGTGTCCCTCATCGCCTTTCTGTTTTCGGACAGTGCCACGGCGGAGAATTACGAGCACTTTAAGAGGGCGGTGATCTGGGCGGTGCTTCTCACGTCTCTTGCCCTCGTATTCCAGTATGTAATGACCGTCTACGGCGGCATCACCCTGTTCAAATTCGAAGCGGCGCTGTCGTTTTCCGGCGAGTACCAGACAAGCTGTTACCTCCTTATGGAGGACCACAGCAGCGCCACGGTAATGATAGGCTGCGGAGCGTTCTACATCATTGAGAGGATCAGTAAGAAGACCTGGTTCTACATGGTGCCCACGTTCGCTATAGTGGTGGTCTCCATGGCGTTGACCTCAAGGCGCACCAGTACCGTGTCCCTTCTCATCGCCCTTGCGCTCTACGTGTTCTTCCATTACAAGGGATTCGGAAAAAAGACCGTCTATATTTTCCTTTGTACCGCAGTGGGCATCCTGCTTATCTACTACCTTACCCTGACAAGACCGGTGGACGACCTCTCCCAGTTGCTTGACGATAACGGCCGTTTTGCGACTTATAAAAAGGCTATTGAGTTGTTATTCAAGAATCCCTTCGGAGTGGGGTATGACAACGAATATATCGCCATATTCACCGGTATAATCCCCCATAACACCCTTTTAAGATGGCTCTGTATGGGCGGATACCTCTTCGGAGCACAGATGTCATTGCTTTTCGGAATGATCCTTTTCACCGCAGGGAAAAAGAAGCTGACACCGGAGTATTGGTCGCTGATCTACTCCGTCATCGCGTCCCTTTTTATTCCGGACATCCTTTGCGCCCGCTTCTTCGTCATCTTCTGCGCCGCCGCATTTCTTATGAAGTCCGAGCGGGAACCTGACGTCCCAAGTGCTGTGCCCGAAGCACTGCGGAAAAGCTGACGGAAGACATCCATAGAACAAAAAGCCCTTCGACGCTTTGCGCCGAAGGGCTTTTCACAGTTATTTTGAAAGCTGCCGTCAACACTTTTCGAGGATAGTGTCGATAAAGCCCCGAATATGAGGGGTTATCACCTTTCCCTTCAGGTAGGCGAGCTGAGAATACTGGCACAGATCCAGTCCCTCCACGTTGACCGGGCAGATAAGACCGTCTTTTATGCTCTTTCTCACAGCGAATTCGGGCATCAGCGAAACGTAGGGTCCTGCTGCCAAGAGCTTTATTATGGTGTCGGTGTTCACCACCTCCACCGCAGGCTCGACTGTGATACCGTACTTCACAAGCTCGTTGTCAAAGAGGGTGCGGTAGTTCTCCCCCTTGGGCATGAGTATCAGATCCTCCTTTGCAAGCTCGGAGAATTCCACAGAGCCGCGCTTTGCAAGAGGGTTTTCGGGATTGGTCACCACGATTATCGGCTCACGCTCTTCTCTTACTCTCACCCATTCGTTGCTTGGAGTCTTGAAGTCGAGAAAGTAGGCAAGGTCAAGCTCGCTCTTCCGTATCTTTTTTTCAAGATCCGAAGAGGAACCCTCCACTATGGACACCGTCACATAGGGGAATCTCTTTCGGTATTCAAGGAGAACGTCCGTCAAGACCGAGGTAAGTATCGCTCCCACCACTCCGAACTTGATGGTTCCGGAACTTCCGGAGATGCCCGCATTGAAGGATGCGGCTCTGTCCATTGCCTCCACCGCTTGACCGGCGCATTCAATGAAGGATGCTCCGTAGCTTGTGAGGGTGACGGTCTTTCCGATGCGGTCGAAGAGTTTTACTCCGAGCTCGCTCTCAAGATGCTTGATCTGTACGGTGACGGCGGACTGGGAATAGCCAAGTTTTTCTGCCGCACGGGTGAAATTTTTTGTTTCTGCAACTGTCAAAAATGCTATGAGGTTCCGTATTTCCATAATCAACCGTCACTTCCCCTCTTTTTCCATGAAGTAGGTGGCTTCCATATCGGCAGTGGAAAGGGCAAAGGCTAAGGGGTAGATCTCAAATGCCTTCCCAACGTTGCGCTTGTCTCCATCCTCGGAAAAGCCCATGTGGTATCTTATGGCGAATGCCTCTTCTCTCGTCAGCTTCATGTAACCGGAGATTATGTAGACCGACTTTTCTCCGTGACCGTAGGGCATCCTGTCGTCGAATTCAAAGGTTGGCACCTTCTGCCACACTCCGAAATCATCCTTCACGTTACGAAAGCCCGGCTTGTAGACATTGACTTTGCACAGGTCGTGGAGAAGGGAGACTATCGCCACCGTCTCCTCACTGTAACTCATCCCGTAGCCGTTTTTTACTCGGTCACGGGAAAGATAGTCGCAAAGGCACTCGTAGACGTTGATGCTGTGGTCACAAAGGCCGCCCGCATAGGCGCTGTGGTATCTGGCGCTGGCAGGAGCCTTGAAAAAGTCGCACTTGTCGCTTTCAAGATACTGCAGAAGGGCATCGGCACCCTCCCTCTTGATCTTGTCCTTGTAGATCTCAATAAAACGTTCTTTGTTATCCATGACTGTCTCCGAATATTATTTGTTGTGACCCTGCTGCCTCAGCCAGATATCCATTACCAGACGGTGGGGAAGTATCTTGACGAGGAGCACCTGCATCCTCACCTTGAAGCCGGGGACGCAAACGTCTTTTTTTGTCCTGTAAAGGTCGTGGAGCGCCCGCTCTATCACGAACTCCGGTGAGTAGACCACGTTGAAATAGGTGACAGCGCTGTCGGAGGTGGTCTGCGCCCTGTCGAAGAAGGGAGTCCTCACCCAGCCGGGGCAAAGTGCCATCACTCTAATACCGCGGCTCTTGAGCTCACGGCCGAGGGAACGGGAGTAGCTCATCACAAAGGCCTTCGTGGCGGCGTAGACGTTCAAATAAGGCACAGGCTGAAAGGCGGAGAGGGAGTCAAGCTCCATTATCCGCGCTCCCTTTTTCATGTAAGGGAGGGTCAGCTCGGTGACTGCCACCAGTGCCTTGCAGTTAAGATCGATCATATTGAGAGAATCCTCAAGTGGTATCTGCTCGTAGCTTCCGAATTTCCCGAATCCGCTGCAGTTGGCAAGAAGAGTGACGTTCGGTCTTTCCTCCGATAGAAGCTCCGAATACCTTTTGAGGGAGTCGGAGTCGGTAAGATCCAAAGACACCGGGCGCACCTTGATCCCCATTGAATCATTTGCCCCGAACCTCTCCGCATTTCGGGATATCACCCAGATCTCGTCGAAGCTCTCCATCTTCGGCAGATTCATGACCATCTGCTTTCCCATTCCGGAACTGCCACCGGTAACTATTGCTATTTTCATGGTATTTCTCCGATCCATAATTTCACTTAATTCATTTTATCACATTTTTTTATCGATTTCCACAGTTATCCGAAAATAGTAAAATGTTTTTCTTTTCCTCACGGGGTGAAAAGAATGGGGAAAATTGTCATCCTCGGTTGACAAAAAGCCCCTTCTGTGATACCATCTAATAAAAAAGAAAACATCTTAAGGAGATAACGATATGAAGAAATTTTTTGCCGAATTCAAGGAATTCATTTCAAAGGGCAACGTAATGGACATGGCAGTGGCAGTCATCATAGGTGCCGCCTTCAGTAAGATAGTCACCAGCCTTGTAAGCGACATAATAATGCCCCTTATCAGCATATTGACCGGTGGTCTCTCCATCGAGGACTGGAAATGGGTCATCACCCCTGCGGATCCCGCCAATGACGTGGCTGAGAGCGCACTCTGCTACGGTGTATTCATCCAAAACATCATCGACTTTCTCATAGTTGCCTTCGTGCTCTTCGTAGTCCTCAAGATCTTCCTTGCGGGCAAGGAGAAGCTGAAGGCCATCGAGGAGAAACTGATAAAGAAGAAAGAAGAGGAAGAGAAAGAGGAAGAAGAGGCCGAGGAGACGGAGCTTGATATTCTGAAGCAGATAAGAGACAGCCTTGTAGGCAAGGAAGAAGAAAAAGAAGAGGAAGAAGAGAAGGAAGAAGAGTGATCTTCAAAGCCCCCACCGTATGGGGGCTTTTTCGATGCCCTGTCATCTGTGTGTGAGCGGCAGTGTCTCCATTGAAGCGGAGAAAAAAGCGAAATAAGGGTCGTTTTGCCGCCCAAAGCCGCCTTGCCGTCGGGTGCCGCTCCCCTCGGTGTGTTTTTTGGGGGAAGCCCGCCTGCTCCGCAAGAGACGGCTCCTCCGACTCCGTTTTTAACGCGGTATGTGCCCTTTGTGTAATCTGCCTAACCCCAATGTAAAATTCTGCGATACTGTCGGAAAAATCTCCAATTCCTATTGCAAAAAATCGGAGCGTATGATATAATGACTTCGTAAGAGTTGCTTTTGGGCGACGAAATACTTCGATTTTCAATATCAGGAGGAAAACAAAATGAAAAAAGCGTTATCATTGCTGCTTACAGTGATCATGATCGCTTCCACCGTCATCGTGGCTATTCCCGCTACAATGGCAGCAGAGACGAACACACTGAGCGCTCATAACGTAGGCGTCAAGATCCCGTATTTCTCGGGCGAGACCACAGTCAACCCGTGGCAGGGCGCCGGCTCTCAGATGGCTCACTTCTATGATGATGGAGGCCAGTACATCAATTTCACCGAGAAGAGCGACACATCAAAGCTCCTTATGCTTGACGGTGAGATCACCGCAGAAGAGTGGGGCACACCCCTTCTCGACCTTTCATCCGAATATGCGGCACGCCGTGGCGAGTCCACGACTCCTTCCGCAGAGAACACCTACTATTGGAATGCTAAAAGCGGCGACTACACCGCCGGTGTGGCAATGGATCCGGCTGACCTCACATACCCTCTTCAGATGAAGCTCTGGATGGCATGGGATGAGGACTACCTCTATGTGGCAGCGGAAGTCCGTGACCCCGACGGTAAGAACAGCGGCGGTCCTAACGGAGCTAATATCTGGAACGGCGACACACTTCAGATCAGAGTCGACCCCGACGGACCTAACAGCGTTGTTGACGGCGGTGAATACGATCCCGAGACCAACAAGTTCCCTTGGAAATCTTCCGTAAGAGGAGATGCAACCGACGCAGGTTCTAGGGAGATCTACGCAGGCAAGGTAGCCAACATCGGTATCGCTTACTCCGAGGCTGAGTACACCGGTATGTACGACATGGCACTCCGTTACGATCCTAAGGAGACAGAGATCCTTCGTGACGACGGTACCGTTGACAGGATCGAGACGTCATGGTCCGGCAAGGACATGTTCTTCGACAGAGAAGACACTCACCAGAACCCCTTCGGAAGCGGCTACGCAGCTGTCTACTCCAAGGCTAACCGCGGTGGTGAAAATCGCCGTGAATACCTCACTACCTACGAGGTAGCTATTCCCTGGACCGCTATCAACGGCAGCGGTATCAACGATTACGATCCCACCACAGGTAATTACTCTTACACAGTGGATTACACCGCTCCTCAGGCGGGCGATGAGTTCGGTGCCTCCGTCGTTCTTCTTAACAGAAAGAGCGGTCAGGAGAACTACAACTCCTTCTTGACATGGGGCTCCGGTGTCTGTGCAGGTCAGCTCGCATGTGCCGACTATGTTACAGCCGGCGGTTCCAACTCTCTGCTTCTCGTTGCAGATGAGCTTGGCAGCGACACTTACACCTGCGCTCACGAGTTCGCAGAGCCTACTTGTATCGCTCCTTACGTCTGCACAAAGTGCGGCTATGAGAAGGGCTACGTTGCAGGTCACAGTTACACAAGCGTAGTTAACGCTATCCCCACCAACCTTACAAACGGTAGCATCACATCTACTTGCTCCGTATGTAACGACGTTGTTGAAACGACGATTCCCGCAAAAGACGGTCAGGTCCGCTCCACATGGGACGGCACTCTCCAGAGCGGCGGCGACTGGTCCGCATCCGGCGGCTACGGCTACCTCTATTGGAACGACTATTATGATGCAGCGGGCAACACCAACAGCACTCCTTCCGTTCCTTTGATAGATCCCGTTACAGGTGCTCAGAAGAACACCCTCGGCACATACAACGGCGAAAAGGTCATCGAGCTTATCAGCCACATGCCCGGTACTTACTTCGACAGTAACGATACCAAGTTCGATTCCTACTCCTACAAGTACTCCATCCGTCTCACCGGAGATGCTTTTGATTCATCTTCCATCGGCGAGAACAACAAGTATTTCCCCGGATTCTATTCACAGGTGGGCGGTTCCTCCGCTAACAACTCCGGTGTAATGCAGTACGGTATCCACTATTGCATAGGATTCTTCCCCAACGAGTTTGACGGCACTGTAGGTCACTTCAGAATCTATAAGAGCGGCTTTGGTATGGGCGTTACCGATACAGCTACCCTCCTTTGCGAGTCCGAAGAGATCGATCTCGGCACGGATTGGCACGAGATTGTCACAATGTACGACGATGACACCGACACACTCCTTCTCACCTGCGACGGCGAGCTGAAGGTTGGTCTGTGGGATTCCGGTCTTGACCAGAACGGTTTCCAGATCCAGTCACTCTTCCGCCGTTTCTACACGACCATCATGATGAAGGACATGGCATTCGGTAACATCACCGCCTTCTTCGCCGAAGAGGGTGAGCCCAATCCTCCCGCACCGGCAACATTCACAGTATCCTGTGACGGTGAGGTCATCGGCACATACAGCGAAGGCGACACAGTAACTCTTCCCGCTCCTGCTTTCAAATCCGCATCGGGCAAAAACCTTGCACAGCGCTTCTACACTTGGACAGGCGAGGGCGTTACGGTCACCAGAAGCAGTTACTCCAAGAACAGCACAAACTCCTCTAAGCGTACCTACACAATGACAATGCCCGCAGCTAACGTGGAACTTACATCTGTCTACGTGGCAGTCGGAGATCTGACATCGGATAACAGGATCAACGCAAGTGACATCAGAGCAATGGGCGGCATTCTCGGCGGAAGCACCTCTACCTCTCTGGCTATGGAAGCAGCAGACTGCAACCTGGACGGCAGAGTTAACGCAAGAGACCAGCTGGCTCTTAGGATGAAGGTTGTCGGAAGCCACACCTTCACCAGCTGATAATTCGAAAAGCGACAGCCAATATCGAAATGATGCGGCGTTCCCGAAAGGGGACGCCGTTTTTCTGTCCAAGCAAATTATTGCTTCCTAAAAACAAAAAATGATCATGAAAAGCAGAACGGCGATCCGAAAGGGGATCGTCGCAGGCGGCTCTCGGCGCATGAGACCGACAGTCGGCAAGGGCTCAAATATTTTCGGCGGATGCAAAAGAAAAACAGCCTTTGCTTTCGTGATAGGTCCACGGGAAGGCTGTTCTTATTGCTTTTATTCGGGGATATAGTAGCTTACGGAGGATATTTTGAATTCTCCTTCCGAGTCGTCAATCTCGATGTATTGAGTGTTGGTCTCGTCACTGTAGATGTCGTTTCGGAAGGTGCCGTTGTTTCTGTAGATGCGGTAGGACAGATCGTAACCGTAGGTGGTGATACCCTTTTTTGAGGAGGTGCTTTGGTATTCCAGCACAACATCGTAGATCATCTGTGGAGTGAAATCCTCCTTCTTACCGTTTGCATCGAGATATTTCTTTGTGAACATGGAGTTGTAGGAGTCGGTATTTCCGTCCCGTATGACTTCGATCAAACCGTAGAAGAACCTGACGTCCGGGCTGTAGTTGGCCACGTCCTCCTCGGTGAGACCTAAGGACACGTTGCCCTTTTTGTATCTGAACAGGCGGTCAAGCTCAAGATAGTCGCTGTAGCCCTCCATCTCCCGAAGACTCAGAGAATAGTCCGGGTCGTAGAAGAACCTGTCAAGGTAGATCTTACTTTCGGCGGGCACCGGCGCCTTTTCAAACAGCCTGTCGTAGTTGGCAAGGATAAGACACGCTCCTCCGATAAGGACCGCTATGATGGTGATGATGATCACGGTCCGTTTTGCTTTTGTCTTTTCTGTCATTTGAACCCTTTCTTTTTTTGCGCGTACATCGGTGTGATTTCCGGCTTTTGTCCGAGCGGTACTGCTGCTCTCTATGCACCATTATGTTACAACATTTTCACTAAAAAATCAAGAGGGACTGACTTTTAGGCTACGCAAAACGACATTTCCGAGAATTTTTTCAAAAACGCTTGACAACGCAGTAGTTTGTTACTATAATTAAGATGTTCAAGTATGGGTGCGTTATCATCACATATCCGGGCTATTCCCATTAGGCGTTCCATCGCTGCACCCGAACAATAACGGAGGAGAATATCATGTTTGAAAAAGTAAAAGACCTGCTCGTAGACGAGCTTTCGGTCAACCCCGACGACGTTACCCCCACAGCCGAACTTATCAACGACCTTGGCATCAACTCCCTTGAACTTGCCGATCTTGTTCTTCTTTGCGAAGAGAGATTCGATATCACCATCGAGGACGAAGAGGTTCAGAATTTCGTTACCGTGGGAGACGTTGCCGAGTTCCTGGCAAAGAAGACTGCCTGAGTGCTTGCCAAAGCGGAATACCTCTGCATCTGCGGAGGTTTTTTCTTTCCGAAAGGAGACCACATGAAAAAAGTTGATATAAGGGGGATCCCCTTTGACAATGTCACCCTTGCCGAGGCGGTGGAGCTGATAGCGGACAGGGTGGAGAAAAAAGAGAAGACTACGGTATTCACCCCCAATGCAGAGATGCTCGACCGCGCTTTTCGGGACGGAGTATTTTACGGGGTATTAAAGACCGCAGACGTGATACTCCCCGACGGTGTCGGAGTTATAAAAGCCGCACGGATGCTCGGTGACCCTCTTCGGGAGAAGGTACCGGGAGTGGAAGTGGGGGAAGCCCTCTTTGAGAGGCTTCGCTCTCACCGGTTCTTTTTCTTCGGCGGAAAGCCCGAAGAGGAAGGGAAGCCCTCGGCGGCAGAAGCCGCCGCTAAAGCCGTCACCGAAAAGTACGGCGTAAGCGTGGTGGGATGCAGACACGGATACTATGAAAAGACGGGAGCGGAGAACGATGACACTCTGAGGGCGATAGAGGCCTCAAATGCGGACGTTCTCTATGTGTGCTTAGGTTCTCCCGCCCAAGAGCTTTGGATCGCAGAAAACGCCTCTAAATTGCCTCAGACGACGCTTTTTGTCGCCCTTGGGGGCTCTCTTGACGTCTACGGTGGAAATGTGGCTCGCGCGCCGGCATTTTTTATCGATCACGGTATCGAATGGTTGTGGCGACTGCTCCGTCAGCCCTCCAGATTTTTCAGGATGCTGTCTCTTCCGAGATTCTATTTCGGAATGAAGAGATACGCACGGAGGAAAAGGAGAGATGAGGAAAAAAATGGAGCGAGATAGAGTTGCGGACTATTGGGATGCGGTGATTTCTCAAGACAGAGAGCGGATGAGAGCGTTCTTTCGGAACGGGGCGTTCGTCAATTGGCACAATACGGACGAGCACTTCACAGTGGATGCCTTCATTGAATCCAACTGCCGTTATCCGGGAAAATGGAAAGGAAATATTGAGCGGCCGAGTGCATCGGTGACTTGACCGTTTCCGCAGCCCATCTTATTTCCTCCGTTTCTCATATTATACTACTATGAAATAAACATGTTTGCTTGCAATAACAACTTTGCGAAGTCGTCAATTGTGGAGGCGAGCGAAACACGCAACCGGCGAAGCCGTAAAAACTTGCATAGCAAGGTTTGCTACACATATTATACCACACTCTCGGCAAAAATGGTGTGACAGTTCGTATCAACCGAATGAGGAATGATTCCGTTTAATTGAAAAGTGATATCTTTTTTTGAAGTCAAAAGAGTAAGATTATTTTTTCGATCAAATAATCAAAAAATCAGAAAAACAGAGCGAGAGACGAAGTTATTATTTGTGAATACCGAATGTCAACAAAAGGTTCTGCGGAAGCAACTGCTTCGACAAAAAAGAAAAAAGGCTCGAAACACGATATCAGGTCTCATTATCTAACTGCTCAAACAGCCTTTACGGATTGATCCAATCAGAATTATTCAAATCACGAAAAGAATTGGTGTGTCTTTACTCCGAAATGCGGGTGACCGCCGTTTTTTGTCACTGCCTTCGCTTTGAAGAAAGCGGGTGATGATGGAACTGCCTCGGAGTCGGATTAAAAAAGGAGCTTTGCATGGTGCAAAACTCCTTTTTTTGCGTATGGTGGTTCGGCCGCATGCCAATGTATCAGTCTATGAGACCTCTTGCCTTTGCGAATTCGTAGACTATCTTGGCGGCGCCGTCGATGCCGATGTCATCTGTGGATACCACAAGGTCGTAGTTTTCGGGTTTTCCCCATTTTACACCGGTGTAGTAATTGTAGTAGGAGGCCCTCTTCTTGTCCTTCTTTTGGATCCTTGACTTTGCCTCGCTCTCGCTGATGCCGGCACGCTCGGTGATCCTTTTTATCTTGTTTTCGAGGCTTCCCTGAACGAAGACGCGGATCTTCCTTTTGTGGCTGCTGAGAATGTAATCTGCGCATCTTCCCACGATAACGCAGCTTTCTTTTTCGGACAGTTCCTTGATTATCTCGCTCTGGGCGATGAAGAGAGCGTCGTTGATGGGCACTGCCATGGGGGTGGTGTTAGCGTAGACCATTGCGGAAGCCCCCATTGCGAGAGTGTAGAGGAGACTGCTGGAGGCCTGCTCGTCTGCGTGGGCAAGGGCTTCCTCGCTGATGCCGCTCTTTTTTGCCGCCATGACGATAAGGTCCTGATCGTAGCACCTGCATCCCATCATCTCGGCAAGCTTGTGTCCTACGTCACGTCCGCCGCTTCCGTATTGTCTTTCGATGGTGATCACTGTTCTTTCTGACATTTTTGACCCTCCTTCGGTCCTCGGAGGCTGTTGTCTCCGATAAAAGCTTCAAATTTCATTCCATTGTTATTTTAGCACCGTTTTCGGAATTTGTAAACGGCTTTTTTCAAAGCCTTGAGATGACGATACCGTCCTTTCCTCTTCTTTCGGCGGACCAGATCACCTTTCTCGGGCATTTTTCCGTGCAAATGTCGCACCCGGTGCAGAGCGAATAGTCGATGATCGCCAGATTGTCCTTCACCGTTATCGCTCCTTCGGGACAGTTCTTCGCGCAGAGACCGCATCCGATGCAGCCCACGTCACAGCTTTTTCTCGTTTCGATGCCCTTCAGTCTTGAGGAGCATCCTACCCAGTGCTTGCTGTCGTAAGGTATCAGTTTTATGATGCCCTTTGGACACGCCGTGACACAAAGTCCGCAGCCTTGGCACTTCATATAGTTGACCTGCGCCAGATCGTCCTTGATCTCAATGGCGTCGAAGGGGCAGACATCGGCACAGGTGCCGAGACCGATGCAACCGTTTGGGCAGAGTTTTTCCCCGCCACCAAGCGCCGCCGCGGCACGGCAGTCGGAAACTCCCTTGTAGCGCAGCTTCTTTTCGGCACATTCAAGGGTGCCGGAGCACATTACCTGTGCTCTCATGCGGGAGGTGCTATCCGCCTTGACTCCCATTATAGCGGCGATCTTTTCCGCCACCGCCTCACCTCCTACGGTGCAGGCAGTCACCTTGGCATTGCCCTTGACGATATTGTCCGCAAGGTCGGCACATCCGGCATATCCGCATCCGCCGCAGTTTGCGCCGGGTAGACACTCGCTTATCCTGCCGACCCTCTCGTCCGTCTTCACGTGGAATACCTTCGAGGCAACGGACAGAAGAAGCCCGATGACCGCTCCCAAAACGAGGAAAACGCCGAGAGGGATGATGATATCAAGCATGAGCCCTCCTTTCTCAGCCGAAGCTGAATCCGGAAAAACCGGAGAATGCCATTGCGAGAAGTCCCGCCGCCGTTAAGACTAGGGGAAAGCCCTTGAATGCCTTCGGGGGATCTGCGTATTTCATCTTTTCTCTGACTCCCGCAAAGATGAGTATCGCCATCGTGAATCCCAGCGCTGCAGAGAATCCGAAGACGACGCTTTCGGCAAAATCGTAGCCCTCTTGGATGTTGGTGAGAGCGGCTCCGAGAACTGCACAGTTGGTGGTGATAAGGGGCAGGTAGATGCCCAGTGCCGAGTAGAGAGACGTTACGAACTTGCGAAGGAACATCTCAATGAACTGCACCAGCGCCGCTATCACCAATATGAAGGCCACCGTCTTCAGGTACTCAAGCCCGAAGGGGACCAGAATGTAATAGTAGACAAGGTAAGTGGCGGCTCCGGACAGGGTCATCACGAAGGTGACGGACATTCCCATACCGAGGGCAGTGGAGGGCTTGTCGGACACTCCGAGGAAGGGGCAGATGCCGTAGAATTTTGAGAAAATGAAGTTTTCCGTCAATATTGCGGCCAGCATTATGAGCAGTATCTTACTCATTGTGATCCTCCTCTCTGTAATCGGCGTCGTGGCTCTCTGCCTCGGACATTATGGGGTTCCGGCTGTCGTATTCGGCTTCGAGTATCTGTCTTTTGACCGCAAGCAGTACGGCTTCTTTCTTTTTGTCTTCCGACTTGTTTTTTATGAACTGGACTGCGGCAACTACTGTGGCAAGTGTGAGAAAGGCACCTGCCGGAAGCACGAAGATAGTTGCGGGTGAATATCCGCTGCCAAAGAGCATGATTCCTCCGGTGCCGTCGGAGGAGGCAAAAACCTTGCCTGTTCCGAGAAGCTCGCGTATGAATCCGATGACGGTGAGGGCACAGGTGAATCCGGCACCCATTCCGAGACCGTCCACCACTGCCGCAAGGGGAGGATTCTTCGACGCGAATGCCTCGGCTCTTGCAAGTATGATACAGTTGACGACGATAAGGGGGATGAACAGTCCGAGAGATGCGGATATGGAGGGCAGATACGCTTTGAGAAGAAGTTCAACCGCCGTCACGAATCCGGATATGATGACGATGTAAGCGGCGATACGGACCTGCTCCGGTATTATCTTTCTGAGCAGTGATATCAAAAGATTCGAGCAGGTCAGGACCAAGATGACCGATGCTCCCATTCCCAGGGCGTTGATCACCGATGTGGTCACTGCCAGCGTGGGACACATTCCGATAAGCTGGATCAGCGTGGGGTTGTTGGTTATCAGCCCGTCGGTGAAGATCTTTCCGAGTGATGTTTTTTTCATTTCGTCCTCCTGTCAGGTCTCTTCCGGTGAAGCGGTGTCGGTGGTTTCTTTTTCCATCGTGACGCCCTCGCTTTCGGAATAGGTGAGGGAGCTGTCCTTGGGGTAGTTATTACCTACCTGTCCGTTTGTGCCCACTGCCTCCGGCGGGATCTTTGTTCCCTCCTCCGGTGCGGCGGTGTCGGTGACTTCCGTTTTGACCTCGGTGTCCTCACTTTCCGTCGGAATTACCTCTTCGGTGTCGCCCTCAAGTTTCAGACCGAACCTCGACGCGGCATCCTTCAGGTGCACCTTCACCTTGAGTGCCTTGTTGACTCCTTCGGTGACGGCTTTCGAACTGATAGTCGCTCCGGATATCGCATCTACGTTGTTACCGACTTCAAAGGGGCCGGAGCTTCCTTTGAACAGATCGAGGAAGGAATCGTTTTTTGTCTTGCTTCCGAGGCCGGCGGTCTCCGACATGGAGATGATCCGAACCCCTTTTACGGTCATGTCGCATCCGATACCCACCATCATGGAGATCTCTCCGCCATAGCCTTGAGATGAGGATGAAACGCAGTATCCTATTATCCTGTCATCGGCTATTGCAAGCAGCACGTCTCCGTCCTCGGTGTTTCCGAACTGCTCCGTTTTTGTCAGTTCCGGAAATATCTTTGCGACTGCCGCCGCAGTTTCCGCCTTGGTGTTCTCATCGATCACGTCTTTTGTCATCATGTTCACCGTGGACAACATCAGCGCCACGACTCCGCAGATGGCAGTGAGGACTCCGATTATTCTGAGAAAATAGGCGGTGTTGAATTCCGTGCTCTTTTCGCTGTTTTTATTCTTTGACATTTTTCTTACCTCCGTAGGGCGTCGGAGTCGTCAGTTTCTCGATGTAGTAGACCAGAAGATTCATGATCAGTATCGAGAAGGAAACACCTTCGGGATAGCCGCCGAAGTGTCTTATCAGCATCGTTATAAGGCCGCATCCGATGCCGAATATTATCTTGCCGAGGGCGGTCACCGGAGTGGTTGTATAGTCTGTCGCCATGAATATGGCGCAGATCACGACACCGCCGGACAGTACCTCCACAGCCATGGACTCAATGGGAGTTCCCACTCTCGGAAAAATCAGTGCGATGGCGGCAACGGTGCCGATGAATGCCACCGGAGTCTCCCACCTTATCACTTTTCTTATGAGCAGATAGATGCCGCCTACGATGAGAAACAGTGACGATACCTCACCGATGCATCCTCCGATGTTTCCGATGAAAAGGTCGAACACGGTAGTGCCGATCTCTCCGGTCTGCTTCAGGGAGGAAAGTGGAGTCGCACTTGCGATGATATCGGCGGAGCTTGAGATGATACCGTGGGTATCACCCGCCGCCGGGAACAGATTCATCTCAGCCGGCCATGCGAAGAGGAAGACTCTTGCGGCAAGAGCCGGGTTCACGATATTTTTGCCGATTCCTCCGAAAAGTCCCTTGACTACCACTATCGCAAAGAACGCTCCCACTACAGGTATCCAATAGGGCACCGAAACGGAGAGGTTCATGGCGAGAAGGAGCCCTGTGACGGCGGCAGAAAGGTCACCGACAGTCCTTTTGCGCTTTAGGACGAGTTGGAACAGCCCTTCGAAAAGCACCGATGATGCCACCGAGATCAGCCCTATCATAAGAGCCCTTGTTCCGAAGACTATTATGCCCCAGATGAAGGCGGGCATCAGTGCTATCAGCACGTCAAGCATGATCTGACGGGTGGTGGCGGAGCTTTTCAGGTGAGGTGACGGGGAAGCGCTCAAAAGCTCTTTTCCGAACTCTGCCGCAGCCTTTTTTTCAAAGGGCGTGTCCGCCGTCGTATCATCGGTCGAAACGGGGGCGGTAAGGTCGGTGTCAAGCTCTTTAATATCCCCGGTATCCTTGCGGAAATAATTCATTTTTTGCCCTCCTTAGCATGGTTCTCGGAGTCTTTGCGGAATGCTTTCATTTTTTCTTCCTAAATTCTCCCTTGCAAAGCCTGATGTACTGCACCAGCGGTATCTTTGCGGGGCACCCGAAGGCACAGCATCCGCACTCCACACAGTACATGACGTTTTTCTCCTTTGCACCGTCATATCGTCCGGCCTTGATATCCGCGACGATATTGCAGGGCAAGAGACGTGACGGGCAGGCTCTGACGCACCTTCCGCACCGTATGCAGGCAGTCTCCTCACTCTCGGCGTTCGTATCCCTTGAGAACATGAGGATACCGGAGGTGGTCTTCGTGACGGGAGCATCCGGAGACCAGAGGGCATTTCCCATCATGGGACCGCCGGATATTACCTTTTTCGGAATGGCGGTCAGCCCTCCGCAGAATTCCGCAAGATCTCTTACCGTAGTTCCGATGGGGGCAAGGACGTTTGAAGGGGTGGCTATGCAGTCTCCGTCAACGGTGACTGTGCGGTAGATAGAGGGGATGCCCTTTGCGAACGCCATGTAGACGGCGGCAACCGTCTCTGCGTTGAATATGACGCATCCCACGTCGGCAGGCAGCTTTCCATTCGGAAGCTCCTTTCCCGTCAGCGCCGATATTATCCTTCTTTCGTCACCCTGAGGGTACTTGGTCTTCACGGTGATGACCTTCATCATGCCGTTTTTTTCGATGGCATCCGAGAGTTTCTTTGCCCCGATGGGCTTGTTGTCCTCGATGACGAACAGAGTGTTGGTTATGCAGAGCGCTTTCATCAGTATTTTGGCACCGTTCACTATCTCGTGGGGGCGTTCCACGGCAGTTCTGTAATCGCAGGTGAGAAAGGGCTCGCACTCGGCGCAGTTGACGATAAGGCAGGATGCCTTTCCGAGTGCCGACGATATCTTGGCATGGGCAGGGAAGCCGGCGCCTCCCATTCCGACGATGCCCGCTTCCTTCACCACGGATATTATCTCCTCCGCCGTGGCATCCGCAAGCTTTTTCGGAAATGGGTGAACGTCCGGTGACAGCTTGTTCTCCCCGTCGTTCTTAACGGTGACGTATTCGACTTCGTTCCCCTTGAGATCGACGGCACGCTCCACCTTTTCCACCGTGCCGGAAACGGAGGAATGCACCGGTGCACCGAGGGCTCCTTCGGGAACCTCTCCGATCTTTTGCCCGGCGAGCACCGTGTCTCCCTTTTTAACAAGGCAGATGCAGGGGGCGCCGATATGCTGGCTCATGGGGATCACCACTTTTTCGGGCGATCCGAGGAGCCGTATTTGACATTTTGCGGTGTTTTTTCGGTCGTTGACGTGAATTCCGCCTTTGAAGGAGAATTTCATGTGACCACCTCCGTAATTTCTTTTGGTTGTCTTGTCAGTATTATACTATATTGCGGTGCGAATTACAAGTGGCTTTGGTCACTATTATTAATTTCGGACGCCGTTTTCGGTATTTTTTTGAAAAAAAGCACTCCCGACGAAAGCCGGAAGTGCCTCAAGGTTCCAAGGTCTCATCAAAGACTTCTGCCTTCAAAATTTGTCCACGGGGTACATTATCTTGAGCTGGTTGATCTTGCTCCTGAAGGCTTTCTGCTGTTTTTCCTGAAGCAGTTTTGCCTTGATGTGCTCGGATATGTCGGCGTAGTTCATCTTTTCGGCAGGATGCTTCTTTTCAAGTCTTATGATGTGGTAGCCGAATTGGGTCTTGACGGGGCCGCCGATCTCCCCTTCGTTCATGCCGAACGCCGCCTCTTCGAATTCGGGGACCATCTGACCTCTTGAAAATTCCCCGAGGCTTCCGCCGTTCTCTTTTGAGGGGCAGGAGCTGAATTTTTCAGCCGCCTCCTCGAAGGAGATTTTTCCGTCTTTTATGTCTCCCAAGATGGACTGAGCCTTTTCTTCGCTGTCCGTGAGGATGTGGGATGCTTCCACCCGTTCTCCCGCAACGAAGTCGCTTTCGTGCTCATCAAAGAACTTTTTCGTCTCCTCCGACGTCACTCTGACATCGGATATCACCTTTTCCACGCAGTAATTTGCAAGCAGTTCCTCCTTGAGTTTCTCAAGCTGCTCCTTGAAGGCAGGCTCTCTTTCGATGAGATTTCTGCGTGCATCAAGGAGAAGGAGCTTTTTGTTGATGATCTCGTCAAGAAGTGCGTTCCGTCCGCTCGGCGTGTTATATGCGGCGCCTCTCTGTCCCATGGACGCTATCATTCTGTCAACGTCGATATCAGTTATCACTTCTCCCGCAACTTTTGCGAGAATTCTTCCTTCTGCCATTTCCGTTCCTCCGAACTGTTTTTTTCGATTCTACCACATCCCGCCGTATTTTGCAATAAAAACACGCAGAAACCTTGAAAAAAGAGACCGCTTGTGGTAAAATCAAAGCAGTATGTGTCGGTGACGGACGGCTTAAGTGCCGGCTGACCGAAAAATACCGAGCGAGCCTCCGATATCATCGGAGGATGCCGCAAAGGGCGGCACAGGATACGAAATGACAGACTAAGGTCGAAAGATAAGGTGGAATAAAATGCTCGATTTCAAAAGATATTTTCTTTCGGAACACCAGATATTTCTCGATAACATCAACTACGAGATGCTGAAGCTTGAAAGAGCCCACAGCGGAGTTAAGCTGAACTGCAAGGACACTATCGTTGCACAGCTTATCGAGACCCGTGGGGTGAAGGTGACTTTCAACCGCACCATGTCCTTTGACAACGATGGTATGTTCTTCCTTTCGGTGACCTACGGAGTGATGCTCTATTTCAACCCGATAAATTACAGTGAGGTACCCTGGAAGGAGGTCGACCTTGCAGGGGAATTCAGAAAGAACTGTCCCCAGATTCTGACTAATCTCATGTCCAGGACGTCTCTTATGATAGCCCAGATCACTTCGGCATCCGGGCAGAACCCGATAATCACCCCCGGCGGCGTGGCACTTCAGCCGGGTCACGATGCTCAGGCTTGACTCTCCCGTCGGTGAGATAGCGGGAGTGGGGGAGGTCAAAGGAAAGTCCCTTCGCAAACTTGGAGTGGCGACGGTGAGGGACCTTTTGTACCACTTCCCTCGGGGTTATCAGAACCGGGGAGATACCAAGAACATAGCGGAAATAAAAAGAGGACTCGGTGCGGGAGAGTCGGCGGTGGTGTCGACTGTTCTTTGCGTTGCGTCCAACGCCTCCGCCAGAATGATAAGACGGGGGATGAACATTCTCAAATTCCGTGCTTTTGACGAGACCGGATACGTTGAGATGGTTTTTTTCAATCAGAACTATCTCAAGGAGACCTTCGTCAAGGGAGCGACTTTCCGCTTTTGGGGCAGGATATCCTATGAAAACGGCACACTTAGGATGGTATGCCCCATTTTCGAAGCGTATTACGAGGGAGGTCATCTTCCCCCGATAGTACCGGTCTACCGGCTCTCGTCGGGACTCTCGCAAAGATTCATGCAGGGCATCGTAAAAGAGGCTCTGTCTGCGGCGGAGAGGGAGGTACGGGACATAATTCCCGAAGACCTCCAAAAGAAACACGGGCTCATATCGAAGATTGATGCTTTCAAAGCCATCCATTTCCCCTCGTCGGAGACCGAACTTGAGGCGGCAAAGCGAAGATTGTGCTTTGAGGAGATCTACGTGAAGGCAGCGGCGCTGGCATCGGAGCGTACCAAGACCGACGGTGAGGCGATACCCTTTGATAACTGCGGGCTCGATGAATTCAAAAAGAGCTTGCCGTACGAGCTTACCGGAGCGCAGAAGCGAGCCCTTGGTGAAATATGCTCCGATATGTCGGGGCGAATTCCGATGCGAAGGATACTTATCGGAGACGTGGGAAGTGGAAAAACGGCAGTTGCCGAAGGAGCTGCGTTTGCCTGCGCCGAAAGCGGGCATCAGTGTGCGGTCATGGTACCCACGGAGATCCTTGCAAAGCAGCACTGGGCGGAATTCAAAAAGGCACTGTCTCCCTTTGGCATCAATGTGGAGCTGCTGTGCGGATCGACTTCCGCCGCCGAGCGAAAGAGGATACTTGCGACTCTCAAGGAAGAAAGCGGGATATTCGGTCGCACCGACGTTATTATCGGGACCCATGCACTGCTGACCGAGGACGTGGAGTTTTCTTCTTTGGGGCTTGTTATAACGGACGAACAGCATCGCTTCGGAGTTATGCAGCGTGCCGCCCTCGCATCCAAGGGGAAGAACGTCCACACTCTCGTTATGAGTGCAACACCGATACCGAGGACTCTGTCCCTTGTCTGCTACGGAGATCTGGATCTCTCAAGGCTTGACGAGATGCCTCCCGGAAGGAGCCGTGTGGATACCTTCGTTGTGGATGAGAGGTACCGTGACAGGATCAATACCTTCATCCGTACCCATGCAAGGGCGGGGAATCGGACCTATGTGGTCTGTCCCCTTGTGGATGAGAGCGCCGCTAAGGCGAGAAAGGCTCTTGAAAAGAGCATTGAGACCGATCCGGAGGAGATGAGCAACATCACCCTCTTTGAGGAGGACATGCGTCCTCTGAAGTCCACGGCGGAATTTGCAAGAGAGCTTGCGCTTTGTTTGCCGGACCTCAATATCGGTACGGTCCACGGAAAGATGAAGCCATCTCAAAAGGACCGTGTTATGAAGGAGTTCGCGGACGGGGAGATCGACGTTTTGGTCTCAACTACCGTCATTGAGGTGGGGGTCAATGTTCCGGAGGCAACGCTCATGATAGTTGAAAACGCAGAGCGCTTCGGACTGTCTCAACTTCATCAGCTGAGAGGCAGAGTGGGAAGAGGGGACAGAAAGTCCTTTTGCATCTTAGTCAGCGACAGCAAAAGCAAAAATGCCAAGAAGCGCCTCTCCGTTATGAAGACCTGTTACGACGGATACGAGATCGCCGAGGAGGATCTTAAACTGCGGGGAGCGGGGGATTTCCTGTTTTCCTCCGGACAGATCCGTCAGCACGGCTTCACGTCTCCCTTCGGGGATGAGGCTTTCGGCATTGCGGGGCTGACGGAGGAGGCCGTCTGTGCGGCGAGGGACACGGTGAATGGCGACCCGACTCTTGACAGATGTGAGAACTCGGAACTGAAAAAAGCCGTACTCAAGATACGGCATGACAGCGAGAACATAATAAGTTAAAAACAGCCGGCGGCATTATTTGCCGCCGGCCTTCTTTCGCTATTTTGCGGTACTCGCCGCTTTTATGGCTCTATTTGCCCGCAGATCGGGGACGTTTAAGGAGA
This sequence comes from uncultured Ruminococcus sp., assembly GCA_964629225.1. GTDB lineage: Bacteria > Bacillota > Clostridia > Oscillospirales > CAG-272 > RUG14199. The sequence goes on from CAZVQC010000001.1 coordinate 147,005, forward strand.
AGGGTTCCCTCAACGGATCCTGTTGTGTACTGTCTCGGGAGCAGTCCTCAATATAGCCATCTATGAACTGCTTCGCAGTGTGTCTGATCCATTCGGGAACATTTTCATCGTCTTTGAGTTCTATCGCATCCGGTATTGCGTCGGCACCGAGGGATTCAAAATAGGGTCGGTCAAGCGCCACGCTCGCTCCCGCCTGCACCGCTTTTGTATTGTATTTTGATACTACCGCCGGCACGTTGGAAAAAGACATTCCGATCAGCATCACCGCTGCCACCGTGATAACTGCAGGCATCGCATTGAAGTTCTTTTTGAAAAGTCCCAATGCGAAAAGGATCAAGGCGATGGCAAGAAACGCCATGAAGCAGGTGGCGATCACACGGCTGACGGTGAGCCCATAGGTTCCGATGTAGAGAAGCATTTTGGACGATGCGGTGGCTACCAGCACCAAGGTCGACAGGATGAGAAGGATCTTGAAGGAGAGGGAGACCGCCTTGGCCGCTTTACGGGAGCTTCTTTTTTCAAAGGCTCCGCAGAGAAGCAGTATTATTGCGTTGACGGTCACCACAGCGCAAAGCTCGAAGAATCCTTTCCTTGCGTACTCGGAGTAACTGTAGTCGAAGGGTAAGCTGCCGCTGAAGGCGGATACGTAGTAGGTCCATTGGGAGAAGAAGAATGCGGCGTAGACGGCGATCATGGGAGCTGTGATGGCGCAGGTGGCGGCTGTTGGGATGAACTTCATCTTTGAGGACGCCCTCAGGCATTTTTCTCTCTTGTACTCGGAGTTGGCTCCGTCGGAGGAGGAGATGAAGAGGCCGAAGAGATACATTGCCACCGGTATCCCGAATATGAGAGAGGCAACTCTTGACGCCACGTCGATATTTCCGAGCTTTGAGAGCAGTTCGCTGAATCTTCCATCATATGAGAGCAGGAAAATGACGATGGAGGTGGGGATGACGGATGCCGCAAGTCCCGTGAGTACCCACAGAAGGGAGCTTTGCTTTTGGTTTTCTCTCTTTGAAAAAAGAGCCGGGAAGAACCTGCCGAATCCCGAAAAGGGAGCGATACAGGCGGCTTTGATGATGTCAAAGAAGAACAGTTTCCCGGGGAAGCTTTCAACGGAGGTGTCAAATGACTTGTAGAGGAAGTAAATGAAGGATATCATCACCCCTATGACGTCGAAAAACTGGATGAGTCCGTTTTTACAGAAGGGGAAGGATGCCCCGATTAGGGCGCAGATGACGAAGGATGCGAATGACGCCGGTGGGACCGTCCTTTTTTTCGTGACGATGCAGACCCATGCAAAGCCCAGAGCGGCAAAACACAGTACCGTTCTGCCGAGGTACGCATCGGCAAAGCTCCACCTTATGAAGAGATATCCGAGAAGAAACGCCCAGAGGGCAAGTGCGGTCTCTGTAGGAGAAAAATATCTTTTTGGCATGCTCCCGTAGGCTTGGGGGACTTGATACGGGGATGCTGTTTGGGGAATGGCGGAAGGGGATTCCGCCGGTCTCGGAGTATTTAACTCGCTGTTTTTATTCATCATTATCACCTCTGAATTCAAGAATGTCCTCCACGTTGCAGTCAAGAGCCTTGCAGATGGCGTCAAGAGTGGAGAATCTGATGGCTTTTGCTTTGTTGTTTTTCAGTATCGAAAGATTGGCAAGAGTGATACCGACCTTTTCGGACAGTTCCCCAAGGGACATCTTTCTCTTTGCCATCATAACGTCAAGATTGACTACTATCACTTTTTTTCACCGTCCGTTTTAAATTGTATAATCGTTTTCTTCCTTGACCTCGCATCCGACCTTGATGACATTTCTCACTACTATGAGAAGTAGTCCAAGGAAAAACGATGCCACGGCGAGGGTGACGGAGAAGAGAAAATTCACGGCCAAAACGGCGAAGATGACAGTCTCCGCAAAGCAACAGACAGGAAGAACCGAGAGTGCCACGAGAGCAGGTCTTGTGAAGATGCTCTCCTTTTTGACGTAGGTCAGTATCTTCCAAAGGGAGATAAGTGCGATGACTGCCGGTATCAGTGCGGAGTAGAGCGTTATCAGCGTTTCCGGCAGGATATCGGTGGTCCGCATAGAGTAATTAAAGTACCAGCGGGTGAGTCTTGGCAGGGCTGCGGCCAGTGCCGCCACCGCTCCCCCCATCGTTGCCGTCATTATTTTAGAAGCGGTGATGACGGCGCTGCTTGTGTCTTTCATGTTGACCTCCTTGGATTATTTTGCTTAGTGTGGTAATGATACCACGGATGTTGCCGTTTGTCAATACTTTTTTTATCGAAAAACAATAAAATCCACCGGGATACGGCGGAAAATGGGGAAACGGCATCATATTGAACGGGGAAGGTGGCATAGTATTTCGGTGTGAAAGGACGGTATGTGGGACCGTCGGTGACGGGTGATTGAATATCATTTGAAAGTCACTTGAAAAACTCCTAAAAAGAGCTGTTTTTTTGCCGATCCTGGTTGCCTCTCGGTGCACCGGAGCAACACAACGCTTGACTTATCGTCCAATATGTGATATACTGACCCAAAATGCCGCTTTATATAAAAGGGCATTTGACCGCATCCACCGTGGCTTGCGGAATTTTAAGATCAGGTGGTGGAACATTTGAAGAAAAGAGGCAATGCATCAAAACGTGCAATGGCGGAACTTCTTTCAAACAGTACCGACGAATTGAATATTTCCGATAATAATGGCGCGGAGAAAAACGACAACCGCACTCGCCTTGCTCACAGCTTCTTCAACGAAGACGGCGGCTCGGCGGCTGAGACGGATGGTGCGGCTCTGGCGGTGAATACCGTAGGAGATGGGTGTGACTTGGTGTCCCATGATGAAGTGAAGTCCGTCAAAGAAGCGCACAGTGGGGCAGACGGCAATGAAGTGAAGCCCGACAGAGGGGGTCACGATGTGGCTGCTGTCGGCAGAGTGAAGCCTGTCGGAGACGGGCGCACTTCCTTGAGTAGTTCATCTGCATCCCACTCTGTGCCGGATCATTCCAAAGGAGACCGCGCCGCAGTGGCTTCTGCCGAGGCTGCTGCGAGGGTGACGGTAACTAAAGCACAGACGGACACCGTCCCGAAGGCAGCACCGGCAATGAAAGCACAGACGGGCACTATTCCGAAGGTAACGTCGGCGATGAAAGCCCAAACGGGAACGATCCCGAAGGCAGTGCCGGCGATGAAAGCACAGACGGGCACTTTTTCAAAGATCGGAGAAGCGGTCACAAGGACCTTCAATAAGGTGCCCTCCACAAGGCAAAATGAGGGGGATAACAGCCTGACAAGAACCATGAGGGCAGTTTCTCCCGCGGAAGAGAAAAAGTCTTCAAAAAAGCCCCTTAAATGGCCCCGTATCGTTCTTTGCGCGGCGATATGTACGGTGGCATTGGCGGCATCCGTTGTTTTCGCAGTTTACCTGCTTTCAAGAAATATCGAGCCGCTCCCAGCAGACATCTGTGCGGGTCTTTCGGACGGTGGGGAGAGCAGTGACAGCTCTTTGTCACCGAAAGCCCTCGACAGTGCTCCGGTGATACAGCCCGGAGAAGGGCGCTTTGACGTGACCTTCACGTTTTACGAGGAGCCGGATGTGATATGCGTGACTCCCTCCGTCACCGTCGGTGACCTTATGAGCACCCTCGGTATCACGGCAGGGGAGAACACGAGGATGTACGTGTCCCCGGAGGACGTGATAAGTGAGAATTCCACAGTCGCCATCGACACCGTTTCTCACGATACCGTGGAGACCACCGAGGCGATAGCCTACGACACCGAGTACGAGGATGTCAGAACGGTACCGAAGGGAAAGACCTCCGTCAAGAGAAACGGTCAGAATGGGGTGAAGACCTTCACCTACGAGAGGACTCTTGTGAACGGGGTGGAGGAGTCAAGAGAGCTGATCTCGGAGCAGGTGACCACAGCCCCCACTACCCGCATCCTTTACCGAGGCATCGGAGGCACGGTGACGTCCCAGGGCAAGACCTACAATTACTCCTACTACATCGACGTGAAGGCGACGAGATACAATATTGTGGGAAATACCGCAACGGGGCTTCCCACCAGTGAGAGCGTTATGGCGGTGGATCCGAGGGTGATCCCCCTTGGGACGAAGTGTGTCGTCAAGGGGAGCGCCGACTACGGCTACCGTATTGCCGCAGATACCGGCGGCGCTATCAAGGGCAACAAGATCGACCTTTGGATACCGGATTCAAGCCCCCTTGTGAGTGGCGGATTCGGCTGGAGGAATGCCCGAGTCTACATTCTCGAATGAATCGAAAGGCAGCATGATGGACTTTACAAGACTTGCAAGATTTCAGGATTGGCTCAGTGATGAGTGGCGGATACCCGGCTCAAGCTGCGTGGCTTACGTGGGCGGTAAGAAGGTCTACGAGCACTCATCCGGATATGCCGACGTGGAGCGAGGCATCCGAATGAAGGGTGACGAACTCCTCAATATGTTCAGTATCACCAAGGTGATAACGTCACTGGCGGCGCTTCAGCTCCTTGAAAAAGGGCTGTATCACCTCAACGACGGGCTTGATAACTATCTGCCGGAGTTTCGAGATATCAAGGTCGCTCACACCTTGCCAAACGGCGAGCGTGAGATAAGAGGTGCCCGGCGCTACATGAGAGTGAGAGACCTGTTCTGCATGGGCAGTGGCTACGATTACGCACTGGACACGGAGCAGATAAGAAAACACAAAGACGAAAACGGCAACATCACCGCAAGAGAGATGGCACGGGCGCTGGCGGAGACTCCACTTCTTTTTGAACCGGGAGAGAAGTGGTGCTACGGCCTCAGCCACGACATACTCGCCGCTTTTGTGGAAGTGCTGTCCGGGGAGAAGTTCCGGGACTACGTCAAGAAGAACATCTTCGATCCGGTGGGAATGAAGGATTCTTATTTCCACATAACACCGGAGCTTGAAAAAAGAATGGCGGCACAGTACCGATTCAATGATGAAAAGGGCGTTGCGGAGAGGATAGAGTACGGCAACTGGGCGGTGATATCACCCGAATACGACAGCGGAGGAGCGGGACTTCTTTCGACGGTGCCGGATGTGGCAAAGCTTGCTTCCGTCCTTGCCATGGGAGGAGTCACTCCCGATGGAGAGCGCATTATTTCGGAGAGGACCGTTTCCCTTTGGCACACCAACTGTCTCAGTGATGACGTCAGACGGGAATGCCTTTGGGACACCCTCGACGGCTACGGCTACGGACTTGGGGTCAGGACCCACATGGACCCTTCTAAGTCGGGTTCCCTGGCTCCTATCGGTGAGTTCGGTTGGACAGGTGCCGCAGGAGGCTTCATAATGATGGACACCGAGACCCGTTCTGGACTCTTCTACGCCCACCATATGCAGAATAATCAGGAGTATTTCACCGTTCCGAGACTGAGGAACATCTTCTATTCCTGCCTTTGATACCGATATTTGACATAAAAAGAGCTCCGAGGCTTCGACCTCGGAGCTCTTTTTACGAGATATCCTGCTCAAATATCGTCTCTATCAGCTTTTCGCACCCAGCCGGAGAGTATCTCCACCTTGATATGTGGGGAGTGCTGTCCCCGGTTATGTAGTAGCGAAGATCCACTGGAGGGCGGCTGTCGGGAAAGGAATCTATCAGCGTCAGCTTGACCTTCATACGGTCCTTTAGGATGCTCTTCACGTAGACGGCACAACTGTCCCCCACGGAAACGTCTCCTCGGCGCTCCGCCAGCCCCGCAAGATTCGGTGACAGCTCCACGAACACCCCGTAGCTTTCGATGCTTCTTATCCTTCCGCTGACGGTGCTTCCCGCTTCGAAGGGAGCGACGTTCTCCTCCCAAGTGCCGAGAAGCTCCCGAAGGCTCATGCAGATGCGGCCGCTGTCCTCCTCGCGGCTCTTGACTACGCTCCAGATGAGCTGACCCTTTTTCAGCCTGTCGGAAGGGTGGGAGATCCGTGACACCGAGATGCGGTCGATGGTGAGAAGTGATACTATGCCGCAGCCGATGTCCACAAATGCCCCGAAGGGGTCAAGATGGGTCACTGCCGCTCTCACCACGTCCCCCGGTGCGAGACGTGAGACGTAGTTTTCAAGGCATCTTTTTTGAGCATCTCTTCTGGACAGGATACAGACTGTGTCGCCGCCGCTTTTGATCAGTTTTTTCACGGTGAAGCAGACGGGTCTTCCCACTCTCGATATCACCGCAATATCCTTCACATCCCGACTGTTGCCGGGAAAGCCCGCCTCCTCCTTCGGTATTATCCCCACAATTCCCGGCAGATCCACCTTGAGCTCCAGCGTCTCTCCGTCGCAAAATACCGCAGGAGCTTCCAGTATCCGTCCCTCCTCCATTGCTCTCTCAAGCATCTTGGTGCTCGCAAGATACCTTTTGTTTTCCGGGCTGTCCCAAAGACAGCCCTCCGGTAAAAATAACGTGTCCTTCATTTTTATCTCCGTTCTGACCGACTTTTGATATCTATGTTACTTTATGAAGTGTCTGCCGCCGCTATGACTGAGTATTTCAAAGAGGAGAAAAAAGAATCTTCAGACCGTTTTGACTGCCGCTGAAGATACCTGTCATAACGGATGCTTTTTTCTCTTGATAATTTCCCTGCGGTAGATTATAATAACGTTAGTAAAAACGTCCGTGAGGTGTCCAATGAAAAAGAACAGATTCCCGTCGCTTCTTTACGCCGCAATATCACTCCTCGGAGGTGCCGCACTCTACGGCATTTCCATGAATATGTTCCTCTCGCCCGGAAAGGTGGTAATGGGCGGCGCCACCGGCATCGCAACCACAGTGAACTTCCTTTTCGACCGTATCCCGATAGGACTTACCATAGTGGCGATCAATGTCCCTCTGTTGCTTCTCAACATGAGGTCTCAGGGGTTGTCCTCCATGGCTCGGACGATAGTGGGGATAACGGTCTCCTCGGTGGCGATCGATATGATGACTTTCTTGCCGGTGACGGTGGAGGACCCGCTGCTCTGCTCGGTGCTGGGAGGCATCACCATGGGCTGCGGTTCCGGACTTATGATGAACGTGGGCTACACCACGGGAGGCTCCGACCTTGCGGCGGTAATGGTGGCCAAAAAGGCGCGGAGGATATCTACCGGCAAGATGATCCTCGTCATCGATGCCGTCATTGTGATCGGCTCGGCGGCGATACTCCGAAACTACGAGGGAATCATCTATTCTGCCATTGCGGTGTTCACCTACAGTATTGCGGTGGACTCGGTAATGGGCGGCGCCGACAGGGCTAAGATGGTCATCGTTATCTCCGACAGTTATGAGCGGATATCAAAGGCGATAACCGAGGATATGGACAGAGGTGTTACCCTGCTTGACGGAGCAGGTGGTTACACGGGGGATAAAAAGAAGGTTTTGATGTGCGTTGTGAAGCGCCGGGAGGAGTACGCTCTCAAAAGGCTGGTGGAAACGGCGGATCCCGCTGCGTTCATGATACTGAGCGATGCCACGGAAGTCTTGGGAGACGGTTTTAAGAGACTTGAAAACGAAGGCTCCGCTTCAAAACGCCTTGATTCCGAGAAAAAAGATAAAAGAGAAAAAAGGAAAGAGGCAAAGCGGGAGAAAAGGGCGGAAAGAGAATCGGCAAAGCTTCGCAAAAAAGAAGAAAAGGCGAACAATGGACGGCGCAAGGGCGGTCTTAAATGACCTTTTCCGCGTTGGAAAGGGCGAAAATATTGCCGTTGACCGAAAAATATCGCAAAAACTCTTTTCTTTTCGAATAATATGTGCTATACTAACGTAATAATAGCAAAAAACTAAGAGACTTGAGAGGTGACAGTATTCATGGACGACGTGCCTTTGCCTGCGTATCTATCGCAAGTAAACGACATGCCGAAGCCGTCGGTGCTTTTGGGCATCACAGTTTCCGTGTCAAGAAGGAGCACTCCTTATACGTACCGCTGTTAGGGTAAGTCGGTGCCTGCGATGCGGGTACGGCACCCGATGAAAACGAAGCGGCAGGACAGAGACTCTGTCGGCAGAAGTCCGTCGAGCACGGCGGCAAGCTCCGCAAGACCTGTCGCACTGCCGAAAAACGGTAACAGCTTGACACAGCATTTTTAAGGAGTGAAATTATTAATTTGGAAAATCATACTTTATCGATCTTGGTGATGGTGATATGTGTGTCACTGTCGGCGTTCTTCTCGGCGTCCGAGACCGCCTTCAATTCGGTCAACAAGATCAAACTGAAAAGCCTTTCCGACGACGGAAATAAAAAAGCGGGAGAGGTCCTCGCCATAGCGGAAAAATACGATAAATTCCTGTCCACGATACTGATCGGAAACAATGTGGTGAACATCCTCTTCACATCCCTTCTTACAGTGATATTTGTGGCGGTATCCCAGACTTACGGTGCTACCATATCCACCGCAGTAGGTACCGTGGTGATCCTCCTTTTCGGCGAGATAACGCCGAAGGTACTTTCTAAAAAGTCTCCCGAAAAGTTCGCAATGGCGGCACTTCCGATGGTGAAGTTCTTCACTGCGATACTCACCCCCCTCAGCTTCATTTTTTCCCTTTGGACGAAGCTCATCTCCAAGGCTTTCCGCTCAAACGGAGACGCATCGATAACGGACGACGAGCTGATAACCATTGTGAACGAGGCTTACCATGAGGGCGGTATCGACGAGCACGAGAGCGAACTTATCAAAAACGCCATCGTATTTGACGACAGGCAGGCGGAAGATATCCTCACCCCCAGAGTGGACATCGTGGCAGTGCCGATTGATTCCGAGGAGGACGAGGTCCTTAAGATATTCTCCGAGACCGGGTATTCAAGACTCCCGGTGTACGAGGGTTCTCTTGATAATATCATCGGTATCATCCATCAAAAGGACTTTTATGAGGACGTGGTGGACAACGAAAAGGGTCTTTCCGACATCCTTCAGGAGGCGCTGTTCGTAACTCCCACCATGAAGATAGGATCTCTACTCAGGGAATTTCAGATGAAGAAGGAGCATATTGCGGTGGTAGTCGACGAGTACGGCGGAACTGCGGGCCTTGTCACCATGGAAGACATCCTTGAGGAGCTTGTGGGCGAGATCTGGGACGAACACGATGAGATCGTGGAAGACGTCGTCAAGGTCTCAGATGATACTTACATAGTCCAAGGAAACCTTCTTGTGGAGGATATGTTCGAGTATTTTGACATCAAATTGGACGAATCCGATGCGGACACCGTCAGCGGTTGGATAATGGAGCAGATGGGTCACATTCCCGAAGAGGACGAGACCTTTTCTTACGAAAACCTCGATATCCGAATAGCGAAGGTAGTATCCCGCAGGATCACGGAGGTCAAGGTGACGGTCCACGAGAAGCCAAGGGCCGAAGAGGAAACCGAAGAATAAAAGTGAAAAAGGCTGAGCCTGTGGCTCAGCCTTTTTTTATCATTTCGTCATTCGGCGCTCTCTGCGGTCGCCTCGGAGAGCGACTCTTCATTTTGGGAAGCGCCGTCCCCGCTTGCTCCTGCCGATTTCGAGGATTCGGGGAAGGTGAAGTCTTTGATAAAACCGTCCACGTCGGCGGAACAGATATCCCCACCTATGACACGGTCACGGTGGATGATCAGGTCAGCCACCACCTCGCCGTCGTAGTTCGGGTAGTTAGTCACCCGATAGGTGACCCTCGTGACCTCTTTGCCGGAGTATTTTGACAGGTCGAGCCCTTGGTGGAGCTGAATGTTGTTGTAGGCGGAGAGTATCTTGTCGAAATCCTTTGGAATCTTGAGGACGACCTCTTCTATCGGCTCACTCTCCACCTGCCAGCCGAAGGCGGAAAGGAAGGCTATTCGATCCTCGTTCGTCCGGATCTTTGAGTATTTGACGGTCTTTTCCTTCGTTGATGCCTCGGATACCTCCTGATCCCCGACTATCTCGGAAGCATCCGAGGCATCCGGTATTGCCCCCGCGCTGTCTCCGGGAATGAGAAAATAGAGTGAGAGAGTCAGAACTGCCACAAGACAGAGACATCCGACCAGCTTCAATGCGCTTGCTTTGACGGTGTATACGAACATTTTTTCCTCCGATTCGTTTTTGTTACATTATATTTTTCAGCCCGTCCGGATATGCAGACCGCTAAAACGGGGGAGTGTCGGAAAAAAACGGATGTGCGGCGATGGGGCAAGGAACGGGGAACGGGAAAGAGACGAGGGAGGAAGTGAGGAGAGAAGACGAAAAAACAAGAGAGGCAGAACCGTCAATCCAAGTGCAACGCTTTTTACAAAAAATATTCGGGAGAAAAAACGCCTGCGGCGGAGCTTTACAAAGCGGGGGATCTGCCCAAGATATCATGCCCGAAAAAGGAGCTTTTCCGATCGAAAAAAGATTCGATTTTGCCACAAAAAGCCCCGTCCCACAAAGGCGGGTGTCCGTAAAACAGTTAAGGAACAACTTAACTATTTTTACGGCATCTGTCAGGCGGGGTTGGTAACAACAACAGAATGAGCGATGCTTAGTGTAACAACTGGGCATCGCTTATTTTTGTTTAGCGACAAAATTCACTTTTTACAGGTCTTGAGCTACAATATTGGCAAAAGACATTGAATGATTGGAGGTATTACCATGGCTGAGAGTCTAACATATACTCGTTGCGGAGATTACTACATCCCTGACATCAAACTTTCCTATACCGAACCCATCGAATGGAACCGCTTTTCACGCAGGGCGCATACATATCTCAAGGAACACCGTCCGATCCTCTACAATGACCTGATCCTGTCCGAGCAGTTGTTCCCGTATCTGAAAGAAATTGGCGAAACAGCAATGCGCCGCATGGAGCAGCTTGAAGTAGACTTACTAAAAGCAAATCCTGCACCGGACAAGGCCACACAGCAGCTGGCATGGGTACAGCACATGAATATGCTGAGAGCGCAGGCAGAGGAAATCGTGAT
>CAZVQC010000002.1:0-146378 GCA_964629225.1 uncultured Ruminococcus sp.
CTGATCATCGGCGCACCGGGCAAGTCAAACGCCTTTGCTATCTCGGAAAAGCTCGGTCTTCCAGCCGACATCGTAAAAAGAGCTTCCGGTTACGTGGACCACGGAACAAGAAATTTTGAAGCTACCATTGCAAAGCTTGAGGAGGAACGATTCAAACTTCAGAGCGCCCGTAGGGCAGCTGAGAAGCTGAAGATTGAGGCTGAGATCTCCGCAAGGGAAGAACGCACCGAAGCCGAGAAACTTCTCAAAAAGGCCGAAAAAGAGCTTGAGAGTGCAAGAAAAAAGGCGGCTACGATAATATCCGGCGCAAAGGCATCCTCAAACTTCGTTTTGGATGAGCTTGAGAAGGTAAGACGCGAGAGAAATTCAAAGGATTTCGAAAAGAATCTCTCAGAGGCAAAGAGGAACACGAGAAATAAGATGCGTGAGGCATCGGAACTTATCGCTCAAAAGGATCAGGATTTTGATGAGAATTACGTTTTGCCACGTCCTCTTGTCAAGGGAGATCTCATTATCCACAAGACGCTGAAGACTAAGGGCAAGGTTTGTTCGAATCCCGACAAAAACGGGAATTGCGAGGTCCAAATGGGAATCATTCGCTCAAGAGTCAACATAAAGGACCTGATACTCGACGAAGAGGGAGCAAGCGAAAAGATAAAAACAGAGAAAAAGTCAAAAAAGCTTGTCACCTCGGCAGCATCGTCTTTCAAGGCCTCCATTGACGTTAGGGGAATGATCGGGGACGACGCTTGGTTCACGGTAGACAAGTATCTTGACGATGCATTGCTCGTCTCGGTAAAAAGCGTTTCCGTCATTCACGGAAAGGGGACCGGTGCCTTGAGAGAAGCCCTTTGGAGACGTTTCAAAACGGATCGCAGAATAAAATCCTTCCGTGCGGGAATGTATGGCGAGGGTGACTACGGTGTCACAGTTATCGAACTGAAATAACAGAGAAGGCTCACAGCGACACTGTGAGCCTTCTCTTATTTGAACAGCGGTCTGAGTTGAACACCTTTCAGTGCCGCATCGCAAGCATCCGTGACAAGATCCGGATCGGCAACCAACGAATGCGGTTTTCTTGACGGATCGTCTTGGAACATGGGCACAAAGAACACGTTCTTTCTTGACAGCAGCTTTGCGATATTTTGGAGATTTGCGCTGAGGGCGTCGTTTGATGGAAGGGCGATAACGAGTGGTCTGTCGCACCTCAAATGGGCCTTCACCGCCATTGTGACCGTAGTATCCGTGATGCCATTTGCAATTTTTGCGAGAGTATTACCGGTGCAGGGAGAGATGACCGCTACGTCAAGTGGACGCCTTGGCCCGAGGGGCTCGGCATCTTTGACCGTAGTGACGGCGCTGTTACCGGTGATGTACTCTACGCTTTTTATCAGATCGGAAGCTTTCCCGAACCTTGTGTCCATGCTTGCGGCGTTTTCGCTGAGTATCGGTACTACTTCGTGTTCTTCGCAAAGCCGTGAAAGGACTTCAAGGCTCTTTTTGTGGGTGCAAAAGGATCCGCAGATACAGTAACCAATCATTGAATACCTCGTTTTTTTGACAGTAATATTGAATCTATCGTGTCGGCAATGATTCTGCCGGATGTTACCGGCGCTGTTTTGCCGGGAAGTGAGGATGTGAAGATATAGCGAGATCCGAGAGCCTCTTTACATTCCGGTGTAACACCGCCGGGCAATGAAGCGAGATCCACAAAGAGGGCATCTTTCTTGACGTTCTCGGCAAAACTTGCGGCAAAAATATTTGACGGCACCGTGTTGAAGATGCAATCATCACAGTTTTTGCCCTTTGAGTATGTGTCGAGAATTATCGGCATCATTCCCTCACATTCCGCAAGTGCGAGGGCAGACATGCTTCTTGCGGCTACGGTAACCGTGGCACCAAGGGCTTTAAGTCTCTGTGCAAGCGCTCTTGCTACTCTTCCGTAGCCGATCACAGAGCACCTTGACCCCATGAGAGTTATCGGGAGGCGTTCGATAAAAATGCCTATCGCCGCCTCTGCTGTAGGCACTGCATTTTTTATTTGGATTTCGTCACTGTCATAGTAGTCGGTGACATCGAGTCTGCGATCTTCAAAGGCGTGACGGACGTACCTGTCTATCATGCCGGCGAGGACGACGGTTCCCGGTAAAATATAGGATAGGATCTTTTGTATCTCGTGTGTGTCCGATGACAGAGGACAGTTCACCGTCACCTTGTCTCTTGTGAACGGCAGTGGAAAGACGATGGCGTTCCATTTTCCACCGATGCCGTTTTTAATACTGTCGATGCTCTCCTCAACCGTTTTGTCAAAAGCCGAAAGAGACACCGCATGACCGAGTTGTATTAGCCTATCTGCCGCTGATATCTGTCTTTGATCACCGCCGAAAATAAGGATATCCATTCATTCATTCCTTTTCTTTTTTCATCTGCTTTTACTACATTCTATTCGGCGGCTGTGATATGGCTACCTATTTGAAATACTTTTTTCGAAAGTCGGTCCTCTTTTTTCTTTTTGCGAATACAAGTGACGTCAGTGCACCGACCGCCGGAAGTGTCAGGCGAAGAAGGATACCGGAGAGCAAGCTGCCGTTATTGTTGGCCAACAGCGAAATAAGAGTCAAAATGAGGGCAAAAGCGGCACCGGTGAGGGCGCCTGCGACAGCTCCGCCCTTTGAGAGCTTTGCAGCTATTGCCGAGGTGACGATCACCGAAACAAAGACAGATGACACGGCGAGTATCTTACCCAGGTATTCCGGATCATCGCTCAACATAGCAACAGCACAGGACACAAGCAAAGTGACTGACGATATCCCGATGCCGATTGCGATACAGATCAATATCATCACCGGTGTGTCAAACTCTGATCTTTTTGCAAAATAGTTTTTTTCTCCCGCCATATCATCCTCCCGGAACATTTGTTGAATACTACTTAGATACTATTTCAAAGGGGACAAAAAAATACCCGCAATACCGCGGGCATTTTAACTTGATCAACTTATCAGTCGTCCTGAGCATCTTCCGCTTTCACGTCGATCTTAGCGACGGCAGAGCGGAGAAGTCTCATTTTCGTCCTGTCCTTACTGGTCTCGATGACCATGGTCTCTTCCTTGATGGAAACTACTTTACCGATGATACCGCCTTTGGTGGTTATCTCGTCACCGGGCTGAAGTGAATTCAACATATTCTGGAATTCTTTTTCCTGCTTCTTTTGGGGTCTGATCATAACGAAATACATTACGACGAACAGAGCTACCAAGAGAAGGATCGAGCCGTACTTTGCAAAAAATCCCGTGGCGCCGGTGGTGGTTGCCTCAGCAGCTGCATCGGCAGTATCCATTAATAACTTGAGCATAATAAGTCCTCCTAGTCGTTATAATGCAATTATATACTACTTCTCTCGATTTTACAAGACCTAAATGCAAAAAAATCCAAGTGTCCGACAGTTGAATCAAAGGATACCTTTTCGGCAATAATAAAAGCGACGGTCCTATCGGGCTTTATTGCGCCGGATCACAGTCGGCATCATCGCTCACTTGGGACCCGAAAAAGTTATTTGCCGCAATCAAGGAGATAAAAATGATACTTGACAGAATTTCACTGATACTCACTATTATCGGAGCACTGAACTGGGGAAGCGTTGGACTTTTCCGCTTCGATGCCGTAGCATGGATCTGCGGCGGACAAGGTGCTGTCTTTGCCAGGATCATCTATATTGTGGTGGCACTGGCGGGGCTTTGGAGCATCTCGCTTCTCTTCAGAGAACGTGACGTATCAAGTCAGCGAGTCTGAGGGAAAATAACCCGTATCGGCGGGCACGTCAATGATCTGACGTGTCCGCTACATAATTATTTTAATCACGTTTTTTTATTTTATTGCCCGTTTGGTGTTGACTTTTTCGCGTTTTTTAGTTAAAATTAAAATAAGAAGGTATTTAGTCAACTGTTCACTACGGATGGAGGGAAAAATGAAATATTCTGTGGGAGATACGGTAGTTTACGGAACTCAGGGGGTATGCTCGGTAAAAGAAATATCGCCCCTTGCTTTTGGCGGCGAGAGTAAGGATTATTACGTCCTGTGCCCTATGAGCGACCGCAGATCCAAGATCTATGTTCCGTGCGACAACGAATCGCTCACGTCACAAATGCGGCCTCTTTTGAGCCCGGAGGAGATAAGAGAGATAATATCCGCATCAGAAAAAAAGAAGACCGAATGGATCGTCAGTGACTCCGAACGGAAGGAGTACTGTGCCGCCATCATAAAAAACGGCGACAGAACGGAGCTTATGTCCATGGTGGCAATGCTCTACCTGAGGCAGGAGGATCTGAAGAATCAAAAGAAGCACTTTCACGTTTCCGATGAAAGGTTCTTGAGGGAAGGTGTCCGTCTTCTTCATGAAGAGTTCGCTTTTTCACTCGGCATTTCAGTTTCCGAGGTGCCCTCATTCATAGAGTCTGTCCTCGAAGGTGCCGTTTAACTTCCGTTGGTATTGACTTTTCTCATTCATTGGAGTAAAATGGTAAAAAAGCAGGAAGAAGGAACGGTTCTATGTGGACTATCGGTGATCGGGCAATTATTATTTCAGGCTGAATTATTGGCTGACTGTGCTTGTCTCTCTCATCTTTCTCGTTATTTCTCAGGGAATGTCATTTTCCTCGACTAACATGACAAGGAGCATTGAGAGCACGGAACTTTCCGGATTCATGGAGCTTTGGTTGCTTGCTTTTATTCCCGCTGCCCTCATCGACATTGCTGTTTCCTTCGGTTTCTCGGTTTTTCTTGCAAACCCCATCGAAGTCGGCATCTGCGGCTTCATGTATCGCAACCACAAAGAAAAAGCAAGCGTCGCTATCGTTTTTTCTCAGTTTTCCAAGAACTACATGAACGTGGTGAAGGTGATGTTCTTCAAAAATCTCTACACATTCCTGTGGTCCCTTCTCTTCGTGGTAACAGGTATCATTAAGAGCTATGAGTACCGTATGGTGCCCTACATATTGTCGGAGAGCCCGGAGATCTACGTTGACGACGCCCTTAGGATCAGCTCTGTAATGATGGACGGTCACAAGGGTCACGCCTTCGGTCTTGATCTCTCGTTCATCGGTTGGCAGATACTGAACGCTTTTACCGTCGGTATTCTCGGCATCTTTTACGTGAATCCCTATGTGAACATGACGAACGCAGCACTGTATGAGACGCTGAGGCAGAACTATTTTGCAAATGTGCAGAGTGCAGCAGGGAATGATACCGCTGTGTGAACAGAACTATTATAATATCCGACCTGACGTCGAAATGGTAACTTGAGACGGAAGATACGGGACCAACACTTTCTTGCAAGGTGTTTTTTTGCCGTGTCATCCGACACGGCATTTTATATTTTATTTTGAAAGGAAACTTAAAATGGAAACAAGGATCGCACAGATAGGTGTCATAATCGAAGACTCCTCATCTGCAGAGAGGTTCAACGAACTTCTTCACGAATACTCCGAATTTATCATCGGCAGGATGGGGCTTCCTTACCGTGCTAAGGGAGTCAATATCATCAGCGTTATATTGGACGCTCCGCAAGATGCCATATCGGCACTTTCCGGAAAGATCGGTAGGCTTCCCGGTGTCAGTGCTAAGACCGTCTACTCAGGGGTAATAACGAAAAATGAAAAGTAAGAAGATCCCCGGCACCCTCAGCCTACCGTGGAAGATCGGCCTTTTTGTTCTTCTTCTCATCGTTTCACTGACGGCGCTAGGCGTCGGAAGGTTCTCCATCACGCCGGGGGAGATATTCCGATCTGTAACGGGACATCTCAGCGGAGGAGAGGTCCTTAACGGCAGAATGGAAACTGTGCTGTGGAAGATCCGTGCACCGAGGATACTTCTTGCAATTCTATGCGGTGCCGGGCTTTCGGTGTCCGGATGCGTTTTTCAGAGCGTTTTTGCAAACCCACTTGCGACACCCGACACTCTTGGGGTAGCCTCCGGAGCATCTTTCGGGGCGGCGCTTGCGCTCCTTCTCGGTTTTAAAATGGTTGGTGTCCAGGCGGTATCTCTCCTTTTCGGACTTGCGGCGGTTTTCCTCACCTATCTTGCGGGTCAGGGAAAGGGGCGAGGTCAGAGCGTCATCGTTTTGTCGGGAATCATGATGGGCAGCCTTTTTTCTGCGCTTGTATCTCTTGTAAAATTCACTGCAGATACCGAAACGACCCTTCCGGCCATCACCTATTGGCTAATGGGGAGTCTTGAATCCGCAAATTATGACATTCTCAAAGTGGGTGCTCCGCTGATCATTGTTTCTATCTGCATCCTATTGTCACTCAGGTGGAGGCTCAATGTTTTACCTCTTGAGGACGATGAGGCGAGAGCCACCGGTGTCAATATCAAAGCTCTTCGGACTGTGACGGTCATCTGTGCCTCCGCCATGACTGCCGCCTGCATCTCCATGTGCGGACAGGTGGGTTGGATAGGCCTCATAGTGCCCCATATTTGCCGAATGAAGTTCGGCAGCAATCATAACTCACTGATACCTTCCTGTGGCCTGTTAGGTGCCTCATTTTGCGTCACAGTGGATACTTTGGCAAGGAGTATCTCCGCATCGGAGATACCGATATCCATACTCACCGCTATCATCGGCGTTCCGTTCTTCATAATACTGATGAGAAGGACACGGGGGTGGCAGATATGAAGCTTGAATTGACCGGCGTATCCTTCGGTTATTCGAAAGAAAAGACGGTAATAAAAGATCTTAACATTGAAGCTGTTGACGGAGATCTGATCGCTATATTAGGTCCGAACGGAGCCGGGAAGACAACTTTACTCAGATGCCTTCTCGGTTATCTTAAATGGGACAGTGGTGAGACTCTCCTTGACGGAAAAAATGCTTTTACAACGGCTAAAAACGATTTCAGAAGAGCGGTATCCTACGTGCCTCAAGCTAAAGGAACGTATCCTGCTCTCACTGTACTTGAAACGGTCCTTCTCGGCCGTCTCGGAAGGAGAGGTGCTTTTTCAAGGCCGACTTCATGCGATATTGAAGCGTGCAAGCGGATCCTTGAAGAGCTCGGAATATCGCATCTTGCCGAGAGCAAATGCACCGAGATCAGTGGGGGAGAACTTCAAATGGTTCTCATCGCAAGAGCGCTGGCGGGAGACCCGCAGATACTTATCCTTGATGAGCCGGAATCAAATCTTGATTTCAAAAATCAACTGACGGTTTTGGATACCATGTCCCGCCTTGCAGGTGAGGGAATGTGCTGTATCTTCAACACACACTATCCGGCTCATGCATTGATGAGAGCAAACAAGTCCCTATTGCTCTCGCGAGGTGGCGAGTATGTTTTCGGGGAGACTTCGGAGACTGTTACGGAGCGAAACATTGAAAGAGTTTTTGGGGTGAGGGCAGCGATCGGTAACATCGAAACCGAGGAAACGACATATAAGAGCGTTGTTCCCATCGGTATTTCAAGTGCCGGCGGTACCGATACCGATGACATGAAGGAACGTGCCGTTATTGCGGTAGTGTCGATCATCTCAAGAAATTCGGAGTCGAACAGGAGGATCAACTCTATCCTTCACGAATTCAGTGAGTACCTTGTAGGTAGAATGGGCATTCCCAAGAGAGAAAGGGGCATGAATCTTATCAGTATTACCGCAGAGGCGCCTCTTATTGAAATAGAAAAACTGACCCACAGGCTGAGTATCCAGCCCGGTGTCAGCGTAAAATCCGTCATCAGCGACGGGGAAGGATGACAAAATGATAAAAATAGCAGTTTACGGCAAGGGAGGTATCGGAAAATCAACTACTGTATCCAATGTTGCCGCCGCTTTGTCTGAAATGGGTCTTCGAGTTATGCAGATTGGATGTGACCCGAAGGCGGATTCAACATATCTGCTTCACGGTAAGGAAAGGGTTCCGACGGTTCTCGACCTTGTCAGAAAAAAAAGTGATGATATCACACTTGAAGAAATGGTGACGGTTGGATACGGTGACGTTATCTGCGTTGAAGCCGGAGGGCCGACTCCGGGAATGGGCTGTGCGGGACGGGGAATAATCACCGCTCTTGAAAAGCTCGATTCAAATGGTGCTATCGACAGATTCCGACCCGATGTGGTCTTTTACGACGTTCTGGGGGACGTGGTCTGCGGTGGTTTTTCAATGCCTATGAGGCCGGGATATGCGGATAAGATAATAATAATAACTTCCGGAGAAAACATGTCACTCCACGCCGCAAGAAATATTGCCGCAGCTGTGGAGAACTTTAGGGAGCGCGGATACGCATCACTTGCCGGTATAATACTTAACAAAAGAAACGTTAAAGATGAGGTGGAAAAGACCTTGAAGCTCGCATCCGACATCAAAACGCCCATAATCGGCATTATCGAAAGAAGCGACACCGTCACCGAAGCCGAGGAGATACCGGCAACGGTAGTTGCGGCTTTTCCCGATAGCAACTGTGCCGAGGGCTACAGAGAGATCGCCCGCTCCATAATTTCAATATGCGAGGTGGAAGAATGCTAAGAAGACTTGGAGATAGGTCGGCGGTTTCCATCACGTTCGGCAAGGCTTCGTTCCCGTCTCCTTTCTGCGGAGGGCTTGAGTACTCACCACCGGCAAGAGGTACTTGGAATATAGTCCACACCGGGATGCTTCTCCCCGAAGCACACCAGATATTCGTCTGTGCCGCAGGATGCCTGCGAGGAGTGGTTCTCACTGCCGCCGAGATGGGGCTGTCGGATAGATTCTCAACTGTTGCTGTGAGGGAGAATGATATTTTGAATGGTGATACCGAGGAGAAAATTATCGATGGAGTCTCCGATATTATCGGAAAACTTGATCGGCGGCCTCCCGCTGTTCTTCTCTTCACAAGCTGTGTTCACCATTTTATCGGCTGTGACCTTGGAACGATATTCACATTACTCAGAAAGCGCTTTCCTGATATCGACTTCACCGACTGTTACATGGATCCTATCATGAGAAAGAGCGGACTGAATCCGGATCAAAAGATGCGGCGTCAACTCTACAGCCTACTTCGCCCCGTTGAAAAGGAGCCGAATTCGGTGGCTATCATTGGCGGAGACCTTCCAACGGACAGGGGCTGCTTTCTCAAGAGGATCTTATCTGCGAATGGCATTAAAGTCGTTGAGATCCACGACTGCAAAAGCTACTCCGATTACCTGTCTCTTGCGAAAGCATCTCTTTTCATAACTACTTACCCTGCGGCAAAAGCTGCCGGGGATGCCCTTGAAAAAAGACTGGGCACTGAGCACATCCACATCCCGTTTTCATTTGACTATGGTGAGATAGAAAAAGGACTTTTGAAAGTTTTTGGTTACTTTGGACTTGGTAATGTCGACTTTTCGGCAATTAGAGAAGAATGTGATAGAGCGCTTTTTGACCTAAAAAACGTCATTGATGACACGGAGATAGCTATCGGCAGCAGTGCTTTCACAAGACCCCTCGGTCTTGCAAGACTCCTTCTTGACCGTGGGTTCAATGTGACCGACGTTTTTGCCGATTCTTTTTCAGCCGATGAAAAAAGTGATTTTGATTTCATCAAAGAGCGCTACCCGAACGTCACGCTGTGGCCCACGGTGTCGCCTTCAATGAGAAAAAAGCCTACAGCCGGGTCAAATATGGTGCTTGCCATCGGTCAAAAGGCCGCTTATTTTAAAAATACCGACAGATTTGTCGACATAGTGGAAAACGGCGGGCTCTACGATCATTACGCAGTTATGAAATTGTGTGCCTTGATGAAAGAGGCGTTTGCCTACCCAAAAGACACAAGAAAACTGATACAGATCAAAGGCTGGGGGTGCTCATCATGTCATTGAAACAGACTGCAACGAGGATCTCTACTTATGCGGGGGACACCTCCGGTGTGGCATCTGCACTCTATGAGCTTGGCGGAATGACGGTGATGCATGATGCATCCGGATGTAATTCCACCTACAGCACTCACGATGAGCCACGCTGGTACGACATGGAGAGCCTCGTTTTTATCTCCGGCATCACCGAAAAGGATGCTATTTTCGGAGATGATGAAAAATTTATAAATGACGTTGTGACGGCTGCACTTGAGCTTCAGCCCCGCTTTGTGGCAATTGCGGGAACTCCGATACCTATGATGACGGGATTTGACTACGATCACGCCGCACGGACAGTGGAGATGAGGACTTCTATCCCCTGCATGGCGTTTCCGACGAACGGAATGCACACCTACGTTAAGGGGGCCTCGGCTGCTCTCGGTACTTTTTGTGAGCGCTTTTGCAAATCGGATGCCGAGAAAACTGCCGGTATTTCTGTCAATATCTTAGGTGCTACCCCCCTTGATCTTTCCGTCAACGGCACTGTAGACTCATTAAAAAGAGTCTTCTCGGTTGCCGGTATCGGTGTGGTATCATGTGTAGCTATGGAATCCGATATTGATGACGTTATCCGCGCCGGCAGTGCTTCATGCAATATAGTCGTTTCATCGGTGGGGATAGAATGTGCCGAGATCTTGAAAAAGAGGTTCAACACCCCCTATGTTGTCGGCTGTCCGATGGGCGGAGGTCTCAGTAACAGGATAATAGACGAAGTTAAAGCGGCGGTCTCGACATCCCTTGACGGCGTGCTGTTTTCAAAGCACCATGAGGATGCAGACACCGTTGTTATCGGTGAATCGGTGACTGCGTTATCTCTTGCGGAAGCACTCCTTCTTACCGGTGTTAACGCCAAAGTGGTATCGGCAACGGAAGTGCCGCCGATTCTCAAGGATTACTGCATCTATGCTCCGGATGAAGATGATATAGTACCTCATGCAGCCGGGGCACGAACAGTTGTTGCCGACCCGATGTACCGACCCATCTTGAAAGATGTCGACAATTTCATCGAACTACCGCATGAAGCCTTTTCCGGCAGGATCTACAGAGACAGTATTCCCGACCTTGTGCGGGGTATTGATAAAATATTATTGAAAGCAAAGGACATGAAAAAATGAAAAACTTAAAAAAGATCGTCGCACTTCTTTTGGCGGCAATAACGGTTTTCTCACTCACCGCTTGCGGTGTTGCGACCGAGGGCAATGAGACACCCGACACCGGTGATACTTCCGCTGATACGCCGACGTCAGTCACTGTAACGGATCATAACGGAAACAAAGTAACGGTTCCTGCTAAGATCGATTCCATTGTAGTTTGTGATATCTATCCGCTTCCCAGCGTGCTTGCGGTGTTTTTTGATTCCGCCGAGAAGCTTACCGGTATCGCGCCTCAAAGCATGAAGGCAGCAAAGAACGGTCTTCTTTCCGAACTTTACCCCGAGATACTGAACGCCAAGACCGATTTTATCGACGGCACCAACGTCAATATTGAGGAGCTTTTGACTCTCGATCCCGACGTGGTCTTTTACAGTGCCGACAATACCGCTCTAGGTGAACAGCTCTCAAATGCAGGACTTGCGGCTATTGCAATATCCGCTTCCAAGTGGGACTATGATGCAATCGTCACTCTCGATAACTGGATATCTCTCCTCGGCGAGATGTTCCCCGAAAACTCAAGAACCGTTCAGGTGTCCGACTACAGTGAGAAGGTACTTGAAAAAGTGACCGAAAGAACAAAAAACCTCGGTGACAGCGAAAAGAAGAGGGTATTTTTCCTCTTCCAGTACAGTGATTCAAAAATTACAACTTCGGGAAAAAGATTCTTCGGTCAATGGTGGGCGGATGCCATCGGAGCCGTTAATGTTGGAGAAGTTCTCGACACAGACAACTCTACGCCGGTCAACATGGAACAGATCTACGAATGGGATCCAGAAAAGATATTCATCACTAACTTCAATGAAGCCCAGCCCGAAGACATATGCGGCGGTACCGGTGCTCATGACTGGAGCCCCATCACAGCAGTCAAGGAGGGGGAAGTATTCAAGATGCCCCTCGGAATGTACCGCAGTTACACCTGCGGGGTCGACACCCCGATAACACTCATTTGGCTTGCAAAGGCGACTTACCCGGAGCTTTTTGCGGACGTTGACATCACCGAGGAGACAAAAAATTACTACAAAGAGGTGTTCGGCATCGATCTGACCGACGATCAGGCAGGGAAGATCTTTGCTCCCCCCTCTGAAGCATCTGCATTTTAACGGAGGATAAAATGGGACTTAACAGCACTCCCATGGGCGAAAGAGTCCACGTGGGCTTTTTCGGAAGGCGTAACGTCGGAAAATCAAGTCTCGTCAACGCTGTGACCGATCAAGAACTATCGGTGGTATCCGATACCAAGGGTACCACCACAGACCCGGTTTTCAAGGCAATGGAGATCCTTCCCCTCGGGCCGGTGGTCATCATCGATACTCCCGGCCTTGACGACGAAGGGGATCTTGGTCTCAGACGGGTTGAAAAAACGAGGGAGGTCCTCGGTAAGACCGATATCGCCGTGATAGTCGTCGATTTGACTGAGGGTATGACGTCTTTTGAAGCCGAGATAGAAAATGAGATCCGAAAACGGAGCATCCCCTGCATCTTTGCTTTTAATAAGTCCGATGTGGTGGACATCATAAAATTGCCTGACAAAACGAATTCAGTCACGGTCAGTGCTCGGACGAAAGACGGAGTATCCGCTCTTAAGGAAATGATAGCCTCCGTATTGCCGAAAACGGCACATAGGCGGCTCGTAGGGGATCTCATAAGCAAAGGGGACGTTGCTCTGCTCGTTGTCCCCATTGATTCTTCTGCTCCAAAAGGACGGCTCATTTTGCCGCAACAGCAAGTAATTCGTGATGTTTTGGATAATGGAGGCACTGTTGCCGTCTCAAAAGATACCGAACTTGAGAAGGCGCTCGCATCTTTGAGCGCTCCTCCGAAGATAGTTATCACCGACAGCCAGGTCTTTAAAAAGGTTGCGGCAATCGTTGACGATAGCATTCCGCTGACATCCTTTTCAATTTTGATGGCACGTTACAAGGGCTTTCTTGAAACAGCAGTCAAGGGGGCATTAAATCTTTCAACACTTCGGGAGGGGGACCGCATCCTCATTTCCGAGGGTTGCACCCATCATAGACAGTGTGAGGACATCGGTACCGTAAAACTGCCTCGATGGATAAAAGAGTTTTCAGGCCGAGATATCCTATTTGAAACCAGCTCCGGCGGTACCTTTCCAAATGATCTCACTCCGTATTCAATGGTCATTCACTGCGGCGGTTGCATGCTGAACGGTGCCGAAATGAATCGAAGGATGGAGCTTGCGACAAATCAGGGCGTTCCTTTCTGCAACTACGGAATCGCCATTGCGGAAATGAACGGTATCTTAAGACGAAGCCTGTCGGTTTTCCCCGATGTTTCGGATCTTCTTGGGTGATCATATGTCAAGTGAAACGGTGAAAAAACTGAGAAAAGAGAAGTGGCTGACCGATGCTGAATTCAAAGAACTGTTGTCCGGCGACTTTGACTTTGAATTGATACGTGAGGCCGACAGTGTCAGACGGGAGAATTACGGCACGGACGTTTTCATGAGGGGACTAATTGAATTCTCAAACTACTGCAAGAATAACTGCTATTATTGCGGCATCAGATGCGGAAACCGTGATGCTGTGAGATACCGTCTTTCAAAGGGGGAGATATTAGACTGCGCAGAACGTGGCTATGAGCTCGGATTTCGCACTTTTGTACTTCAAGGGGGTGAAGACCCGTTCTTTGACGATGATCGCCTCTGTGACGTTGTATTGGCTCTTAAAACACGTTTTTCCGACTGCGCCGTCACTCTTTCCGTCGGGGAGCGGTCAAAAGACAGTTATAAGAGGCTGTTTGCCGCCGGTGCAGACAGATATCTTCTCAGACATGAGACAGCAGACGGTGAGCACTACGGAAAGCTTCATCCGAGGAGTATGAGCCTTGAAAACCGGAAACGGTGCCTTTTTGACCTCAAAGACGCCGGTTATCAAGTCGGCACCGGCATCATGGTGGGCTCTCCCTTTCAAACCGAAGATCACATCGTCAAAGACCTTGCATTCATGAAGGAGCTGTCACCTGATATGATCGGTATCGGGCCTTTTATACGTCATGAAAAGACTCCTTTTGCCACCTGCGAAAGCGGAAGTGTCGACATGACTGTGAGACTTATCTCAATACTTCGGCTCATGTTCCCTTACGCCCTGATTCCCGCGACCACCGCACTGGGTACTCTCGATCCTCGCGGACGAGAAAAAGGACTTAAGGCGGGAGCAAATGTGGTAATGCCGAATCTGTCACCCTCCGATGTTCGGGAGTATTACAAACTCTATGATAACAAGCTGTGTTCCGGTGACGAAGCGGCGGAGGCAGTAAAAGAGATGTCCCGACGGATAGAAAGCGCCGGATATAAAAGCGTTGTAGCAAGAGGCGACGTGCTGCCCCACCGATTATGATCCATAATGATCGAGATTTCCGATGAATTTCTTCGGAAATCTCTTTTTTTAACAGATATTAATGATGTGCATAGCCTCATAATAAGAAAGTGAGGCGCTATGAAGAAGAAAACTGTTGAATATGAGCTGTTATCCACCGAGGGAGAGTGCTGTTTTGTCGGAATGAACTCTTTTTCCGGCTACCGTGATATGTTCGGGATTAAAGAGAGTGAACTTGACAGGTATTTCATAATAAAAGGTGGTCCGGGTACGGGGAAGAGCACCGTCATGAAAAAGATGGCGGAAAATGCCGAAATGTCGGGGGCGACGGTGATGAAATACTTTTGCAGTTCCGATCCCTTCTCCCTTGACGGTATCGTAATTGAGAACAACGAAAAGAAAATTGCCGTTTGCGACGGTACATCGCCCCACGTGAGAGAATGTGCTGTTCCGGGAGCGATATCTGAGATAGTTGATCTTATCGAATTCATGGACAAAAGAAAACTTAGAGGAAAAAGCGGTTCGATCATTGAACTGTCGGCAAAAAAAGAAGATTGTTTCAAGGCGGCGTACGGTCTATTTGATGCAGCTCACAAGGTCAGAAGCGAGCTGAACGGGATACTGGCTTCAGTCTGTGACATGGAAAAGGTAGCTATAGCCGCGGACCGCATCGTCGGAAGAACAAAAAAAGTAACCGGTGAACGATACTTTGCCGTGACGGAGGCGTTCTCAATGAAGGGGTGTTTTGCTCTACCGACATTTTTAAAGAAAGCGGAAAAAACTGTCTTCCTCACCGATCGCTACGGTATCGGTAATACTTTTCTAAAACTACTCGATAACGGGCTGACTAAAAGAGGCATCCGACACACCGTAACAGTTCACCCGATCGACCCATCGGTAATAACCGCTGTATTTTTGCCCGGGCAAAGCGTCCTCTACTCTTCGGTGAGATACGAAAATGCGTTATCGGGGCGAAAAATGAATACGGAGCGGTGGGCAAAGAGCAGCATCGAGAAAAATAAAAGCCGCCTCGGACAACTTCTCGACATCGAGTCATCACTTATTGAGGCTGCACTGGCGGAACTAAATGAAGCTGAAAAATGTCATGAAACTCTTGAGTCTGTCTACTCCGCTTCAATGAATTTCGGAAAACTTGAAAAGTGTCTCTCAAGAAGACTTCCATACTACGAATAACGTTTTCTGCTAATATAGAGCACCCTTGACGGGTGCTCCTGTCATATCCGGCTGAAGGCCGCAGTATATTTGAATGGAGGTGATTGGATGACACCTGAAAGCATTAACTTGGCACTCACTCGCCGTGCTCTTTCATTTCTGCCTGTATCAATTGCTAAGGCGCTTGAGAATTACATATCGCTGTCACATGATGCGATAGATGAGATCAGACTGCGGACAGGCTCCTTTGTTTTTTTGAGATGCTCGGACAGAAATGTCAACACCGGTATTTTTTGCAGACAGTCCGATGTGGATTCAACTGTGAGAAACCTGTGCGGAAACTCTGTCTACTCCCACAGTGAGAGCATGAAGGAAGGTTTTATCTCGGCGGGATGCGGCATCCGTGCGGGTATTGCAGGACGGGCTGTCTACGACGGTGGCAGAATGATGGGTATTGCCGACATAACTTCGGTAGCAATAAGGATCCCCAAAAGGTATCCGAAAGCGGCAGACGAGCTGAAAAAACTTTTGAAAACTTTTGACTGGAGGTGCAGTGTTCTTATTTTTTCTCCTCCGGCGGGAGGCAAGACTACGGTACTTAGAGAACTCTGTGCCGCTATCGGTCAAATGCCATCGCCCAAAAAGGTGGCGGTGGTTGACTCACGTTCGGAGATATGCGGGGGACTTGAGGGGCTTCCCATCGACATTCTTGAAGGTTTTTCGAGGAGTAAGGGGATGGAGATAGCGCTGAGAACACTGTCGCCCGAACTTATTGTCTGTGACGAGATCAGCACGGAAGATGATGTCAGAGCGGCAATTGAATGTAAGGGGGCCGGAGTTCCGATAGTTGCCACTGTTCATGCGGATGAGAAAGATCTTTTTTCACGTGAAGCTGTTGTAAAACTCAGAGATGCGGGAGTATTTGATATTTTCTACGGTATCAAAAAACATAACGGCTCATTCGTAACAACGGTGATTGAAGCTGAGGAGTGCGATCATGCTTAGGCCGGTCGGGATATTGATGACGGTCTTGGCGGGTGCTATAACATCTTACTACCTTTTAAAAACCGCCTTAAAGAGGTTATCGGATCTTGAAGTACTTGCGGAATTTTTCGGATATGCCGCAAATTCCATCGGACATACGAGAACTCCATTTGAGGAGATCGTGGCATCCTTCACGGCAATGGCAGACGGCGATCTCTTTTTGAATTGTTATGACGAAAAAATGTTGTCTCTTGATTTGTCGGAGAGACTGCCGGATCTTCATACAACGGTATTTGACGGCATCGAAAAGATCAAGACGTCATCTCCCGATATTGCCGAAAAGACCGCAAGGATGCTTTGTGAGATCTTTAGAGAACAGAAAAAGAAAGGAGATGCGGAATTTGAGAAGAAAAAAAGAGCTTACCTGACTTTGCCCGTCTGCTTCGCTCTTTTGCTCCTCATATTTCTGCTTTAAAAATGGATACTCAACTTATTATCAAGGTGGCGGGTATTGGGATCTTGACCGCCTTCTGCTGTCAACTTCTTTCACGCTCCGGCAGGGACGAGCAGGCGATGCTTCTGTCTCTTGCCGGGATAGTCACCGTGCTTATCGTCCTTGCGGGTAAGTTCGGTGAACTGTTTGACACTCTCAAAAGGGTTTTCGACTTATGATACTTAAGGCAGTGGCCGTGGGTGTTATCTGTGCCGTGGCGGGATCGATAGTAAAAAAATTCGATGTTGATCTTGCAAAAGCGGTATCTCTTACGGGTCTTTCGATCATTTTTATCTCATTGTTGCCGGGAATAGGAGAGATAGTTGCATTTGCGAAGGAAGGTGCCGACTCCGTTGGAAAGTTTGAGTACCTCGAATACGTTATGAAGGTACTCGGCGTAGTTTTGGTTGCGGAGATCGCATCCGAGGTATTCGACCAAGCGGGCAACGGCGGTCTTTCCCGTGCAGTTATTTCGGTTGCGACAGTGGAAGCAGTTGTGATAGCGCTTCCGCTTTTAAGGGAACTTCTGTCATTTGCCACGTCGCTTTGCAGGTGAAAAATGAGTGGACGTTATTTTGCTGCAGTTGCCGTTCTTTCCGTTCTTTTGGCAGTAACTGTATTTCCGACAAGCATCAAAGCCATCGAGATAGTAAAAAAAGAAGATATCACTGATAGAACGGAAAAAATATCCGTTGAAGAGTTTTTGACAGGAAAAAAGAACGAGGACACAGATACCGAATTATTCGGTGCTTTTGACAGTTTTAAGGAAAGCTTGCCGGATGATGTCAGGTCACTGCTCGATAACAAGGATATTACTGCCATTGAAAACGCGGCTGAAGATTTTGATATGGAGTTTTTTTGGCAGTTGTTAAAAGACTGCTTCACGCAAGTTATTGGGCTCTCACTCAAGGATCTGCCGGTACTTCTTTCACTTCTTTTGATCTCTTACGTTGCAAAAGTCATGCTGACCCGATCACATGGGAGACTCAGGGAAGTCTTCGCCCTTGTAAGTGCCTCCGTGCTTGCGCTGACCGTACTCAGATCGGGCTTTTTTGACGTCGAATACCTAAGCGGCAGGATGACCCTTATTAAAGACGTTTCAATAGCCTCGGAAACACTGACGGTGGCGCTTTTAACTGCATCGGGACGGGTAGGTGAGGCTGCAGTAGTGTCTTCCTCGGTTGGGCTTGTATGTGCCCTTGTGGAATTCGTTTTTTCAACGGTCGTTATGCCTCTTATCGGAGCATCTTGCGCATTTGCCGCGATCGGCAGTGCTACGGATGATGGAATAACACTGTCTCTCTCCGACGCTTCGGAAAAGGCAGCATCGTTTTTGACGGTAGCGATAATGACTGTTTGCGGATTTGCTGTATCGGTTCAGTCATTGATCGCACGCAGTGCCGATTCTGTGGGGATCAAAACTGTCAAATTTGCAGTGGGCAGCTTCATACCGATCGCCGGAGGTGTCCTTTCGGAGGCTGTGGGCACAGTCTACGGAGGCCTTTCGTACTTAGGGGCGGTAGCCGGAGTATTCTCGGTGATAGCGGTGATAGCTGTCTGTTTGCCGCCGTTTTTGTACGCTTGTCTTTCAAAGTTCGTGCTCTTCATTTTGTCTGCTTTTGCGTCGGTGATCGGGTGTGAAAGCGAGGGGCGACTTTTAAGGCGGCTGTCCGGAATAATGAATTCTTTTATAGCACTCAGTGCTTCCGTAGCAGTTATTTTCACAGTACTTATATGGAGTGTGGCAAGCACTTTTTCTGCGGGGGTGTGAAGTGTCTAATTACATTATCACTGTTTTGACAGTGTCACTGGGCTTTGGACTTCTTTCGTTTCTGCCCATGGGCGACACGGCAAGACATCACGTAAAAAGGATAACAGCTCTTGCGGTGGCGGCAATCTGTATCTTACCTCTTCTCGGAAAAGCAGAAGGTATTCTTGACGGAACGGATCTTCCAAATGTGGATCCAAACACCGAAGGGACAATTAACTGCGGCGAAAATGAGGTAGCGGAATTAGTTATTACCCGTGCCGAAAGTGATATTGAAAGCTATCTTGCCGAAAAAGGCATTTATCTTTCGGTGGATATCGAATTTTCAAGGACTACCGAAAACGAGTATCTGATTAAGTCGGTCATAATTAGATCAAAAAAAGCGCTGTCATCCTTGACAATGAGCGAAATAAAAACTTATATTTTTGAGTATCTTGGATATAACGGCGTCGAAATACTTTTCACGGAGGGGTAGATGGTGATGGAAATGAGCGCAGTATTGGGAAAGATCAAGAAGATCCTTCGGGACAAAAGGTTGATACTTGCACTTTTGCTTCTTATTGCGGGACTTATCTTAGTTTCGGTAACAAAGAAAAACAGCGGGGGAGATCCGGAACAAAATAACACAGCGTCAGACTCAGCTTCTTTTGCAGTACTTTCGGGAGAACTTGAGGAGAGGATCCGAAAACTCTGCGAAAGCATTGACGGCATCGATAAGGCTCACGTTATGTTAACTCTCGACACGTCCGAGGAGTACGTCTACGCCGCCGACAGCGAGAAGAACGGCGACAGTTACAAAAGTGAGATGGTACTTATCGACAGCGGTGACGGCACAGTGAAGCTCTATGCAGTCTGTCCGAGAGTCAGAGGAGTCGCGGTGGTCTGCACGGGAGGTGACAAAGCTTCGGTGAAAAAGACCGTTACAGAGTGTCTCTCATCGGCGCTCGGTATCCCGTCAACCAAGATCAGCGTTGCGGGAGCAAAATAGCCGATTATGCATCAACTGCTTCACGCCGACATATGATAACATAAAAACCGGCAGGTGCCGATCACTTACTATTTTGGAGGATACTTATGAAATTCAGCGAGATCAAAGAAAAAACCAAGACTGCCGTTTCAAAGATTGGAAAAAAGACGGTCATCGCATCCATGGCGGTGCTGATAGTGGGTGTTGCCATCCTTCTTAATTTCCTTCTCATGGATAAGAACACGGTGGCGAAGGATATGTCCGACGACCTTGCGGATGTTTCGGGACTTCTTGCGGATGACGGAGCGGCTGAAGCATCCACCGACGACTATTTTGCCAACGTGGTGCTCAACAGACAAAGTGCAAGAGATGAAGCAATGGAAGTACTGAAAAGCGTCACCGGAAGCGAGAGCGCTCTTGAGGACGTGAAGACCAACGCCTATAATGACATTGAGAAGATAGCGAAGGACATTGAAAGAGAAGCGAATATCGAGACCCTCATCCACTCAAAGGGCTTTGAACAGTGCATAGCGGTGGTGAACGGCGACAGTGCAAGTGTTATCGTGAGGACCGACGGATTGACACCCGGAGAAGTAGCACAGATCAGTGAGATAGTCTACACTGAGGCTGGTATCGTCCCCTCGTCACTGAAAATAATAGAAAAGAACTGACATAGGCGAGATATGGCGGCATTTCACCGCCATATCTCCACTGTTTTTTAGAATAAGTCCAAAATACTTGACATCGGGCGTCTTTTAATGTAAAATAGGTTCAGAAAAAGACTGAAAGGAAATGATACGATGGAGGAAAAGGAAGCACTTCAGGCGGCGACTGTTAAGGGCAGTTACGTTATGTACAAGGGAAGACCCCTCGTTCGTGAGAATAACGTTATCTGCTACGGCAATATGGACGATGAATACGTTCTTTGTTTGACTGTTATGTCGGAGACTGAAGAGAATGGAAAAAAGATCCCCGATATGATACTTATCCAGATAGTTAAGACGGATACAAGTCTTTCTGCTCACGAAAAAATAGAGAAGCAGGACATTAAGAAAGGTCTTGCCGAGGCGTTTGAACTCGGTCTCATCTGGCTTGAGAGACTTATCGGTGAATAAAAAGCTCCGCGCGCTAAGGCACGGACGTGGTTTTGTGACAGGTGCGCTATTGTACTCGAATGGGAACAAGGCGCATTTTTCACTTTTTTACTTAGGAGGTCAAAAAGATGGATTTCAAAAAGGCGATAGCACTGATACTTTGCTTTGTAACGGTATTTTCCGTTACGGCTTGTAAGAAGGAAGAAGAGGAACCTGCTGTAGAACCCGATACCGACACTTCTGCGGTTACCGAGGCAGAGGTGGATCTTACCCCAACGGTACCTGACAATATCAATCCCTTAACGGGACTTGAAGCATCTTACGGTATCGAGGGGAAGAGACCTGTTGCCGTTATGCTCAACAATATTTGGCAAGCACTTCCCCAGGTGGGCATTGGTGATGCTGACGTGCTGTTTGAATGTCTTGCCGAGGGCGGTATTACGAGACTTATGGGCGTTTTCGGTGATTATGAAGAACTCGGAGTTATCGGCTCCGTCCGCTCATCCCGACCGTATTACCTTGATTTTGCCCAGATGTTCGATGCCATCTACTGCCATGCCGGCGGAAGTGAGGATGCCTATTCCCAGATGACCTCCCGCGCTATAGACCACATAGACGGTGTCAGAGGCGACCCTCTCGGTGTCTATTACAGAGATCAGGAGCGCCTTAAGACCATGTCTCTTGAGCACACTATGATGACTACCGGAGACGGTATCGTGAGAACTATTGAGCACTGCGGATTTCGAACCGACCTCAGGAGCGGTTACGAGTATCCCTTCGAATTCGCCCCCTATGGCGAGGTTCTTGATATTGTGGGAGATAACGCTTCTCACATTCACCTTCCGATCTCCAATTACCAGACGGTGGACTACATATACAATGCCGATACTGCGCTGTATTCGAGATATCAGTACGATATGACCCCGCATATCGACGGCGGAACGGGTGAGCAGCTGACCTTCACCAATGTTATCGTTCTTTACTGCGATACTGCCGCATATGATAGTTACGGCCGCCTTAAGGTGGACACCGTCGGAAGCGGCAGCGGAATGTTCTGCACGGGAGGGAAGTGCACTTCCATCACTTGGTCAAGAAGCGATCTTGACGGCAACCTGTCTCTTACCGTCAACTCGACCGGCGAAGCACTTCGTATCAACCGAGGAAAGACGTTCATCAACATCTGCTCAACGGCAGTCGAGGCAAACTGCACGTTCACTGCGGAATAATTTATGAAAATGATCACCCCACGGACTGCTCCGTGGGGTACGTTTTTTATGACTTATCGACGGTGACTACTTTGTCTTATAAGGAACCTTTGCCGAGGGAACTACGTGAGATGCGGGGTCGGTATGGACAGACTGGTCATCAAAAAAAATGTCTGCATCAAACGCTTTCAAAACGTCGGACTTTGCCAGTCCGCCAAGGAAGAACGCCTCGTCGATGCGGACGTTCCACGCCCGAAGTGTACGGATGACCCTTTCGTGGGCAGGAGCGTTTCTGGCAGTCACAAGAGCGGTCCTAATAGGAGAATCGGACGGGGCAAACCTATTTTGAATAAGCGACACCGTTGCGAGGAACCTTGCAAATGGACCTTCGGGAAGAGGTTCTTTCGCGTTCAGATGCTCATGTTCGGTAAAAGCTTCAAGCCCCCGCTCCTTGTAGATCTTTTCGGCCTCATCGGAAAAAATGACAGCGTCTCCGTCAAAGGCGATCCGAATAGTGTCCTTTTCAGTGAATGGATCGTCGGTCATGTCGGGCTTTTTGCAGATGATTCCCGCCGCAAAGCCGGAATTGATAGCGGCTTCAACATCCTCACCGTTGGCAGACAGAAACAGATCTGTGTGAAATGCGTCGAGGTATCTCGATATGTCGGATCCGCCTGCGAGAGCGGCTCTTTTTATGTTGAGACCGTAGTATTCAATGGAATTGAAGATGCGAAGACTGGTATTGGCGCTGTTTCGTGACATGATGATCACCTCCGTAAGAGGCTCTCCGTCAAGTGTCAGGGAAGTCAGCGCTTTTATAAGCGGGAATGCCGTGCCGGGTTTCAGTACTTCGTTTTCCTTTGATATCTGAAGTTCACTGTAGGCGGCAAGTCCCTCGGTCTCATAGACCCGATTCTCATCCTCAAGGTCAAACAGTGCCCGTGATGAGACACCGATCACTAATTTGTTTTCGATACTGAATGCCATTTCACACCTTTTTATTCTTTACCGACGTGAATGTCGGTTCTTTTTTGAAAATTCGGAAGCCGTTGGGCTTCCGAATATCAAAGCTATCGCTAAATTGATCACTTGCGGGACTTTCCGAGGTAAGCCTCCTTGATCTGCTCGTTTTGAAGCAGTTCGGCACCTGTGCCGTGCATAGTGATGCGACCGGTCTCCATTACACTGGCGATATCAGCCGTCTGGAGCGCCATATTGGCGTTTTGTTCAATGAGAAGTACCGTAATACCCTCGGAATTTATCTCTTTAATAATGCTGAAAATATCACGCACTATGATGGGAGCAAGGCCGAGGGAGGGTTCGTCCATCATGATGAGCTTTGGGCGACTCATAAGTGCTCTTCCCACTGCCAGCATCTGCTGTTCACCGCCGGAAAGAGTTCCCGCAAGTTGCCAATGGCGCTGTTTTAAGATAGGAAACAGCTCATAGACGTGTTCAATATCCCTTGACAGATCGTCGTCTCTGAGATAAGCACCGATCTTGATATTCTCAAGAACTGTCAGGTTGGGGAATATCTTACGTCCCTCAGGCACAAGTGTGATGCCTTTGGACACTATCCTTTCGGGAGAGAGACCGAGTATGTTCTCACCCTCAAAAAGTATTTCGCCGCATCTCGGCTTCACTATACCGGATATTGACCTCAGAGTAGTGGATTTTCCTGCGCCGTTTGCGCCGATAAGAGTCACTATTTTTCCCTTCGGAACGTCAAGAGAAATGTTATCGACCGCATTGATACCGCCGAAGTTGACTGAAAGGCCTCTGATCTCAAGAATATTATTACTCATCTTCCACTACCCCCAAATATGCGTCTATCACCTTTGGGTCGGACTGGATCTCGGAGGGGATGCCCTCTGCGATCTTGCGTCCAAAGTCGATGACGTAGATACGGTCGGAAATATCCATGACCAGATTCATGTGATGTTCAATGAGAAGAACGGTAAGGGAGAATTTGTCTCTTATGAAGTGGATGAACTGCGCAAGCTCCTCAGTCTCCTGAGGGTTCATTCCCGCTGCAGGCTCGTCAAGAAGTAACAGCTTTGGCTCGGTAGCCAGTGCACGGGCGATCTCAAGATGCCTCTGCTTACCGTAGGGAAGACT
The DNA here is from genome assembly GCA_964629225.1 of uncultured Ruminococcus sp. Taxonomy (GTDB): domain Bacteria; phylum Bacillota; class Clostridia; order Oscillospirales; family CAG-272; genus RUG14199. The sequence continues at coordinate 24,144 of CAZVQC010000002.1, forward strand.
CGTTGCAAGTTCGTCCTTCACGTCGATCAGACCCACAAGTTCAAGCAGTTCAAGGGTCTCCTCTCTCATCTTGGCCTCCTCTTTCGCGTTGAGCCTAAAGGTGGCGGTAAAGAGATTTGATGTGCGGCGAAGATGTTTTGCGGTTAGAACGTTCTCAAAGACCGTCATTGACTTGAATAGCCTGATGTTTTGGAAGGTCCTTGCCATTCCGAGATCAGTCAGTTTGTCCGGAGTCTTTCTCATGACAGTGTGATACTTGTCCGCATTTTCACCGGCATAGATCTTCTTCATCTTGCCGTGTGGGTGATTCTCGATAACAAGTTCTCCAAAGAAACTTACGGCACCGTTGGTAGGCTCATACACGCCGGTAATTGCGTTAAATGCCGTTGTTTTGCCGGCACCGTTAGGTCCTATAAGGGCGACGATCTCACCTTCGTAGATGTCCATTGACAGGTCATTGACCGCCACGACACCGCCGAACTGCATGGTGAGGTCTCTTACGCTGAGTACAGACTTTTTTGCATCAGTCATCTATCTCACCGCCCTTCCGAGTCTTTTTCTTTTTGAAGAGTCCGAAAAACTTCACTGCAGCATCGTAGACTGAGATCTCCTTTGAACCGAAGATACCTTTTCTGAAGAAGAGCACAACTATCATGATAAGTACGGAGAATACCACCATTCTGAAGTTGGGGCCGAGAAGAGGGATCTTAAAGCCCGATTCCGTGACGATCTCGGTATCGAGAAAACGAAGCCACCACTCACTGCTTGCATAGTAGATGAAGGAAGCAAGGATGGATCCGGATACCGATCCGATACCGCCGATGACCACTACAAGAAGGATCTGGTAGGTCATTGAGGTAGTGAACGAAACGGAGGACACACTGGAGTTGCACATAGCAAGCATTGCTCCTGCGATACCGCAGAAGAAGGAGCTTGTCACAAATGAGATCATCTTGTGCTTGGCAAGATTGATTCCCATTGCCTCAGCCGCTATCTCATCGTCTCTTATCGCCTTAAAAGCACGTCCGTAGGTAGAGTTGATAAGCAGCAAGATGATCATTACGCAAGCCGCTGTAATGGCAACGTACACGAGCACGTTGTCCGGAGAGGTGAATTTGTTCAGCGGGTCGGGACCGTTTGTGATAGGTCCAAAGGACTGAAGTTGAACGAGGCCTCGAACTATCTCGGCAAAACCGAGAGTAGCAATGGCGAGGTAGTCGCTCTTAAGTCTCAAAACGGGAAGACCGATGAGAAAAGCGAAGATCGCCGCAACTATCCCCGCAAGAATGAGGGCGAGCGCAAGAGGCAGTTTGAACTGCACAAGGCTGTCACCGTAGTTGCGGTAGACACTGGCACGTTCGGACAGTGGGATTGTGAAAATAGCGTAAGTGTAGGCGCCGAGAAGCATGAATCCCGCCTGGCCTAATGAGAAAAGACCGGTAAAACCGTTGAGCAGGTTCATGGAAACTGCGGCAAGAGCAAAGGTGAATACCTTGCGAAGCACCGAAAACCACATGGATGTAGAGGGTGCGAAAAGCTGAACTGCAACTACTGCAAGAAGGAGCACCAATATCAGTGCCATGTTGCACAGCATTCTTTTGTTTTTATCAAAAAATCTTGCCATGTCACACCTTCTCCGTAGTCTTCTCGCCGAAAATACCGGTAGGCTTCACGACGAGTATGATGATAAGGAGCGCAAAGGAGATAACATCGCTGAAATCGGAGAGATCAAGTGCCCTTGCAAGGCTCTCAACCACACCGATGATAAGCGCTCCGACAACAGCACCGGGTACGGAGCCGATACCGCCGACAACTGCGGCGATGAATGCCTTGATACCGGGTGTTGATCCGGCAAGGTGGTTGATACCGGTGTTCTTTGAAAAATAAAGTACCGAGCCTACGGCGGCGAGGAATGCGCCGATACCGAAGGTGATGGAAATTACTTTATTAAGTTTGATGCCCATGAGTTGAGAGGTCTCAAAGTCCTTTGAAACGGCTCTCATGGACATTCCGAATTTAGTGTGGTTGATTATGACCACGAGAATCCCCATGAGTATCACCGCTGCTATGGGGGAGATAAATACCGACACCTTGTCCTTCACGCCGAAAAGCTTCACGCTGTCGCTGAGGAACGGTACGTCGGGGAACTGTTTTGAAAGTCCGCCGGTAATATAGCAGACTAAGTTTTGAAGCAGATAGGAAACGCCGATGGCGGATATCATGACCGACATCCTCGGAGCCTGTCTCAAGGGAGAGTAGGCGCATTTTTCAATGAAGTATCCGATGACGACTGTGAGAATTATCATTATCAGTATCGAGATCAAGATGACCGCAGTGCCCGAAAGGGGAAGCCCGAGGGATGAAACAATACCGGGCATCTCCGCATTGAGATAAATAAGCAGGATGCCGGATACCATGAATAGATCGCCATGAGCGAAATTTATCAGCTTCAGAATGCCGTATACCATGGTATAACCGATGGCTACAAGGGCAAATTGCCCGCCCGTTGCAAGACCTCTGATCAGGTATGCCGGCAGGTTATTCAGAAGTGTGCTCATTATTTGGAACCTTTCTCATCAAAAGCATTAGGGTGCCGCTCTAAGGCAGCACCCCGGATGAAATGCTTCAGTGAATTATTTGGATGTAAGATCCCATGCGAACTGAGCCATTACTGAGCCCTGGAAGGGATCGAGGAAACAGGTGCGGAAGTAGAAGTTGTTGCCTGCGGTAACGGATGCGTTAGTGCAGGAAACTCCGATAGCGGGCATTCCCGCATCTTCGAAAGTTTTAGCCGCTGCGATGGAAACGCCGGAGCCGTAAGAACCGAGAGAGATGAGAGCACCGCGGTTGACTATGCTGGATGCTGCGGTAACTGCGTTCTCCTCAAGGGAGCCGTTGTCGCTAACGTAGACCTCAACAGTGTAGGTCTCGCCTGCGATCTCTACCTTGTTGTCAAGGGAGTTAGCATACTGGATACCGAGGACTTCCTGCTTGCCGCCTGCTGCGTTAGCGCCGGAGATGGGCTCGTATACGCCGATAACTATCTTCTTTTCCGCTGTATTGAGAGCGATGCCGGTCTTGTCGCCGTAATCGAACGCCTCTGCCTGCTTTGCATCGTTGTCGGCAGTCTGAAGCTTAATGAACTCAAATGCACCGTCGCCTGCCTTCTTAATGTATGCACTGTTTTTGATAGCATCGCCGTTGGAGTCGAACTGGACCTTACCGGTAACTGCCTCTTCGTATGTCATCGTCCAAAGCACGTTTGCAACGTCAACAGAGGTGAGATCTGCGCCCTTGTCCTCAGCGGCTGCTCGGATCGCTTTAAGTGCGATGTTGTATGCATCGAAACCGAGAGCGGAAACTGCGGCAACGATGTCGTTGTCACCGTTCAAGGTCTTCTTGTCTGCATTGGCATTGAGCCAAGCCTTAAATCCGGTAACGAAATCGGATGCGGCAGTGGATGATGCATCGTTCTCGTCAAAGAATGTGGAGCAGTAGACTTCAAGCTCGGTGCCCTTGATAGCATCGAGGATAACGGAGGATTCCCATGTGTCACCTGCGAGGATGGGGCATTCGATACCGAGGTCATCGGCATTCTTAAGGAGGTTTGCCGCAACTGTTGTGGAGTTGGGAGTAAAGATAACGGATGCGTTTTTGTCGAGAGCCTTCTGGAGATAATCTGTGAAGTTAGTGGTGTTGGTGGGGAACTCCTCCATTTCCACTCTGCCTCCAAGGCCTTCAAATGCGGTCTTAAAGCTGTTGGCAAGACCGAGTGAGTAGGTATCGCCCTTTTCGGCGATAACGTAGGCGACCATGTCTTTGTCGCCGTCAGCTGCGGTATCGGTTCCGCAGGATGCAAATGCAAATCCTGCCGCTACCATAACTACAGCCAGTACGAGAGCGAGAAGTTTTTTCATAACTTTCTTCCTCCAAGTAAAATGAAATGAATTTTTTGCTATGCATTCTTGCATAACCCGAATGTCCATAGTAAATAGACACATTAATTATAATTGAATACTTGGGATAATGCAATACCTTTTCGATAAAAAATCCAAAAAAATTGGTGCTTTTGCCTCTGCTCGGCAAAAACAACAGTCGGAATTGCGTTCATTTCTCTTTGTTATTTGAATTTCTACGCATTTCAAAATGCAGAACGGCGCAGGTTAGCGGAACTTGCGACAGTTAAAAGTCGATGTGCCTCGGTTCATATTTTTATGTTGTTAACTTCCGATTGTGCAAATTCACAATAGATCAAAGAATAACGTCTGAAATATTGGGCAACCTATTGACTTAACTTCCAAAAGTTAGTATAATTTAAGAAAAACGATGTTATGGAGGAAGAGAATGTCCTATGCTATTTCAAAATATCGCCCATGCCGTCAGAGCCGCAGCGGCTGAGCGTGCTTTTTCTTTTTACTTCGGTAGATATCGATTATTGAAGAGACCAAACTACAGGAGAAAATAATGATGAAAAGATTACTTTCGATGATGCTCGCTGTCATTATGACGGTATCCGCTCTGTGCGTAAGCTCCTTTGCAGCTCCGTCCGGACAGTGTATGCAGTTTTCCGCATCCGGTGCATACTTTCTCTCGACTACTCTTGAGATAGAAGAGAATAACACCGTGATATCCTTCTATCTTGCAATGGCTCCGAATTCAAGCGGTGAGCCCTGCCTCAAGATCAACGATTCCGCCACAAACGGAGTTGCTATCGCTTCAAGCTATGTAGAAGTGGCTGGAGTGAAAAAGAACTTCGGATGGGGCGATTGCCGATTGAACCATTGGAGACATATAGAGATAAAATACTGGGACGGTGCGGCGATACTTAAGATCGACGGCACCGAGGTCATGCGCTCCCCCGCATCATGCCGAACAGGCACCGTCTATATGATCGGCTCACCCGGAACTATTAACATTGACGGTCTTTCGTTGGTTTCCGGTGGTATCTCAAGGATGAGTATCGACTTTGAAAGTGACAGTACCTACAATTACTTTGTGACGTCGGATTCCACAATCACAAGAACTACTGTCGCTTCGGGCAGTTACTGCGACTACGACGGATGCAAGACCCAAAACAGGGAATATGTTTTTGACGGTACCGACAAATGTAATATGCTGACCCTCTCATCCGGCACTAAGATCCTCCTCGGTGACCTTTCGGGTGACAAAAAACTCACCAGCCGAGATATCATCACAATGAGAAATGTGGTGGCGGGATCTCTTACCAGTTACGACAAGACTGTCGCCGATATCAACGAAGACGGCAGAGTTAATTCAAGAGATGTTATCTTGCTCAGAAACTGCGTTGCCGGAGGCGCATCGGCTAAGTATCTCTCCACCGGAACAGCTGGTAAGGTTGCATACTCATCCTCTCAAAGGGCTGCTGTACTTACCGCCTCTGACGCAACTTCCACCGGCATTGATGCGGTGATGAAATTTGACAACAGCGTTCTTACAAGTGACTATTCCTACGCAGTTATAACTTACATGATCCCCTCATCCACAACGGAAAAGAATTCATCGGCTGCAGTTGAGTCCGGATTCGGCTCGACCTCCGAAATAAAGACCTTCTCCCTTGCGAAGGACGGAAAATTCCATTCGGAGTTGATCGGGATATCCGAAATATCAAACTGGAACTCAAAAAGCGCTACCTACAGGTTCTTTTCTCAAGCATCTGCGGGCGACTCTATCTATCTCGACTCCGTCATATTCTGTCCCGATCAAGAGAGCGCAGTTGCCGTTATTGCGCAAAGAGAAGAGTCCAAGCGCTCTTACGGCGTCTATGACAAAGCCACATCCGGCGCACTTGCTACGGTAGACAAGGACGGAAATGCCGTAATTCGATTTGACTCTCAGTCAAAGATAACCACCTACGTCGTTAACGGCAATGATTCCAACGTTTCATATGCTGCGGACTCAAACGGAAAAATGTCCCTTGTTGCCACCTGTGCTAGCGGGGCGGATCCCAGCATCTACATCGACCTTTCCACAGCGGGCATTTCCGCCGATACTTACAAGTCCGTTACCTACGTCTATAACATACCCGCCCGCGCGGGAGTATCAGCCCCTACTGCCAATATTTACTACGTTTGCGGCGGCATCGCAGGTCCCACCGGCGGTTATGAGACACAGGTAGCTCAGCTTACAAAGGACGGAAAGTACCATTATTTCACCTTCGACCTCTCATCGAGATCCAACTGGTCCGGCAAGGTGACGGGGCTCAGACTTGACTACTTCAGTGCCGCATCTGCCTACGATTCCACCTACATAGACTCCGTCATCTTCTCAAAGGATGCAAAATCCGGTGCCGCAGTCGGACAAACAAGAATTAATGAAAGAAACGCCTTCACCTCGTCTGTTTCGACCGCATCCGATGTTTGGAACGACTATCGTACAAATCACAAACTTGCCAACACCGATGAATTCATTGCCACAGACTCGTCAGGGAACGACTACTATATGTATTTCCGCTATTCGTCAAAGGCGAAGCTCACAGCCCGCAGTCTCGGTGACAAGATGGCACGTGCTATCAAGAATGCCACCGGTTACCACGTGGGATGTGAGGTCTACTCCGGTCTCACAGAACTTCGTGCTAAGTGGGACGAACAGGTGCCCCAAGCGGACGTGATGTTCACTATCACTTATCTTGGTAACAGCTACACCGTGTGGGTCAACACTTCAATACTTAAGACATCCGGTCATTCCGACCTTCTTGACGGTACCGAAAACGATCCCGACATGACGCCGAGGAGCACTTCCACCTGGTACACCGAGGGAGTGAGCGGAACCGATTCTGCGGCACTGCCCGCCGCATCATCGGGACTGTCTGCCCACAGCAACCATGAGAATCGTCTGGTGGAAACACCCTATGGCACCTTTGCCGTGATTCCCATGACCGATAACGGAAGCTGGGCCACTCTCGGCGGTGCTCAGTTCACTATTTATCGCATCTATGATAACGGCTCCTACAAGGCTCTCGGTACTTATGATTTTGCAAATCACACCTCAAAACCCAACATATACTACATGGACGGTCGGGTCTACGTTATCCAAGGGGATGACCAAGGCTCATACGCAAGTATCTTCGTAGCTTACTTCGATCCCGCATCTCCCAATTCCGACGGCTCCTACAAAATCACTTCCGGCAGGACCAACAAGAGTTACAGCGGAGGTGCCGCTCCCGGCGGTAACGGCTACATCCAGCCCATGCCCGACCCGGCAAACCACCGTTTCATTGTGATGGCTTGCGGCGGAACGAGCACCGGATACCTGTCTTGGTTCATCTACAATACTTCATCTAATTCCTGGACCGGCACCGCTAAAAAAGCGGCACTTAACGGCACCTACAGACACTGTTACCTTATGAGTTATCCCGACGGTAAGAACGGTCTCTATATCGTTGCGGGTCGCGACGTGCTTCTGTCAACTCTCGGTCTTTCGGGTACTGTGACGGGGGCGGATTACGCTTGGGATGAGGTGAACCTGTTCCACTTCCCGGATATGGACTCCACTTCCTACACCATGACTCACGTGGCAGTGGCGGACTACACTCAGAAGGATAGGATGCTTTTCCCTGTCACATCTCACAATATTTACGGGGATATGTTCCTTGACTCGGCGGGATATCTCCACGTGCTGAGTAGTACCGTAATGCACGGAAGCTTCCACCACGACAACAAATACAGTCAGATGAATTACGCCGTGTATGACGTGAGACAGGCGGGCATGACTCCCGTTGAGATATTCAACAAGGCCATTAACTTCAATAATCCGGCAACCCGGTACACTGCAAGATTTGCCGAAAACACCTCGGGGAAACTCTTTATCCTTGCTATGCCAAAGGACGGCTCATATTGCGAGATATGGCGTGCTTCCGACGGTATCGGTACCGAGTTTGCGATGATCGGATGCGACAAATTCTCAAGCTCCGACGGAGTGACCACGGGACTTATCATCGGAAACAGCAGAAACGGCTCTGTTCGTGATAACTCGGTGTCCTGTATGTACCCCACCTCGGGTGCGGGCGGCACAGTCTACCGGTTCTTCACCGTAAACTTGCCTAACTGACGGTATCCGAACATTACCTCATCGAGATTCAAAGTCATCCTATTGAGGACAATAATATTGCGGAGGCTCGTTTTGAGCCTCCGTTGCTTTTTTTGTTATTTTTTCTGTCTTGGTATCGGCGTGATGCCGAACTCACAAAGAGGGAAGGGCATTTCACGAAAAACGTTCCATGACTCACGTGGCAGTGGCGGACTACACTCAGAAGGATAGGATGCTTTTCCCTGTCACATCTCACAATATTTACGGGGATATGTTCCTTGACTCGGCGGGATATCTCCACGTGCTGAGTAGTACCGTAATGCACGGAAGCTTCCACCACGACAACAAATACAGTCAGATGAATTACGCCGTGTATGACGTGAGACAGGCGGGCATGACTCCCGTTGAGATATTCAACAAGGCCATTAACTTCAATAATCCGGCAACCCGGTACACTGCAAGATTTGCCGAAAACACCTCGGGGAAACTCTTTATCCTTGCTATGCCAAAGGACGGCTCATATTGCGAGATATGGCGTGCTTCCGACGGTATCGGTACCGAGTTTGCGATGATCGGATGCGACAAATTCTCAAGCTCCGACGGAGTGACCACGGGACTTATCATCGGAAACAGCAGAAACGGCTCTGTTCGTGATAACTCGGTGTCCTGTATGTACCCCACCTCGGGTGCGGGCGGCACAGTCTACCGGTTCTTCACCGTAAACTTGCCTAACTGACGGTATCCGAACATTACCTCATCGAGATTCAAAGTCATCCTATTGAGGACAATAATATTGCGGAGGCTCGTTTTGAGCCTCCGTTGCTTTTTTTGTTATTTTTTCTGTCTTGGTATCGGCGTGATGCCGAACTCACAAAGAGGGAAGGGCATTTCACGAAAAACGTTCCTAGGGTCCTCTTCCCTTATCTCGGAGCGTTCCTTTTCCGGAACGGAGTATTCAGCGGCGCTCAATACTATCTGCGAAGGTCGTTCAAGCCTGACGACCGAAAAGAGACCGAAGGTGGCGTCAAGGCAACATTCACCTATCTTATTTGAGATAAGTTCTCCCGAAAAAAGAGTTTCGATACCGTTTGGAAGACAGCTTGTATCTATTGAGACCCCATTGCATCCTTCGCATTTTTTGATGGTCTTGGTCTCAAGGACGATGGGATCCACCGTCTCAAGCACCGCGATGGGAAGTGAACTCAATGACAGTGCTCTTTTTGCCGTTTCCGCCTTGCAATTACCGATGTCACGGTCGCTCTTAAAGACCTTGGCAGCCCCCTCTCCTCCGAAAAGTATCACATTCTTCTCAAGGATGCTGAGCCCATCGATATCTTGAAAGCAACCGCCGATACAGATCTCAAATAACACCTTCACGAATATTTTTGCCGACACCTTATAAAAGCCGCTGTTAAATGGCACCTCATCTGTTTCCATTATGCACGACAGTATCCGTGCCTCCTTCGCTCTGACTTCTTTTGAACTTGCCAAGGTCTCCTTGCCGTATCCGGTCAGGATCACTTCCGTGTTTTCAAAGCAATCCTTATCACGGCATGAGTCAAGCACCCGATAGGTATCGATGCACATTGCCTCGCAAGGTTGGCTTTTCTCCGATCTGTATTCCTGCATAACGTTCTCCTTTTAATTTGATACTAACAATAATATGATAAGGAGCGAAAAAAGATGATAAAAGCCGAGGCAAGCCTCGGCTAAGTTATTGAGATCAGTCAGTTTTCCGTTTTAGATAATTTTTCTTCTTTGTAATAGGGGTCGATCATTATCTCTTTGATCTTCGGGAAAGCACAGTAGACGCTGAGGAATGAGCACAAAGATATTGTGATCACAAAGGGAAGTATGATGCCCACCGGCATCAGCACAACGAATGCGGCGTAATTGAGGGCGACTATCACTGCTGTACCGAGAAGGCACATTAAGTTTCTCTTGATACCGAGGACTGCGAAGAAAACTCCGTTCTTGATCAGCTTGAAGATGGACAGGTCGAAGGTTATCATCATCGGGTAGACGTACATTCTCACGAAGAAGTGGAGAACTATCATGGCAAATCCGCTGAAATAGAAGAACGTAAAGATGGAACTGACACCCATATTTGCTCTGAACCAAAACAGGTCGTACACCAGCATGAAGCAGAGGAAAAGGTCGATGATACCGTAGATGATGCCTTGCTTGATATTTCTCTTGATAGCGTACCAGAAGTCGGACCAGAAGAACACAGGCTCGCCTTTTATGATGTTTCTGATAATGTATGTGCAGCCCACGTTCACAAGGCCGAAGGTGATGAGTGCGAGAAGTGAGAGTCCGTAAAAAACGTAAGTTGCGGCAGTCGGGATCACCATCTCCGCTTGGATGCCGAAAATGCCGTTAAGTGAAGCCGTCACCGGTGTCATATCAAAGTAGCTTGAGCCCTTGAGCACCGTATAGAGGGCGGACGTGGGAGCAACGGAGGTGTGTGACGTGTAGCCCGCCAGAGCAAAAAGTGCGAACAGTACCGGGAAATTTCCGAAGATATAGAACATATTCACCGTCAACATATTGTTGTAACGGCGGGTAAGAAGTTTGAAAAAGCCTTTTATGTCCGGCTTTTTCAAAACGTTGAATTCGTCACCTTTTTTAACTCCTTCGGTCTCCTTTTTATCACGGTAGAAGATACCGAAGATGCCGGAGCCTTTTTTCTTTTTGTTTTCGTCCATTTTAACTTCCTTCTTGGATAGGTTATTTTACAAAGTACGTTATCATAACGGGAAGCAGAGAAGCGAGAAACGCTCCTCCCGTCACCGAACAGAACGAGTATAAATGCCGAGGCACAAGACCTTTTTTCTCACTGTCCGCCATAAAAAGCTCATGCTGAAATTTGAGTGTCATGAAGGAAAAGATACAGACTGCGGCGGTGGCGGCGGCGTATGAGACAGAGAAAACTGCACTGTGTCGATCTCCGTTGGGCATTACAGACAGGGAAAACGCCAAAGCGGCGCATCTGAATGTAACCGTTGAAAATACGGCAACTCCAGCTAAATGAGAAAACCCCGAAAGAAAGAGAACCGCGCACTGAACGGTCAGCGGCAAAAGGAACACGCAAGCGGAAAGATAGATATCAAATGCTTTCATACCGTCCCGAAAGGGAAACTCCCACGTGAGTGAATACTCGCCGTTTGAAGCGAGGAAACATCCCAACAGCACTCCGGATAGCACTGCTGACACTATCAAAATAACATCTTTCACCCGGCTTGGTTCCGTATTTGGCATTGCGATCCCGTTAATTTCATCCATGATCAGTCCCTCCTACCGTTATGTTAAATGATATTCGGGACACGCCGTTTTATTCTATTTTATCATAAGGCGGCCGTCATATCAAGTGATTTTTGAAAAAAAGCAAATGAGCAGCACCGACTTCGAAATATGGCGCTTGCAATGCGGCACGGTTCGTAGTATACTAAGTAAAAACTACCGTTGGAGCGTGAGATGGACGAATTATTTGTTGAGCGGTATTTTAGGAATGACGTCCGGCTTGAGACCGAGAGGACGGTGTTGAGAAAGCTATGCGGAGGAGATCTTGAGGATCTTTTCGGTTACGCTTCGGACAGTGACGTTACAAAGTTCTTACCTTGGGAAAGCTACAAAACAAAGAAGGAAGCGGCTTCATTTCTTCGCAGTGCCGTCGGCGCTTACCGCACCGGGACTTATTATGACCTTGCCATCGAACTAAAGGCCACCGGCAGGATGATCGGGACCTGCGGTTTCACTTCGTTTGACTTCAAAAACAACTGCTGTGAGATAGGCTATGTTCTGTCTCCCAAGTACAGAGGCTACGGACTTGCCACAGAAGCCGCAAAAAAGGCGGTATTTGAGGCGTTTGACACCTTCCGGGTACACAGAGTCGAGGCTCGTTTTATCGTTGGAAATAACGCCAGTTTTGCTGTCACACAGCGCCTTCAAATGAAATATGAAGGGACTCTCAGAGGAGCACTGTTTTGCAAGGACAGGTACTTCGACGTGGCGGTCTGTTCCTTGACCGAGACTGACTATTTGCGCTATTATCGAACTTGAATTGACAGCATATACTGACAGTGTCTGCGGCGTCTGTAAAGCGGACGGTAAAAATGTGTGTTTTTACAATGAAGACCATGACACTTTGTGAGAAGACAAAGAGACTTCTCGCATCCTTCGGTATCTACGGGAGAGTGACGTCCGTTGACCCCTCCGTCACAAGGCTCGGCTGCTCATTCGGAGTTTCCGTCAAATGCTCACAAAGAGAAGAAGTAAAAAGGATCTTAAGGGAGGCGGGCATTCCTTACGGTGACGTTATCGGAGTCGGCGGTGCTGTATCTAGATAACGCCGCCACATCGTATCCGAAGCCCGATCGGGTCATAGAAGGCACTTTAAGATGCTTAACCGAATTCGGAGGGAATCCCGGCAGGGGATCTCATTATTTGGCGCGTGCCGCCGCCGAAGTGCTTTACGGTGCAAGATCGGCGGCATCAAAACTGTTCGGTGCTCCGGGACCCGAAAACGTGGCATTCTTGCCCGGTGCCACCTACGCACTTAATACGGTGATAAAGGGTGTTACCGAACCGGGCGACCATGTTGTCATTTCGGACATGGAACACAACAGTGTCCGCCGTCCGGTATCAAGACTCCAAAAAGAAGGACGGATAACCTACAGTGTTTTTAAGACTTCACGGGATTCGGATAGGACTCTCAGAAGTCTTGAGGAGAGTATCAAAGACAACACATCCCTCGTAATATGTCAGCACTGTTCCAATATTTGCGGAAGGATACTTCCCATAGAAAGAATAGGAGAGCTTTGCAGAAGCAGGAACATTTTTTTCGCCGTGGATGCTGCTCAAAGTGCGGGGATCTTTGATATTGATATTTTGAAAATGAGGATCGACGCCCTGTGCGTTCCGTCTCACAAAGGACTTCTTGCTCCTCAGGGTGCAGGAATGATAGTTTTTTCGAACTTGGATACCGGCAGTATCAAAACTCTCGTTGAAGGCGGAAGCGGGTCAAATTCTCTGTCGCCCGAAATGCCGTCGGAGCTTCCCGACAGATTTGAGGCTGGGACTTTGCCGACTCCCGTTATTGCGGGACTATTTGAAGGGATCGGATTTCTTGAACGGGTAGGTATCGATAAGATACGGGAGCATGAGACCGAGCTCGGACGGTATCTTACGAGCGAGCTTCTCTGCGACCGACGTATCAAGGTCTTTTTACCTGCGGAGACCGGCGGTACGGTACTGTTTAACGCAGACGGGATGTCGCCATCAAGCCTTGCGGCAGAGCTTGACAAGCGGGGGATCTGCACCCGTCCCGGATTTCACTGCGCACCACTTGCCCACGGTACTTTAGACACGGGAGAGAGCGGAGCACTCAGAGTGAGCTTCGGAATTTTCAACACAAGACGGGATGTAGTCACTCTCTTGGATGCGCTTCAGAGGATCTTAAAATAGCGACGGAAAGATCAATGAGCCGGATAGCGTGCTATCCGGCTCCAATTTTTGATTTGATATCAAAGATATTCGAGTATCTCCGACAGGTCATCCACTATCGGTACCTCGGCACTCTCGAGCTTCCACCTGCCGTCGTGACCGCCGCTGTAGAGGATACAGTCGGCACCGATCGCCTTCGCGGTCTCGTAGTCATGAAGCGTGTCACCGATAAAAAGGGCGTTAAAGTTTTTTCCTTCTGCCCATTTTTTTGCCATCTCCGTCTTGCCGCCGGCGTAAATGTTGTCAAGTCCGAGAACTATGTCGAAATAACTGCCGAGAGACAGCATCTTAAGTTCCCGTCTGAGCATTTCGATCTCGGATGATGACAGAATTATCTGAGTGATGCCACGCTCCTTGATCGCGGAAAGAACTCTTTCCACGTTCGGCGTAGGCTTCATCTTGTGCTCGTTTTGTACGTACTCTTCCCACCACTCGTTCGCGACGATGTCGTAGGGTTCCTTGTCAAAGTCAAAACCGAGTTTTTCGTAATAGTCAATGATAGGGAAGCAGAATATCTCACGATAGGCATCCACGCCGTCGAGAAGTGCCATATTTCGCCGTTTGAGCACCGTGTTGATACAATCTATGCCAAGTTCAACATCGTCTGCCAAAGTGCCGTTAAAATCCCAGATAATAAGATCGTATCTCATGTTGACCGCCTTTGTTTCGATGAGATTATTTTAGCAGATAGATGGCCGTCGGTCAAGCAGTATTTTTCATTTTTCGGCATATGTTCTACTAAATTGTTATTTCGGGGGTAGATCATGCTTGGATTGTTATTTGCTTTTGCCGCCTGCGCTTCGTTCTTTATTCTCAGCGTCTCCGCTGCGGGAGGCTTTCCCCCTCCGCTCTCATCCGCCGAGGAGCGAGAACTTTTTGAGAGGATGAACACGAAAGGGGACACGGCGGCGAGGGAAAAACTTATCCTTCACAATCTGAGGCTTGTGGCTCATATCGTGAGAAAATACTACGGCTCAGCGGAAAATTCGGAGGATCTTGTTTCTATCGGCACGGTGGGACTTATCAAAGCCATCGATTCTTACAAGTACAAAGGGGTCGTTAAGTTCGCAACTTATGCGGGAAAATGCATCCAAAATGAGATACTTATGAATTTCAGAGCACGCAAAAAGACTCAAGGTGAGGTGTCCATCAGTGAGACCATCGATACAGACAAGGACGGAAACCCTCTTACCTATCTTGACATCATCAAAGTGGAAGATACCATTGCGGAGGACATCGATAAAAAAGAGAAAATAAAGAAGGCTATGTACTGTATCGAACACAGTCTGACTCCGAGGGAGAGACATATCTTAATAAAGCGCTATGGTCTCTACAATACCAAGGCATTCACTCAAAGGGAGGTTTCGGAAAAGCTCGGAATATCCCGTTCCTACGTCAGCAGAATAGAAAAATCCGCTCTTGAGAAGATAAGAGATTACCTGTCGTAGCGGCTGGGTCGGCAAAATAGGTTATAAAATGGCGGGATACGTGCCGTATGGCGCCGAAAACCGTCATTTTCCGTCGCTAATATTAAATACATAATATTTTACGCAGAAAATTCCTTGCCTTTCGCTTTGTAATGTGGTAGAATAGCATTTGGAAAAAACAGCCCTAAAGTATCAAGGAGGCGGAACAAATGGTTAAGATCACTGGCGTGCTGCCTCATTCAAGAGCGGAACGGGCAGGCATCAAAGAAGGCGACGTTCTCATCTCCATCAACGGAAAAGAGATAAGAGACGTTCTTGACTTCCGTTTCTACCTTGCCGACGAAAAGATAACCGTGGAGACGGAACGTGACGGAAAGCGCCGTGTTGCCAAGATAGTTAAGGACACCTACGACGACATCGGACTTGAGTTCGAAACCCCGCTCATGGACAAGAAGATGCGATGCTCAAACAAGTGCATCTTCTGCTTCATCGATCAGCTTCCGAAGGGTCTGAGGCGCTCCCTATACTTCAAGGATGACGATTCCCGTCTCTCATTCCTTCATGGGAATTATATCACCATGACCAACCTTGAAAAGCGGGATATCGAACGGATCATCGAGATGCATATCTCCCCTGTCAACATCTCCGTCCACACAACAAATCCCGAACTTCGCCGCATGATGATGCTGAACCCAAGGGCGGGAGAAGTGCTTGAATACCTCGATTTGTTGAAGACAGCCCATCTTACCATGCACGGGCAGATAGTTCTTTGTAGAGGCATCAATGACGGGGCGGAGCTTGTACGAACTCTGTCGGACCTTGAAACGTTGTATCCGGAAATGTCCGCAGTTGCGATCGTTCCCGCCGGGCTGACTGCTTTCCGCGAGGGACTCTATCCCCTTGAGCCATTCACAAGGGAAGAATGCAGGGAAGTGGTTAAGACCGTTACCGAGTTCGGTGACAGGTGCTTTGAAAAATACGGAACTCGGATATTCTTCTGTTCCGACGAGTTCTATTTGAAAGGCGAGATACCCATGCCACCCTATGAATTTTGGGAGGACTTCGGTCAGATTGAGGATGGAGTGGGGATGATATCCTCCTTTGAGCACGAATTCAAGACGGCGCTTCTCACCCTGACCGATGAGGACAGAGCCGTACAAAGGGAAGTGTCCATTGCCACGGGAGAGGCGGCATACGGTCTGATGGTGCGCCTTTGTGATGCACTTAGAGAGTTTTGCCCTCAAGTCAAAGTGAATATCTACTGTATCAAAAACAACTTCTTTGGCGGAGGAGTCACAGTAACGGGACTTCTCACAGGCAAAGATATTTCGGAACAGCTTGAGGGACGTCCCCTCGGAGAAACGCTCTATTTGAGCCGAACTATGCTCCGGGCGGAGGGGGATCTTTTCCTCTGCGGGATGACTCCCGATGAGCTGTCAAAGAAGCTCGGAGTAAGGCTTCATTTTTCGGAAAATGACGGAGCGGATCTTCTGTTCTCTCTCATTGGCGACGAAGGAGAAACGATATGAAAAAAAGAATAATACTGACAGTATTGACGGTGGCGGTTATCGTGGCAATCTCCGTCTCGGCGGTACTCATCATACGGGGATTTGGAAAGAGCGAGGTGCCGGCGGCAAATTACATTTTGAAGGTGGCCTCGGATGAAAAGACCGTGAACGGAAATTTTTTGGAGATCAAATACCCGGAGATCACCCTTGCGGACAGGCTATCGGCGGAAAAAGCATCGATAGAGTTTTTTTCCGGTATTGAATACCGGTATCACGACAGCCTTGATATCTCGGTGCGTGAGGGCGCAACTTACTCATTCAGCGAGACGAGCCTTGAAACCACCTTGCAATCCGGTGACTATGTTTCCTATGTTACCGTCGGAAATTTCACCGATAATTCAAGCGGCGACACATCGTCCTTCGTCCATTCGGTGAATGCCGATGTTCGAAACAGAGTATCTTACTCATTTGAGGATCTGATCGGTGATAAGATTGCTTTTGAAGAGGCTTTTTTGTCCGGTAGGTTCTCACTTGATACATCGGGGACGGACCTTCCCAATGAGAGCTGTGACGGCATCGTCGATCTGTCGGCAGAACTTTGTATCTTTCCCGATATCTGCTTTGACGGAGACGATATCTGCGTAGTTTGCCAAACGCCGGAAGCTGCAGGGGGATACGCACTTTATAAAATGCCCATTTCGAGAGCAAAGGGATTTTTGAACACCGAATGCGACTTTATCGCATTCATCACTTTGAACAATTGACCGAAGAAACGGAGAGAAAAATGCAAAAACCGGTAATAGCAATAGTCGGACGACCAAACGTGGGAAAGAGCACCCTTTTTAATAAGTTGATCGGTGAGAGGCGTGCCATTGTCGAGGATATTCCCGGCATCACCCGTGACCGCATCTACGGTGAGACCGAGTGGTGCGGCAGAAAATATCTTGTCATCGATACCGGCGGTATCGAGCCTAAGACCGATGATATCATCTTAAAGAAGATGAGACAGCAGGCTGAACTTGCAATTGAGACTGCCGATGTTATCATCTTTATGTGCGACATCCGTGCAGGACTCGTGGCAGACGACCGTGAGATAGCGGTGATGCTGAAGAAGAGCGGAAAGCCGGTTATCCCCGTTGTGAACAAGGTTGACTCGATAGGCAACGTGCCCGCCGAATTCTATGAATTTTACGAACTCGGATTCGAAAGAGAGCTAATCGCTCTCTCATCCATTCACGGAAGCGGCACGGGAGATATGCTGGATGCAGTCGCCGAGGCAGTACCTGTCCGTGAGGGTGAGGGGGAAGATGAGAGTGACGTTATCAACGTTGCCGTCATAGGAAAGCCCAATGCGGGTAAAAGCTCTCTTATCAACAGCATTCTCGGAGAGGACCGCCTTATCGTTTCCGATATAGCGGGAACTACCCGTGACGCTATCGACACTTTCACCGAAAACGAATTCGGAAAATACAATTTCATCGACACCGCCGGTATTCGCCGCAAGAGCCGTGTTAATGACCGCATCGAGGTCTTCAGCGTTTTAAGAGCCAAGACTGCGGTGGAGCGCGCCGATGTCTGCATCCTTCTCATCGATGCTTCCGAAGGAATAACAGAGCAGGACGAAAAGATCGCGGGTATCGCACATGAAGCCGGAAAAGCGGTAATAATCGCCGTCAACAAGTGGGATAAGATCGAAAAGGACAATTCCACCGTCAAAAAGTTCACAGATGACGTCTACAAGGCGCTTGCTTATATGACATACGCACCTCTGATCTTTATTTCCGCCAAGACCGGTCAGCGTGTGGAAAAACTCTATGAGCACATCAACTATGTTCACAACCAGTCCATGATGAGAGTGACCACCGGAATGCTGAATGACGTACTGGCAGATGCCGTCAATAGGGTGCAACCCCCAAGTGATAAGGGGCGCAGACTCAAGATCTACTACATGACTCAAACGTCGGTAGCTCCTCCTACCTTCGTAATATTTTGCAACGACTCCGAGCTTTTCCATTTTTCATATCAGCGCTATATCGAGAACTGCCTGAGGCAGACGTTCGGATTCAGAGGAACTCCAATTAGGATCGTCATAAGACAAAAAGGTGACGATGAAAACTGAAAGGTAACAGAAAGCAATGTACCGTAACTTATTAGCAGAACTGTCGGAGAAGTATTTTTCCACAAATAACACTGCCGCAAATATCATTCTGATCGCCGGTATAGTTTTCTGCATTGCCGCAGGATACCTGCTGGGAAGCCTCAATTTCGGGCTCATAGTTTCCGGACGGTTCTACCATGACGATGTCAGAGAGCACGGAAGCGGTAACGCCGGCACCACCAACATGATGCGTACCTACGGAATGCTCCCGGCGGTAATAACGATGGTGGGAGATTTCCTCAAAAGTGCTCTGTCTGTGTTGATAGGAGGCCTTCTCCTCGGACTCTTCGGCGGCTATCTTGCGGGATTTGCGGCGGTCATAGGTCACGTGTTTCCCCTCTATTACGGTTTCAAAGGCGGAAAGGGAGTCATGGCCGTTGCCGGTGTGATGGCGCTCACAGACTGGAGAGCTTTTCTCGTCCTTCTTGTAATATTTCTTCTCTCCGTCCTTTGCACTAAAATGGTATCCTTCGGGTCCGTTTTAACTGCGGTGCTCTATCCTATCATTCTCTTCAACATTCTCAAAATAACAAACTCCGCTTCCGGTGCTTTCATCGGTGTTGTCTTCGCAGTTTTTATGGCGGCAACGGTCGTCATCAAGCACAAGGAGAACATAAAACGGATACTCGCCGGTAAGGAGTCCAAGATATCCCTTTTCGACAAGAAGAAAAAAGACGGAGACAAAGATAAAAAATGACAGACAGTACTTTTGAAAAAGCACTTTCGGACATAATTGCTTCCGCAAAGGACGGAAGACTCCAAACGGCTGTGGTATCGAAGTTTCCCAAAGGGGAGATACAGAAGGTGCGCATTGCGTCGAAAGATATCTCCGGCAAAAGGGTACTTCAGTTCGAATATTTTTTGACTGAGGGACGTCTTTGCCACGAGAATGCCGATGAGAGGCGCTCAGAAGAGATCCTTCGTGAGCTTGTAGCCACAGGAGCAAAGCAGATCGATGTTAACTGTGCCGACCTCACCGGGATATTCATGGTCTCAAAAAAGGGGAAGGTTAGCTATGTAAGACGGAAAAAGGCAACCGAGAGTGAGCCGCTCGGATGCGGTACGAACGACAGAAAAAAAGATCACGTTTTTTCGGGATGCGAAAAATTTCTGATAGAACTCGGTATCTCCGATAAAAACGGAAGAGTTCACGATAAAAGGCAATCAAAGTTTCGCCAGATCAACCGCTTTTGCGAATCTGTGGGAGACATTATGAAATACCTGCCACGTAACAGGGAAGTGAACATTGCGGACTTGTGCTGCGGAAAGAGCTACCTCAGTTTCGCCGTCTATGACTATCTTACGAGGATAATCGGGATGAAGGTCAACATGGTCTGTGTTGACCTAAAAAAGAGCGTTATCGACTTTTGCGCTGCAACCGCAGAAAAGCTGGGCTTTTTTGGGATGCACTTCATTTGCGATGATATTTGGAGATTCAACCCTCCAAAAGACCTCGATCTTGTCATATCACTTCACGCTTGCGACACGGCGACAGATGCGGTGCTTGACTTTGCCGTGACCCACGGAGCAAAGGTGGTGCTTTCCACCCCATGCTGTCAGCACGAGATGTTTTCGCTGATGGATCAAAAGGAACTTGACTTCATTGCAAAGCATTCGATACTCAAGCAGAAATTTTGCTCCGTTGCCACTGATGCGCTGAGGTGCGCAAGGCTTGAAGCCTGCGGCTACAAAGTCGCTGCGGTAGAGTTGATAGATCCGGATGAGACGCCCAAAAATGTGCTTATAAGAGCCGTTTTGCGACGACCGGGTATTGACACCGCCAAGGCTGTCTACTACGCTGAAAAATACCGTTATATGACCGGAAAGGAGCCCTCACCGCTTCCGAAGCTTGGAAATGAGGAGAACTTTGAAAATGACGACTGAAGATATTAAAAAAAACTTGACGATGCTGAATGATCCGGCGTTGTCACCGGATGAAAGACTTTGCGCTTTAAAAGCGCTTACCGAGGCGGGACTTCCGGATGCTCCGAGCATCGGAGAATACGTCAACAACCACATCCACACCACCTATTCTTTCTCACCCTACACTCCGTCAGCCGCCGCGTATTATGCAAAGGCTGCGGGACTTAAGACCGCCGGTATCATGGATCATGACAGCGTAGGCGGATGCGCGGAATTCATCAAGGCAGGAGAGATTCTGTCCCTTCCTGTCACCTGCGGCTGTGAGCTTCGGGTATCTTTTAATGGGACTCCCTTTGAAGGAAGAAGACTCAACAATCCGGACCAGGTATCCTGTGCATACGTGGCTCTTCACGGCATCCCACACGGCTCCTTCGGTGAGATCGAAAAGGTGATATCCGAAAAAAGAGAACTTCGCAACGAAAGAAACAAAAAGATGTGCTCTCTCATCTGCGATATCGCAAAAAGCATTGATATCGAGGTTGACTTTGATCGGGACGTTCTCCCTTTGTCACAGTATCAAAACGGCGGAAGCGTAACTGAGCGTCACGTACTTTTCGCACTTGTAAAAAAGCTTGGACAAAGATACAAAAGCAGGGAAGAGATAATATCAGCCGTTGAAAAAATGTCCGACTCCAAATTATCCGAGAAAAAGCGAAATGCTCTCATTGAAGCCCCCGACGGATTCTTTGATTACGACCTTTTGGGAGTCCTAAAAAGTGGCCTCATCGGCAAGATCTACGTTGATGCGGACGATGAATTGATCCATGTGACGGAATTTATCGAACTTGCAAGAAAGACCGGCGCCATCAGTGCCTATGCATACCTTGGGGATGTTGCCGAGTCTCCCACAGGCGACAAAAAAGCGGCAAAATTCGAGGATGACTATCTTGATGAACTGTTTTGTTATCTTAAAGAACTCGGCTTCAATGCCATAACATTCATGCCGTCGAGAAACACCGCTGAGCAGTTGACGAGGGTAATGGGACTTTGCAGGGAGCGGGACTTTTTCCAGATCAGCGGCGAGGACATCAATCAACCGAGGCAGTCCTTCGTCTGCAAAGCAGCGGGGGCCCCCGAATTCGACCATTTAAGAAAGGCTACCTACGCTCTTATAGGTCACGAGATCACCGCATCGTCAGATCCGAACTTCACTATGTTCTCATCGGACACGAATGGAACTCTTGAAGCAAAAATAGAACGATATTCCGCTATAGGCGGCTACAAAAAATAAAAAAGGAAGGTAAAAAAGAATGAATGACTTTTTGAAGATCGCCCCTCGTTTGAAATATCGTGCGGGCAACGGAGACGGAATGATCACCGTAAGATATGCCGGTGATCAAAAGGCAGAACTCACGCTGAGTGATTGGGAGATTGATGATGCGGACCTTGTGGGAGTAAGATCCATCCACATTAACGATGTGGGTACTTTTCTCATCGAAGAAAAGCGCGAAGACCCGATGAGACCCTACCTTTGCAAAGTAGCGGTAGTCACCGGCAGTGCCCAGGGATTTGGCTTCGGCATTGCCGAATATCTGGCATCTAAGGGTGCCTGTGTCGTTATTGCAGACATGAACGGCGAAGGAGCTTTAACCGCCGCAGAGAAGATCGAAAGTAAATTCGGAGTGCCTACCCTTGCGGTTCAGACCGACGTTTCCAATGAGGAATCGGTCAAAAATCTGGTAAAACAGACCGTTCTCAGGTTTGGCGGCATCGAGATATTCGTCAACAATGCGGGCATCGTCCGTGCCGGAAGTCTAGAGGAGATGACGCTTGACAATTTCAAGTTGGTTGAGAACGTGAATTATAACGCCTACTTCCTCTGTGCAAAATACGTTTCGGAGGTAATGAAGACACAGCGTATCGAAAACTACACTCAAATGTTCGACATCATCGAGATAAATTCAAAATCCGGTCTTGAAGGAAGTAACAAAAACTTCGCTTATGCGGGAAGCAAGTTCGGTGGCATCGGTCTTACTCAGTCCTTCGCTCTTGAACTTGCGCCCTTCGGCATCAAGGTTAATGCAATCTGCCCCGGAAATTTCCTTGACGGTCCTCTTTGGAGCGATCCCGACCGCGGACTTTTCGTTCAGTATCTCAAAGCAGGGAAGGTCCCCGGCGCGAAGACTGTCAGTGATGTGAGACGTTTTTACGAATCCAAGGTGCCTCTTGGACGCGGATGCAGAACCGAGGACGTTTGTTGCGCGATCTCCTACATTATCGACCAAAAGTACGAGACCGGACAGGCAATTCCCGTGACCGGCGGACAGGTAATGTTGAGTTGACCTGCGCTTTACGTTCGATCACTGCAGATTATTACCTTAATATTGCCGTTTTAGGTTAGCATAATTAACTAATTAGCAACTCACTAACTTCATTTGTGCCCGCATTTTAAGAAAACGCCGGTCGCTTCATCGTAAAGCAAGCGATACTTCGACAGATCAGGTAATACGGGGAGGGAAGTCAACATATATTGAGTCAGTAACACCATAGGAGTTATTGATGAAAGAATATATTGGCAAAAAAAGATGTGAGATCCTCGGTGAATATCTTGCGGTCAATAATGCGACAGTCAGACAGACAGCGGCAAGATTCGGTATCAGTAAGTCCACCGTACATAAGGATCTCAGAGAAAAGCTGAAGACCGTTAATAAGCCTCTGTATTTGAAGGCAGTTGAGGTGCTTGAAAGAAACAAGGAAGAAAGACACCTGAGAGGCGGAATGGCAACGAAGAAGAAATACAAAGGATAAGTTAGGCGGCACGACATTTTGCCGTGCCGCAATTTCTTGTTGTCTCATTTTTTCGGTGCGCTAATGGCAATGTTGATACATAGTTTGTTTCGGATTCGGTGCAGAAGGTCCCACCGTAAAAAACAAAAAATACGACCGAGGGAAGTGGCAAACAAGCTACTTTGAAAGCCAGATCAAATTAGACAAAATGCAAATTTTGTCTAATTTGGGGAATTAAAAATGATAATAGGAGGCAACATAATGCTTCTGTCAGTGGATATCGGCAATTCAACCGTAAAATTCGGTTTTTTAAGCGAAGTCGGGATCTCACCTAAATTTAGTTTTTCCGTTTCTTCATCGAACAGGCGAACTGCTGATGAGTACCTAATACTACTTCGTGCTTTTCTTTTTCAAAATGATATCAATGAGGTGATCTCGGATGCTGTCATCGCATCGGTCGCTCCGTCGGTCGCTTTTTCCGTTTCCGATGCGGTTCGTTCTCTTATCGGCCACGAGCCGTTTTTTATCACAAGCGGAACTCACACCGGATTTAGGATACTGATCGATGATCCCGGAGAACTCGGTTCGGACATTGTTTCAAATGCTGCTGCGGCTCTTAGCATCGCTGCAGCCCCCATCGTAGTGGCGGATCTGGGTACTGCCACCACACTTACGGTAATTAATAAAAATTGCGAGCTTTGCGGATCTGTAATAATACCGGGCGCAGGTCTCTCACTTGATGCGCTGTCTGATACTGCCGAGCTTCTATCAAGAGTCTCTGTTAACCATCCCGACTCACTTATCGGAAAGAATTCCAAAGACAGCATCGCATCCGGTATTGTCAACGGCAATATCTTCATGATAGACGGCTTCATTCGAAATCTTCGTGAAAAATTATGTGTGGATGGTGATAAGCTGTCGCTGATTGCCACCGGCGGCTACAGCAGGATGATAATTCCTTATTGCCGCAATAAATTCGAAATTTTCGACGACCTAACTCTTACAGGCGCAGCCCTGCTCTACAAAAAGAACAGAAAGTAAAGTTAGACAAAATATTTTGATGATCAAGACTACGGTCCGATCATAGATAAGAATGCACGCACTTCACCGAGCCACGGGAGGTAGCGTTGGGTCAGAGCCCCGGAGGTAATTATGGCAAAAAAAGCAAGTTTTTTTTCTTCACCGAAAAGCATTCGGGAAAAGAACCGAAGAACGGTCCAAATAGCGATGATAATTGCTATTATGATAGTTCTTCAAGTCCTTGCGGCTTCCCTGGTCCGCATCTCGATTACTTGTCCGTCACTGGTACTTATCCCCCTGTTCATAGGATCAGCCGCTTTCGGTAAAAAAAGCGGTGCACTTCTCGGCGGCGTATTCGGAATGGTCACTTTGATACTTGGTATCACGGGATTTGATCCCTATACTAACGGTCTCTTCCTTTACAAACCCGTTGAAACGGTGATCATCTGCCTTGGAAAAGGGATACTTGCGGGATTTTTAAGTGCTGTTGTCTATGAGGCGCTGATGAAAGCAACTCACGGCAAGCTCTTCCCTTCCTCGCTGATCGCATCTGCGGTCACTCCTATCGTCAATACCGGACTCTATATTCTCGGAGTGTTCTTTTTCTTCAAGAGCTATAGCGGCTTTGGGGAAAATGATTCTTTTTTTGTTGTGGTCTGGGCGGTCATTTTAGGTGTACTTGTCAATTTTATATTGGAGCTTGCCCTCAATCTTATCTGCTGTCCCGCACTTGCGGTTTCGCTATCAAAGAGCTCAAGTTTCAAAAAGCAGCTTTTGAAGAACTGAACTGAAATGATGTGATCGGGACAAGTCCACATCCTGCTATCTGTTTTTGGAGCGGACAGATCTTCATGACCTTGACAACACGAGATACCCCATAGACCGATTCATCAAGAACAGACATAAATTGGCGTTTTGAACAGTTTTTTGATGATAAATTTGTTGTAATCGACGATTAATTCCCGTTTTAAAGATTCTTATTCCATTTTTGGATCTTTTGTGCTACAATAATAAAAGATAATAAAATACCATGGTTATCAACCGGAGGCTATTATAATGGCAAATGCAGTAAAAATGAGAGTTATCTACTCCACAACAAAGAAAAAAGTCGTTACTTTTGCAACGGCGATCTCTGAGGCATTCAAGTGCCAGCTTGACGACGTACCGCCCGCATTCCCCTGCGACAAAGAGAAACTCGTGGTCATCGTTATGTCCATTAAGGACGCCGCAAACGACAAACTGAGACGCTTCTGCGGTGAGCTCAATCCCGCACGTGCACTCAACGTTGCTCTCGTAGTTGACGGCGACAAGGACGGCAAGGGCGTTCAGTCCGTGAAAGAGATCCTGAAGGAAGCCGGAACTAACGTTATTGACGATGTCTACACCGTTGACGGCGGTGGATTCCTTTCCAAGAAGATTAGCCTTGATGAAAGAACTGCTATCGTAAAGTGGGTAGAGGGCGTTATCGACAACACCTTCAACAAGCAGGCATAAAAGGAACAAAACGAAAAAATCAGAGCATCCGCTTTTGCGGATGCTCCTTTTTTGATACTCTAATAACTTCTCTCTTTACTTCTCTGTTTTGTCGGTCGCAGCGGAAAACAAAGTACATCCGGAACGCCGAAGATACTCAATTTTCTCCCTTAGCACGTTCTCACCGATGTTATATTTCCGTGACAGACAGGTAAGACACCTCATCTCCTTCACATCGAGGGACACCATTTTTCGGTTCATTCCCATCTCATCAAAGGTGAGAGATCTTCCACATTCAATACAAGGTGTCATTTTACCAGCTTCGCCTTGTAGATGCGGAAGCTGTGGGGAGGCAGCGTGGGATTCCACCCGTCGCGCTTCACAAATCTCTCTCCGGTAATGATATCGCAAAGTTCAAGACCGTAGCCGGAGGATGAAGGAATACCGTAATCATCGAAATAGAAAGGTGTCCACTGAGGCACTTCATCAAAATTGAAATAGCACACCAACATCTCATTGTTTGACAGGAGCTTCACGAAGGCGAGTCGAACGTCGTAGGCGTAGCGTTGCTTCTCTTCATAGTAAGGGGGACGGCACTCCTCGTCCTGATCGATAGCGATAAGTTCTCGGTTTTGAAGTATCGCACGGATCTCGTCGCTTACGTTGCGAACATCGCAACCTATCATAAGAGGCGCTCCGAAAACACACCAAAGGGCAAAATGCAGCAGGTATTCATCGTTTGTGCAGCCTCCGCTGTAGCTGACGTGGCCTTGACCGCTCATTCCCACAACCAGCATATCGATATCATTGAAGCATCCGGGGGCGGAATCGCCAAGCTTTCTAAGCTGAGACATTGCGTTATTTTTGATGGACTCAAAGCTGTCATTGATATCTCCGGTGGAGCGATAGAGATGAGCACCAACGGAACGCATCCACTTCTGAGGCTCGCCCTGACCTACGGGGCAAGCGGCGTAAACTATCTCTCTGCCGGTGGCCTTTAGAGCCATTGACATGGTAAGATAGGCATTTTTAAGATCACCACTTCCGGGGAAATGGCACAGATCGTATTTGAGGTAATCAACGCCCCACTCGGCAAACATGGCGGCGTCCTCGAATTCATGACCGTAGGATCCGGGGAATCCCTGGCAAGTAAAAGTACCCGCCGCAGAATAGATACCGAATTTTAGGCCCTTTGAATGGATGTAGTCGGCAACGTATTTCATTCCGTGAGGAAATTTTTCCTTATTGACGACCAGTTTTCCGTCTACTCTTTCTTTTTCCATCCAACAGTCGTCGATAACGACGTACTCGTATCCGGCTTCAAGATAGCCTTTCTCCGCCATTGCATCCGCAGTTTCAAGTATTATCTTCTCATCGACTGAGGGGCCGAAGGTATTCCAGGAATTCCATCCCATAGGGGGTCTGCCAGCAAGCATTTTGTTGATCCGCCTTTTTTTAATATTTAGCCATTGGAAACGTGGCTTTTTAAGATTTTCGCACAAAATGAGAGTTATGTCAAGTACTTAGAGCTATTTAATTTAAATTGGAAAAGTATTACCAGCAAAATATTTCAATAGTCGCCTTGATGCCTCCTCCGTCTTCTCCCTTGATGAAAAACCGGTAAGTCTGAGAAATCCGTCACCCATTTTACCGAAGCCGCCGCCGGGAGTTCCCACTATTCCAACATTAAGAAAGCTCTCAAACAGTTCAAAAGACGCCATTTTTTCACTTTGGAGCCAGATGTATGGTGAGTTGTCACCTCCGGTATGAAAAACACCTGCGGTACCCAAGGCTTTTGATAAGATGCGGGCATTTTCAAGGTAGTAAATCACCCTTTCTTTGCATTCCGAAAGGCCTCTTTCTGAAAGAACGGCGGTTGCGGCTCTTTCGGTAACATATGAGAGCCCGTTGAATGACGCCGCTTTTTTCCTCATCCAAAGTTTTTGAAAAGCATCGCCGTTTTTCATCCGTAAATCTGACGGTATCACCGTTGCTCCCGCTCTCATTCCGGTAAAGCCCGCAAATTTTGAAAAACTCATTATTTCAACCGAACATGAGCGGGATCCTTCAATGACAAAGATAGATTTCGGTATCCCTTCATCCGTTATGAACTCACTGTATGCGCTGTCAAATACTATAAGTGACCCACAGGACTTGGCATAATTGACCCAATTTTCAAGTTCCTTTGTACTGTACGCTGCTCCTGTTGGGTTTCCCGGTGAGCAGAGAAAGACAACGTAGGGCTTTTTCACTTTAGGTGGGGGTGGAAGAAAACCGTTATCCTTCGTACCCTTCAATAGGGTCACTCTGCTGTTAGACATGATGCTGTTATCGAGATAAGCCGGGTAACCGGGATCGGTCAAGAGCACTTCACTTGTCTCTGTCAGCTCGCAAATATCGGCAATATCGCTTTTTGCGCCGTCCGATACGAATATCTCGTCCTTCGATACCGCAACTCCGCGGCTTTCAAAATAACCGCAGATGGCAGATCTTAAAAGATCGCTTCCGAAGGGTGAGGGGTAGCCATGAAATCCCTCGAACGTTCCCATTTGCTCGGCGGCATCGGCGGCGGCTTCAGCTGCGGTTTTCGGAAGAGGAAGTGACACGTCCCCGATGCTGAGATCGATAAGGTCGCAGTTTGGGTGCTTTGAACGGAATTCCGACACTCTTTTTTTTATCTCAACAAAAAGGTACTCGTCACTCAGCTTCTTCTGACTCCTACCTGCTCTTATTCCCAGTTTCGACGGGTATTTCGACCGTTGCGAAAAATACGTAGTCGGCACCTCCCTTCAAGGTAACGTTTCCAAAATTGTCACATTTTGCAAATAGGGTACCGCCCTTCATATCGATCCTAATGTAACTGTCGTTTTGAAGCCTTCTGTATTTTGCCGATGCAAAGGCGATAGCGCAGGCACCGCTTCCGCAGGAAAGTGTCTCACCGCTTCCCCGCTCGACGACTCTCGCCTTGCACACGCCGTCTCCAGTTTTCATGCAAAACTCAATATTGACACCTCTTCGAAAGATCGGTGCTCTTGTGATGACATCCGAAAGCTTTCTCACCGTACCGTCACTGAGATCATCACAAAAAACCACCGCATGAGTGTTGCCGATAAAGACCGGTATCACCTCGAATTCGGCTCCGTTGATACGGATAACAAACGGTGCCGATATCTGCTTCGCCGTTCCCATTGATACAGTGATCTCGTTGCCTGCCGTGCTGTTTTTCGTCACCTTGACCGATCTTGTTCCCGATAACGTCCCGACGGAGAAAACACATCTGTTTTCATTTTCACAGTCAAAAAGGTACTTTCCAATGCATCTGAGGGCATTGCCGCAGGTGGCACCTTCCGATCCGTCGGAATTAAAGATCCTCATTGAAACGTCACTCTCGGTGTCCTTTTCAATGAGAACTATCCCGTCCGAGCCTATCCCGAAGTGTCTGTCGGACAAGGCTTTTGAAAGCTCACCGAAGTCACCGTCGAAATTTCCCTTTCTCATGTCGAAGAAAAGGTAATCATTGCCGGCTCCCTGCATTTTGAAGATATCAAATTTCGTCCTATCACCTCCAAATAAAAAAGATTCCCCGCACAGTCATTCTATGCGGGGAATAAAAACAGGTCAGTCCTCGACCGAGAACTCGTAGACTGTCGTGTAGTCGTACTTTTCTCCGGGTCTCAATACGGTATTTGTGAAATTGGGATGGTGAATGGCATCCGGCATATGCTGGGTCTCAAAGCAGACGGCACAATTTCTCATCTGCTTTTTGCCGCCCTTGAAGGGGATGTCATTCTCATCGATCATATTCGACGTGTAGATCTGCACACAAGGCTGATCTGTAAGAACGTCCATCTTGATGCCGTTGTCCTCGCACTTCAGTGTCGCACAAAGCTTCACTGTACCATCGTAATTGTTGATTATGTAGTTGTTATCATAGCCGCCGTGCTGAATGTCCATTGAAGGCTCACTGTCAAAGTCTCTTCCGATAGCTTTGGGGACTGTAAAATCATATGCGCCGCCTTTTACCGTGAGAAAATTGCCGGTTGGGATAAGCTCAAAGTCCTGTTCATTGATCTTATCTGCGTCGATCCACATGACAAGATCCTTAACGTTGCCGTTTCCGCATCCGTGAAGGTTGAAATAGGAGTGATTGGTGAGGTTGATCACCGTGTTCTTATCGGTGGTGGCCTCGTATCTTATCTTGAGTCCGCCCTTTTCCGTCAGCGTGTAGGTTGCAGTTACGGTAAGCTCGCCGGGGAAATTCTCCTCCATATCCGGGCTGACATAGCGAAGGGTAAGCGTCGGTTCGTCACCGTCGGTGACGGATACCACGTCCCAAACTCTCTTATTAAAGCCGATCTTTCCTCCGTGGGCGGAGTTCTTTCCGTCATTGGCAAAAAGCTCATACTCCACACCGTCAAGAGTGAAACGGGACTCCTTGATGCGGTTGCAGACACGTCCGATGATGGCGCCTTGATATCCTGAGGCGTTGAGGTAGCCGTCAACGTTCTCAAAGCCGCATACGACGTCAATATCGACCATTTCACGGTCCTTGACGATAAGACGTACTACCGTTCCGCCAAAGTTCGAAATATCGGCTCTCAGGCGGCTCTTATTCGAAAGTGAGTAGAGGAAGACCTCCTTGCCGCAAGGAAGAGTTCCGAATGAATTCTTTGTTATCATCTTTTTCTCCTTAAAGACCGCACTGCGGTGCGGTGCGGTCTTCTGCAAAATCATTTTTTGTCGGTATCAGTCGACGTATCCGTCCGGATTCATCTCCTGCCATCTGGCAAGATCGATGCACATCTCCTTGATACCCTTCTCTGCCTTCCAACCGAGGACGTTAAATGCCTTGGTGGGATCGGCGTAGCATTCGCCGATATCACCGGGACGGCGATCGGTAATGCGGTAGTTGACCTTCTTTCCGGAGGCATCCTCATAGGCCTTCACTATCTCAAGAACGGAGTAGCCGCAGCCGGTTCCCACGTTAAAATAGTCGATGCCGTCATGCTCTCTTGCGTACTTGAGTGCGGCAAGGTGAGCCTTTGACAGGTCAACTACGTGGATGTAGTCACGAACTCCCGTGCCGTCACGGGTGTCATAATCGTCACCGAAGACCGAGAGACACTCAAGCTTCCCTGCTGCCACCTTTGAAACGTAAGGAAGCAGGTTATTGGGAATGCCCTTCGGATCCTCACCGATAAGTCCGCTGGGATGAGCGCCGATGGGGTTGAAGTATCTGAGTATCGCAACGCTCCATTCCGGGTCGGATACGCAGATATCCGCAAGGATCCGCTCTATCATCAGTTTGGTCTCACCGTAGGGATTGGTGGTGGAGAGGGGGAAATCTTCGCTTATCGGCACCGATTTCGGAAGTCCGTAGACGGTTGCGGATGAGCTGAATACTATCTTCTTTGCTCCGTATTTCGACATGAGCTTGCAGAGATTGAAGGTACCCGTCAGGTTATTGTGATAGTACATGAGGGGCTTCTCAACGGATTCGCCCACTGCCTTGAGTCCGGCAAAATGGATGACCGACTCGATATCGTATTTTTTGAAGACCTCCTCGCATGCGTCATAGTCAAGAAGATCCGCTTTAACAAATTCGGGGCGCTTTCCCGTGATTTTTTCAATTCTGTCGATAACGCATTCCTTGCTGTTGGAAAGGTTATCTAGAATAACTATTTCTTCGCCGGCGCCGAGTAGCTCCACCGAAGTGTGGGAGCCGATAAATCCGCAGCCCCCGGTAACAAGAATTGCCATGATCTTTCCTCCGGGATCAGTTAATGATCGGTTTTTGAAGTTGAATTATTTCCAAAGTCCGCGGGGATACTCGCCGCTCTCGATAAGTCCGTTGATCTTCTCAACTACCATGGGCTTGTCGTCGTGATAAGTAACGCCGTACCACCTTGCGGAGGTCTCGATGACCTTAACGTCGCAGTACCCTTCCTCTTTCATTGAGCCGACTACGTTGGGAAGGAAGCACTCGGATTTGAGGGGCTCTCTGTCGGGATCGTCGATGAATTCATTGAAATTCTTGAGTGTCTCATCAAACATAGAGGGGGTAAATCCCCAGAAGTTCATGGAGACTACGGTATCGTTCGGCAGAAGCACCTTATCACCGTTTTCATCTACGAAGCTTGCTCCGTTTTCTTCCTTGAAGATCTTGGTGCGCTCAACGATGTGTGTGAGCATTCCGTCACCGTCGGTATTGCAGATACCCCTTGCAACACTGCCGTTATCCGTCAGTGTGTTACCGAGACGGTAGCCGATCATACAGTAGTGGTTTCCGTCTTTCTTTTCGGCATCCGAAATGAATTCGGCTGCCTTCTTGTAGGCGTCCTGTCCGTAGAAATCGTCGGAATTGATAACGGCAAAACCGTCATCACCGATAACGTCTCTTGCGCAAAGCACTGCGTGGGCTGTTCCCCAGGGCTTGACCCTGTCGGCGGGGATCTTGTCCGCGGGAACTATCATATCGAGGGATTGGAAAGCATAGTCGACCTTGATCTTTCCCTCAAGGCGCTTTCCGATGGTGTCTTTGAAGTCTTCGTAATTCTCTTTTTTGATGATGAATACCACACGGTCAAAGCCGGCTCTGATAGCATCATAGACGGAAAAGTCGATAATAAATTCGCCGTCCGGTGTGATGGGGTCGATCTGCTTAAGTCCGCCGTAGCGTGAGCCCATTCCTGCGGCAAGTACGAGAAGTGTCATAACATGGATCCTTTCTGACTTATAATATTATCTGTCATTGACATTGTACAACAACACCTGCCCGATTTCAAACGTTTTCAACCGAGTTTACAATTTGTTAACATAGGCTGAGAATGAGCGGAAACTTGACCGAGAGCTTGACAAAGACAATCAAGTGTGTTATACTCCCGAAAAAGGCGGCTGTTAACTGCTCTATCACTTCTGTTTGTCGGTCACGCAGATGATGAAGAAGCGCTTTAAGAGATGATATAATTCGGTTAAAGATCCGATAAAAGCCGAGATCCGAACGGGAGGTGTCTGTGTGTTTCAAAAAGATATGAAAATGGCATTGCTTCTCGATTTCTACGGTGATATCCTCACCGGGAGAAAACTTGAGATCATGCAGATGTACTATGACGAGGATTGTTCCCTGTCCGAGATCGCCGAGGAGATGGGAATATCAAGACAGGGAGTCCGAGATGCCGTTAAACGCTCCGAATGTGAGCTTTCATCCCTTGAGGACAAGCTGGGTCTTGCTTCAAGATTTGAAAAATTGAAGGGAGAGATAACAGTGATTGCCGACGAGGTCTCATCCGTAAGTGATGGCTTTAACGGCGTAGCAAAGGATGAACTTGGGAAAATAAGAGATCGTCTTTTGAAGTTGGATATATGATCAATACTATCTGCGCCGCGATCACGGCGCATTTTTTTGAAAAAACACTTGACATCGTAGATGAGATGTGCTATACTCTGTAAAGCAATTCACTTTACAGCATCAAGACTGACCGAGAAAAGGAAGGAGCATGCCATGTTTGAGAGCCTGTCCGACAAGCTTGCCGGTGCATTCAAAAAATTCAAAAACAAAGGCAGACTTACCGAGAAGGACGTCAAAGAGGGTATGCGAGAGATCAAGCTTGCGCTTCTCGAAGCAGATGTCAGCTTCAAGGTGGTCAAGGAGTTCGTTTCCAAAGTATCGGAGAGAGCCGTCGGCAGCGACGTGCTTGAAAGCCTTGTTCCCTCCCAACAGATAGTCAAGATCGTCCACGAAGAGATGATCGCTCTTATGGGAACATCTCAGGCGAAGCTTGAAATATCCTCAAAACCGCCTACAGTCGTAATGATGTGCGGCCTTCAGGGAGCCGGTAAGACCACCCATTCCGCCAAACTTGCGGCCATGTACAAAAAGCAGGGCAAGAACCCGCTTTTGGTCGCTTGTGATATCTACCGTCCTGCGGCAATAAAGCAACTTCAGGTAGTTGGGGAGCAGGTGGGAGTTCCGGTGTTCGAAATGGGCACGGAGTCTCCGGTCAAAATAGCAAAAGCGGCAGTCGACCACGCAAAAAAGAACGGATACGACATGGTGTTCCTTGACACAGCCGGACGTCTTCACGTGGATGAAGTCTTGATGGGAGAGCTTCGCGATATCAGATCGGAAGTTTCCCCCACAGAGATACTTCTTGTGGTGGATGCAATGTTGGGACAGGATGCCGTTAATGTGGCTACTTCATTTAACGACCTTCTTGACATAACGGGAGTGATCCTCACCAAAATGGACGGCGACACCAGAGGCGGTGCGGCACTGTCGGTAAGATACGTCACCGGAAAGCCCATAAAGTTCGTGGGAACCGGCGAAAAGCTCGACTGCATTGAGCCCTTCTACCCCGACAGAATGGCATCGAGAATTCTCGGCATGGGAGACGTGCTGTCACTGATCGAAAAGGCAGAACAAGCCTACGATGAGAAGCAAGCGGCAGATCTTGAAAAAAAGATACGGGAAAATTCCTTCACCCTTTCGGACTACCTGGAGCAGTTCAGGCAGATAAAGAACATGGGACCTATCGAGAATCTCATCGGAATGTTACCGGGAGTAAAGCCCGGTGCGCTGAAGGATGCTAAGATCGATGAAAAAGCGCTTGCGAGGACAGAAGCCATCATCCTTTCGATGACCGAGAGGGAAAGAAACAAGCCCGACATCCTCAACGGCTCCAGAAAAAAGAGGATAGCCGCCGGAAGCGGCACTTCCGTTGAAGAGGTCAACAGACTTCTCAAACAGTTCGACCAGATGAACAAGTTGATGAAGCAGTTAACCGGAAAGAACGCAAAGAAAGCAATGAGACGCATGAAACTACCGCATTGACGGTGTTCAGATATTTTAATTTTTCAATTCAATTTCGGAGGAAATAAGAAATGGTCAAGATCAGACTCAGAAGAATGGGCGCAAAGAAAGCTCCCTTTTACCGCATTGTCGTTGCAGACAACAGAAGCCCCAGAGACGGTCGCTTCATCGAAGAGATCGGATACTACGATCCTATGAAGAACCCCGCAGACGTTAAGATCGATGCTGAAAAGGCTGCAAAATGGATCGCAAACGGCGCACAGCCTACTGAAACTGTCAAGGCACTTCTCAAGAAAAACGGTCTCGTTAAATAATGAGCGTTAACGGAGGCGTCCCAATGATAAATTTAAGTCTTCTTCTTGAAGATATGGTACGTGCTATCGTTGATAACCCTGATGAAGTCAAAGTTTCGGAAAACGTCACTGATGACGAAGTAATTCTCACACTCAATGTCGCTGAATCCGACATGGGCATGGTTATCGGAAAGCACGGCAATATTGCCAAAGCTCTCCGCACTATCACAAAAGCAGCAGGAAAGCTCTCCGATAGGAAGGTTTCCGTGGAGATCAAATGATTTTCTGAAAATTACCCGACGGCATTGCCGTCGGGTGTTTTTTACCGATGCTTTTTCTAATCGGGATCCTTCAGTCTCGTATTTGCCGCCAAAGCAAGGTATCAGACGAATGATACCGAGAAAACTTCCAGATATGAAAAAAACATTCCGCCGAGAGGCGGAATG
The DNA here is from genome assembly GCA_964629225.1 of uncultured Ruminococcus sp. Lineage (GTDB taxonomy): Bacteria > Bacillota > Clostridia > Oscillospirales > CAG-272 > RUG14199. The sequence goes on from CAZVQC010000002.1 coordinate 59,479, forward strand.
TAAGCCGTTTTAAGGGGTGTTTTCAGCACTTTGATTTCAGCCAGATGAGAAGGTCGTCGATATCGTTTTCCGTGAAATTATCGTCGGTATAGAATGCCTCAAGCATGGAAATGAAGGAACCTCCGTGATACTTCGCTATGAACTGCTCGGTCATCTCGTGAATGTAGGTTGCTTTGTCGGCAACCGGAGTGTAGTATCTTTCCTTGCCGTGCTTTTCGGAGGTGATGAAGCCTCTGTCCTGAAGTCTGACTAAAAAAGAAATGAGAGTGGGAGCCTTCCAACCCTTCTCGCGTCCGACTTCTTCCATAAGATAGGCTGTGTTGACGGGGGGAGTTCCTCTCCAAATGGCGCTCATTACATCGAATTCCGCTTCGGGTAAACGCCTTGTATAATCGATTTCAATATTGGTCTTTTCGGAGATCATTTTCTTGCCTCTTTGCTAATTCTTCTATTTCTTCGTTTTGGTCGCGCAAGAGTTATTATACATTCGCCTAACTGTTTTGTCAATACCCTTTCGAAAAAATAATTATTTTTCTTTGCCGAAATTGGGCAGTTTTTATGCGAACCATGTCGAATTTTGCATCTGCTGAAGTATTTTGAGGTATTTCGGCATGATACAGTGCTTTCAAAAAAGATGAAAGAACCACGCTTGGACCATTCAAGCGTGGTTCTCGATGATTTTGATCTTTATGCTATTTGCGAGCGGCAGCAAAAAATCATGACATGCCGTCTGTCTTGATCGGATCAGTAGACCATGTCGAGTATCCGATGCTTCAGTTCGATCACCTGCTTATCGTACGCTCCTCCGAACTCACCGTCAAGAGTCCAAGGTATCTCTTTATCGGCCTCATATTCTATCTTCGATGCTCTGAATTGCATTACCGCATCCCCGTCCGGCCGCTGTGTAAGAAGTGAGTTAATGAGCTGAGTCGAGGTCTCAACGTTTTTGGGCTTCTTTATGAGGGTGATATCTATAAGTCCGTCATCCATAGTAAAGTCGCTGATAATGGGAAGCTCAAAGCCGCCGATCCGGGTGGTATTGGTGAGCATCCCGTAGACGAAGTCGCCTTCGATCTCTTCCCTGCCTATCTTGAACTTGATATGGTAGTCTTTTATGTTGCCGAGAGACTTGATTCCTTCAAGGACGTAGGCGGCGTGACCGATATTCTTCTTCATCTGTCTCGGAGTGGCGTATGACACATCGGCAAATACTCCGAATGCCGCCACGTAGACGTAGTTCTTCTCCCCGAAAAATCCCACGTCGATTGAGTGAACATTACCCTCCGCAATGCATTTTGCGGCATCTGTTGGATCAGACGGGATACCTCTTGACGTGGCAAAGTCGTTAGTGGTACCGCAGGGAATGTAACCGAGCAGCGGGCGTTCCGCACGGTCGATCCGGCAAAAGGCGCCGGCGGTCAGATTAAGCGTTCCGTCTCCACCGCAACAAACCAAAAGATCATATTTCCCCCTACTGTCAATGGCGCACTGTTCCAAATGCTCAACGTTTTGGGTGGTCACGGTATTCACTTCATATCCCGCTTTTACAAAAGTGTCTATGACAGATATGAGCTGTGATGAAAGCGCGGTTCTTCCTGCGACCGGATTGATAAGAAGCATCATTCTGTTTTTCATAAGTACCTCCGTTTTATTAGATTACAAAAGCCGAAGACGGTATTAAAAGTCAAAAGCCGAGCTTTTTAATGTTCCGCCTGTTGATGGCAACACTTTCAAGGGGCGTTTTATTGCCCTTCGGTGAATCCTGCTCAACGACGAGCCATTCGACGCCCGCCGATACTGCTGCATCGAGAACTCCTGCAGCATCGACTTTACCGTGACCGAAAGGACAGAAATCGTATCCGCCACCTTTCTTTTCAACATAGTCCTTAAGGTGGATAAGGGGGAGCCTTCCTGTGTATCTTGAAAGATAGGACGGAACATCGAGACCTTCCATAGTTGCCCAAGCAACGTCAACTTCGGCCTTCAACTCCTCCTCGGACGTGACCGAATAGAGAGTGTCGAGAACATAGTCACCGTTCACCTTTTGAAATTCATGGGCGTGATTGTGGTATGCGAGCTCCATCCCCGCAGCTCTGACTCTTTTCGACACCTCTTTGAGCCTTTTCAGATACTGAGAAAATCTGTCGCCTCCGGGCAATTCCTCCCATATTACGAAAGGAATGGTAACATATCTGCATCCCGCAGCCTTCCATGATGCAAGATCTGCATCGCTCATGGATTCTACGGTACTTGTATGAAGGTGAGTTGACGGTATTTTAAGGCCGATGGCATCGCACACGCCTCTGAAATAGTCGGGTGACATTCCGTAGAGTCCCGCAGGCTCCACACCGTCATATCCCATCTTCTTGATTTTTTTAAGTGTCTCGATCGGTTCTCTTGAAAAGTCATCTCTTACCGAGAAAAGTTGAAGTGCGACCGGAAGTGTCATGTTCATGTCCTCCTCTTGACTGTCCGATTTGCTGTTTTACCGAGATTATACAACACATTGAATCCGAAATCAATCCCGAATGACCATTTTTTACAGTTTCGGCAATGATACTTTTTCAAGAGGCTTCACCTGACCGTTACCGAGAATTCGGCTATCCGTCACTTTCAAATGGCAGAATAGTTTCAACTGCTATTGACAGGACCGAGGTTTTCGGTTATAATTTAGAAGCAAAACATAATCCTATTTTCGAATCGGAGACAACCATGAAAAAATTTATTTCACTAATACTCGCCTGCGTTTTCGTGTTTGGCGCAACTGTTTTTGCAGCAACATCGGTTTCAGCCGCAGATGACAAACTCGTTATGGCAATGACCAACGCATCGGGAACGCCCGACGGTGAGATAACCGTCAATTTGGAACTTAAGAACAACCCCGGCTTCTACTGCCTTGCGTTCTTACTCTATTACAACAGCGATACTTTCATTCTGAGAGAATGCAAGCTCGGTGACTCATTCTCGTCTGTCAGTGAGCTTTGGGACACAAATGACAACCAAACTCCCGATCAGATGAACGGAGATGTTGCAAATGGATTTCTCTCATCTCTTGAGCGCTACGGTGTTGACGCCGACGACCAGTTCATGAAGATGGTCTTTGTCGAAAGCAAGTCTCTTGATAACGTCAATACCACAGGTACCATGCTTACTCTCACTTTCCAGGTCCAGGGTATCGCAAAAGAAGGCGACCACATCATCGGTATCATGCCCGACCTCACAGGAGGTAACATGATCAACATCGACGGTGAGGATCTGTTCCTTGAGTGGACTGATGCAAAGATCTCCGTCGGCTCAAATGCTCCCGTTCCCGCCGATACCGAAGCTAAAAAGGAGTTCAGCGAGACCGTTGAATGGACAGAAGCTGACTCCGAGACCTCCGCTGCCGACGGATCGGTCACCACCGACAACTACGGCTACGGAAGTTCCGTATCCGGCACTATCCCCGAAGGTGCCGATACCTACGTTGCTGACGACGGTAACATCTACTACGACGATGAGGAAGGCAATACCGTTCTCTACGACCCCGCAAAAGCAGACGAGACAGACAATGATGAGGACGCAAGCTGGTTCTCACAGCATCTCATTCTTGTTATCGTGATAGCAGTGCTGTTAGTTCTCGTTGCAGCTGCAGGTATCCTCTATGCGGTCCTTACATCGAAAAACAAGAGATCGGATCTTCAAGTTGGCGACAACGACCGATAATGACAGATGATAACAGAAAAGCCAAGGCTCATGAGCCTTGGCTTTTCTTATCGGTCTCGGTTAGTCAAGATATTCGGAAAGATCCGTGGCGTAGCAATACTCAGCCGATGTGAATTTTCCGAAAACGTACTTGTTAGTTGCGGATTCGCACATGGTGTGGAGCTTTCCGTCAACGAGAACTATCTCCTCGGACATGGGAGCAGCTTTGATGTCGCAGACAAGTGACGCAGAGTCAAGAATACTAAGCTCCGTTTTTTGCCCCAGTACGTCGATACTGCCGTCGGGATCGGAGACAGAGTAGATAAGAATGTGTGAGAACGCAGGTCCGTATGATGTGGAAAGACACATTTTTCCGTCATCGGTTAGGCACATTCCCTGAACCAGTCCGGGTACCGAATATCCACGGATGATCTCATTTGAAATGCCGAATTCACAATTCGGATTAAGTCGATACTCGAGTATCAGCGACGGGTTAACGCTTCCGTTCGAACAGGTGACCTTGTGGGAGTCGGGAGTCGGGTAATTCTCTTCCCTGTAGAATTCTCCGAGGAAGATTCGGTCGCCCTCTGCATGTACGAATGCCACCTTCATAGAGTCATCGGAAGACGCGGTCTCAAAAGTACCGATGGAAGCCACCTTATCTCCGTCACCGGCAGAATCAAAGTCACTCTTGAGAAAGACGGCAAGTCCCTTTGAATCGGCTACATAGACATAGTCACCGCTCAGCGTGATGCCGCCCACATGACCGAGGAATGGGGATGAATCCTCATTTGCAAGCGACAGGCGTTTTATTTCATCTCCCGTCTCCCGATTTACGATACTGACCTGAGATGCCTCTCCGTCGGAACGGTATCCGGTTATATAAAAGAAGCCGTCATCCCGGTCATAGGCAAGTCCTTGATGGGTCATTCCGTCGGACAGCCCGGGGATCACAAAGGTCTTCTCGGAGTTCTTGTAGTATCCTGCCACGGGAAGCCTGAAATAGCATCTTACGCCAAGCAGGACAAGTAGCACAAGGGCAATGAGAGATGCTGCCACCGTTAAGATGACTCTCAAAACACCGTGCTTTTTTGCGTTGTTTTCTTTTGACATGATATTCTCCTTTATTGTGCGGATGTTGATTTTGTAATAACACAGTATTTTGAACCTGCCGTGAACGCATTTGCAAAAATAGATTTCCAAAGAAGATATGATCTTCCATCCACCACCGTAAACAATTATTTTTTTGAGAAGTATGAAAGCAAAATCCGCCACGATGCGTTGACAAGCGACTCGGTGTGCTGTATAATATAAAATAACGCGACGTCGAGAGGACTTAAAAATGAGAAGAACAGCGCCATCAAAACGGATACGCATCATCGATGCTTGGGTGATCGCTTTTGTCACACTCCTTTTTGTTCTGTCGCTTTTTCCCGTTTTAGGTACGGGCGGACAGTCCTGCTCCGTTACCGTTCGAACCGACAGTGACACTTTTACGCTGGATACCTCATCCGACAAAGAAGTATCCGTCTCATCCGGCGGCTTCAACTATGTTATCACCGTTCGAGGAGCGACCGTTTCGGTCAGTGCTGCGGACTGCCCCGATGGGATATGCGCTTCTTCCCCTCCGATCGGAGACGGAGGAAAAGCGATCGTGTGCGCTCCCGGTAAGCTTGTAATATCCTCCAATGAAGAGGCATCCGACAGCGACGAATGGGACATCAAGGTGCCGTGATGAAAAACAAAACGAGAATTCTTGCAGAGAATGCGGCACTTTTGCTCTGTGCTCTTGCGCTATCCTATCTTGAGAGCCTTGTGCCACTGTCTCTCATTGTGCCGATACCGGGATTCAAGCTTGGTCTTGCTAATCTTGCTGTTGCCGTGACACTTTGGAGGCTTGGAACTTGTTCCGCCGTTTCTGTCTCATTTCTCAGGATACTCATTTCATCCCTTCTGTTCGGCACCGCCTCCACCTTTATGTTCTCCCTATCCGGCGGAGCACTTTCGCTTTTAGCACTTGTGGGATGCTACTTTCTTTTCGGGGATAGGATGTCGATAGTTGCCGTATCGATACTGTCGGCGGTATTTCACAATATCGGGCAGATCGCCTGTGCCGTCGCCTTCACGGGAACTAAAGCCGTCTTCGCCTATTCACCGATGCTACTGATATGCGGCATTATTTGCGGCGCTGTCACGGGAGCGGTGCTCACATCATTTCCGAAGCAAATCTACCGACAAAGGAGTTTCAAATGAAGATCCGACCTTTTGTTTCACTGATATTGGTCATTTCCATCGTTTCATGCCTGATACTTCCCTCTTGCGGAGGCAAAGAGACGGAGTTCTATGACGTTAATTTCACATCAATGGATACCGTAGTTACCGTCCGCCTTGCAAGGGACAGCATGGACTCATCGAAAAAACGGAGCGAGAGATACTTCGACTCGGCATACCTTGACACGGTATGTGCCGAGTGCGAAAGGATAGCCGAAGATATCGAAGGAATGCTTTCAAGGACGGTAGTCGGCGGTTTCGTCTCCGAGATCAACGGCGAATGCGATTACGTTCTCTCTGTGGGCAGTGACATCTTCAAGCTTTTTGAGGATTCTTACGCTATCAGTGAGAACACAGACGGTGCTTTCGACATTACTCTCGGCACGATAGTGGAGCTTTGGAACGTTACCGGAGATGAAAGCAAGGTTCCGACTGAGGACGAAATAATCGATGCTTTGAGTCACACGGGACGGGACAAGATACTTCTTGAAAACGGCAACGTAAAAAAAGCCGACAGAATGGCAAAATTTGACCTCGGCGCTGTGGGAAAAGGCTTTGCTCTCGGTAAGATAGTCGAATACCTTGAGACCACCGACGTTGTGTACGGTCTTGTCTCCTTCGGGGGTAACGTGGCAGTATTCGGTGACAGAAACGGCGGCAAAAAGGACGATCCCACCCCTTTCAAAGTGGGCATCACCGATCCTGCCGACACTTCCGGGGTGGTTGGACATCTCGACATGACCGAAGGATACCTTTCCGTATCCGGCGATTACGAACGGTTCTTCATCGGGGATGACGGTACAAAGTACCATCACATCTTCGACCCTGCCACAGGACATCCTGCGGACAGTGACATATCAAGCGTTGCCGTCATGTGTGACGACGGAACACTTGCAGATGCTCTCTCGACTGCCCTGTTCGTCATGGGATCCGAGGAGGCAATAGAATTCTATGAAAGCGCCATCTATGATTTTGAGGCGGTTATCTGCACTCATTCCGGGGAACTTATCGTAACAGACGGCATCACCGACGGCACGTTTGAAGAATACGTTCCCGAAACTGAAGCCGAAACTTGACGGAGGATAATTTGGAAAACGCAAATAAGAACCGCATGATCGATAGTGCCGAGATAACTCAACAGCTTGATACTGCGGCTAAAATAAAGAGCATTAATGATGCTTTGGGTGAGCACCCAATGTATTTTATTCAAACTCTCGGTTGCCAGCAAAATGAAGCCGACAGTGAAAGGATAGCGGGAATGTGCGAATTGATGGGATACTTCCCCACAAATGATCCCGCAAAAGCAAAACTTATCTTTGTCAACACCTGCGCCGTCAGGGAGCACGCAGAAAAAAGAGCGCTGTCCCTCATCGGAGAGTACAAACACGTAAAAGACCTTGACCCGGAGGTGATAATCGGAGTCGGGGGATGCATGGTGACACAGGGACACAGAAGCGACAAGATGAAGCACAGCTTCCCTTACGTTAACTTCGTGTTCGACACGGGAAGTCTTCACAAAATACCGGAGTTGGTATTCGGGGCTCTCGGAAAGGCCAAAAGACGTTTCGTCTCCTGCGGTGAGGAATTCAAGATAGCCGAAGGAATACCCTCTGCACGTGCCCAAAACTTCAAAGCATGGCTTTCGATAATGTACGGATGCAACAATTTCTGCTCCTACTGCATCGTACCTTATGTTAGGGGTCGTGAAAGAAGCCGTCTGCCATCTGACATACTGACGGAAGCACGGGAACTGATTGCCGGCGGTGCCAAGGACATTACCCTTCTTGGACAAAATGTCAATTCCTACGGAAAAGATCTTTCCGGCGAGACGATATCTGACCTAATGAGACAGATATGCAAAATAGACGGGGATTTCAGACTGCGCTTCATGACCAGTCACCCAAAGGACGCATCGGGCGATCTGATCGAAGTGATAGCGGAGGAGCCTAAGGTGGCAAAGCATTTTCACCTTCCCGTTCAATCGGGTTCCGACAGGATACTTAAGCTGATGAATCGCCGCTACACTGCGGAAAAGTATCTCGATGTTGTGAAAAAACTGAAAGCTGCCGTTCCCGATATCACTTTGACCAGCGATATTATAGTCGGCTTTCCCGGGGAGACCGAGGACGATTTCAGAGCAACTCTCGAACTCATAAAAGAGGTCGGCTACGATGCGGTCTTTTCATTCATCTACTCGCCCAGAGTCGGAACTCCCGCCGCCGAAATGGAGGGACAGATAGAAAAGGAAGTAGCGACCGAAAGAATGAGTCGGCTTCTTGAACTCACCGGTGAGATCTCACTTAAGAGAAACCGCCGCTTCGAGGGTCGCACCTTAAAAGTGCTGGTGGAAGAGCGGAGCAAAAATGATGTCTCTTTTCTTACCGGCAGAGCCGATTCTCCGAGACCTATCCATTTCAAGGGAGACGACAGCCTCATAGGCAACTTTGCAAATATCAAGATAACCAAAGCCGAGCAGTTTTCAATGAACGGCGAAATAATAAATTAAAAAGCGAAAAGGAAATTAAAAATGGAAAACAGTATTCTCTCAAATGAACTTATAAGCGCCATTAATGCGGTAGCCCAGCTCATAAAAAGCGACCCGAGGCACACTGACATCGTCAATGCGGCGGCAAATTACTCTTCTAACGAGGAAATGAAAAGCATTCTTGATGAGTATCAGGCGCTTATGCTCGCTTTCAATGAAGAAGAATCAAAAGAGGATCACGATGACAACGCTCTAAAAGTGATGAAGGAGCGCCTTGACCGTCTTTACGACACGGTGATGGAGCATCCGGTGTACGTTGCCTACAGAGAGGCAAATGAAGCCTACTCCCAGTTTACCGAAGCCATCTATGAAGAGCTAGAATTCGCAGTGACGGGACACAGACGGGACGAGGGTTGCACTCACGACTGCTCCACCTGCGGCGGTTGCCACTGAAGAGCATTGAATTATTTTGCCGATACTTTCGGCAGGAGGTAAGAAAATGGCACTGACTCCGATGATGGAACAGTATTTCAAGGTCAAAGAGCAGTATCCGGGACACTTGCTTTTCTACCGTCTCGGTGACTTCTACGAGATGTTTTTTGACGATGCGAAGACCGCTTCAAGAGAACTTGAGCTGACACTGACGGGACGGGACTGCGGAGAGGGCAACAGGGCGCCCATGTGCGGTGTTCCCTACCACTCTGTGGACAACTACATTGCAAGGCTGATAGCCAAAGGTTACAAGATCGCCATATGCGAGCAGATGGAGGATCCCGCTACGGCCAAGGGCCTTGTGAAAAGAGACGTTGTCAGAATAGTCACTCCGGGTACTGTCATCGAATCAAATATGTTGAGTGACTCAAAGAACAACTATCTCGCATCCCTTTTCATAAGCGACGAGGGGACCGGTGTTTGCTTTGCCGACATATCCACGGCTGAAGTCCATGCCACGTTTTTTGAAGGAAGCGACACAGATGGGGCGGTGGCAAACGAATTTTCCACCTATCTGCCATCGGAGCTTATTACAAACTGCGACTGTGAGCATTTTCCCAAGGCAGCAGAGTTTTTGAAAGACAAAATCAAAAACCTGTGCATCGATGTTTGCCCGGAACGATTTGCTGTCACCGATGCACTGAGGCGTTCTAAAGCTCAGTTCTGCGACATTACCGACCATGAGAAATTTCCTCTTGCTCTGATCGCAGCGGGAGCCATGCTCTCCTACATCAAGGATACCCAGAAAACCGACATATCCTATCTTTCATCCATCGACCTCTACGAAAACAGTCAGTACCTTGAAATGGACATGTCCACAAGGCGAAATCTCGAGCTTTGCGAGACTATGCTGACAAAGGAAAAGAAGGGTTCTCTTCTTTGGGTCCTTGACAAGACCTCCACTGCCATGGGAGCAAGGCTACTCAGAAATTACATCGAACATCCTCTCACCAACATCGGACAGATAGTCAGGCGTCAAAGAGCAGTGGGCGAAATAGCCTCAAACTTCGTTTTAAGAGAGGAACTTCGGGAACTGCTTTCAAATGTACTCGACCTTGAGAGACTGATGACGAGGATCACCTACGGCAGTGCGGGAGCAAGAGAACTTCGTGCGGTCGCTCAGACGGTATCCGTATTGCCGAGAATCAAAAAGATGCTTGATCCCCTTGAGTCGGATGAACTTGCAAGGATATTTGAAAACATCGATGAACTTGAGGACATCTTCAACCTCATCGACTCCGCTATAGTCGAGTCTCCTCCGATACTGGTGAAGGAGGGCGGAATCATCAAAGAAGGCTACAGTTCGGACGTTGATGAACTGAGAAATATCATGACCAATGCCGAGGGCTGGATAAAACAGATCGAGGCGGAGGAAAGAGAAAAGACCGGCATCAAGAATCTCAGGATCGGTAACAACCGAGTCTTCGGTTACTACATAGAAGTAACGAGAATGAATGCCGACAGCGTTCCCGACAATTACATTAGGAAACAGACACTCGCCAACAATGAGAGATTCATAACAAAGGAACTTAAGGATACCGAATCAACGATCCTCGGCGCCACCGACAAGGTGAAGGCTCTTGAATACGAACTGTTCTCGGTGATCAGAGACACAGTAGCTGACGCTTCCCTTCGGATCAGGAAAAGCGCCGCCGCTCTTGCGGAGCTTGACGTCTTTGTTAGTCTTGCGGAAGCCGCCGTTCAAAACGGCTACATTTGCCCGGACGTTGACTGTTCGACCGAGCTTGTGATAAAAGACGGCCGGCATCCCGTTGTGGAAAGGTTCGTTAAAGACTCTTATTTCGTGCCGAACGACACCGATCTTAATACCTCGGACAAAAGGCTGATGCTGATAACCGGACCGAATATGGCAGGTAAGTCCACCTACATGAGGCAGACTGCGCTGATAATACTGATGGCACAGATAGGCTCTTTCGTCCCGGCATCAAGCGCACGTGTCGGCATCGTTGACAAACTGTTCACCAGAGTCGGCGCATCGGATGATCTTGCATCCGGCACGTCCACTTTCATGCTTGAGATGCGTGAGGTGGCTTACATTGTAAAGAACGCCACAAAGGACAGTTTCATAATCTACGACGAGATAGGAAGGGGCACATCCACTTTTGACGGTATGAGCATAGCAAGAGCCGTGGCTGAGTACACAGCAGGCAAAAAACTGGGATGCAGGACCATGTTCGCCACCCACTACCATGAACTTACTTCCCTTGAGGATGAGATAGAAGGGGTGGTCAACTTCAACGTGGCTGTCAAAAAGCGGGGGGACGATCTGACATTCCTCAGAAAAATAGTACCGGGCCCGGTGGATGAAAGCTATGGCATTGAAGTGGCGGGACTTGCGGGAATACCAGGAAGTATCATAAAAAGAGCCAAAGAGTTTCTCGAAGGTCTTGAGACCTCCGAAGGCCATCCCCATCCGGTCAAAAAAACGGAGACAGCGGAGCCGGAAACCATGCTCAGTCTCTTTGACATCTCAAAAAACGAGGTCTGCGACACCATTAAGAAGACAGACCTCAATACTCTGACTCCGATCGAAGCGATGAATCTCATCTTCAAATGGAAGAAGGAGCTTGAAAACAGTTAAAAGAAAGGAGGATCCCCATGGGACGCATCAACGTACTTGGATTTGATATTGCCAATCTGATAGCTGCAGGTGAGGTGGTGGACAGACCTGCATCGGTGGTGAAAGAACTGCTTGAAAACGCAGTTGACTCCGGTGCGCACCATATCACGGTGGAGATAAGAAACGGCGGTATCACTCACATAAGAGTCTCCGACGACGGTTGCGGAATGGAAGCCGATGACATTCCACTTTGCGTGCTCCGACATGCTACGAGCAAGATAAAGACATCCGACGATCTTAACGGGATCCTCACCTTAGGCTTCAGGGGCGAAGCCCTTGCCGCCATCGCTTCCGTCACCAAGCTTGAGATCTACTCAAAGCGCCCAGGTGACAGTATCGGCACTTATATGCTGTGTGAAGGCGGGGAGATAGTTGAGCTCTGTGAAGCGGGATGCTCCGAGGGAACTACCGTCATCGCAAGTGAACTCTTCTATAACGTTCCCGCAAGGAGGAAATTCTTAAAGCGGGATGCCACCGAGGGAGCGAAGATATCGGAGATCGTGGAAAAGATAGCTCTGTCCACACCGAACGTATCCATCAAGTACATCTACGACAGTCAGGTAAGGTTTATGACCCCCGGTGACGGGAATCTAAAGAATGCCGCCTACGCCGTCTACGGACGGAAGATAGCCTCAAGACTGGTGGAAGCGGATAGGACAGAGAATGGCATCCGTGTCTACGGTTACGTTACCGATGCCGATATGAATTTTGCAAAGCGCTCACAGGAACTGTTCTTTGTGAACGGCAGATACGTTAGAAGTCCCCTTCTCTTCGCATCTCTTGAGCGTGCTTATGTTTCAAAGATCCCCTCGGACCGTTTCCCCATGTCGATACTCAATATCGCCGTGCCGCCTGAGGCGGTAGACGTTAATGTCCATCCGACGAAGCTTGAAGTGAAGTTTTCAAATGAAAGGATCATCAGCGAGGCAGTTCACTTTGCGGTACTGACAGCTCTTGAAAAGTCCGTATCACGTCCGGAAATGGTATTTGGTGCTCCTTTTGGCGGCTCGAACAGCAGCTCCGGAGAGATACCGAAAAAGCGGGATGACTTCTTCGTTTCCGGCAAGGATGCCATCAAAGTATTGAACGCCTTCGTGCCGGTGGAAAGGGATAAAACGCAAAGAAGCGTTCAAGCATCCATTGATGAGCTAGACCCAACGATCGAAAACAAAAAGGACAGCAAGATAAAGTCCACAGGCGTTGCATCCGGAATTATGGCGGGATATAACATTCCTAAAGCTCCTACTCAAATGCTTCCACTCGAACAAGTCCCGACCGATTCACTTGCGAAAATCGACGAGGGCGCCGTCAAATATGAAGATTTCTCCTCGGCATCGGTCAAGATGACCGATGAAGTAGAAAATAAAGCGGGATCGGTCTCTGCGGCAACAGCTGAAGCAAAGCAAGATGCCCCGGTACCAACATCCTCCGAAAGCCGGGAGAGAGGAAAGATTCCGAAATATTCCATCATCGGAGAGGCATTCAACTGCTACGTGATCGTGGAGCTTGAGGACAGACTGCTTATGATCGACAAACACGCCGCTCATGAGCGAATACTGTTCGACAGCCTTTGCGAGAGGATGAAGAAAAAAGAAAAAGAATCTCAAAGTCTAATAGCTCCCCTTGAGATGACACTTACCGACGATGAACTACTATGTGCGGCAGAATATCTTGACAACATAAAGTCCGTAGGATTCGATATCACCCTTGACGGAAAAGAAAAAACGCTGAGCATACATTCTATCCCCACTTTGATCGATGCTTCCGTCGCCTGTGAGATGATCTCAGCTATCATTTCGCGCATTTGCGAGGGCATCGGTACCGTAGAGAGCACCGAAGCGGAATTCTTCGAAAAAGCCCTCTATCAAGCCTCCTGTAAGGCGGCTATCAAAGGCGGCAGATACTATGGTATCGAGCACATCAAGTGGATCTGCGACAGACTCTTGAAGGACCCCGGCGAGGATGGTAAAGTAATAAAGACCTGTCCCCATGGCCGTCCTGTGGCGTTTGAGATCAAGAAGAGCTCCATAGAAAGACAGTTTTCAAGGCTTGAATAAAAACGGGCAGGATCTCTCCTGCCCAAAATGTTATCCTGTTATTTTTTTACCGCTTCAAGATAGTTAATAAGAAATCCCTTTGCGGAGAAATTCCTTTCGTATTCGGTCTCGATATTGGTGCTGTTAAGCGGTGACGAATGGAGATCTTTTGTAACGTTAACAAGTTCAAATCCCGAATCTCTCACCGTTTCAAGTGAATACTCAAAAAGCCCGATATTGTCGGTCTTGAATCTGAAACTGCCTCCGTCTCTCAGCACCGTAAGATACCTTTTCAAAAAAACGGGAGACGTCAATCGCTTATCCCGATCTCCTTTTTTCGGCCAAGGATCGCTGAAATTGGCAAAAACGGTGTCAACAGTCCCCGGAAGAAAGATATCGGTTATTGCCGCGGCATCTGCGTTGATGAATCTGACGTTACCTCTCATAGCCAAAGGAATGTCGGCGGCCTCTCCGAGAGGAGTCAGCGTTCCGTCCGGCAACATCCATTGACCGTGAGGTGAAAGACTGCCGAGGCCACGGGCGACAGCATACTTTTCAACTGCAACCACCATGACGTCACTGACCTTTTCCATGGCGAAATAGTTAAATTCGCTTTCTGCCTCGGACATGCGTCCGATAAAGTCTCCTTTTCCGCATCCGATCTCAAGACGGATGGGAAGCTCTTTTTCAAAAATACCTTCAAACGCCCCTTTAATTCCAATAGGGCGGTATATTAAGGTCGACAGTGCCGAAAGTCTTTCCGCACCGTGCTTTTTTTTTCGCATTCTCATATTGAATTTTGCTCCCGAATTTGGTATCATATAAATGATACTATAATTTCGGAAGGATTTCAAGTATTTTTAGCAAAGCCACGACATAAAAACCTATAAGGAGGTGATCTGCTAATTGGATAAGAACACATTTCTTGAGAAATTCGTACGTTGTCTGATCTCCGGCGGAGTTTCCCGCGATTCAGCGCTGAATGTTACGAAGCGTCTTTCATCGAATTTTACCGAGCGTGATCTTGAGCGGATCGGTAACATGAGGGATGATAGCGACGTTGAGCGGATATCACGTGCCTACATAAAGAAGCTGACCGATGGGATGCCTCAACCCGAAAAACAGTCTACTATTGAAACCAGAGAATACAACGGCGACGATACTGCCGCCTTCACTGCAAGGATATCTCCCGTAACACCGAATGTGAAGCAGAATATTGCTCCGGGTGATGCCACAAGAAGCTTTGATCAGGTAAAAAAAAGCCCCGACACTCCCCCGGGGATAGACGGAGATACCGTAACAAAAACTCCGAAAAATGATTTAGATAACATGGAGTCCACGGGACAATATCTCAAGGTCACAAAAGATCCAATCATATTAAAGAGCGATCTGAACGGTGACATCACGGTCACGGAAAAGACGGAGACGAGAAAGATCGGTGCCGTTAAAAAGCTCCCTGCCAAAGTTCCGCTGACTACCGAAGGAAAGAAAGAGTATTCAAGGGAAATATTGAAGCGCTCTCCCGCCATTTGTGGCATCGGAGTGCTTTCCGTCATCGGCATTACGGTCTCCTACAGCGGCATCACCCTTTTGATAACGCTTTTTATCGCCCTCATGATCTTTTTTACCGTAGCCGGTTGCGTGGGAGGCATTGCGGGGATAGTCTATGGAATCGTAAAACTCTTTTCCGTCGTGCCTGAGGGTATCTATGAGATCGGACTTGCCCTTGTTATATTCGGTGTTTTAGTGGCACTCGCGATACTCAGCTACAACATGGCGATAAGACTCGTACCGAAGCTTTGGCTGAAGCTGACCGGATACATTTCAGAGAGGCGACGGGATGTCAGAGACTACCTTAACCGTCTAAGAACGGAGTGTAACAGACCGTGAAAACAGCATCAAAATTCTTTTTAATAATATGCGCCGTCATAACCGCCATCGGCGGGATCATGTGCCTTGTTGGCTACGTCACCGCAAACGCCGACGGCATTCAGCTCTATGATAAAAAAGTGGACGGAAAAAGCGTCTACACGGTGGATCTCAATGACACCGACATTACTAAAATATCAGTGAAGGCAACCGATGCGGACATAACCGTTCTTACCGGAGAGGAAAACGAGTATATCGACTTTGTCAACTTCAACGAGGGCTACCGTTCGGTATCCTCCACAAATACGGTGGTATCATTTGATGAGTACATCAGCTTCAGCTCCGCGTTTGCTTTTTGGGAGAACGGCTTCTCCTTCAAGGGGATGCGCTCAATACTTGATTTCAGAAACATTTCAAGGGGCGAGAAAGAGGTCAATATCCACCTTTCCGACAAAAGGAACATCAAAAACTTCACCTTTTCAATTCAAAAAGGTACGGTGACAGTGAAAGATATCTCCGGTGATACCGACTACTATCTGGCAGTCGATAACGGAAACGTGATATTTGAAAATGTCACCACCACCTCCAAGTTTTCGCTTGAATCCACTGCCCAGTGTAATGTCTCTCTCACTAACTGTTCCATATCAAACTTCACGGCAGACGGCGTTTCACTCGGATTTGAAGGAGAGCTTACCGACGTCAAGACCTTTGCCCTCGATGCAAAGGAAGGAAAGGCGACGGCCGAGATAACACCATATTTTGAAAAACAGTCTCTGACACTCCAAACTACAGGCACAATAACCCTAAATGGGGAAAAGATCGACGGAGCGTTCAAGAACACTGACGACAAAAAGACCGATAAAAAAGACGAAAAACAAGACAAAACGGAGATCACAGTACAAGGAGAGACCGTTTCTGTTGATCTGACCGTTAATAAAAAACCAAGCACAGAAGAAAATACGGAGGACACAAGATGAAATACAGCTACAGAACGAGAGGCACCTGCGCTTCAAAGATCGACTTTGAAATAGTTGAAGGAAAGATCCACAACCTTTCCTTCACCGGAGGCTGCAACGGTAACTTAAAAGCTATCGCAAAGCTCGTTGAAGGGATGGACAAGGAAAAGGTAAAAGACCTTCTTGCCGGAAATACCTGCGGTATGAAGGGCACATCCTGTGCAGATCAGCTTGCACGGGCAATAGCGGAAGCAGAATAAAAGACAACAAGAAACAAATATCAAGGAGAGGACGAAAGTCCGAGTAAAAACAATGTACAGATTCAAAACAGACACAATGGTTTTCGAGATACGCGCAGTTGATGAAGGCGTTTTCCGCTTTAGAATGGCAAAGGACGGAGACTTCACCGAAAGTCTTCTCTCCCGTTACAATATTCTGAAAGAGGATGGCTCCGTTGAAGCAGAGACTGCCGAAAACGCAGATACTTTCACCGTAGTATCAAACGGGATCTCTCTTACGGTGGACAAAAAGACCTATTCTTTGACAATTGACGGCACAACGTCTCCTGTAACCTTTGACTTTGCATCCTTCAAGGGTGACAACTACGAGAAGAAGGGCTTCACTCTTTCCTGCGTTCTCGACGATGACGAGAGATTCTTCGGTCTCGGTGATGAGAGCCGCAAAAATATCGCAAGACGGGGCACTCATTCAAAGCTCGATATAAGAAACATTGCTTCCTACGGACCGATCCCCTTCCTCATGAGCACAAAGGGCTACGGGCTGCTTCTCAACTGCACATACGCTCACACTTGTGATATCGGCGCCGAAGTTCCCGATAAGATGGTGATATCCGCCCACAAGGGAAATATCGACTTCTACCTCTTCATTCCGAAGAGCCACAAACTCTCCGACATTCTTGAACTGCAGTCAAGGGTTGCCGGAAAACCTCTCGTGATGCCGAAGTCTTTCTACGGTCACACCTTCGTTCTCAACGAACAGACTAACGCACGTGAGATGCTCTACGACTGTCTCATGTTCCGCCGCGAGGACATCCCTTGCGATATGGTAGGACTTGAACCTCAGTGGATGAGCCAACATTACGACCGCAGCGTTGACAAGAAATTTGACGAGGATCGCTTCTACATTCCCGGATGGCTCCCTCAAAATCAGAGCGGTCCCGAGACCTTCTTCTACAACTTAAGACAAATGGGCTTCAAATTCAGCCTTTGGCTGTGTCAGGACTATGACCTTCTGTGGGAAGAGGAGCGTCAAGCGGGAGCACTGGCTAAGAAACTCAACAAAGAGTATTCATTTGAGGGTGGCTCCATTCTTGATGAGCACTTCGCTTGCCCAAGTTACATGGACAATCTCACAAGACGTGACGAGCCTTGGTTCGAGCACCTAAAAAAATTCGTTGACAACGGAGCTTCCGCTTTCAAGCTTGACGGTGCTTTTCAGGTCAATGACCATCCGGACAGACTTTGGGCGGGAAAATACTTTGACGATGAAGTCCACAACTGCTATCCGGTATTCTACGTGAAGCAGATGAAAGAGGGCTTTGAAAAGCACACAGACGGCAGACGTGCCATCATCTACACGCCATGTATGTACGCAGGTGCCCAGCAGTATTGCGCTTCATGGGCAGGTGACACCGGCGGAGGATTCGATACCGTAGTCGCAATGCTCAACTACGGCCTCTCCGGACACACTAACGTAACCGCCGACATAGAGGCAACTATCCCGGAAGGCATCCACTACGGTTGCTTCATGCCTTGGGTACAGCAGCTCGGATGGAGAAACTGGCAGCAGCCTTGGTTCCTCGGAGACGAGCTTGAGAATATGACACGCTACTATAACAAGCTCCGTACTTCCCTGTTCCCCTACATCTATTCAATGGCACACAAAGCGGCAAATACGGCAATGCCGATAGCCCGCTCACTGTCACTTGTCTACGAGGATCACCCTGAGTATGACTACGTTGCCAATACGTATCTGTTCGGTGACAGCATTCTCGTCGGCGTTTTCGATATGAAGATAACTCTCCCCGAGGGAAAGTGGTATGACTACTTCACCGGTCGCATCTACGAGGGCGGGCAAGTCATCGATTACGAAGTACCGAACGGCCGCGGAGGCGCTATGTTTGTTAAATGCGGAAGCATTATCCCCACAATGGAAGCCTACCCCTACGTCGAAAAAGACAACGGTGAAAAATACTCGATCGAGCTCTACGCCGGTGGTGACTGCTCCTTTACTCTCTACGAGGATGACGGTCTCACCTACGATTACCTTGAGGGCGAAGTTGCAACTACGGATATGTTCATCACAGATTCAAACGACAAGGGCTTCACCTTCACCTTGAAACAAAGAGAAGGCTCTTATGCGGGACGTAATAAGAGAGAGGGCGATGCTTACAAGCTCTCCGATCCAGTCATCAAAGCAATGGGAGATGTTTCGGAGTTTGATGTTATTATTAAAAACGCTGAGGCAAAGAAGATCATTATGAACGGAAAAGATATTAACTTCAAGTGTGAAAACGGAATGACCTTCTTCAATATCACAAAGGATTCTCACAGAGAAAGCGACCTTGAATTCAAGATAGAATTTTAACAGTTGTCGAGCGGAGCGGCTTGCCGCTCCGCTCACTCGACTACGCCTAAAATTCACTTAAAATTTCACCCATCCACTTGACAACGAGCGAATTAATACTATAATAAAGTTAACTGTTAGATATCTAACATAATTTAAAAATAGTTAAAAGGGTGATATAATGAACTACAGTGTCAACGACTACAACGCAAAGGTTAAAAAAGGTGGCGAACCGAATGCGGTGACCCTTCCCTTCGTCCTTATAAATGACGTATCAAAGATACTTCTTGAACTGATGGACGGAGACGGATCAAACGGTAAAAAACTCCCCAAAAGTTACAAGCTGATACTCACTTATCTCATCGAAACAAGTGATGTAACACAGCTGGATATTGCAAATGCCACTCACCTCCAAGCTCCTACGGTCAGCCTCAAGTTAAAGAATATGGAAGACGACGGACTTGTGTCAAGAGTGGCTGATGAATTTGACAGAAGAGTCATTCGAGTCAATATTACCGATGCCGGTCGCTCGCTCTATGCAACTGCTATCAAAGATAACTTGGGCGACACAAAAGGACTTCTTGAAGGCATCACGAAAGAAGAAGTCGAGATAATGAATTCAGTACTTAACCGGATCATCGACAATGCTCGCAAATTGAAAGCAGATGACCGGAAAGGAGGCTAAATGGATCAATTTGAAAAAGTAAAAAAAATATCGTTTGAGCTGACGTACCATTGGTATCTACTCAACAAAGGAAAGATCAAAACGCTCTTTAATGAGCTGTCAATAGCCGAATACATCGCACTTCACGTAGTACTTAAAAAATCAAAAGAAACGGAAAACGGAAAACTGTATTTAAGAGAACTTGCCGAGGGACTTGAAATGTCAACGGCAAGTGCTTCAAAGACGGCGGGAAAACTCAAGGAAAAGGGCCTTGTCAACTGGACACACGACGGCGACGGTAATGAAGGCACATATATCACCCTAACCGAAAGCGGAGAAGCCGCTATTTCCGAACAGGACAGGATGCTTGCGGATTACTACGGAAGGATAATCGACTACATCGGCATCGAAAAGGCCGCCGGGATCGCAGATAAGATGATGTATCTTGACGAGCACATGAAGCGTGAACTGGAAGGAGATGAGGACACTGATAACCCAGAGGATGAATGATTATGCTGCCGCAAAGGAAGAGTTACTTAGAAAGAACGACTACATAGCACCCCTTCTCTACAATGAATACGGAGTCAAGAAGGGACTAAGAGACGAAAAGGGCAACGGAGTCCTTGCGGGACTTACCAACATATCCAAAGTCACCTCATTTAAAACAGTGGACCGCCAAAAAGTCCCCTGCGACGGAGAACTTTGGTACAGAGGCTACCGGATCGAGGATCTTCTAAAAGACCTCGGACACGGCTACGGATACGAAAAGATAGCCTACCTTCTCATAACCGGAGAGATGCCCGATAGGGAGACGGAAAAGGAATTTTTCGATATCCTCGCCCAATCGAGAACTCTCCCGTCCAACTTCACCCGAGACGTAATTATGAAAGCCCCCAGCGGTGACATAATGAATTCAATTACAAAAAGTATTCTGACCCTTGCATCCTACGATGAAAGAGTCAGTGACACAAGCATTCCCAATACTCTGAGACAGTGTATCGGGCTAATTGCCCAGTTCCCTATGCTGGCAGTCTACGCATACCACGCCCACAATTATTACAATAACGGGGACAGTATGCTGATACATCGCCCCGATCCGGAGCTTTCCACTGCGGAAAACATCCTTATGATGCTCCGCCCCGGCAAGGACTACACGCCAACGGAAGCAAAGGTGCTTGATACAGCACTGATACTTCATATGGAGCACGGCGGCGGCAATAATTCGACGTTCACCACAAGAGTAATTACTTCCGCAGGCTCCGATACCTATTCAACGGTGGCTGCCGCCATGTCCTCGCTAAAAGGTCCGAAGCACGGCGGTGCAAATATGAAGGTCATGGAGATGATGGATAATATCAGAGAGAACGTAGGACCGAACCACGACAAAAACGTTCTTGAAAGATATCTTGAGAAAATAGTAGACAAAGAAGCCTTCGACAGAAAAGGGCTCATCTACGGAATGGGCCATGCCGTCTATTCCCTTTCCGACCCCCGCGAAAAGGTGTTCAAGCAATACGTGGAGGAGCTGGCAATAGAAAAAGGCCGTGAAAACGACCTGAGACTCTATTCCGACATCGAGGAGCTTGCACCGAAGATCATTGCTGAAAAGCGAAGGATCTTCAAAGGTGTCAGCCCCAACGTCGACTTCTACAGCGGCTTCGTCTACGATATGCTGGGTATTCCCAAAGAGCTCTACACTCCCATCTTCGCCATAGCGCGTATCGTCGGTTGGAGCGCCCATCGTATAGAAGAACTTATCTGCACAGATAAGATAATCCGCCCCGCCTACATGAGCGTCATGGAAGAGCATTAAATTAAAAAATAATGATCGCCGGTTTCTACTTCGAACCGGTCTTCATTTTCAAAAAATGGCATAACAGATTAAGTGAAGTTGAAATTATTTTTCGCAAAAAAGGAGTTCCGTTTGATATCGGGATTCCTTTTGCTTTGTTCCGGCGTAAAGCTATGCTTGGGCGAGTCTTATATTGTACCTTCTTTTTTGTGTTTTGCGGTGTTGCTTAACGAAGGATAAAGTGCCAATTTCTCCTTGATTATCGTTCAAAAGGATGATATACTGTTATCAACAACGGAAAGCGAGATAAAAAATGAAAAAGGAAAAAGCCTTCAGCGCCGACATGATACTATTGCCACTGACATTTCTGTTTTTCGGCGGTATCGGCGCCCTTGTCTTCAATATCAACAGAATACTGTCGGTGATACTTCTCGTCCTTGCAGCAGCAACTCTCTATTCCCTGCTCACTTCGGCTACCCACTATCTTTTTGACGAAAATGGGGTCGTTATCTGCTATTTTTTCGGGATCAAAGAAGACATCCCATGGAGCAGTATAAAAGAGATCAAGCTCAGCGGCAGTTCTCACTTTGTGTCAAGATACGGAGACCCAACCTACACGATAAACTATAAGAGTGACAAAAAGGCTCCCTTTTTTGCAAAGGGGGAGATAATCAAAACAAAACGTGTCGCCCTTCTTATGAAGACCTATTACAATGGAAGCATCAAGGATGAATCAAGAGGCAAAAACAGCTGATATTCGGGGTGTGATATGTCAAAGGCAAAAAGAACCGTTCTGATAATTACCGTGTCCACAGCCCTGTTGTTAATTGCAGCAACGGCTGCCACGGTATTCTATCTGTTTAGATACGCAACCACCGTAAGAGATCTAAAATGCACCGATACTACCTATGATACGGCGGTATTGACTTGGAATGAGAGCGATATCATATCGGGAGCAGTTCTCGTTATATCGGACGATATGAACGGTACCGATATTTTGATTGAAGAAGTAAAAACAGGAAGCGCCGTTGGTATCGATATCCCGTCCGGGGTAATGACGGCTACTGCCGATAACCTTCTGCCATCCGGCGAGTACTACGGAGCGATAGTGCCGTATATCGACCTATTCGGGAGAAGGTGCTACTTAAAGCCGTCAAGCGATACAAAGATAAAAACGGAAAAACTGACCGTTCCCTCTCCCACTTATATCGAGGTGACAGCCGTCAATGACAGGTCTGTCAAGATAAAATGGGACTTGTCGCAGATCGGTGATACCATATCCGGCAAGGAACTTACCGTTTTGTACCGAGTTGAAGGGCAAAACGGCGCAAATACCGTAATAAAAAAGGACAGTATCAGCCAAGCCGAGGCCATCATTGAAGGTCTGACCCCGCTTACGGAATACTCGTTTAATGTGACCGCATACACAGAGATGGGAGGCCGAGATCACGAGAGCAAAACAGTAGAGTCCAAAATGGTCAGAACACCTCCCTCATCTCCAAAGGGAGTCAATGCCACAAAGTCCGATGTATCAAGCATCACCGTAGTTTGGGATCCATGCTCCGACAAGCTTCCGAACAAGAGCATCGTAACTTACAGTGTTTTCGCAAGCGACAGCGAAAACGGGAATTACTCCCTTTTGGAAGGCGGCCTTCACAGCTGTGAATATGTCGACACGGGGCTTGAAAGCGATACCGAACGGTATTACAAAGTTGAAGTGACCGTCACTTTAGAGGGCGAAAACTTTATAAGCGACCTGTCAAATGAAGCAAAAGGAAAAACGCAGATCGATCCGAAAAAATGAGACCAAAGACCGAGCGAAGCCTCGGTCTTTATTATTGTTTAAAAGGTCTGTGATGCTGTCATGTCAAGCAGTGAAGCACTATCGTTCCAATCATAACTAAATGACGGCGCTTCAAGGCCTTTTTATGATGTTTTTGCGCCATTTAAAGACAGAGCGATATGACACAGTGTAATAGTACTAAATAGCGAAAAAACGGTTAAATTGTGCTTGAGAGAGCATTTATCGGAACTAAATAAAAACACTTTTCAGTGAAGCATCGGCTGACGGCGATGTGAAGTTATGTCTTGCGCCGTAGTGAAGTTAAGTGTGTCGTCCACGTCCACAGACACTTCACAATGCGGAGAATCTACTTGATATTCATTTAAGCGACGATGTTTTGACGGGACACGAAAAGTAAGTTATAGGTGCATACAGAAAGAAAACAGAAGTTCAAAATGCCGTTAATATTTTAATCGGTATAGAAGCGAAATAAAATACCGCTGACACTTTGATACCTAATGTATTTCGTGGTTAATGACAGCCGCACGGTGAATATTCGGGTTCAATATACCGGCAATAAACACCTTAAAACATCTTTTATAATTGTGAGTTAAAAGCCATATCCGAAAACGGTAATCACTAAAACTTTTAACGCTTTAACGCCGAAGATGTTATCTGATTCAGATAAAGGATTTATACAAAAAGAAAGACCTCATATCACCCTAAAAGAGTCATTTGAGGTCTCTAAATAGCCGATATTTAATTTTTGTTTGTGTAAGTTTAACGATTTTTCACTATTTTCAGTACATAGAAAAAACGAGTAGAGTATCGACAAAATACACTACTCGTTTCTGTTTTTCTACACAAACCATACTGTAACGGCGAAGCCGCCGACATAAAAATAGGGTTTTGTGTAATATTCTGTTGGTGGAGGCGACGGGAGTCGAACCCGTGTCCGAAAACCTCTTAACACGAACTTCTCCGGGTGCAGGATGCCTTTTGGATTCCCACAGTGCACTTCGGCAGCCGGAATTACACTGCGGTAGCCTTTTGATACCTGACGGCTGCAAAGGCTAACTCGCCGTTCAAGTTCACCGAATAATAACGTCAGGCAAAGCAGTCGGTCATGCTATGCGGACGGGCTCCTCGTAATGACGGGAGCACTTGAGGTAACAGCGGTTACGCTGCTACTGCTAATCTGTTATTGTTGTTAGCGTTTGAATTTAAGTGAGACTTATTAGAGAGTTTTCTCGGACTCTACCCGCTTATCGTGCCTTGTGATCCCCGTCGAAACCATTACGCCCCCTTGTTAATAACAGTGATAACATCAGTATCGGTGTCTGTGTCAGTATCGGTGCCGGTATCGGTAGCAACCGAAGCCCTGTACTGTACTTCACTGCCATATCAACCGTACTTTGATGCCCGTTCTATCTCACGTTTTGCGCTGCGCTTTGCATCACTGTCCCTCTTGTCATAGAGCTTTTTGCCCTTGCACAGACCAAGTTCAAGTTTAACGTGAGAGCCGGAAAAATAGAGAGAGAGAGGGATCAGTGTGTAACTGTCCCTTGACACCAGCTGAAAAAGTTTGAGTATCTCCTTTTTATGCATAAGGAGTTTTCTGTCCCTTACGGGATCTCTGTTGAAAACGTTTCCCTTTTCATAGGGACTTATATGGATGCCGAAAGCGAAAAGCTCACCCTTCACTATCTGGCAATAGGAATCCTTAAGGTTCACGTTTCCTGCCCTTAGGCTCTTTATCTCCGTGCCGTAAAGCGAGATGCCGGCCTCGTAAGTCTCATCGACAAAATAATCGTGGTATGCTTTTCTGTTTTTGGCGATCACCCTGCTCTGCTTCTTTTTTTCGGCCATCATCTCACCTCCCTTGGATACTAATTATAATATAATCCGAGATGTTTTGCAATAGTTTTCCGTGAGTTTTTTGGGAAGCCCATCGACAAATTACATGATCATTCTATTGACTTCTTCCGATTACTACTGTATAATTGAATTACAAAACTGCGAGTGGAGTTTTCAGAGCACTTACCGTGCCGCTTTTCCCACCCGACTGTCCTTACAGCCGGGTGTTTTTTATTTGTCGGAGGTCAATTTGAAAAACAAGAGAACCAAAGAAACGATGAAGTCCTTAATAGGATTCTGCCTTCCGCTGATACTCAGCGGGATGCTTCAGCAGTTGTACAACTGGGCAGACGCTTTCATAGTTGGCAATGCGGAAGGAGAAAGTGCTCTTAGTGCCGTCGGCGCCGCATCCGCTCCAATCAATTTTTTTGTGACACTTATGACGGGCTTTGGGATAGGTATCTCCGTTCTTGCTGCAAGATACTTCGGTGAGAAGAAAGATGATAAGATACCGGGGATACTGTCGTTTTTTTCACTGATACTGTTCGGAATATTTGCTGTTTTGACTGCCATTGGCTCTCATTTTTCCTTTGAAATAATGAGCCTTTTGGAAACGCCGGCGGAGACTGTGGAGCTTGCCACGGAGTACATAAGGGTGATATTCTTCGGCTTTCCCTTCCTCGCAGTCTACAACATCTACTCGGCAGTTCTGAGAGGCGTGGGAGACAGCAAAACACCCTTTGCGGCTATTCTCGTATCCTCCGCAGTCAACGTGGGACTTGATATCCTCTTTGTGATGATCTTCAAGAGGGGTGTCTTCGGTGCCGCAACAGCCACTGTATTCTCTCAAATAGCAATGACGGTCTTCACCGTTATCTACACTGCCATAAAGCATCCCACCCTTCGCTTTACTTTGAACAGAAAAAACTGCCAAGGTGCCCTTTCGGCGGGTCTCAAATACGGGATACCGCCCATGATTCAGTCCTGCATCACTTCTCTTGGAGGCCTTGTGCTCCAGAGCTTCATGAACTCATTCGGAGCGGATACCGTCACAGCCATAACCTGTGCCTACAGAATCGACACCCTCGTTATGTTGCCAATAGTCAATTTGGGCTCCGGCATCTCCACCTTCACATCCCAAAGCATCGGTGAGGGAGACCGAGAAAAAGCTGAGAGGGTGCTAAAGTCGGGTATCGTTCTGTCAATTGCCGTATCGGTGCTTTTAACGGCTGCGGTAATACCTACCGGCGGATACCTGATAAGTCTCTTCGGTGCAGGGGATACCGCCGTCAAGATAGGTTCCGCTTTTTTCCTTCGCCTCGCATCATTCTATCCGGTTTTCGGGGTGTTAAATGCCGTAAGAGGATACCTTGAGGGTGCTGACGATCTGGTATTTTCAAGTGTTGCCGGTATCGGAAGTCTTGCTATCCGCATTGCTGCCTCCTACGCTCTCGCTCCGCGGTTTGGCAATATGGTGATAGCCTATGCGGAGATGATAGCATGGGGTCTTCTGCTGATCATCTACATGATTCGCTTCGGCGTGAAAAAAAGAAAAGAGAAACATCTTGCTTCCATCGAATTTTCTGTTGATTAAGAAGATCATTAGTGATATAATTTGGAAAAACGGGGGTTCATATCATGAAACGTTACAAAAACACGGACGTAGCATCCTTTCCCCTCGGAGGGATTGGCTGCGGAAGTATCGGCATCGGCACCGACGGATCACTTAAAAATTTCGAGATATTCAACCGTCCCGACAGAGAATCCGTTAATGCCTTTTCTCACTTTGCAATAAAAGCGGAGAGAGGCGGAAAAGTCATTGACTCCCGTGTCCTGAGGGGAGACGGGTGCGGTTCTGCAATGGGTAAGGTGTCCCGTGAAAGAGGCGAGGTCTACGTTTGGGGCAACGGTCCGGACAGAGGTACCCTTGCGGGGCTCAGGCATTTCAGAAGCACCGTATTTCGCGCTTTTAGCCCTGTTTGTGAGGTAGGCTATGTTGACCCAAGCTTTCCGGGAAAGGCGAAAATGACCGCCTTCTCGCCCTTCATACCCATGAATTCAGCCGACTCTTCCATTCCCTGCGGCCTTTTTGAGATAGAAATTGAAAATACCGAGAGTGAGGAAACGGATTTTACGGTGGCGCTGTCACTTTCAAATCCGTTTCCCGGCAAAAAGATCAACTGTGTGACAAATGTTTCGGGGTACGTTGGTGTCTGTCTTAAGTCCGATGCCGAAAACAACACTTCCGGCTACGGAAACTTGACGGTATCCGCTTTAGACGGGGACGTTTCATATCAAGAATACTGGTACCGAGGCGGCTGGTTTGACGAGCTTACGGTCTTTCTTAACGACTTCAAGACCCCCGGCAAACTTAAGGACCGCCACTATGAAACGCCCTGTGAGGAGGGTAGTTGTGTCTGCACCGTGGCATCAACGGTATCTCTCGCACCGAAGGAAAAGAAGACCCTTCGCTTCGTTATCACTTGGTACTGTCCGATCATCGAAAAATACTGGGATCCTGCAAAGCCCACCGTCAAAAGCTTCGTTGCAAACCGCTATAACTCCTCCGAGGACGTGCTTGACTACTGTATTAAAAACTACGGGCGACTGAAGGATGAAACATTCCTATTCGTGAAAGCGATGGACTCACAGACACTTCCGCCTTATGTCAAAGATGCTCTCGGTGCCGCAATAGCGGTTGCAAAAAGCAGCACCGTTTTAAGACTCTTTGACGGCACCCTTTGGGGCTGGGAGGGAATCACGGAAAAGAGCGGAAGCTGTGAGGGCACCTGTACCCACGTATGGAACTATGCCTCACTGTTTCCGATGCTCTTTCCCGACTTGGAACGGGGGATACGCAACGCTGAATTCAAATACAGCATCGACACAGACGGAAGGATGGCTTTTCGAATGTTGCTGCCCCTCGGCAGTAAAAGATCAAACTTCCGTGCCTGCGCCGACGGACAGTTCGGCACCGTACTCAAGACTTACCGAGAGTGGATGCTGGGTGCGGGAGATGAATTCCTAAGGGAAAAATGGGACTTAATAAAGTCGCTCATGTCCTACGCATGGAGTGATAAGAATCCGGACAGGTGGGACATAGGTCACACGGGAGTTCTTACCGGTCGCTGTCACCACACTCTCGATATGGAGCTTTTCGCACCGTCATCATGGCTTGAAAGCTTCTATCTTGCGGCACTTGAGGCGGCATCGAAGATGGCGAAATACCTTGGAGATACCGACGCCGAAAAAGAATATTCAAGTCTTATCGAAAGCGGCCGAAGCTACACCGAGGAAAACCTCTTTATTAACGGCTACTACTGTCAAAAGATCGACTTTTCCGATACTTCTGCGATATCAAACTACAAAATGGGAGAGCTCATCAATTCCGACGGCTACCTTGATGAAAGCTCCGGTGAGTTAAAATACCAGATTGGGGAAGGTCTTGCGGTGACGGCAGTCGAGGGCGACCGCTTGGCACGCTCATCCATGCTTGGGGGAGTTCTCGATGATGAAAAGATAAAAAGCACTCTCCGTGCCATGCTAAAGTACAATTTCAAGTCCATGAGAGACTTGGACAACCCCTGCCGAGTCTTTGCAAGTGACAAAGACCGTGGGGTCATCACCTGCTCTTATGACGGAGCAAAAAGAAAGCCAGCGATACCCATCACCTACGCCGAGGAGTGCATGTCGGGCTTTGAGTACTCCGCCGCTTCGGAAATGATACGGCTCGGTATGGTGAGCGAGGGGGAGGCTGTCGTAAAAGCGGTGAGAGACCGCTATAATGATGGAAGACGGGATCCCTTCGCAGAACTTGAATGCGGCGCATCATACGCCAGAAGCATGGCGTCATTCGATCTTATCTCCGCTTACAGCGGATTTTACGCCGACCTTAGGCGGGACAACACCGTGGGATTTGCGCCGATTAAAAACGGGACGTATTTTTGGAGCCTTGACGGGGCATTCGGAACAGTTTCTTTCGGGAAGAACGTTTCTTTCAAAGTGATGTACGGAGATTTTTCTCTCACTTCATTCCTGTTCGGCGGAAACATCTCCTCCGTCCTACTTAACGGAAGGAAGATCGACGCTGAGTTATCAGAGTCCGGCATTCCCAACATGAAAACTGCCGCAAGATTTGAAAAGCTGACTCTCAAAGCGGGAGACAGGCTCACATTGAGGAGTTATTGATGAAAATAATGTTCGTCTGCCACGGGAATATCTGTCGCTCCCCCATGGCGGAATTCATAATGAGGGATCTGCTTGTCAAAGAAGGCCTTGATCATCAATTTACCGTGTCATCCTGCGCCACGAGTGACGAGGAGATAATAAACGGCATCGGATGCCCCGTCTACCCTCCCGCAAGAAAGGTCCTTGAGCGTCACGGCATTGACTGCGGCGAAAAGCGCGCCGTCCGCCTTGTGAAGGATGACTACAACAAATGGGATCTTTTTCTCTGCATGGACGAAAAGAACTTAAGAAACGCAAAAAAGATCCTCAACGGAGATCCCGGCGGCAAGATACATAAGTTTTTAAGTTTCACGGGAAACCGTGCAGATGTGTCCGACCCTTGGTACACCGGGGATTTTGACACCGCTTACAACGATATCCTTCTCGGTTGTTTTGCTCTGCTCGAAAAACTGAAATGTGAAGCGTATCGATCAACATGATCATCTTTTACTCTATTGACTCGGTATCTGTCATGCCCGAGATCAAAAATGACAAACAAAGCACAGCGAGATGCCGAGTTGACGATCGATCTGTGTGAATGCCAAAAAAGCGGTGTTTGATGCCTTTCGGCAACAAACATCCGCTTTTTTCGTTTGATCCGTCTTTGTGGGACTTATTCCGGTTTGAAACTGTCCTTGAGGGAAACTACTCTGTTGTAGGTTCCGGGATACTTGGAATCCTTGACGAAGTATCCGGTACGAACGAACTGGAAGTGGGATGCATCGGAATCGGCAAGAGCCTTTTCCGCCTTGCAGCCCTTCAGTATCTTAAGGGAGTCCGGGTTGAGATAGTCATTGTAGGTCTTCCCTTCCTCCATATCTGCCATGTTCTTCAGCGTGAAAAGCTTGTCGTAGAGTCTCACCTCGATATCGTCGCAGATAGCGGCAGATACCCAGTGGATAGTACCTTTGACCTTTCTTCCGTCGGCGGGCATTCCGTTTCCGGTCTCAATATCGCAGGAACAGTGGATGATATCGTTTCCGTCCGCATCCTTTTCAACACCGGTGCACTTCACGATATAAGCACCCATAAGTCTCACTTCCCCGTCGGGTCTCATCCTGAAGAACTTCGGAGGCGGCACTTCGGCAAAATCGCTCCTGTCTATCCAAAGCTCCTTAGTGAAGGGGACTTCTCTCGTTCCCGCCTCCGGATCTCCGGGGTTATTTGACACTGTGAAATACTCCACCTTATCATCGGGATAATTGTCGATGACCACCTTGACGGGATCGAGGACGGCTATCCTTCTTTGAGCCGTCTTGTTGAGCTCTTCTCTGATACAGTACTCAAGAAGCTCGATATCAACGAGGCTGTAGGTCTTCGCAACACCCGCACGCTTTACAAATTCAAACAGAGAGGATGCGGTGTAACCGCGTCTGCGAAGTCCGCAGACGGTGGGCATTCTCGGATCGTCCCAACCGTCTACCATGCCCTCCTCAACGAGTTTTCTGAAATATCTCTTGCTTGTGATAGTGTAGGTCATGTAGAGATTTGCGAACTCACGCTGCTTGGGCTTCTTCTCAAATCCGATGTTGTCCACCACCCATTCGTAGAGGGGACGATGGTTCTCAAACTCAAGTGAACACAGAGAGTGAGTGATACCCTCAATAGCATCCTGAATTGGATGAGCGTAGTCGTAAAGGGGGTAGATGCACCACTTATTACCCTGTCTGTGATGATCGGCACGAAGTATTCGATAGATAGCCGGGTCTCTCATGTTGATATTGGGAGACGACATATCGATCTTGGCGCGAAGGGTCTTAGATCCGTCAGGAAATTCCCCGTTCTTCATTCTTTCAAAGAGATCGAGATTCTCCTCAACGGAACGGTTTCTGTAGGGGCTCTCTTTACCGGGCGCGGTGAGAGTTCCGCGGTACTCACGAAGTTCATCCGCCGACAGATCGCAAACGTAGGCTTTTCCGTCTTTGATCAGCTTCACGGCGTACTCATAGCACTTGTCAAAGTAGTCTGAGCCGAAGAAGATACCTCCGTTCGGCTCTCCGCAAAGCCACTTTAAGTCGTTTGTGATGGAGTCAACATACTCCACACCCTCCTTTGAGGGGTTGGTGTCGTCAAAACGGAGATTAAACAGTCCGCCGTACTTCTTTGCGGCGGTGCTGTTGATATAGATAGCTTTTACGTGACCGATATGAAGATACCCGTTGGGTTCGGGAGGAAAACGGGTGTGAACGGCATCACAGTTGCCGCTTTCAAGATCTTCATCGATGATATCGAAAATGAAATTAGAATTTTCAGCCATTTTTGATCCTTTCGGCAAGCGCTTTTACTCTGCTTACCACTTTTTCTTTTCCGAGGATGTTCATCACCTCGTACATATCGGGAGAATTCATCTTACCGGTAACGGCAATACGAAGGAACATACTGACGTCTCCCACGCTTCCCTTGAACAGATCCGGCTCAGCTTTGTAAGCCTTCATATCCGATGCAAAGCCGTTATTGTCCGCAACAGCCTTGATCTTATCGAACCACACATCCTGAGTATCACCCTCGCTGTAGGTCTCAAGGAAACCGTCAAGGACTGCTTTTATGTCGGCTTGATCGAATTTTTCGGGAATTGCGTCGACCTGTGAAAAATACTCGTCAAAGAAGAATCCCATGTAATCCTTGACACCGCTCCAAACGGTAATGTCTTTTCTCGGCTTTTTCGTGCCGCGGCCGATGGAGAATATCCGCTTAGTAAGATCGGGGTCCCGCGAGAGACAACCGGCAAAGTCAGGATCGTACTTTTCAGCCCACTCAAGGGTCTTTTCAAAAACCTCATTCGCCGTCATCTTAGAAATAACGTTCTTCGAAACGTCGTTCAGCTTGTTAAAGTCGAAGAGACATCCGGAAGGGCTCATCTTCTTGATACTGAAGGGAAAATCAATACGTTCCTTGTCGGGATTTGCCGTGTGCCACTCCTCGTAATTTGAGTTGAGAAGGGTCATAACGTACTCCATGACACACTCCGGAGCATAACCGATGCGGCTGTAATCGTCAACGTTAGCCCCCATGTCACGCTTCGACAGCTTCTTCTTTGAGCCGTTCTCGTCAAGTCTCATAAGCTGGGATATGTGCATGTACTTGGGAAGCTTGAAGCCGAGATAATTAAAGATCATTACGTGTCTTGGGAGGCTGGGAAGCCATTCCTCACCACGCACCACGTGGGTAGTACCCATGAGATGGTCATCTATTGCGTGAGCGAAATGGTAAGTGGGGATGCCGTCGCTCTTGAGGAGCACCTCATCCTTGTCGTTTTCCGGAAGCTCAAGGTTGCCCTTTATGAGGTCCGTTATCCTAAAGGTCTTTTCCGGGTCTCCGTTTGCAAGCATTCTGAGAACGAAGGGGTTTCCCTCGGCAAGATTCTTCTCCACGTCTTCCATGGTGACCGAACGCCATCTCTCCTGCTCCGCTTTTTGAAGTGCAGCCTCGGTATGCCAGTCCTTGGCTTTTATCTCCGCCTTCTTGTCGACGGAATTCAAAGCTTCAAGTTCCTCTTTCGTTGTGAAGCAGGGGTAAGCCTTGCCTTTCTTCACAAGATCCTTGGCATAGATACGGTAAATATCACGCCTTTTGCTCTGGCAGTAAGGACCGTATTCTCCACGGTCGGCAAGCTTTCCGTTCTCATCCAGCACGGCGCCCTCGTCAAAATTGATACCGTAATAATTAAGCACCCTGATCTGTGCCTCTGCAGCACCCTCCACCTCGCGCTTTGCATCGGTGTCTTCAATTCGAAGATAGAAAACTCCTCCGCTCTGGTGGGCAAGTCTCTCGCAGACCGTCACGGGGAAAAGTGCTCCAAAGTGGATGAATCCGGTGGGACTGGGGGCGTATCTTGTCACCTTTGCGCCCTCCGGCAACACTCTCGGCTTGATATTCGCTTCATATTCGCCGGGAGTCAAGGTAACGTCCGGGAACAGAAGCTCCGCAAGTTTTTCAAAATCCATCATATTATCCTTTCACTCAACAGTTTTTGAGATAAGTATTGTATTTTTTCTGTTTTTCAAGGGTCGTATTGGATCCGTGACCGGTGAATATCCTAAAGTCACCTTCCATACCGCGGATAAGAGAGAGGCTGCGTCTCATCTCGGCATCGTTTCCGCTCGGAAGATCGCATCTGCCGATACCGCAGTCAAATAGCGTGTCCCCGGTGAACATCATGTCGCCGATAAGGTAGCAAACACTGCCGGCGGTATGTCCCGGCGTGTGAATTAAGGACACGGAAAGATCCCCCGCATCGAGTACGGAGCCGTCACTTAAAAGCACATCGGCAGGTCGCCACAAAAGATCGGTACCGGAAAAGAGCCTTGAAGCATTGAGTCTTGAATTTGTAAGACACTCGGCATCATCTTTATGGATGCAAAGGGGGGCACCGGTGAGATCTCTCAAAGTGTCACAGCTCGTCATATGGTCAAAATGACCGTGGGTGAGAAGGATGTAGTGAAGACGGACTCCTCTCTTATCGAGGGCATCGGAAATTACGTCGATCTCCGGTGACGGGTCGATGATAACTCCGCCTCCGGTCGCTTCACCGAACACAAGCCAACAGTTTGAGCCGAATTCACCTGCATTTATCCTCACTACCTTCATATTTCCTCCGATAGGTCCCGTATTTTTAGATTTTACCATACTTCATTTTAATAATCAATAGCGCTGAATGATTTTTAGCGAAAAACCTCGGTAAAATCGTGTATTCCGACGTGTTACCCTTGCCCGTTTTATCATTATTATTCGATTTTTTGATCGAATTTCGAAAATAAATCGAGTTTTC
Organism: uncultured Ruminococcus sp.; assembly: GCA_964629225.1. Taxonomy (GTDB): domain Bacteria; phylum Bacillota; class Clostridia; order Oscillospirales; family CAG-272; genus RUG14199. The sequence continues at coordinate 93,590 of CAZVQC010000002.1, forward strand.
CTATTGACAACCGCCTTTTACTGTGCTATACTCAGCATAAATTGAATCGCTTGATAGAGGTGCGACGTACAAGAGTAACATCGGGGTCACAAGGATCTGCCCGTTGCGAAAGGGTTCGTTGCCGAAGTTGCCGTGCTTTCCTTGAAGTACTGCTTCTGGGCCGTCGGGAAAAACCCGCCGGACTGTCACAATTATTTGTGGAGCGCTATCGTAATTTGGTTTCAATAATTAATTATTGAATTTCAGATTTTGAACCGCTTTACAAAGCGGTTCTTTTTAATATTTCAATTCCACGAAAGAAGGAAGAAAAAATGAAGATCAGAAGAATCCTCGCACTCGCAATCACAGCCGTTATGGTTCTCGCAGCTTTCGCATCCTGCGGTTCCACCGATGCAACGAAAGACCTTGACAATGTAAAGAGCAAGGGTCAGATAGTCGTCGGTATGGAATGCGCATACGCACCCTACAACTGGGCGCAGACAGAGGCAAATGAGTTCACAGTCAAGGTCAACGACACCACCTACGCCGACGGATACGATATCCAGATAGCGAAGATGATAGCCGATGATCTGGGTGTTGAACTGGTGGTAAAGCCCATCGAATGGGACGGACTTCTCTCCGCTCTTGAAAGCGGTCAGATCGACATGATCATCGCAGGCATGAGCCCCACGGAAGAGAGAAAGCAGAGCATCGACTTCTCCGACACCTACTTTGACAGCAACCTGGTCATGGTAGTCAAGACCGACTCCGCATACAAGGATGCAGCCTCCATATCGGACTTCTCCAGCGCTAAGATCACAGCTCAGCTCAACACGTTCCACTACACGGTCATCGACCAGATAGAAGGCGTTGAGAAGCAAACTGCTCTTCCCGACTTTGCAGCTCTCATGCAGTCCCTTAAGAGCGGTGCGGTAGACGGATACGTTTGCGAAAAGCCCGGCGCAGTTTCCGCAGTTGCTTCCAACCCCGAATTCACATACATCGAATTCAGCGAGGCAAACGGCTTCACCTGCGACCCCGCAAAGTCCTCCATCTCCATCGGCGTCCGCAAGAACAGTTCTCTTACATCCGAGTTCAACAGGATTCTCGGAAACCTGACCAAGGAACAGAAGGAAGCTATGATGGACGCAGCTATCGCCCGTCAGCCCGCCGGCGAAGAATAATTTAGCAAATACAACACCGAAAGGACCTCTTAATGAACCTGTTTGAATGGATGCTGAAGCTTCTGAAGGAATACGGTACCAATTTCCTTGCAGGAACCGGCTACACACTTATAATGTCCATAGTCGGCACCTTAGTCGGCTTCCTTATAGGACTCGCAATAGCGGTAGTCCGCACTATCCCTCAAAAGAAAAGCGGTACCGTCGGCTTTTGGGCCTACAAGGTCATCAACTTCATCCTCAATGCCTACGTTGAGATAATAAGAGGCACGCCAATGATGGTCCAAGCTCTTATCATCCACTACAGTCTGTTTGCGCCGAACCACGTCCCCGCACTCGTGTCCGCACTTATCATTATTTCGGTGAATACCGGTGCGTACATGGCGGAGATAGTGAGAGGCGGCATCATCAGCGTCGACAAGGGTCAGTTTGAAGGAGCACACTCCATCGGAATGACCCATATGCAGACGATGGTCCATGTGATCCTTCCCCAGGCGATAAGAAACATAATGCCCTCCATAGGCAATGAGTTCGTTGTCAATATAAAGGACAGCTCCGTGCTCAGCGTCATCTCCATCACAGAGCTTCTCTTCTACTCCAAGATGGCAGGAGGCACCTACGCCAAATACGTGCCCGCTTACATCATTTGTGCCGTCATCTATTTCGTTTTGACCTTCACGGTCACACGGATACTCAGAGCGATAGAAAAGAAGATGAACGGAAGCGAGAATTACACTATCTGCGGTTCCCAATCCGACTCTAAAGCAGAAGTTCACGTGAAAGGAGCGGCGAAATGACTGACAGAATAATTGAAGTAAAACACCTTAAAAAGACCTTCGGAGACCACGAAGTGCTTAAAGATGTCAATTTAAGTGTCAATAAGGGGCAGGTCATCAGCATCATCGGTTCATCGGGCTCCGGTAAATCCACCTTTCTCCGTTGCATAAATCTCCTTGAAGAGCCCACGGGCGGCGAGATACTGTTCCACGGAGAAAACGTACTTGAAACTACCAACATACCAATGTACCGTTCAAAGCTCGGAATGGTATTCCAAAGCTTCAACCTTTTCGAAAACATGACGGTTCTTAAAAACTGCATGATCGGTCCCATGAAAGTATTGAAGGTGGACAGTGAAACTGCGGAAAAGACCGCCCTTGAATTTCTTGAAAAAGTGGGTATGACCCCCTACATCAATGCAAGACCCGGACAACTCTCCGGAGGACAGAAGCAGAGAGTCGCCATTGCAAGAACCCTTGCGATGCACCCCGAGGTCATTCTGTTTGACGAGCCCACAAGTGCACTTGACCCGGAAATGGTGGGAGAGGTACTTGCGGTAATGCAGAAGCTTGCCGCATCCGGAATGACAATGCTTGTGGTAACTCACGAGATGGCATTTGCAAGAGATGTCAGTAACACGGTTGTGTTCATGCATGACGGAGTCATCCTTGAGAGCGGTTCACCCGACGACGTATTCACCTCCCCCGTTCATGAGGTCACAAAGAACTTCCTTTCAAGATTCAGAAACACTCAATAAAACAGTTGCCCCGGACGAAAGTTCGGGGCATTTTCATAGCTAATAACAAAAAAATGAAAAAGCACTTGCCTTAGCAAGTGCTTTTTTGGTGCTCCATCGGAGAGTCGAACTCCGGACACCATGATTAAAAGTCATGTGCTCTACCTACTGAGCTAATGGGGCATCACGTTTCCCAACGTGCTTAGTTATGATATCATAGTTTGTCCACCCTGTCAAGTCCTTTTTCCAAAAAAGTCAAGATAACGGGCAAAAAAACTTGTGAAGGCGTCAAGATCCGATATCATTGATATTTTAAGTCACACGGTGTTGATTTTCGTCAGAGGATGTGTTATACTTGGGATAGTTATGGAGCAGAACTGTCAAACGGAAGTACAGTCGGATCTGTTTCAAATAGGATCCATTCATCAAAGAGGTCACTCAAAATGGAAAACAGCAAAAAGAGCATCGCTTTCAGAACGTCGGTCGGCGGCTTCAAAAAGAGAGACGTGATCAATTACATTTCGGGCTCAAGCAAAAAACACGCAGAAGAGCGCGCTTCCCTGCTTCAAAAGAACGAAGAGCTGTCGAAGAAGCTTCAGGAAAGCGACGGCAAGCTCCTTGATATTCAGGTGTCACTCAACAAGCTGATCAAAGAAAAAGAAGCGGAGCTTGAAGAGTTAAAGGCAAGGATAGCCGAGCTTGAGGCGGAGATAGAAAAAAGAGTCGCACCCGACTCAGCCGAGGAAGCGGATAATACCGAGAGCACAAGCATCCGAGAGATCACGGACATGCCGGACACAGTCGAGACATCCGCTCATCAAGTTGATGAGGTATCGAAGAGAGCCATCGGAGCGATAAGAGCCATCAATGCGGACGTGCACTCCTACATGGACGGCTGCGTGGATGAATTCGGCTCTTATACTCAGGATGTTACCGACAGCATCACAAGGCTGCTCCGTGAGATAACATTGAAATGCAGTGAGCTTGATGAGAGGATAGCATCCCGAAAGAAAGATGCCGCAAGCTCCATCGGCACTAAATACGAAGACTTCACCAAATAGAAAAAGCGGCTTTGAAGCCGCTTTTCTTAAAACGTATTATCCATCACCGGAGGCGTTATGAAAGAAATCAATAAAAACATCGGTGAAAAGATCCGCCTTGCAAGGCTGAAGAATAACATGACTCAGTCAAAGCTTGCCGACGGCATCGTTACCCGAAATATGCTGAGCATGATAGAGAACGGAGTAAGCACCCCCTCCCTCGGCGCACTTGAAAAACTGTCCTGCCGCCTTGAAATGCCGATAGGATACTTTTTGACAGATGACAGCAAGACCGAGGCTCTCTATGTCAAAGTAGCCGCAATTACGAAGGCAAAGGCTCTTTTTGCGGAAAAGAGATACTCGGAATGCTCCGACACTTGCAAGAGTGTCCCCTTCGATGACGAGTTATGCGCTCTGGACGCGATCTGCCATATCAAACTTGCAGAAAATGACATGGGTATGTGTCTTTTATCAAGTGCGGAGAAACACCTCTCAAATGCGCTGAAAACCGCCTCAAAAACGAAGTATCTCTCAAGGGAAATACAGGGAACGGTAGAAGCGCTTAGATTCATGATATCCTGCGCCGACGGAGACATCGATCTGGATGCTCTCGGCAGCGTTTCAATGCTTCCCTCCTTCGTCCCCTCCTCTGACCTTGCCTATCTTGCCACCCTTGCCATGATGGACAGAGGCGACTTTGAAAATGCGGAGAAAATGTTCTCAAAAATACCGTTTCTCACAAGGGAACGCTTCACCTATTTCAAGGGCAAGAGACTGATAAGAGAGATGAAATATTCGAAAGCGCTGGAGGTGCTACTTGAACTTGAAGGATCAGACAGCGTGGACTTCATTACCAAATACCGTCTCCTTGCGGATATCGAGCTTTGCTACGAATGCAAGAGAGATTTTGAAAATGCCCACAAATACGCAAATCTGAAGCACCGAATACTCGAATGCTTCAGACGTTGACGCAGTATTTTTTATTCGTGACCGGATATCTTTCCCTTCATGGCTAAGGTTCCGATGAACATTATGATGGGGAAGATGATACCTGCGAGTATTCCTGCATTAAGTCCCGGTTGACCCGTTCCGATACCCAGTGACAGCGCAATATCGGTAGCCCTTTGGCTTGAGGAGACAAAGTCGGAAACAAGTCCTGTGAGAAAAGGTCCAATGGAGCAGCCGATATCACCTCCGAGGGCGAGTATCGCAAACATAGACGGCCCGCCTGTGGGAAACTTGGACGATGACAGAGACAGCATTCCCGGCCACATGAGACTTACTCCGAGACCGCACAGCGAACATCCCGCAAGGGCGAGAACGGGATTCTTTGAAAATACCGCCGCAATGTAGCAAAGCACCGTAAGAGACGAGCACACGGTGAGTGAACGTCTCAAGTTGATACCCTTGCCGAAGATACCGTAGAAGGTTCTGCCGACACCCATAAATGCGGCAAAAAGGCACGGCCCGAACAGATCTCCCACCACTTTTGATACTCCGAGCCCCTGTTCGCAAAACAGCGATGCCCATTGTGACATCACCTGCTCGGAGGCACCGGAACAGACCATCATAACGATGGTAAGTATGAACAGTTTGCTTTTGAGAAGACCCTTTGAAAGAGAGGTCTTCTCTTCTTTTTCCGGCTCTATGATCGGTACCTTAAGAAATCCGAAGAAACCAACGAAGGGTATCACCGCCCACAAAAGCGGAAGCAGCGTCCAATGGGACTCACCGATAAAATGAAGCACGGCGGTTGAGATGAGCACCACTGCCACCTGCCCCCATGAGTAAAAGGAATGAAGCAGACTCATTGATGCTTCCTTCGCCTCGGAGGGCAGTGCGTCAACTATGGGACTTATAACGACCTCCGTCAACCCACCTCCGGCCGAATAGAACAAAACGGCAATAAGGAGTGTATATTTGAACCCGGAAAAATGGGGAAAGATCGCAAGGAGAACAAGCCCCACGAAGGAGCAGATCATGGAGAGCACCGCCGATGTACGAAAGCCAATCACGCTGACGAACTTGATGGCGGCGGCATCGATAACTATCTGCAGTGCGAAGGTGATGAGCACCAAGTTCGCAAGATATGTGTAGGAGAATCCCAGATCCCGTCTGAATATGACGAAGAAAAGGGGCGCTAAATTAACAACTATCGACTGGGTAACGTAGCCGAGATAGCAAAAAAGAAGTGTGCTTTTGTATTTTTTCATTTGGATCAACCTATGCCGAGTGAAGAATAGTCAACTATTGAAATGTCGTTATAGTAAGAATAGATCATGTCATCGTATTTGTAGCCGAGGTTTCCCAGGTCTCTTATGCCGTACTGACTTAGGCCTACCCCGTGTCCCCATCCCTTTCCAACGAAAACGAAGGCAGAAGGATCGAAGGCAGTGGCAACTCCGGTGTGGTACTCGGTCTCAAAGATCTTTCTTGAATTCGATGAGTCCTTTCCGGTGATAACATTTCCGCCGGATGAGCCGATGCCGAGGGTGCCCTTCGACGTTATTACGCTCTCGTCTCCCGTGTATCCGCCTCTCAAAAGACCGAGACTGCTCCTAACAAGGTAGTTTACGAAGTTGAACTTAGAATGTGTTCCTCCGTCACCCACCGTTATAACGTCCTCATATGAGTAGGAGCAGCTTCCCTTTCCAACTGCGAAATTCGCGCTGTTAAGTCCAAGACAGATCCTGATATTGTCGCATCCGGTGATGGTGTAACTGTAGCCGTAGTTATCGTAAAAGGTGATGCTCTTAACGTAGTCGGAATCGGATGCTCTTGAGTTCACGGTGATATCAGTGACCTTCGTGCCGCCGAGAGCCCCTCTGTACTTTGAGTTGACCTTTGAGAGCACCTGCTCTCCCGTCAGTGTAACTGAGCCGTCCCTTCCCCAAAATCCGGTAGATATGGACGTGTATCTTTCCCACGGGGTCTTAGTAGCCTTCAAGTACGGTACAGACGAAGACCAAACGTCCTCCGGCGCCGCAGAACCTCCGCCGAGAGAAGAGGTATAGTAGGCACGGCAGACTCTCATCGTCCCATAGTCATCATATGATACCACCAGCCCTGCCGTGTCACGGACAGCCTTTTCAACACTCGATGCCACATTGGCAGTACCGAATCCCTGTGCCGACGTGTTGATATCGAAGTTATAGGAGGAATAACTGTTGAGATATGACAGCGCATAGGAGCGTGCAGTCACCGCAAAGGCCTTGAGAGTTTCTTCCGGCCACGACGTGTAGATCTCCTGCATCATACAGCACATAACGTACCTTTCTATCGGAAGCACGTTGACAAGCTGAATACCGTTGTATCTTGACGTGACGTATCTTGAAAAAGCAAGGGTACCGAACCTTTCCTTGTTTCCATAGGATATATTGCCGCCTAAAGAACGGAAAGCAACGGTTTGACCGGGATCCGATGACTTGAACTCAAACAATATCCAACCTACGGAATCCATTACCGTGACGGTCTCATCGGAGAGGCCGTGGGTCTCGAACCAATAGCCGCTGACGCGGTCGTAGAGGGCGTTCTTGCAATCGTTAGCCTCCGAGTATGTGGCAAAATTGCCGAAATGGACCCTGTATGCACCGTCAACGTAGGCGATGAATATCATGGAGACCACGTCTCCCACGGAATCGCAGAATTCGGACAGTAGCACGCTTGCCTCGCCGTAAGTGGAAAACTCCGCCGTACATTCCACGTTGTATCCGTAATTTTCGTTACCGTAGGAATCGTATCCGTCGCAGGCGGCTCTGTAGGTACCTGCTGACCCATAGTCAAACAGTGGCTGAAAGCTCTTTTTACCGTCGGTCAGTGACTGAAGTCCGACAGTTATTCCCCTCGGAGCGGAAACGTCAAATATCTTTTTAACTCCCGATCCGAAGGCAAGTCCGACCCTATAATTCAGCCCCTCATCAAAAGCGGCATCCGAACGGGTGGATGACAGAAACGGAACGACGACAAGAAGGGACAAAAGAACACAGAGAAATGAGCAAAGCGGGCGCTTTGTCTTTTTGAAAATGCTTGCAAACTTCATCCCCATTACTTCTGCCTCCTTTCAAGTCATTGAGACGGCGTGAGGGTAATAATTCGGTATTTCCCATCAGCGCCCATTATACCACAGAAAAACAAAAAAGTCTACCGTGCCGCCGCATTTCACGATAAAAAATGCCCCCGAATCTTTTCGGGGGCAAGGCTGTTAAAAACTCGGATCAGTCAAGGAACTTCTCGCAGAGATACTTCGAGTATCTCTTTGCCATAATATAACAGTTATAGAGGGATTCGCCCATAACTCCGCCGCAGGACTCACGGTAGAGCGCCCAAACGAACCAGTAATAGGACACGATAGCCACGTAAGCTAAGAAATGGAGCAGCATCTTATCGCTGTAACTGTCACCGCAGTACTCACGGACTACCTTCTCCGCAGTCTCAACGTCCCACTTGGCATCCATGATGTAAGCGGCAACGTCGCAGGCGGGATCGGCATTTCCCGCATACTCCCAGTCGATGAGGATAGTCTCGGTATCTGTCAGCATCCAGTTGGAAGCATAGGTATCGCAGTGGCAGAAGCACATCTCCACTCCGTCGCCTTCAACGGCATCGTGACATCTTGAGACTCTCCCCTTCAGTTCATCAAAATCCGGAACCTCGATCTTGCCTTTTTTGCGGAGCATACGCTCAATATCATGAGCGCCCTCCCAAGGAAGAAACGACCAATCCACTTGCATATTCTTCTTGTGAAGACGGCGAAGAACCGCAAGAACTCTCTTCGTATCCTCGAAATTATCATAGTCGGGAGTTCTGATATTATCAACGAAGGAGGAGAGTTTCCAACCCTTTCTTTGATCAATATAGATGTAGGTGGGATCAACTCCGGTCTCTTTTGCGATCTCAAGGGAGCGCTTCTCGTTCTTACGGGAGATGAGGCCGTCTGTACCGTCACCGGGGTGGCGGTAAACATATTTTTTGCCACTTACTTCAAAGACGAAGGACGTGTTGGTGATACCCTCCTTTATTGCCTTGAAGTTGGCTATGTCCTCCTCGCCGCACTTGAGGATGCGGGCGATGTTCTTCATTATCTTGCTGTGGGTATCCTTAACGTAGTAAGAATCGAACTTACGGAGTTCATCGAGAGAATCAAACTCATAGATAGTTCCGTCGGGGTAGACATTGACTCTCATGTGAGGTAGCTTGTCAAGATTGTCTGAGAAAAGAGATTCCCAAAGCTCATTATCGTAATCACCCAGTTCATGGTGCTCGTTTACTAGCTTCAAAAACGCCTGTGCAAACTCATTGTCCCAATAGACGTGTCCGAGCATGATATCCCCAATGTCACCGGAACGGGTGACCTTGGTTATGTATCCTCGGTTGTCGCTCTTCATGTACCATTCGTCCGTCTTCTCTTCCACATGAAGTGCGGAATAATAGGACATATAGACATAGTCGGTGAAGGGGTTCTCCACAAAGTAATCGTCGGAGGAGCAGATGTAGCTGTTGCCGATGTACTTTTGAGCAAGATAGATAGTCTCAAGGTTATTCTTGACATGATACAGAGGGTTGATCACTATCTTGATATTGTACTTGCTCTCAAGGTAGAAGAAGGACTCCTTCTTGTAACCGAGAACGAGGACGATATCCTCAATTCCGGCATCGATGAGCTGCTCTATCTGGCGCTCGATGAGGACTTCGTTCTTCACGACCAAAAGTCCCTTGGGCTTTTCAAGGGAAATGGGTACGAAACGCGAGGACATTCCCGCCGCCATGATGATGGCGTTCTTGACCTTATACGGAGCAAGTGCCTCTATACCGGCATCGGTAATACCGTTATTATCGATAAGTCCCGCGGCTTCAAACTCCCTCAGTTTGAGGGAAACGTAGCCGATGGAGGTGTCGGAAAGCGCTCCCAGTTTGCGAACACTGCCAAGGCCGTTGTTTTTGATGGCGTACAACAGGTCAAATTCATTCTTTTTCAATTCTATCCACCTCTTTCATGGTAGTAATTTTCGTAAATAACGATGCGATAACTGAGGCAATGATACCGATTATCGGTCTTGCCTTGCAAGAGGGCGTCTGTTCCGCCTGCGGCAACCGAAAACAAAAGTGTGAGTCCACACAGAAAGGAGATCACAGCCTTGTTCAGTTTCATTTCATGATAAAACACAATTGAACTGATGTCAAGTGCGTTCACAAAATTAATGCCATATAACTCTAAATCCGGTCAAGCGGTGAAGATCCGCTCACAAGCCACCGTAGATCAAGTACATAAAGAGGGTGGCGGCACTGCCGCCCACCATAAGTACCGCAAGCAGGATAGCAAAAGCCCTGACTACTATCTTCTTTGTTCTGTCACTCAAAACGGTATTCTCCTCTTATCATTATATAAGTAGTGTCCTCGGTGATCTCCACTCTTCCACCGGAGAGCACGTTGACGATGTGTCCCTCTTTCAAACTGTCCGAGGGCAAATACTCGGCTTTGTCCACCGTGTCAAAGGCTCCCGCCGTGTCGAAAAGCCGCGCACCGCCGGATCGGAGCAGAACGTCACCTCCGTTCGGAAGGGCCAAAATACGGCCTTTTTCGGCAGCCAAAAGTTCGAAGCCGTAATAATACTCTCCGCCGTCGTTTTGACCGTTCAAGCGCTCTATAAGAGCCGTGAGGGACGAGATACGGTTGTCAAGGGAGGCGATACTGTCGGACAGAGCCGAAATTTCATCCTTTGATGCGGAACTTGAGGTAATATTTGCAAGTTCTCCCTCGATCTCTTGGAGCATTGCCTTGATCCCTGCGATCTCGCTCTCTGCCGACTCGGAGTTTCCCCCGCCGGAGGAGACCTTTTCTTCAAGCGAGGATATCTTCGCTTCGGCACCGGTCACTCGGTCCGACACTGCTTTAATATCTTCGTCTACAGAGGGACGAAAAACGTCGGTCAAATAACTTAGTGCCACCAAAGGGTCGGAGGATGAGTCGTAATTCGCCGCAAACACGGTAACGGTCAAGCCGACTGCTATCACCGCACCAACTGCGATAAAAAGCTTCGTTCTGTTTTTCATAGCATGTTCCTCCTACTTTTGCAGAGTTACTCCTACAGCGGGTATCTTGATCCTTCGGCATTCGGCGCTTTCGGGATGTTTTTCGAGAGCGATACCCGATGCCACGAGATCGATCTTTCTATCCTTCTTGAGTGAAAACACGGTAACTCCCGATGCCGTTCTGGTTGCCTTTTCGGGTATGAGGCTTGACTTTACCGTTATCGCCTTGCCGGAGGAGTCCACCATGAATATATCGATTGGAGCACCCGCTTCGTATGCGATACCCGCTATGGGGGATGCGGAACTGTAGGCACCGGTGAGACGCCTTCTGTTGCCCTTGGTCTCGTATGCGCTGACCGGAACACGGACGCACTTGCCGTTTTCAAAGATAAAAACGATATCGTGACCTGTCACGTCATCGGGAATGACCTTCATCATCATGGGCTTCTCATCAGACTCAAAGCCGAGCTTCGGCGGGAGGAAATCTCCCATAGACGAAGCCTTGGTATTGTCAAAATCGGATATCTTTGCCTTGTAAACACGGCACTTATCGGTGAATACCATGATCTCACGGATATTCTCCGTGTCCTCACTGCAGATTATCTCATCCCCATCCTTCAGCTTTTGCTCATCGTTTCCGCGAAGGGAGAGGAATGATATCTTCTTGAAGTATCCGCCCCTTGTCAGCACCACTCGTACGTTGTAGTTGTCCACTTCATCGACCACCGGGGCATCCTCGATGTCCTCGGCAAAGAGAAGCTGTGTCTTTCTGGGGATACCGTATTTTTTCTTGACTGCGGAGAGCTGCTTTGCAACGTAACTCTTCAGTTTCAGTTCATCCGCTATGATGTCCTCAAGCTCTGCGATCTCCGCTCTCAGGGACTCTATCTCCTTGATTCGGTTGATAATGTACTCACGGTTCAAATGACGAAGCTTGATCTCGGCAATGTACTCGGCCTGTATCTCGTCGATCTTGAAGCCTTCCATGAGTCTCGGTACCACGTCCGCTTCCTTTTCCGTCTCTCTGACGATCTTGATGGCCTTGTCAATATCGAGAAGTATCTTACCCAGTCCGCAAAGAAGATGAAGCTTGTCCTTTTTCTTGCCGAGGTCGAAGGTCAGTTCCCTCTTGACGCATCCAACACGGAATTCTATCCATTTTTTGAGAATATCGACTACGCCGAGCTGCATGGGAGTACCTTCGATGAGAACGTTGAAATTACAGCCGAAATCGTCCTGAAGAGTGGTGAGCTTGTAGAGTTTGTTCATGAGCGCATCCGCATCACATCCCCGCTTCACATCAATAGTCAGCTTGAAGCCGTAGAGGTCGATCTCGTCACGGACGTCGGTGATCTCCTTGAGTTTTCCGTCCTTCATAAGATCCACTATCCTCTTCATTATCACTTCTATGGAGGTGGAATAGGGTATCTCGGTGATGACGATGCAGCTGTTTTCCTTGTCATAAGAATACTTGGCACGAAGCCTCACGCTTCCGCGACCGGTCTCATAGATCTTCTGCATCTGCTCCTTATCGTAGATGAGAAATGCTCCGCCGGGAAAGTCCGGCGCCTTGATAAGGGACATTATCTTTTCCGTGGAAGTGTTCGGATTCTTGAGAAGCGCTATAGTTCCGTCACAGACCTCGGATAAGTTGAAAGAACAGATATTTGATGCCATTCCCACGGCAATTCCCATGTTGGGAGACACGAGAATATTCGGAAATGAAGTGGGAAGAAGCACCGGTTCCTTCAGAGTATTATCAAAGTTGGGTACGAAGTCAACGGCGTTCTTGTCGATGCCGCCGAAGAGCTCTTCACAGAATTTGTCAAGTCTCGCCTCGGTGTAACGGGATGCGGCATACGCCATGTCCCTGCTGTACTGCTTTCCGAAGTTTCCTTTTGAATCGATAAAAGGATGGAGAAGAGCCTCATTTCCCCTTGTGAGTCGCACCATGGTCTCATAGATCGAGGCATCACCGTGAGGATTGAGAGTCATCGTCTGCCCCACAATCTTTGAACTTTTCGCCCGCTCACCGCTCATAAGACCCATCTTGTACATGGTGTAGAGAAGCTTTCTGTGGGAGGGCTTGAAGCCGTCGATCTCCGGGATGGCACGGGAGATAATTACCGTCATAACGTACGGCATGTAATTCTTCTCGATAGTCTCGGTTATCGGCTGATTATACGGTTCCGGTTCTAAGTAAGTATCTTTTACATCGGTCTTCTTTTTTCTTGCCATCGGTCCTACCTTAATTTTCGTTCTGTTCATTGATTTTTATCGGGTCTGCGGCCTTGATAACTTTGCACCCCGCCGCACGTATCATGCGGTTATAGAGGGCAAGTCCCCGCCCGTTATCATCGGGAAGGGATGCAAAAAGCTCCGTAACGCCGTCGTCGTCCGCCTGTCTGAAGAAGGCAAACAGCCTGTGGCACAGTTCATCGGTATCGCCGTAGAGATACCTTTTTATTCGGCAGTCAAATTCGCCGTCCAGTTCCTTTGGACAGATAACTCCAACTTTTCCGTCCCTTACGGATGACACGAATTTAATAAATTCCCGCCTATCACCGTCCAAAAGTACAAAATGAGCCTTGGGGGAATAGTGTTTGTATTTCATTCCGGGGGATTCCGGTCTGTCCCCTGCCGCACTTGGGTCTTTCACTGCGGGGCTGACGGAAACGCTGTCGCAGACAAGAAGAAGATCCTCTCTTGTGACGGCTCCCGGTCTCAGTATCACCGCACTGTCCCCTTTTACGGAGACTACGGTGGACTCAAGTCCGAAGTCGCAATCGCCCCCATCGATGACCGCATCTATTTTTCCGTCCATATCTCTCATTACGTAGGAGCACTTAGTGGGTGACGGGGCTCCGGAAATATTTGCGGATGGTGCGGCAATGGGAACACCCGCAACGGATATCAGCTTATGTGCCGCAGGGTGCGACGGACACCTTATTCCGACGCTGTCAAGTCCGCCGGTGACCTCAAACGGGATATTGTCCCGCTTCGGAAGGATGACCGTGATAGGTCCCGGCATGAACGCCTCCGCTATCCGATAGTAAAGAGGACACGTGACGGCGATATCTTCCGCATCCTGCGGAAATGCCACGTGGACTATGAGAGGATTGTCCGAGGGTCTTCCCTTTGCGGCAAATACCTTTTTCACACTGCCGGGACAAAAAGCCGACACACCGAGCCCGTAGACGGTCTCCGTGGGGAATGCCACAAGTCCTCCGCCACGAATTATCGCACCGCACTCGGCAAAAACTTCGCCGTTATCTCCGCTTTTTACGTCAAAATATTTCGTCGTCATTCGCTCTCGGCACTTCCCTTCAGTTTCTCTGCGGTCTCTGCAGTGGCAAGAGCATCGATCATAACGTCGATCTCGCCGTTCACAAAGCAGTCAATGGAATGAACAGTGAAGCCGATACGGTGATCGGTCACTCTCCCTTGGGGGAAGTTGTAGGTCCTTATCCTCTCACTGCGGTCACCGGTACCTACCTGCATTCGCCGCTCCGATGCTATCCTATCGTTCTGCTCTCTCTGCTTCATGTCAAAGAGCTTGCTTCGAAGGAGCTTCATCGCCTTGTCTTTGTTCTTGTATTGACTGCGTTCATCCTGGCATTCTATGGTTATTCCGGAGGGCTTGTGGATAAGTCTTATTGCAGACTCGGTCTTGTTGATATGCTGCCCTCCGGCACCGCTGCTTTTAATAGTCTCAATCAAAAGATCCGAAGGATCGATCTCAACTTCCACATCCTCGGCCTCCGGCAGCACCGCAACGGTTGCGGTGGAGGTGTGGATCCTGCCGGATGATTCGGTCTCCGGAACCCTTTGGACCCTGTGGACACCGCTCTCGTATTTGTATCTTGAATAGGCTCCGTCGCCGCTGACCATGAAAGTTATCTCGCGGAAGCCTCCAAGCCCCGTCTCATTACAGCTAACAAGCTCGCATTTGTACCGTTTTGTGTCGGCGTACATAGTGTACATACGGTAGAGCACCCCGGCAAAGAGTGCCGCTTCCTCGCCTCCGGCACCGGCACGTATCTCGATGATAACGTTTTTGTCATCATTCGGATCCTTCGGCAAAAGCAGTACCTTAAGTTCTTCCGAGAGGTGAGAGAGTGCCTGCTTTCCGTCTCGGTACTCCTCTTTCGCAAGCTCGTAGAGTTCGGAGTCGCTCTCGCCGTTCATTATGGCAAAAGCCTCATCGGTGTTTTCTTTCGCTGTAACGTATTCACGGTACTTTTCAACGAGGGGACCGAGGGTACTGTACTCCTTCATAAGAGCGGTATAGGAGGCCACGTCGCTCATGATATCCGGCCTTGCCAGTTCCCGTTCTATCGCCTCGTAGCGCTCCTCCGCTTTTTTGAGTCTCTCTATCATCTTCCGTTATCTGCAAAATGCGGAAAAAGCCTTGTGAGCACTGTAGAGGTCGAACTTGGAGATGATCTCAAAGGGAGCGTGCATGGATATTACCGGCACGCCCATGTCAACGGTGTCGATATTGTATCTTGAAATGTATTTTGCGACAGTTCCGCCGCCGCCGGCGTCAACCTTACCCATCTCGGCAGTCTGCCAAAGAACTCCCGCACCGTCAAGAATAGCGCCGATTTTTGCAACGTATTCGGCAGTCGCATCGTTGGTGCTGTATTTGCCGGCAGAGCCCGTGTATTTTGCGAGTGCAACACCGCAGGAAAGAAGTGCGGAGTTGTTCTTTTCAAACACGTCCGGGTAGTTGGGGTCAAATGCCGCAGTAACGTCTGCGGAAATGCAAAGAGAATTTGCACGTACCACCGCGGGGGATACCAGGAGCGACGATGCCACCGACTCCATGATGTCGAAAGCGAGCCTGCACTGCATTCCCGTAGCACCGTCACTGCCGGTCTCTTCTTTGTCCGCAAGTATCACCATAACGGAATTCTTGCCGTCAAGATTTTCAAGCATCGCCGTAACGGAGGGGTAAGCGCAGACCTTGTCGTCATGTCCGTATGCGCCGATAAGTACCCTGTCAAGACCCACGTCGGTGGATCTGCCCGCAGGTACGAAGCACAGTTCCGCACTGATGAGATCCTTTTCGGTGATACCGTACATTGCGTTAAGCTCCGAGAGAAGCTTCAGTTTGAAGCTGTCATCTCCCGAAAGAACTTCACCGTTGACGGTGATGGGGGAGGCGGAGAGCATCACGTTGAGTCCCTCGCCGGTGAAAGCCGCGCTGAGCTCCTTCTTATTCTGTTCTTTTGAAAGGTGAGGGAGAAGATCGGAGATACAGAACACCGGGTCACCCTCATTCTCACCGATAAGTACCTTCACGTTCTCGCCGTTTGCTAGGACCACGTCGCCGTGAAGAGCAAGAGGTATCGTCGCCCACTGGTACTTTCTGATGCCGCCGTAGTAGTGTGTCTTGGCGTAGACTACCGAGTTGTCCTCAAAGATTGGATGTTGCTTCAGATCAAGTCTCGGTGAGTCGATGTGGGATGCGAGGATACGGAATCCGTTTTCGACACCTTCGCTTCCGATGACGAAAGCAATGAGGCTCTTGTTTCGATTGTTAAAGTAGAGTCTGTCACCTTGGTAGACCTGCATACCAAGTGTGTAGGGCTTGAAGCCGTAAGATTGGAGCATCTCCACAGTGTACTCCACCGCTTCTCTCTCGGTCTTTGAGTTATCAAGGAAAAGGGAATAGCCTTTTGCATACTCGAATGCCTCTTCCCTCTCGGCCTCGTCAAATGCCTCAAAGGCATTTTTCTTAGTGTACAAAAGTTTTTCTCTGATGGCGTTTGCATCTGTCATGGTAAATTCCTCCTGTGTCAGTCGGCATAATATAAAATTTTGTATTTCTCGGCGGTTTCGGTCATTCTTTCAACGAACTTATCCGCCTCTTTGTCGGGTATTTTTTCAAGCTTCGGCTTTGAGTTCTCGGATATCTCCGAGTATTCGTCATTTGCCAGCCACTCTTCAACGGTATCGCATCCCACGACCGCAGCGGCATAGACAGCCTTCCATGAGCCGAGTCTTATGTACATCGAGGAAAGCAGGTAAGTGCCGTATCTTATGTTGGTTGCGGGATCGTACATCATACCGATATCGTAGTTATCCTTAAGTGCCGCCTTCGCCGTTTCGAAATCCTCGGCGGATATCTGCATGAGACCTATCTCCCCGTCATCGGACAGAATACTTGAGTCAAAGTCGCTCTCATTCTTGATGAAAGCGAATATCACGTTTTCGGGAACACTGAATCTCTCACTGCATTCCGCAACGCTGTCACCGAATTCGATGGGATACTTTGCCTTGTCCACCGAGTGGGAGATCTTCTGATACAAGACTCCGAAAAGCACCGATACCGCAATTATCGCAATTATCAAAGCACTGCGAAGCAGCGTTTTTTTCTGTTCCATTTACTCACCTCCCATTCGGGTCGATACCGAGTTTTCTCAAGATCGCCAAGCAGTCAGACTCAAGTGATCCGACACCGTCATTGATGACGGTGATGTCGGCAAGAGACGACACGTCCCTTTGGTTTTGCATCCTCAGCCTCGCCGCATCTTCGCTTATCCCGTCACGTTCCGTTATTCGGGCGATCCCCGTTTCAAGATCGCACAGAACACAGACGGTAATATCACAGTAACTGTCAAAGCCGCTTTCAAAAAGAAGAGGCACGTCGGCAACCGCAAAAGGTCTGTCCGTCTCTTTGATGAGTGATAATATCTCATCCGTCACGGCACCGTGGGTCAGCCGGTTAAGCTCCGTCAGCTTCGCTTCATCCGAAAAGACAATTTTCGAAAGCGCCCTTCTGTCAAGGGCTCCGTCACCGAGAATAAGACCGTCTCCGAATCGATGAGCTATCGAACGGGTAAGCGGGGACGGACAGCCGTCCGTAGGCACAAGCAAGCGGTGATAGACGGCATCCGCATCAATGTGAGTGCCGCCGAAGGAAGCAAGAAGCTCGGAAAAATAACTCTTCCCGCTTCCGCTCATTCCGCAGACTCCTATGACCGGAACGTTACTGTCCGAAGCAGCCTTCAACATCAACAAAGCCTCCGTTCATGTGAGAATCGGAAAAATACGCCGCATCAAGTACCCTTTGTACTGCGGCACCGTCTTCAAAGGAGGGGGATGGTGTCTCCCCCCTGTGAACGCAAGAAAGAAAATTATGAAGGCATCCGATGTGCCCTCTGAGCCACCCAACGGAAGCTTTTGAACCGGGAAATCCCGTGGCGGGAGGATCGAAACGCCCCACGCACTCTATCTTGGTGTAGCCCCGTTTCAAAGGATCGGCAGTCCCGTCGTAATACCAAAGCCAGTTGGGGTCCATGAGGGAAAACTTGAGACTTCCTTTCGTGCCGAATATTTCAAAAAACAAATCGTCATTTGCGCCGGTATGTATCTTGCTGACGGTAACGGTGCCGACGGCGCCGCACTTAAGTTTCGCCGTCATATAGAACGCTTCGTCTCCGTCGGTGTTCCAATCACACTCACCCAGAAAAGAGGTGCGTTTTTCAAAGAGTATCTGACTTTTCCCCGACACTTCGGAGAATTCACCGCACAGATAGCGAATAAGATCCACTCCGTGGCTTCCGAGATCGTAAAGAACGCCACCTCCGCAAACAGTCTTATCCTGCTTCCAGCCAGTTCTGGTGGGATCAAGTGCGCTGGAATGGAGGAAGGAAAGGGAGAATGAAACTACGTCACCGATAGCACCTGAGCCCACAATTTCTTTTGCCCTTATTATCGGCAGATGAAATCTTGTATTGAAAACGATACCGCAGATACTCTCCGATCCCGATGCCAGCTCTGCCGCTTCTTTGGCCTCAAGGTAGCTTGAACAAAGGGGCTTTTCGCAGTAGATGTGCTTGCCTTTTTCGATTGCGGCTTTGATCTGTTCAAAGTGGAAGACATTTGGACTGCAAATATCGATGATGTCAATATCCGGATCAGCTATCATTTCGTCAAAGGATTCATAAGCGCGCCCAAGACCGTAGCGCTTTGAGTGAGCTTCGGCACTTTCAAAGGAGGATGAGCAGACTCCCGCTACGGTAGCATCGAAATCGGTATCATAGTAATAGGGCAGACTTCGAAGGGCAAAGGAATGGACCTTGCCCATTGCACCGAATCCGGCATAACCGATCTTCATACCGTCACCTCCAAGAATATTTTTTATATTATAGCACACAATCCTCCGTAACGCAACACCGACAGGTGTGAATTATTTTTTAACTGGGCACTCTAAAAACACAAGTCCGCCGGGAAGAACGGTCACTTGAAACGCAGGACAGTCAAAATATGGTATCAATGCGGAAAAACAGACAGACGGATGATCGCCTTCCGACTCGGCTATGACCGAGTTTTCAAAGTATTCCGAGTTTCTGCCCGTTATCTTACTCATCAGATTTCGGGCGCATTTGTCGGAGTTCCATCCGTCGAAGCGAGCGATAATTGAGATCAGTCCCCCGTCACAGCCGGTATTGACAACACATTCCGATGAAAAGAGCCAAGCGCCGTCACCGCCGCACGCCACCGACCTCGGCTTGCAGACTCCGAGAATACGATATAATATCTCCTCGGTCTCAGAAGAAGTGACATCTGTATTGACGGCAAGACGGTCATCTTCGCATTTCTTTTCGGCACTTCCCGCAGACCTGTTAAAAAAGGCTGTGGAGAAAGCATTATCTACAGTTGCATCAAGCGACATTTTCGAAAACGAATTCCGCCTAACATAACTTTTTATGCAAGAGTCGCTTGCACGGGTTTCCGGATCCACGCCCGATGCCAAAAGTACTCTCGCTCTGTATTTCGAAAGAGTTTCCTCGGTTGTCGATACTTGTAAAATTTTCAATTCTTCGGCATTTTTATAATATTCGTTCTCATCTGCCGCAAATACGCAGTTCAAAAACAGCATATCTATCCTTTCGGAAACATCGTCATACGGATCTTTCCGTCCCGATAACGCAATTGCCGACATCAGTATCAAAACGCCCAGTAGTACTTTTTTCATAATCCACAAAGACTGTCAAGCCATCCCGAACGTAGTTTTCCTCAAAACAGTCATTTAGAACATTGAATTTTACCCCAACGGTCACATCATTTTCAAAAAATCCCGATAGGAGGATACCGTATCACTTTACGATTGACTTTTCTTCGCTTTTTTGTTATAATAAGTTTTGACGTTTTACGGAGGTGGCATAATGAAGCTGTTTGAAACTCTTGCAGGCAACGCAAAAATCAAGGAGACCCTTGCCGCCGACATCGAAAAAGGCACTCAATCCCACGCCTACATCATAGAAGGATCCGACGGAAGCGGAAAGCACACTGCGGCAACACTTGCCGCCATGTCCCTTTTTTGCAAAAGAAAAGGGGACAGTCTTCCCTGTCTGTCTTGTCCGTCGTGCAAAAAGGTACTTGAGGGCATCGCCCCCGATGTGACCGTCATAAAAAGGCAGAACACAGCTACGCTCGGAGTCGACTCGGTCCGTATCGTGAAAGAGACTCTCCACCTTGCTCCGGTTGAGGAAAAATACAAGGTCTACCTTGTGGAAGAGGCGGATAAGATGACCAAGGCGGCTCAAAACGCACTGCTGCTCTCCCTTGAGGAACCGCCCGAATACGTTGTCTTCTTTCTTCTCTGCAAGGATTCCACCTTGCTTCTTGAAACAGTGAGAAGCCGTGCACCGGTCATCAAAACCGAGATATTTGACTCCTCCTTCATATCCGAATACCTTCTCGGCGACAGCAAATATCGAAATATCCGAGAAACCGACAGAGTGCGCTTTGACGAAGCGGTCACCGCCGCAGACGGCTCCATCGGAAAAGCAAAAAAACTTCTTAACTCGGAGTCCTCGTCGCAGATCCACGAATGGCTCGGATCGGTAAAGACGGTAGTCGGTGCCCTTTGCCGCCCGTCCCTCGCCGAAAGGCTCAAAACAGCGGATCTTTTTCCGAAAGACAGGACTGAGCTTTGCGAATTTCTGAGAGACGTATCAAAGGGGCTGAGAGACATTCTCAAAATCAAGAAATGCCCCGGCGAAGAAAACGGATATCTTATCTTCACCGACACCGAGGAGCTAAAGAGCATCGCGCGGACAGTTCAGACCGAACGGGTCGTCCGACTCAGCTTTGAGGTCTGCGACATGGCGGCAAGGATCGCAACAAACGCAAACCCCACATCTCTAATACTTCTGCTTCTCACAAAGCAATAAAATACCATGACCACAGAAAGGCGGTATCAAAATGAACAGACGTGAATACGAAGAATTCACAAAGAACCGTAAAGACCACGTAGACGAGGCTTTGAATGACGGTGAAGACGCTGCGACCGAAGCCCCGCTTCCGGAAAATGTCGAAGTTATCGGAGTAAAATTCAAGGAAGCCGGCAAAGTCTACTATTTCGATCCCAAAGGAGTCGCGTATTCCAAGGAGCAAAATGTCATCGTGAAGACCGCACGGGGATCCGAGATGGGAACGGTGGCGGCAGAGAACAAGACCGTCCCCTCATCGGAAATAGTCCCTCCGCTGAGAGAAGCCGAAAGGCCGGCGACAAAGGCGGATATCGAAAGATACGAGCACAATCTGCTGCTTGAGAAAGAAGCCTTCAGGATCTGCAACGAGAAGATAAAACAGCACGGACTTGACATGAAGCTTATCGACGCCAAGTACACGTTCGATAATACAAAGTTACTTTTCAATTTTTCCGCCGACAAAAGGGTCGATTTCAGGGAACTCGTGAAGGATCTGGCATCCGTCTTCAGAACGAGGATTGAGCTGAGACAGATAGGCATCCGCGACGAGGCAAAGCTCATGGGAGGTCTCGGCATTTGCGGCCGTCCTTTCTGCTGTTCCACCTTCCTCTCCGACTTTTCTCAGGTGTCGATCAAGATCGCCAAGGAGCAAAACCTGTCACTTAACCTCTCAAAGATATCCGGAGCCTGCGGAAAGCTCATGTGCTGTCTCAGATTTGAAAGTGAGACCTACGCCGAAGCCCTCAAGAGGATGCCATCAGTATCCGCAAGAGTGAGAACTCCCGACGGAGACGGAACCGTCACCGAGATCCACCCGCTGACCAACCTGTGCAAGGTGAAGTTCGTCGATAAAAACGACAACGTTACCACCAAGAACTACGATGCGGAACTTCTCGAAGTCTTGAAAAAAGAAAACAAGGACAACCAAAAGGGCGAAAAACATTCAAAAGGCGAGTAAGTCGCCGTCACACGGCACGCTTTATCCCCATTTTTCACTTTTATTTTGATTTTTTTGAAAAAAGCACTTGCAAAGCGGATAATTTGTGCTACAATAATGTTAATCTATAATGGAGGTAATATCATGGCTTACAAAATTTCCGACGAATGTCTCGGTTGCGGCGCTTGCGCTGACGGTTGCCCCGTTGAAGCGATCTCCGAAGCTGACGGCAAGTACGTTATCGATCCCGAGAAGTGCATTGATTGCGGCGCTTGCGCAGATGCTTGCCCCGTAGGCGCACCTGTTGCTGAATAATTCAGTACATAACTGTTCCGTTTGGGCGGCGGTATTCTCTGCCGCCAAGCGGCGACGGTAAAAACCAAGTATTTCTGCGGGCATCTTTTGCCCGCGTTATTATTATTCCGAAATGGACATTCCGAAAAAAGTTTCACGGCAGGAACAATTCCGACAAAACAACTCTTACAAAAACGGAGGACACTTCGTGGAGGATCTAAGAGCAGGACTTCATGACGACGAGCGCATTGATACCGTCAACGAAAATCTCAAGATAATTCAAAAGAAAAGAGGATTGACTTTCGGCACCGATGCCTACCTTTTGGCAGCCTTCGCCAAAGCCTCAAAAAACGGCATTTGTGCGGACTTTGGTGCGGGTACTGGTATTATCTCACTTTTAGCGGCAACACGGCAAAAATACCCCTTAATTTACGCTGTGGAGCTACAGGATGAGTTCTGCGACCTGATCGGGCGCAATGCGAGACTAAACGGACTTGACGGAATCGTTGTTCCGGTACGGGGAGATGTGAGGGAAGCAAAGGATCTCATCGGCAGCGAGAGATGCGACGTCATCCTTTCAAACCCGCCCTACATGGCACGCTCATCCGGCTTTGCGCCCGAAAGTGATTTCATGACGAAGGCAAGGATCGAGGAGAACGGAACTGTCTTTGATTTTTGCCGGTCGGCATCACAGTGCCTCAAATGGGGAGGCTCTTTTTTCACGGTCTTCAGACCCGACAGAATGCCTGAACTTTTTACGGCACTGCGGGAAAACGGTCTTGAGCCGAAGAGACTTATCACGGTCTATCCGAGGCTAAGCGCACCTCCCTGCCTCATTCTTACCGAGGCAAAAAAAGGCGCAAAGCCATCCCTGAGATGTGCAAGGCCGCTGATACTGTCAAAAGTGTCCGACAACACTCCGACTGCGGACTGTGACCGTGTCTATGATGAGTTTTCCCTTGAATTTCTATTCGGTTGACGGTGAATTATGAGTTATCCCAAGAAAAATATTTCAAAAGAAGAAAAGAACGCCATCGTAAGCGGCACACTGTATTTGGTTGCGACCCCCATCGGTAATCTTGCGGACATTTCCGAAAGAGCTCTCAAAGTGCTGAGCGAGGTGGACTTCGTCGCCGCAGAAGACACGAGAAACACAGGTCTTCTTCTGTCGAGGCTCGGCATATCAAAGCCGATGGTCAGTTACTTTGAACACAATAAAAGACAGCGCGGAGAGATCATCTGCGCAAGGATACAAAAGGGTGAGAGTTGTGCTCTTGTGACCGATGCGGGTACCCCTGCAATCAGCGATCCCGGAGAGGACATCGTAAAGCTGTGCGCAGAGCTTGCGATACCGGTGACATCTATTCCCGGTGCCTGCGCCTGCATAACCGCTCTTACTCTTTCCGCTCTTTCCACGGGCCGTTTTGCTTTCGAGGGCTTCATCACGACCAACAAAGCGGACAGACGGGAAAAGCTTGAGTACCTCGCACGGGAAGACAGAACGCTGATACTCTACGAAGCCCCTCACAGGCTGAGAGGTACCCTTGATGATATCGCTCAATACTTCGGAGACAGGCGGATCACTCTTTGCCGTGAGCTTACAAAGCTAAACGAAGAGGTAGACAGGACGACGGTGCTTCGGGCGATTGAAGAATACAAGTCCCGTGATCCCAAAGGAGAATACGTTCTCGTTGTCGAAGGGGCCCCCGCAGCGGAGCAAAAGCCCGAATACCCGGAGGACATCAGGGAACACGTTCAAATGTACCTTGACTGCGGAAGCACAAAAATGGATGCCATAAAAAAAGCGGCAAAGGACAGAGGTATCCCCAAAAACCGCGCCTATTCCCTGCTTCTTGAAGCGGAGGGAGCAGAAGGCGAAGAATAAAACAGACGGGACTTGATATTCCCGAAAAAATCTGCTATCATAATAACAAGTAATCACTGAAGAAGGTAATGATAAAATGTGTGACAAGTGCAATCACGAAAAAGAAAAGTTCTACACTACTACGGCGATAGTCTATGCGTCCGGCAAACCCCATATAGGCAACACATACGATATCTTTCTCACCGATGCTATTGCAAGATACAAAAGACAGCGCGGATATGACGTGTTCTTCCTGACGGGAACTGACGAGCACGGTCAAAAGATCGAGGAAAAAGCCAAGGGTCAAGGCTGCACTCCGAAGGAGCTTGTCGACGGAGTCGCCGGCGAGATCAAGTCAATGATCGATTCCTTAGGAGCATCATACGACAAATTCATCCGCACCACGGACGACTACCATGAAAAGGCAGTCCAGCACATCTTCGAAAAACTGTGGAAACAAGGTGACATCTACAAAAGCGAATACGAGGGATGGTACTGCACTCCCGACGAGTCCTTCTTCACCGACAGCCAAGTGGTGGACGGAAAGTGCCCCGAATGCGGAAGGCCGGTTCAAAAGGCAAAGGAAGAAGCCTACTTTTTCAAAATGAGCAAGTACGCCGACAGGCTGATAAAACACATCGAGGAGAACCCCGGCTTTATCGAGCCCGAATCCAGAAAGAAGGAAATGATCAACAACTTTCTAAAGACCGAAGGCGGCCTTCAGGATCTCTGTGTCACGAGAAGCTCCTTCACATGGGGAGTTCAGGTGCCCTTTGACCCGAAGCACGTTATCTACGTATGGATCGATGCCCTTTCAAACTACATCACGGCTCTCGGATATGACCCCGAAAATGAGGAACAGCCAGAGCTCTTCAAAAAATACTGGCCCTGTGACATCCACGTCATCGGAAAAGACATCGTAAGATTCCACTCAATCTACTGGCCGATACTTCTGATGGCGCTCGGTCTCCCTCTTCCGAAAAAGATACTCGGTCACCCTTGGTTCAATTTCGGAAGTGATAAGATGAGCAAATCGAGAGGAAACGTCATTTACGCCGACAAGATGGCGGAGCACTTCGGCGTGGACGGCGTGAGATACTACGCACTGGCGGAGATGCCTTACGCCACCGACGGAGCGATATCCTACGAGACCGTCATCAACCGCTACAATAATGACCTTGCAAATACTCTGGGCAACCTTGTGAAACGCTCAGTGGATATGTGCGCAAAATATTTCGACGGCACCGTGCCTACTCCCCACGGAGATGAAGGTACCGACACCGAGCTTAAAGAAGCGGTCAAAAAGGCAATTAAAGGCTTCACTTCAAAAATGGATGAACTCCACATAGCCGACGCCATCGAAGAAGTGCTCGTAATGCTTCGCCGTGCCAACAAGTACATTGATGAAACTACCCCATGGGCGCTTGCAAAGGACGAGAGCATGAAAGCGCGGCTTGAGACCGTCATCTACAACCTGCTTGAGGTCATAAGAGTTGCCGCTGTTCTCCTCACTCCCATCATCCCCGACACATCAAAGAAGATATTCGATCAGCTCGGCACAAACGAGGATTCTTACTCCTCGATCGAGACCTTCGGCACCCTTGCATCCGGCACGAAATGCGGCGCATCCGCAGTTCTCTTCTCCAGGATCGATGAAAAGAAGATGCTTGAGACCGTGAATACCGAGATCGAAGCGGCAAAGAAAGAGGCAGAGCGCATCGCAAAGTCTCTTGAAAAGCCCGAAGGAGTCGCCATGATCGGCATCGACGACTTCATGAAGGTGGAACTCAGAACGGCGCAGGTGATCGAATGCGAAAAAGTCCCGAAGGCAAAGAAGTTGCTCAAACTGACACTTGACCTCGGCTACGAAAAGAGACAGGTAGTATCCGGTATCGCAAAATTCTACGAACCGGAGGATCTTATCGGAAAGAAGCTCATTGTAGTTGCCAATTTGAAGCCCGCAACACTTTGCGGAATTGAAAGTAACGGCATGATACTGGCCTCCGGTGAGGATACCGTTCGCGTGGTATTTCTTGACAAAGAGACACCGCTTGGCGAGAGGGTCAGATAATGAAGCTCTTCGATTCCCACGCTCACTATAACGACGAAAGATTCGAAAAAGAATTTGACGGCGGCGCCGATGCCGCCGTCAAACTCTCAATAGACCGCGGAGTTATCGGATTCATCAATGCGGCGACCGATATCAAAAGCTCCCACGAGTCCATAGTCCTCGCAGAAAAATATCCGGAATTTTACGCCGCCGTAGGATACCATCCGACGGACTGTCAGTACCTTCGAGAAGACTTGATCGTGCAATCTCTTGCCGAGATAGAAAAGCTGTGCTCACACCCGAAAGTCGTGGCTATTGGTGAGATCGGTCTTGATTACCACTATGATTATACCGATAAAACAAGACAGCTATTATTTCTTGAGCGTCAGCTCGATATGGCGGAAAAACTGTCACTTCCCGTCATCATCCATGACAGAGACGCTCACGGCGACTGCCTTGAAGCAGTTAAGCGCCATCCGAAGGTAACGGGGGTCTTCCATTCCTTCAGCGGAAGTGCTGAAATGGCAAAAGAGCTACTTGCCCTCGGCTGGTACGTTTCATTCGGCGGACCCGTGTCCTATAAAAATGCAAAAAAAGTCAAAGACGCGGCAGCAGCCGTCCCCCTTGACCGCATTCTTATCGAAACGGATGCTCCATACCTTCCCCCAGTCCCCCACAGAGGCGAGATCAATTATTCGGCGCTCATGTTCGACACGCTGAGCGCACTTGCGGATGCAATGGGACAGAGCGAGGACACTGTCGCAAAAGCCACCGTCGAAAATACGCAAAGGCTTTTCGACATCACTCTTTGACAAAAAACAAAAGCGGTGGGATGACCCACCGCCAAAGCCGACGTCAGTCGGCTTTTTTCTTTTTGCTTTTAAGAAACGTGACCGCTTTCTCACTCACTGTATCATAGTACTTCTTAACGAGGAAGTAACCGACAATACCGAAACCAATGCCAAGTACAACGCTGCAGAAAACATCCGTCGGGTAGTGAACGAAAATGTAGAGCCTGGAAAAAGACACCGTAACTGCCATGACAACGGCGGGAATGCCCCACTTTTTATCGATGAGCATCGCCACTGTTGCCGCTTCGAACCAGGCAATGGTGTGACCCGAGGGAAAGGAGAAATCACTCGGTATCTTTGAGATCAAAATATCGATATCGACCCCCGGCACTTTTCCCACGAATTCATAAGGACGGATCCTTGCCACAAGCGGCTTCAGTCCGCAGTTGCAGACCAAGAGACCCAGCACCAGAGCAACGGCGAACATCATTCCCGCTTTTCTTGTTTTCTTAAAAGAGACGAGGATCAACGCACCGATAATGAAAACCATCGCATCGCCGAAGTGAGTTACGATCTTGAAAAACACGTCAAGGAACGGGGTCCTTAAATTCTCATAGATGAACTCAAGTATCCCGATATCAAAATTATTAATTGCTTCTAACATAGTGACCTCAGTTTCTTTGGCTGTCGTAAATGAGAAATGCGTCGCCGACCTTCCTGTAATAGAGGGTCATATCAAAGGCATCCACATAGTCGTTGCTTCCGTTCATATGAAGTACGTGATCGAACTTCACCCTGCAGGAATAGGTATCGCTGTCGTAGTAGTAAAGCTCCGTAACGGAGGCGTTCTCGATGGAGTATCCGTTGTGATCGTTGACCCACATGGTCTGAGACGTCCTCAGATTCTCATAGAGATCGGAGGCTCTGTCAACGTATCTTGCTATCCTCGTAAAAGCGGCGTCATGCTGCATATAAGCCGCATAACTTTCGCCGGCGGCAAGAACATTCGCCTTCAGATCATCGGTGACATCGGCATAGGCGGGAGATACAGTGTAGTAAGTCCCCTCCTCATTCGTCGTGATTCCGCCGACTGCAGTTCCGTCGGGTGACGTGACCGAGATATCGGGCTCTCCGAAAAGTCCATCCAGTTTGTAAGTTACGAAAACTATCCCAAGTCCGTCTGCAACGTGCTCACAACTGTCGGTGGGTTCCTCGTCACCGTGAAGAAGATCCTCACCCAATGTAACACCGTTGACCATCACGTTATAGCCCTTGGGGGCCTTCACCATGACCGCATTACTGCCGCCGATAGTGAGATCGATGCTGTCAATCTCGTATTCTTTGAATCGTCCCGAGTCCTCTTTCTCTTTAAGAGCAATGACGGCAACCTTAAGTTCGCGGCTCTTCACCGCATATGTCACCTTACCGTCGGCTGAGCCCGAGGATACCGAGTAAAACGAAACGTCATTTTCGTCGATAGCATCACCGAGATAGCTTGCAACGTCCTCAATACTGCTGTACTTGGGCACTTCATACGTTGAGTTCTCAAGTAGCTTTTCCACGTCTCCGCTCTTGAAATACTCCTCCACCACCTTCTCCGCAACGTGCTCCGGCTGTGCGGCTTCATAGTCCGCAAGAAAGCCGTGAAGCCAAAACAGAGCTATGACCACCATAACGGCAAAAACTCCGAGAGCGGTAAAAAGGATCTTGTAAAACAGAGGCAATCTCTTTGTCTTTTCCATTTTATGAAGCCTCCTTTTTCACAAGAAAATAAGTGGGAATGTGTCTGGGGTTCGTGAAAGCCTTGTATTTGTTCACAAGTCCCTGAAGCTGATACTCATCAAGTGCAGACTTATCAAAACCGTATTTGTCGTAGTAATTCTCATAGTAGAGCATGGCAGATGATCCACCATCAAGCATCGCCGCATTGACGGCACCGTAGGACACCATCATATCGATAATATCATTGTACGTGGCACCGATACTGCTGGCAGTTCGCCCATCAGTAACGATCATAATGACAGTTCCGTCCTCACGCTGACCAATAGCGGTACGCTGAGCAACACCGGTATTGGACTCCACATAATTGAGCTTCACATTTCCGTCGGATGAATCGATGAGAACGTTTCCCGTCTGGAACGACACTCCGTCTCTGATACCGAGAGCGGTAGCGGTCGCCTTGTCCATTCCCTCGCGGACGACCAGTCTGTTATCACTGTTGAATCCAATGAAAGTCTTCTTAGACGCCGCATCCCAAACGCATTCACCGAGAGAATAAGTCATTCCCATGGGCTTTGCGCCGGTGCCCATTCCGCCCTTATCAAGGAACTCACCGCCGTTGATGCCGGCAAGGGCATCATATTTTTGGGTCATTTTGAAAATGTTCATTCCCACAGTGGCACTGTCGAAATTCTCACTGGAAACTCCCACGAATATCCTTGAAGGATCCTTCACGAATAGCACGTATGCTTTGAAAGTAGCACCGTTTTCAATTACCAATTTGACGCCTTCATCCGCAGTATTCGCCCATTCATCGACAATTTCCCCGGAATCGGGATCGCTGATCTCGGTGCTGTGAAGTCTTGCATACTCCTCGGCGGACATAATATCAACGTTGACCTTTGAAGAGTCTGCCATTATCTTCTCCACCTCATCATCGCTTAAAAAGAGCGACGGCATCCACTTAGTGGCACTTGCCTGCTTTGCGGAGATGACCAGCATATTGCGAACTGTGGGGCTCGGTCCGTTGGCAACAAGATAAAGAGCCACATAGACCGACACGAGAAGCACTCCGAGAAATGCTCCGAAAGCAATGAATCCCCTGCCTATGTACTTGCCGACAGAACTCTTTTTCACACTGTCATGGGGCTCAAAGGCAATGGATACATCAACATCAGATGACGACTCATCCTCTGCGGGTTCTCGGTCAATGAATGGATGCTGTGTTTTTTCAACGGGCTTCGGCTCTAAAGTGCCGAGCTTTGCGGATGCAACACGGCCTTCGCTTTTTTTCTCACTTGCTCCCGCAACAGTTTTCGAGGGGGATACTCCCACGTCCGGTTCTGCCAAAATGCTTTTTTTTGCGGCAGGAGCCACGGTGACACCTCTGTTCTCGGTCTTTCTTTGAGAAGCCCCGTTTGAAGGCTGTGCCGTGACCGTTTTATGAACTTTGAATGCCCTATCTTGACTTCTTTTCGAAAAGAAACCCGAGATATCGACACTGTCCTCCTCGTATTCATCGCGATCAAGGACAGTCGCCGCTGCGGGACTTACGACTTTTGCGGTGTCGGAGGATGTTTTGACATCTGTCCTTCCCTCCTCAAGGACTGTGCGGTCTCCGCCGTGCTTCGGCGCATTTCTGTTCTCGGCAGGAGTTACGACCCACATAGAGGGGTCTCTCGGCGCCCTGTTTGATGACGGAATTCCGTTTGCCGGCTTGACTGCGGGGATCGAGCCCGTCCTGCTTTGACGGCTTCTTGTCAAAAGGATGTCGGTCATGATGAAATCATCGTCCTTCTCATTTGTATCACCCGTTTCTATCGCCGGGGCATTTTTGAAATAAAACCCGACATCGGCGCTGCTTTTCGATCTCTTCTTTGCCGCTACAGATGAATTGCCTGAAATATTCTTTGTCTCCATTTTTGCTCCGTTAAAGATCAGTTGAAAGTTTTTGGAAGAAACTCTTCCGAAACGGTATTCTGGACATATCCCTTCAGTTTTTCGAGGGTAGTTGAATTACCGTAATATGAAATACCGTGGCTTCGGGCCAGATCCTCCGTGAAATCCTCCATGAAATAGATACGGTTATTGTAGAAATTAGAGGGGAAATAGAAAACTGTGGGAGTGAACAAAGCGTTCTCGATCACCGCATGTGACGTTCCTTCCTTGACGATATCAAAGGAAATGAGTCCGCCCACCATGTTGGTATCCCTAGCCATCTCAGCCATGAAATTACCGAGGGAGTAGACACACAGGGTCCGGTTTCCTCCCTTTCCTTCGATCCATTCCACCGGTTGGATAACGTGAGGATGATGTCCGACTATCACGTCAACACCCGCATCGGCAAAATATCGGGCGTACTCACGCTGAGCATCATTCGGAGTGAATGAGTTCTCCACTCCCCAGTGGACCGATGCTATTATGAAGTCACACTTATCCTTGATGCCGGATATCTGTCGGTCTATCGACTCCTTATCAAGATAGGGTATCATAATGTCACTGTTACCTTGAAGGACAAGACCGTTCGTGGAGTCACAATAGGATATGTAGGCCACCCGTATGCCGTTTGTTTCAACGATGGGAACGTCGTAGAACTCCGCTTCACTGCTGTAGCCGCCGATGAGAGTCACCGGCATAGTCTTCCAAAAATCGATGGTGGCCGAAAGTCCGGAGCCGCCCTTGTCCAGCATATGGTTGTTGGCGATATTGACGACGTCAAAGCCCAGCTCGCAAAGATCGTATCCCAGATCCTGAGGCCCGTTGAACCGAGGGTAGTAAGAAAACTCATATCCCTCGCCGCACATCAGCGTCTCCTGGTTGATAAAAGCGATATCTGCCGACGAGATCATTTGCGCAACGTTTTCATAGGCCGGCTTGAAATTGTACTGTCTCCCACCGGGAACGGACAGTGATGCCGCATCCCTCACGTTGCCGTAGTAGATGATGTTGTCACCGGCACCCACGAACGATGCCCGATAAACGAGCTCCGGTTCCGGCTCGGTCTCCGGTGGAGAGGTGGTGATGACGGAGAGATCCACGTTTAATTCGCTCTCCAAAGTCTCTGCGCCGTCGGGAACCTTAGCACATGAAAACAAAAAAGTCAAAACAAGTAACAGTATAAAAGCAGAACAAAAAAATCTTTTCAAGCGCTCACCTCCCAGTTTACACTACATTCTATCACATATCGGCAGATTATTCAACACCGATCTTCATTTTTTTAAGAACAATTCTGACCAAAACTGTCAAAACCGGGAGCTGTTATGGTGCTGAGGTGAAATATTGGGATGTTCGGAGGGGTAAAAAGGAAACTACGTCAAGAACTCCGAGAAATAACGGATCAATACTCCACCTTTCACGGACCCTCTCCGTTTCGGGCATTATCTTACCGAGTTTTTCAAGGCTGTCGTTGACTACGGGAAGTAACCTGTCATTTATGCTCACTTCAAATACGGCATCGGCGGAAATATCTTCCCATGTAGCGACCTCTGCCCTGATCTTTTCATAGACTGCTGTCATGTCGGTGTTGATGAATTTCTTAAGGGCGGCTGCGGAGGATCTCCGCAGTCTGTTGTCGCCATTATACATCGTACATCGATGTTCAATGCAATGGGTTTCGACAAATTTTACATAACGGAAATGAATAGCGGTGGCACAAAACTCATGCCACCGCTAGATTTCTAATCATAATATTTTGCATCTTATCAAAGAATGATGCATATCAGCCCCCCACAGCCCTCATTGATCAGCTTAGACAGAGTATCTCCTATCTTCAGCCTTGCATCGGCGGGCATGTTGGAAAGTTTGTTGTGAAGCCCCTCGTTCACAAGCTCGTATAATGTCTTCCCGAAAATATTTGACTCCCAAATACTGTCGGGATCGTTTTCGAACTCCGAGAGAAGATATCTCACAAGATCCTCGGATTGCTGTTCCGTACCGACAATGGGATTGATCTCGGTCTCGATGTTGGTCTTGATAAGATGAACGGAGGGGGCTCCAGCATGAAGACGTACTCCCCATGAGCCCTGTTGCTTCACTATCTCCGGTTTTTCAAGTTCCAGATCCCTCACGTCCGGCATCACGATACCGTATCCTGTCCGCTCCACCTCGTCAATTGCGTTCTTGAACCTGAGATACTCCTTCAAAATTCCCGATAATTCACAAAGTTTTTTTAGAAGTTCTCCCTTGTCGCTTATCTCAAAACCTGACAGTTCATTGATCACCTTGTAGAAAAGATCCTCGTCAAGCCCCACCGCTATAAAAGCTTTCCCTTCACCGAGATCAACCTCTCTTGTTGAAAAACCGATTCGGATACCGTCGCTATCGGAACCCTTCCCGTCCAGATAAGCGGCATCATAGAGCTTCCCGCACTCAAGGCAAACTCCCTTGATCCGCTCGATCAGTTCTTCACGGAGTCTGTGTTCAATAGGAAGACCTCCGATCCAGTCGGGAAGGTCAAAGGTCATCTCGGTTATCGGGAACTCAAAGGTCAGCATGCTGATTATCTGCTCCGCATCCGTCCTGTCAAGCTCGGTGCAGTTGACCAGTGCCACGGGCGCCGAATACTTCTTTTCAAGGGAAATGGCAAGAGCCTCCGATGCCTCGCTATCCGGCGTTGCGGAATTCAGCACTATGACGAAGGGTTTTCCCATCTCCTTCATTTCGGATATTACCCGCTCCTCCGCAGGAATGAAGGCATCTCTCGGCAGATCTCCGAAGGATGCATCGGTGGTGACTACCACTCCGACAGTGGAATGCTCCTTTATTACCTTCTCCGTCCCCTTTTCGGCGGCTATCTCAAAGGGTACCGGTCCCTCGTCCCACGGGGTGTTGACCATCCGAACACTGCCGTCTTCTTCTCCTCCGAGGGCTCCGTTTATCATGTAACCGACGCAGTCCACCATCTTAACTTTAAGGTGAGCGTTTCCGATGTCCACCTCCACCGACTGCTCCGGGATGAATTTCGGCTCGGTGGTCATTACCGTTTTTCCGCCGGCACTCTGAGGTAGTTCATCGACGGTCCTTGCACGGACGTTCTCGTCCGTAATATTGGGAACTACCGCCGCTTCCATAAATCGCTTTATAAAAGTGGACTTGCCGCAGCGAACGGGACCTGCCACACCTATGTAGATGTCGCCTCCCGTGCGCCTTGCAATATCCTCATATATCGTCGTATCTCTCATTAAAACCCCTCCGCACAG
This sequence comes from uncultured Ruminococcus sp., assembly GCA_964629225.1. GTDB lineage: Bacteria > Bacillota > Clostridia > Oscillospirales > CAG-272 > RUG14199. The sequence continues at coordinate 127,414 of CAZVQC010000002.1, forward strand.
TCTTTTTGTTAAAAGATATGTGGGAGGGTATCTCAATATGACAGTATCAGCTTTGGCTTCTTTCTGCAAGGAAGTCATGGTACTTGTTGTAAAAACTCTCAAAATATCCGCCGTCAAGGGCATCTCGTATCTTCTGCATAAGATCATTGTAGAAATAGAGATTGTGAAGGACCGCAAGCCTCATTCCGAGAGCCTCCTTCGCCTTGATGAGGTGACGGATGTAAGCACGGGAATAGTTCCTGCAGGCCGGACAGCCGCATCCTTCATCTATCGGCCTCTTATCCTTGGCGTACTTTTCATTCATTATGTTCATCTTACCGTGCCACGTAAAAACGTTGCCGTGGCGAGCATTTCTCGACGGCATCACGCAGTCAAAAAAGTCCACTCCCCGATAAACAGCCTCAAGTATGTTTTGAGGTGTGCCCACACCCATAAGGTAACGGGGGCGGTCGGCGGGCATGTAAGGCTCAACGGTCTCGATAGTATGGTACATTTCCTCGGCACTCTCGCCTACCGCAAGTCCTCCGATAGCATATCCCGCAAGATCAAGTTCCGCAATGCGCTTCATGTGATCGATACGAAGGTCATCGTAAGTGCTTCCCTGATTGATACCGAACAGCATCTGTCCCGGATTAACGGTGTCCTCAAGGCTGTTGAGACGGGAAAGCTCCTTCTTGCACCTCTCAAGCCAACGGGCAGTGCGCAGGCAGGACTTTCTCGTGTACTCGTACTCAGCCGGGTTCTCAATGCATTCGTCAAATGCCATTGCGATGTCGGAACCGAGATGAGACTGGATCTGCATGCTCTCCTCAGGCCCCATAAAAATGCGCTTGCCGTCGATGTGGGAAGCAAAGTAGACACCTTCCTCCTTGATACGGCGAAGCTGTGAGAGGGAAAATACCTGAAAACCGCCACTGTCGGTAAGTATGGGGCGCTTCCAGTCGGTAAAACGGTGAAGGCCACCCATGTCGCAGATGAGCCTGTCCCCCGGACGAAGATGCAGGTGATAGGTGTTGGAAAGCATCACCTGGCAGCCTACCTCTTCAAGATCTCTCGTGGAAAGTCCTCCCTTGATAGCACCGCAGGTGGCAACGTTCATGAAAACGGGAGTCTCAACCACACCGTGAGGAGTCTCAAATCTCCCCCGCCTCGCACTTCCTTCTTTCTTTATCAGCGTAAATGACATCATCAATTCTCCAAATCAAACTCGTAACCGTCGGCTACCGAAACAGTATAACTCATTTTCAATTAAAAGTCAATTGCTTTTGACCGATACTTCGACTTTCCACTTGTCAAAACGGCATAAGATACCGAACTCTTATTGCATAAGTTCCGGTTGAAACGGCTCAATATCGGTCAACGGGGAGTACTTTAAACTATCTATGCCCGGAATGAGGAGCGGAAGGGATGAGGGGGCGGCGATGAGGGCTTCCTTTTGGGCTTTTTTAAGACGTTTTATGCGGTATTCGAGTTTTGATGCATCGGCTCTGTTTTCGCAGGAAAAAACGGCTTCTACGGCGGTAGGGGGTCTCATCCTTGTATAGGCTGCGCCATTGCCGCCTTCACCGAGATGCTCTCTCAACCGTCTTTGGACGTCTGTGGTAATTCCGGTATATAACGTTCCGTCGCAACATCTGAGAACATACACGAAGTACATAGGGGCTCCTTTCGCTCAAAATGAGAATTCTTTATGATGAGTGGTTAGTGTGTGCGACTTCGCGATATTGTGGATCTTTCAGCACACATATGGCTCCTTCGAGAGGGATCTTTCGGCTAAGATAACTGAGGGAGAGTGCGAAACAAAGATGTTAGTAAAAGCCCAAAGTAACGCAGTCTCCTTCCACAGCAAGCGGTCACTTCCCTCGCGGGGGGCGCTTTGGTGCGAGCTTGTTTTCTTGTCAATAGTGGGCGTCGGTGCGGTGATGGCATTTTGCCGAAGTTTCTCCCTATTAAGTCCGGCACGTTGGGACTGCCCCTAAAAGTCAGAACCATTATAGCCGGTTTTTACCCGATTGTCCAGTGGAATACAGAATATTTTCCACCCGGCGTTATCTAAATACCGTTCCGGAAGAACCGACAAGACAAAGGCGATCAAAAAATGAAAGCAACCGGCATCGTTCGCAGAATGGACTACTCTGTCGGGTCGTCATACCGAAGGAGATAAGAAGGACGATAATGACCGAAAGGGCGATCCGCTGTGAAACATTAACAAACGGTGATCTTTTCCGCAAAAAGTGCTTCATTTCGGTGAAAGAGTCGGGAGAGTGGTATAAACTGTATCTTCATAAAAACGGTACTATGAAGACCGCACCTTTTTTATTATTTGCTGCCTTTTGTATCTTTTACGAGTAGTTATTTGCGACTTTTGGTCACTTTAGTAAGAATACGTGTAACCTTTAAAACACAGCAACTGAAAATCATTTCAAATATCCGATTATTTGAAATGTCATAAGTATTTCTGCTATTTGGAATTGAAATGTCATGATGTCTGTGATATAATATTGCGAAAAGGTTCAACGGAGAAATATTTATGTTATACTGCAAGATAGCGTCGCTTATTGAAGAGCACTTAAGATCTGATTCTAAAAAGATCCTTTTAATCGACGGTGCCCGTCGGATCGGTAAGACGAATATTATTAAGATACATAGGTGAAAAGCTTTTTGAGAATTGTATAGATTATTTTTTTTAAGACCGATTCCGGAAACGGAAATTTGAGGTTTTGATAATTTTACTTGAAAGGTGTTTCAATAACAATGAAAGCAAAGTTTTTGATCGGAGAAATTAAAATGAAAAAAATTTATTCATTACTCTTAGTGATATGTTTGGTATTTTCACTATCGTCGTGTGATAATGGCGATCCGCAAAAAGAGTTGGTGGACGATGCCATAAAGGAACTGAGATCCGCGTGGGAAGATCTGTATGACGATTCGATCGTTGAGACCGATGGATATTTTGAGATTAAAAATACCAGAGTTATAGAAATAATGAAAAATGATTTTGAGGGATTTGAAGACGTTGACTACATAATTGAATTTGTTTTATATACGGATTATATGGGTTCGTCTCCTTACTATTTTTCCGCAGGGTTATGGGATTCCGTTGTTGTATACAAGAATGGAGATATGGAAGTGACATCATCTAATCAACTTTTGGCATTTGCCAGAAAGAATTATTCATATGACTATTCAAATATCATAAAAGCAATTAATGATCATGGCGACAAATATAATTGTATTGAATATTTGAAATAAGAAACGGTCAAGTATAGTTCTCCTTGTTTTACAGATACTAACTGTACAAATTTGTAAAGCAAGGAGACAATTATATATTATGAAAGCAACAGGTATCGTGCGTCGAATAGACGATCTCGGTCGGGTCGTCATACCGAAGGAGATAAGAAGGACCATGAGGATCCGGGAGGGCGACCCGCTTGAGATATACACCGACAGGGACGGCGAAGTGATATTCAAAAAATATTCCCCCATCGGTGAGATGACGTTATTTGCGGCGCAGTATGCGGAGACACTCTACAAGACCTGCTCCATGGCTGTGGTAGTATGCGACAGGGATGCGGTCATCGCCTGCAGCGGTATCTCAAAAAAAGACTACACCGACAGGAAACTATCGAAGGAATTTGAAGAGATGATAGAACAGCGGGTGCTCTTCACCTCTCAAAACAAGTGCGAAGTGCCGGTGTCGGACGGCGGCAACGCCTACGTCAGCTGTGCGATGCCGATAATCAGCGACGGGGATATTGCCGGCTGCGTAGCCTCGGTGATATCATCGGACAATACGGTGAGATCAATTCCGAGGGATATTGAGACAAAGTTGATCCAGACCGCTGCGGGATTTCTCGGAAAACAGCTTGAATCGTAAAACGAAGGACCGAGCATTGCTCGGTCCTTACGTTTTACGGGGCTCTGTAGCCGACGGACTAATTGGCGTAGGGCGTGTCGAATGCGGTAGTACTTGGAAAAAGCCGCCGCGCGTCCCGCTTCCCGGTGAGGGAGGGAGCATTCGGGAAGCGGGATCTGTGCGGCGTCCCCGCTTCATCATTTCGTATGACTTCATCCACCGGCGGGCAAAGCGGACATAGATCGCTTTGCAGTGCCGAGGGCGGTAGGACTTCACCGATCACCGGAATGTCATAACAGGACTGATTTCACCATAAAAGGTTGTTTTCACCGAGAGAAAACTCCGTTAATGAGGAATCCCTCCGTCTTTGCCTTCGCTACGCTTGGCAGATCCGCATCCCCTTAGACAGAGGAGGCTCCGGTGCGGACTTCCTTCCTTGTCAATAGTGGGCGTGCGGTGCGTTGGATAATGCGATAGTATGGTGCGTTATGGCGCGATTTAAGCCGATTTTAGCCAATTTCTTCAACCACAGCCCTAACTTTATCATACCCGCCGCAAAAGCAGCAGAAAAGCCCATAGAATGACCTCAAAACATCCCTCTGTACCCCTACGCCACTTACGATAACTTACCGACCATCATCGGCAAAAAACATCTCTAACACGGGAAAAAACCGTTTAATTTTTCTTTTTCCGCTTTACTTTTTCGGTGAGATATGGTAGAATACTCTTTAACAATACTTGTGAGTTCGCAAAATCCTCACGGACATATGTCGATCAAAACTACGGAGAAAACAAAAATGAAAAAGAACACACGCGGAATCGCCACTGGCGCGGTGATAGCCGCACTTTACGTTGCACTTACTTACGTCTTTTCCTTCATGGCATCCGGCGTAATACAAGTGCGCATTTCGGAAGCATTATCAGCCCTTGTATATTTCACCCCCTGGGCGATACCCGGAGTCACGGTAGGATGTCTCATATCCAACGTTCTCACCGGTTGTGCTCTCTACGACGTGGTATTCGGTACTCTCGCCACGCTTGCGGGTGCGGTGACCGCTTATTTTTTGAGGCGCTTCAAGTGGTTGGTTCCCATCCCCACGGTGCTTTTCAATACTTTGATAATTCCTCGGGTACTGAAGCACGTCTACGGGGCATCCGAGGCACTTCCCTTTCTCACCGTCACCGTTTTTTGCGGCGAAGTGATATCGGCGGGGATCCTCGGCATGGTACTTATCTTCGCTTTCGACAAAAGGCGTGATATCTTCAAATAATTCGCCCATTGGACTGTCCGCACTAATAACACCGATAGCAAATATTAAGGAGCTTGGTAACCCAAGCTCCCTTTTTTCGTTTTTTATAGTTCCCGTAAATACCCTTTCAACACTGGGTCAATCAATGCTCTTTAGGCTCTTGAAATAGAGCGAGCCGTCCTCCCGTTTTATCACAAGGGCTCGGTAAACAGGTGACTCCACGTCACCGAGAATATTGCGGAAAACAAATCGGTACGTCCTTGCCGTCTCCTCACAGGATATCACACTGATCTCCACGTTGTTTTCCACAGGCACGGAGACCGCAGTATAGGCATCCACTTTATCAAGGTAAGTGAACAGCTCACTGCTCTCATTATTCAGCTTAACATTGCCCCCGAAGTACGTGTAGATGAAGTTCTCAAAATCCTCGACGGGAATTACGGTCATAATGCGAAAATCCGGATACTCCTCCTCCGCAGCCTCCATAAGCTCTGGGTTCCCGGTGTATTTTGAAAAGCCGGTACACAGCATGTAATTGAGCACCGAGTCACGGCAACTGGAGACTGCTTCGGAGGTCTTGTCAAATTCCGGAAGGATGGGAGAATTCAGCGTGAGTATCTTCGTCATCTCAGTGAGTTTTTCAAGCACCGCCTCATCTCCGCCGAGATTGGCCGTTACCGATTCACCCTCATAATCGTAGGTGTCAAAACCGAGATAAGTAAGCAGGGCATCCGATACTCCGCATGAGGAAAACGACAGCATGATAAAAACGGTCAATAACAGCACTGCTACCTTTTTCATGGTGCCTCCTTACTTTTCCTTATCGGAATAATATTTTTCCACTGCCTTTCGGACCTCGGCGTACATATAGAGCGATCCGGCACAGAGTACCGGGCACCCGGACTTCTCGGCAAATTCAAGTGCGGCCAGGACACCGTTTTCCACAGAGCCGGAAGAAAATACCTTCTCAGCCCCGCATTCACTCATGATCTCGGCATAACCGTCGCTTGAAAGTGCTCTCGGATTGTCCGGTCTCACGCAAAATACCGCCGAGGCAACTCTCACAAGCTCCCTTGCCACCACTGTGCAGTCCTTGTCTGCCATGATACCGGTGACCACCGCCGCCTTAACTTCGGGATACAGCTCCTCAAAGGTGTCGGCAGTGAGTTTTGCTCCGTCCGGGTTGTGGGCGCCGTCATAGATAACAAGCGGAGTTTTTTTAAGTATCTCGAACCGTCCACTCCATTTGACGGAGGAAAGACCGGAATAAAGAGCATCGCTGTCGATATCAAAGCCTCTGCCCCTCAAGATCTCGATCGCCGTGAGAGCGCATTTAAGGTTGTTTTTTTGATACTTTCCCACAAGAGGCAGAATGTATCTTTCTCCATTCCAAACGAAGCGATATGAGCCGTTATCAACGCCGAGAAAGCGAACGTCGCACACGTCGGCACTAAATCGGTCGCATTGCCGCTCCGCTGCCGCCTTTTCAATGACTTTTTTTGCTTCCCACGGCATCACACCGATGCACACCGGAGATTTTTTTATTATCCCCGCCTTTTCAAATGCTATTTTTTCCAAGGTATCTCCCAGCACCTTTATGTGGTCAAGGGCGATATTGGTGATGACGGAGACTTCGGGAGATGCTATGACGTTGGTGGCATCAAGCCTTCCGCCCATTCCGCATTCAATTACCGCAACGTCGCACCCGCTCTCAAAAAAGTACTCGAATGCCACGGCAGTCAATATCTCAAACTCCGTCGGCTTGTCATCCATGGTATCACAAGCGGATTTGACCTTTCCCGTCACCAGTGCAAGCTCATCCTTTGAAATATCACACCCGTCAACGGAAATCCTCTCCTCAAGTGAGATGAGGTGGGGGGACGTGAAAAGACCCGTCCTGTGACCGGCGGCGGATAGGACGGATGCGGTCATTGCGCTGACCGAGCCTTTTCCGTTGGTCCCTGCGATATGAACAGTTTTGATCTTGTCTTGTGGGTCACCGAGAAGACGGCAAAGGTGCCTTATCCTCTCAAGTCCGGGACGGGAACCCATCCAAGATACCGACTCGATAAAAGCAATTGCTTCGGAGTAAGTCACGATCTCGCCCCCTTCGTCCCAATGCCGAAAAACGGAAGTTTTCGAAGCAAGAGTCCGCCGAGATAGCCCTCCACCGGCGCAACGATGGCGTAATTGACAAGCCTTGACAGGATAAGCGCAGAAAAAGGAGTCCTGTAAACTGAGTAAAGAGCCGCAGACTTAAGGAGCACCGAGCAGACGACGTGGGATATCACCGCCGCAAGAAAGACCGACAAGGTCTCCCTTGACTTGAAAACGTAACGGGTAAGTAACGCCGGTATCACGCCCATAAGGAGCTGAGCGAGGGTAATAAGGAGGTTGATATCGTAACCTCTTAATATACTGCCGATAATATCGGCAGTGACACCGCAAGCGCCGCCGTATATAGGGCCAAATGCCACCGATGCCAAGATGATCGGCAGATTTTCAAAGCCGATCCTAACGGTATTTCCGATGCCGACTGATAAGATTTTCCCAAGTACGATAGAAAGCGCCGCCAGTACACCTGTGAATACAAGGGTCTTAAGTTCCTTTTTTTTCAATTAAAAACACCTCCCATACCGATCTTCCCGAAAATATCACATATGGGAGGTAAAAGACCTTGCTCATATTGACAGCGGGATGCGAGATGTGCACCGCAACCGCAAAAAGCGGTTTTCGTCCGTCCGACAACTCCCCGTCCGGGCGGCACTCAGCCCATTGGCAACGCGCACATCTCTACTCTGTAATTGTGTTTGATAAAATAATTTAGGTCAGTTTGATATTGTAACGGTCTTATTCGGACCTGTCAGCCCATCACGGCTTCCACACGGTGGACAGCTCCGCTCTCTGTGGACGCAAGTATTTCGCAGGGCGCTCCGTCACAAGTAAGGGAAGCAATTCCCTTTTCAACGCCCTTCTCGTTCGTAACATGGATGATGAAGGTGTCCTTTCTGAACTTTCTCGTCACCGTGAACTCGCGGAGTGTAGATGGGATGCATGGATCCACCCGAAGCCCGTCATAGACCGGCATGATACCGAGAATGTACCTTGACACATTATAAAACGTCCAAGCCGCAGTACCGGTAAGCCATGAATTCTTAGCCTCTCCGAAATTGGCAGCATCACGTCCGGCTATCATCTGCGAGTAGACATAGGGCTCGGTGCGATGGATCTCGCTGATATCCTCAAGATATGCGGGGCAGGTCTTCCGATAGACCTCAAAAGCACGGTCACCGTGACCGAGAGTAGTCTCGGCAATGGAGATCCAAGGGTTGTTGTGACAGAATATGCCGGCATTCTCCTTGTATCCCGGAGGATAGGAGGATATCTCACCCAGTTCGATGTGGTACTTTGTGTAGGCAGGCTGATTCAAGACGATACCGTACTTGGTATCAAGCCTTTCCTTCACGGACTCAAGAGCCTTTTCGCAAAGCCCCTCATCCTTTCCGATGCCCGCCATTACGCAGAAGCCCTGAGGCTCGATGAAGATCTTGCCCTCATCACACTCATCGCTTCCCACCTTATTGCCGAAGGCATCGTAGGCTCTGAGGAACCATCCGCCGTCCCACCCGTGTTCGATGACACTTTGTCTCATCTTTTCGGCAGCAGTCTCGGCATTTTTCGCATCCTCGTGCCTTCCGCACCTCTTGCAAAGCTCAATGTAATCCGGTGCTACGAAAACGAACATACCGGCAATAAATACCGACTCCGCCACGTCTCCCGTCTCCCTGTTGGAGGCAGTCTGGAAGGACTGTCCGGGGGTGTCGGAGAAGCAGTTGAGATTGAGGCAGTCATTCCAGTCTGCATGACCGATAAGAGGAAGGCCGTGGGGACCCAAATTATTGGTAACGTGGTCAAAGGAGCGCTTGAGGTGCTCCATCATGGACGCCTTGTTGTTATCATCATTGTCAAAGGGCACCGCTTCATCAAGAATGGAATAGTCTCCCGTCTCCTTGACGTAGGCGGCAACGCCGAAGATGAGCCACAGCGGGTCATCGTTGAAGCCGCTTCCCACATCGGTATTTCCCTTTTTGGTGAGGGGCTGATACTGATGGTAGGCGCTTCCGTCCTCCATTTGAGTGGAGGCGATATCGAAGATGCGCTCACGGGCACGCTCCGGGATAAGGTGGACGAATCCGAGAAGATCCTGAGTGGAATCTCTGAAGCCCATTCCGCGACCTATGCCGGATTCAAAATAGGATGCGCTTCTGGACATATTGAAGGTGACCATACACTGGTACTGATTCCAGATATTGACCATCCTGTCCAGCTTCTCATCTCCGCTCTTAACGGAATAGGTGGAAAGAAGCTCAGTCCAATAGGACTTAAGCTCGGAGAGCTTTCTCTCAAATTTTTCATCTGTATCAAAATCCGACAGCATCTTCCATGCGGGCTTCTTGTTGATGACAGCGGGTGCCTCCCACTTGTCATCGGCAGGATTCTCAATGTATCCGAGAACAAATATCACGCTGTCGCTCTCGCCGGGTTCGAGATGGAACCTGACGTTGTGAGAGCCGATGGGCGCCCATCCGCTCGCCATTGAATTGCGGCTCCTGTTTTCAAGTACCGCGCTTGGGCCGTCAAAGCCGTTATACAGCCCCATAAAGGTCTCACGGTCGGTGTCAAATCCCGCAACTTCCCTGTTTGCGGAAAATACCGCGTAGTGGTTTCTGCGCTCTCTGTACTCGGTCTTGTGGAATATTGCAGACCCCACCACCTCAACTTCACCTGTTGAGTAGTTCCTTTGGAAATTGGTCATGTCATCAAAGGCATTCCAAAGGCAGAATTCAACGAAGGAGAAGAGGCTGACATCCTTGGGACTATCGGAGCGGTTCTTGATTGAGATGCGGTGGACCTCACAGTTGTCATTTACCGGTACGAATGAAGTCTGAGTGACACCGAGTCCGCCTCTCTCGCCGGTGATGACGGAATAGCCGAGTCCGTGACGGCATTCGTATCTGTCAAGCTTCGCCTTGACCGGCATCCATCCCGGTGTCCAAATGTCACCACCGTCATTGATATAAAAGTAGCGACCGCCGCCGTCGGTAGGCACGTTATTGTATCTGTATCTCGTCAGTCTGAGCATTCTGGCATCTCTGTAGAAGCAGTATCCGCCGGAGGTATTGGAGATGAGCGAGAAGAAGTCACGGCTTCCAAGGTAGTTGATCCACGGGTAGGGAGTGTCCGGTCGTGTTATAACGTACTCCTTGGATCTGTCGTCAAAGTATCCGTATTTCATTCTGTATCCCTTTCAAGTGAGCGTAGTTGTCTGTGGTGATTCCACGTTATCAAGTCAAGTATACAATACCTTGACTCTTAAATCAAGTAAAAAAACGTAAATCGGCAAAGTGCACTAAGCACCACGGCCTTCAGCCATGAACGGAGTCCCTCATCATGCGGTCATGAGCGGGCCTTAAGCAAAGCAATGCTATCCCGATGAACACGGCGGTAGCGGAGAGACTTATCGGGTAGACCGCCATTATGGATCCGAACGTGTCGTAGAGCGGAAAAACGAATTTGATCCAAACCAGCCTGATACCGCAAACACCGGTCATGGCAAGCACCGCCGGGGCAACGGAGATACCGAACCCCCTCATGTATCCCGACATTACCTCATAAAGAAGGCAAGCATAATGCGCAAGCATCAAGGTGACGAGCCTTACGTACCCCGTCTCAATTACCTCCGGGTTAGGATCAAAGAAGGAAAGGAGAGTCTTTCCGATACTGAGTATCAACACGATACCGACAGTCAGAGCAACGATCCCTTCCGCAAGGCAGATAAATAGGGTCCTCTTACACCGTGAATATTCCCGTGCTCCGTAGTTTTGGCCAACAAAGGTGGTGCAGGCTTGGCTGAAGGAGTTGAGGATATCATAGGTTATTATCTCGATATTGTAAGCCGCACTTGATGCCGCCATAACTACTGTACCGAGACTGTTGATGGCAGACTGAACGACTATATTGGCAACGGAAAAGACGGCACTTTGGATACCGGCGGGAAGCCCGATGCGAAGTATCTTCTTGAAGCTGCCCAGATCGATGCGTATCTGCTTCGGGTCTATTCTAACATCTCCCTTTGCCCGCCTGAGTTTGATATACAAGGCGGCGGCGCTGGCGGCATTTGAGACAACGGTCGCAATGGCGACTCCGCTTACCGTCATGCCCAGCACGATAACGAAGAACAGATTGAGTATCACGTTGAGGACACCTGACAGGGCGAGGACAACGAGAGGTGTCTTGGTCTCACCGATACTGCGGAATATGGCGGCTTCAAAATTATAGAGCAGTATCACCGGAAGCCCCGCAAGATAGATGCGCAAATAGAGCACCGCAAGAGGGAGAACGTCATCCGGAACGTTGAGAAGACTCAAAAGCGGTGTTGATATTATCTCACCGAAAATACCGAATACCACACCGCCCAAAAGAGACAGAGCAACTGCGGTATGGACGGCTTTGCGAACACCGACACCGTCACCGCGTCCCACAGCGTGGGCAATGACCACATTGGCTCCCAAAGCAAGCCCGATAAAAAGATTCACAAGCAGCCCGATAATTGGGCTGTTAGCCCCCACCGCCGCAACTGCGGCAGTGCTATGCTCTCCGGAAAAATTGCCTACCACGATAAGATCGGCGGCATTGAAGAGCTGACCGAGTATCGCCGTTGCCGCCACCGGCAGGGCAAAAAGCGGTATTTTATTCCATATTGGACCGTGAAGCATGTCGATGTCACGGCTCTTATTTTTGCTTACCAATTCTTCGCTCCTTTTGTTTTCTATGACTCATTATACTCCCCTGTATCGGAAAAATCAATAAGGTCATATCGGAACCGAGAAACCTTTCTCGGTCATCCCAAGTTAAGTCCCCTTCTTATTGGGTAGCGGAGTCGAACTTTTGCTCCCTCATCAAAAAGCGCTTGCAGGCACTATGGGGACTCTGCGGCTCGGTATTACCGCACTAACTCCGCGAAAAAATGAAGAGGCTTCCGCAAAAGCCTCTTTCCTCGATGTAATATTACCGCTCTCAGACGCTTTTCAAGCTGTTTTTTCGGCATTTAGCACCCGAAGCGTGATTTATCGTTGCATCCGTCAAAGCCGCAAAAACGCCCCTGAAAACGCAGTAGAGCCACGCTAACTCTGCAGCCGCCGGACTCACTATCGGCAAGTCACGGCGCCTGAGGCAACACTTCGCCAAAAGCCGCCGAGGACGGTAAGGCTTCACCGTCTGCCGCTTTACCGCAGCGTAACGTTAAGAGTGTCAGCCGTCCTACTTCTTTTTAACCTTCGGAAACGGAAGCTGCGGATACATTCCTTCAAAAAGGCGGCAGAGAAATTCTCTGTCATCCACATTATCCACAAGTATCATCTCCTTTGCACCGTCATAGGGCGGCTCAAGAGAAGCGTCAGGCATCATATCTCTTGCAAAGGGCACCGTTTTGACAAGAAGCCTGTCATCGCAGACGTAGGCGGCTATCTTATCACGAAAATAGATGATGTACTCCCCCATCATGCTCCTTGCGGATATCCCGTCAAGCTCCGAGAGCTGATCCATTATGAATCCGAAATACTCTTTGTCGGTCGCCATTTCAGTCCGTCTCCTTCGACACTGTGCTCTCCGCACCCAGCTTACAAAACAGCGACAATATAATGAGCATAAGTCCGCGCGCCACAGATATGTCACCGCCAACAAGCGAGTTTGATAGGTCAAATGACCTGTCGGCAATGGCGGATACGATACTCAAAACGATATTTGCAAAAATAACACAACCGAAGTTCACGGAAAGATCGAGGATACCGAGCCTCAAAAGCTCCCGTGCCCCCTCAAAAGTGAAGGGCGTGCCGGCGGCAAGCTCATTTTTAAAATACTTCTTTGCAAAGCCGGCAACAACGGCATGACCGCCGAAAATGATACAGCCGCCGATAAGGGTGGAGTAAACGGCTTTAAAGCCCGCACCATCCCCCATATCAAGAAGCCCGTAAACGCTCACTCCGCCGAGCTTAAATAGCTCCCCGCCTCCGAGCGGCAAAAGTAAGATGCCCAAAGCACAAAGGCAAAATGCCACGATGGAGGCGACGTAAACTACGGCACTTATAACCCGTCCGATCTTTGCGAAAACTCGGATCGTTTTCAGTGTTTTCATTTTTAACTCCTAAGTATTGCTCCCGACGTTCGTAAGAGCTTTTTTTGAAATGTGACAGTTCTGTTTTTAATCGGTATTTTCTCCACAGTCCATCCGAAGTCGGCAAGTTCTTTTTTGAACGAGAGAAAAGAATGATCAATGGGAATCGCGATATCACCTCGATATCATCAAAAGTAACGGTGAGGGACTCCGAGCCATCTACGATACCCACTTCCAAAGAGGTGAATACTTACTCATTTCGAGTTCCCGATCTCTGCCCACATCTCTCTTGTCATGTAGTTCGTGTGCCCACCTCTTGTCACACCCAGAGCGGGGACCGGAACCTCATCGCAAAAGTGACTGTAAGCAAAGCCTATCTTTTCCTGTGCTCTCCTCGACTTGTCATTTCCTTCGTAATAACCGCAGAATACCGTCCTCATACCGAGGTCGGAAAAGGCGTGCTCCAGCAGCCGAAGAGATGCCTCCGGAACGTATCCCCGTCCCCAGAACGGCTTCCCGACCCAAAAGCCAAGTTCACACTCGTCATCTCTGTCGGTCATGTCGGTGTCCGCACCGAATTTCAGCCCGACACTGCCGATGGCAATGCCGTCATCCTTCTTGCAGATAGCATAGTTTTCCGGAACGGAAAGTACCGTCCTTATTATTTCAAGGCTCTCATCAATGCTCGAGTGGGGTCTCCAACCGGTAGGATATGCCACCTTAGGATCCTTTGCATATTCAAACAGGCTCTCCGCATCCTCCTCCCTCCAAGGACGGAGAATGAGCCTCTCTGTCGTCAATATCATCCTGCCCTCCTCAAAGGTAGAGTATCATGAAGTCAAAATCAACGTATTCCCCGTCGATCTTGAAAAACCTCGGATACTCTCCTATCTTTTTGAATCCGTATTTTTCATAAAGACGGATCGCACGGAAGTTATCGTGCCGTACCTCAAGCTCTATCTGTTCAAAGCCGTTGTCACGGGCAAAAGCGATAATATGCTCCGTCAGGGCACTTCCGATACCGCAGCCCCATGCCTCTCTAAGAACTCCTATGCCGAAGGAACCTCTGTGGGACATCCTGCTCCGCATTCTGTCAAGACCCGCATCTCCGACTATTCTGCCGTCACGCTCCGCAATGAAAGAAACAAAGTCCGAGGAGTTAGTCCTGCTTTCAAGAAACTCCGCCTCAGCCGCAGTGTCAATACCGAGCCCTTCGGCACCGAAGGTCAAGTTATCGCTCTCGCCGCCGAGTTTTTTAAGATATGCAAGCATCTCGGCCGCATCTGCGGACGTCGCTTTTCTGATAATAATGTCTTTCATACCGCCTCCATTTGATATCACGTGTTATTCTACCACAAAAATCCCATTTGTCAAGTGATTTTCAAAAAAATACCCGACCAAAAACTGACCGGGTATTTCGGTATCATCAACTCTCAAGGATCAGCTCAACGCCGGCCTTCAGCCGAATGAGCCCTTCCTCCACATTGCTCCTTGGGCAGGCGAGATTCATCCTGAGAAATCCGGTGCCGCTCCGCCCGTACTGCTCACCTCGGGAGAGGAAGAGTCCCGTCTTTTCCCTCAGGAATCCGGCAATATTGACAGCGGCATCCCCAAGAGCGTTGCAGTCTATCCATGCAAGATAGGTAGCCTCCGATGGCACCATACGAAGCGTGGGGACGTTCTCTTTAAGATAACTGTCCACGAACCGCTTGTTATTTTCAACGTATTCGCAAAGGCTCATGAGCCACTCCTCACCGCCGTTGAATGCGGCAACTGCGGCA
Source organism: uncultured Ruminococcus sp. (assembly GCA_964629225.1). GTDB lineage: Bacteria > Bacillota > Clostridia > Oscillospirales > CAG-272 > RUG14199. Next base: position 142,474 of record CAZVQC010000002.1, read on the forward strand.
TCCACCGCAAAGGCGTTGGGCTCTGCCACCTCATCGGTATTGAGAGCGCGCCAAACCTTGTGGCGAAGAGGTTCGCTCGGCACATAGACTGCGGCGCTTTGAAGTCCCGCTATATTGAAGGCCTTGGTGGGGGCGATGCAGGTGATACTGATGTCCCGACACACGTCCGATACCGAAGCAAAGGGAACGTATCCCTTTCCCGGCGCCGTCAGATCGCAGTGTATCTCGTCGGAAACGACGGTAACGTGATACCTGTGGCACATCTCCCCGATATAAGCCAGCATTTCCCTGTCCCAGATCTTCCCCACAGGATTGTGAGGGTTACAGAGGATGAGAAGTGAGGTCTGCGGATCCGAGAGCTTTTTTTCGAGGTCCTCAAGGTCGACGGAGTACTCGCCGTTTTCATATCTCAGCTCACTCTCAAACGCTTCTCTGCCGTTGTTGAGGATGGAATTGAAGAAGATATTGTACACGGGGGTCATTATGACCACCTTCTCGGCAGGTGTAGTGAGTTTTCGAACGATGCTTGAAATAGCGGGAATAACGCCGGTACAAAAGATCAGTCCCTCCTTTTCCATTTCAAGCCCGTGACGGCGGCTCCACCAATTTAAGTACGCAGCGTACCACTCGTCGGGTATGACGGAATAACCGAACACCCCGTGTGCGGCACGGCGCTCCACCGCCTCACGGATGGAGGGGGCAACGGTGAAGTCCATGTCGGCTACCCACATGGGAAGCTCATCCTCTCCGATATCCCACTTAAGGGAGCCGGTATTTCGTCTGTCTATCTTTTCATCAAAGCAAAACATAGTATCCTCCGTTTCAAAACGCAGCGTATTTTGACTTCTTCGATATTTCACCGCAGATGATCTCCGTAGCCGTCGGGTCAACCTTGTCCGGATCTATGATAAGTTCCCCTATGCGGTCGGCTTTGATGACTCCGGAGGAGGGATTCATAATGCTGTCGATACCTCCGGATATCTCGCAGTCTACGGTAGAATACTCAAAAGCAAGGGTGGTGTTGAGGAACTTACAGCCGACCATTTTGAGACCGTCCACGTAGCACAGCCCCTGAAGGCTCTCTACAGTGCAGTTTACAAAGGTGATATTCTTCGCATTCCACGCAAGATACTCGCCGGATATGAAGGAATCGCAGACCGTGACGTTCTCGCTGTTCCAAAAGGCATCCTTGGAAAGAAGACGGCAATTTCTCACCTCACAGTTTTTCACCCCGTCAAAGGAGTAGTTGCCGTAGAGAGTAAGTCCCGACACCTTAATATCGGAGGAATTCATGGCAAAGTAGTCCCCCTTGGCAACTGCGTTTTCAATTTCCACTCCCCGACACATCCAAAGAGTCTCGGCGGCATTGGGAAGAGATACGTTACGGAGCAATAAGTTCTCGCTCCTCCTGAAATTCTTAGGTGCCTCTATTGTGCTGTCAAAGACCTTGACATTCTTTGAATACCAAACTCCCGCGCGAGCCATGTCGAACCATGCGCAATCCCTTGCGGTAATATTCTCGGAATACCAAATAGGATACTTCCACTTGAATAGGCATCCGTTAAGTTCGATATTCGAGCACTCCTTCAGGGGAGACTCACCCTCCCCGAAGACGGTATCGGTCACAACAGTATTCTCAATGCCGAAAAGAGGTCTCTCTCCGGTCAATACTTCATTCTTTATTTCTGTCAAATCAAGCCTCCCGTCCGCAAAATAGCAGGCGTTTTTTTCATTCTTGCGGATGATCCGCCAAGTCACTTAATATTTTAGCAAATACCGTCGGGAATATCAAGAGGTTATTGTAAAAAAGGCTGTGGCAATGCCACAGCCGTAAAAAAACAAAGACTACGGTGTTACCCTCGGTGGCAGCGTCCCGGATCCTCCGGTGTCATTTCTCCATCCGAATAACGGACGTATTACCGCCGGGAATGAAAGTGCCGCATAATCTCGCTACCACCTGTCGCAAATGACCGTCTTGCATCCGTCAAGGTCAAAGTCGGACATTTTAAGAGTTCTTGTTGACAGTTCATCATACAAGCGGTAGTACATAGAGGCGGTTTCGGTGCTGTAGCAAGAGGAGTACTGTGTGAATTCAGCCTCCCCGTTTTCAAGAATGCAAGAGCCTCTTACCTGTTCGACGGAAGCAAGAATGTGAAAAAGGCGGCTGACGTTTTGTACTTCACTCGGATCGCAACGGGCGCTTGCTCTTATGAATGCTGCCCTTGCAAATCTTGACATGGAGCTGCCGTCTCCCGGAAGACCGATAGCGCCCATCCCTCGGCTGTAGAGCTCGATGCCCCTGCCGCCGAAGACTCCGCCCTTTGGCGGTGTGACGGAAAGGTTTGAGAAATTCGACAGATTCAAAACTTGCATTGGGAATTCCGGCTCGTTGGTCAATACCCCCACGGGATCCGGATATATCTTGATACCGTGGAGGGAGGGCTCCACCGCAATGCCGCCGTTTTTGTCGAAAACAAGATAGTGAAGCTTCGAATTCGGCAAACACCTATCAAAGGAAATGTCGACAATTGACGTTTTTTCGATAAGTTCGGCAGCCTCAGACACGTTTCCGCATTTGGCAAGTATCCACAGAATGAACTCAAAGGGAGCGACCGAGTGCCGTCCCGCCTCCGCTGCTTCCCGGTAATGACAGCTCCTTGTGAAATTGAGCCCCGCCATGCAAAGCCCCATCTCATTTGCACCGTCATACATCAGCGGATAGCCGCTCTCCTCATGGCAGATGCCCATTATGGCGTAGTGGCTGTCAATATCCCGCTCTTCCCTCATTTCAATTCTGAAATTCCTCGGAATAATGACCGCCGATTCGCCGAAACTTCTCTCATAGTCAAGATTTCTTCCGAAAAACGCCCTCATTCCGTCACCGATACCCACCGCAGTACACATTGTCATGTCTCCCTTTCCTACCGAAAGTCTTTCTTTCTGTCAATACTTTTTCCGATAACAGCCGTGAGTATTCGACGGAAACAGAAGAACTGTGCAAAACTTGCCGCAAACGGCGCCCTTATCCTCCGGTGCTGATAAGAGCGTGACCGGTAGTAATAGAAAATCGCCCCCGAATCTTCGGGGGCAATATGAAGGGCAGAAGTCCGAACGTCGGAATAAAACGTGACCGACAGCGCTTGGTAAGTGTTTTCTTGACTATTGTCGGCATTTATGAAGCGGATCGGCGCCTTGCTTGACTGCGTCGATCACCCAAGCATTATGACCGTGCATCTGACCCGATGCTGTCCGACAACCGTCCCCACTGCCGCAATACCGAAGGAAAATAAAAACCGAAATAACCGCAAAAAACTAAAAAAAGACTTGACATTCGCCGCTTGATATTGTATAATACCTATCGTGATTGAGCGGTCACGCTATTTGCGAGAGTGGCGGAACTGGCAGACGCGCACGTTTGAGGGGCGTGTAGTATTACACTGTACGGGTTCAAGTCCCGTTTCTCGCACCACGCCGACGGTATGTCGGCAAATGCGGATATGGCGGAATTGGCAGACGCGCTAGATTCAGGTTCTAGTCGGGGCTAACTCGGTGAAGGTTCAAGTCCTTTTATCCGCACCATAAAGAAACCATAATATTGATACAAAAAATATCGGTATTATGGCTTTTTTATTGCCCAAATAGGGGTATTTTGCCCATTTTTAGGCATATTTTTGATGTAAAAAAGGCTTGTAGGGGCAGTTGTGTCCTTGCAAGCTTTTTTCTTTTTATCCTACAAAAATCAAATCGTTCACTTTATACCCATATCGTTCTTTTTATAGGGTGTCGTTCAATTTTAATGGTTTAACAATATGCCGCTGATATGCTATAATAAACGAACCGATAAATTCGAATTTGTCGAAATGAAATTGATGGCAAAGTTTTTCATAAAAATGCATCCATAGTAA
>CAZVQC010000003.1:0-2033 GCA_964629225.1 uncultured Ruminococcus sp.
TTTGGAGGGGGTGTGGGGGAGTCTTTTTTTCAAAAAAGGCTCCCCCACAAAAAAATCCCCAAAACCGCCCAAAAGTTTTTTGGAGAGGGTGTGGGAGAGACTTTTTTTTCAAAAAAGGCTCCCCCACAAAAAAATCCCCAAAACCGCTCCAAAGTTTTTTGGAGGGGGTGTGGGGGAGACTTTTTTCAAAAAAGCTCCACCACAAAAAATCCCCAAAACCGCCCAAAAGTTTTTTGGATGGGGTGTGGGGGAGTCTTTTTTCCAAAAAAGGCTCCCCCACAAAAAATCCCCAAAACCGCTCCAAAGTTTTTTGAAGGGGTGCGGGGAGGGCTTTTCGAAAAAAGCCCTCCCCGCAAAAACACAATATCACAAAATCACAAAACCTTAGCAAGGAAGGACTTAAGACGATCGCTCTTAGGAGAGACGAAGATCTCGTCGGGAGTCCCTTCTTCAACAATGACACCGCTGTCCATGAAGATAACACGGTCGGCAACTTCCTTGGCAAAGCCCATCTCATGAGTGACGCACACCATGGTCATACCGGACTCGGCAAGGGACTTCATAACGTCCAGAACCTCCCCGACCATCTCCGGGTCAAGGGCGCTGGTGGGCTCGTCGAAGAGCATCACCTCCGGCTCCATGCAAAGAGCGCGAACGATGGCGATACGCTGCTTCTGCCCACCGGAAAGCTGCGACGGATAAGCACCGGCACGGTCCGCAAGACCCACACGTTCAAGAAGCTCCATCGCCTTTGCCTCGGCCTCTGCCTTGGACTTGTGAAGCAGCTTCATGGGGGCGAGAGTCATGTTCTTGAGAAGAGTCATGTGGGGGAACAGATTGAAGTGCTGGAACACCATCCCCATGTGCTGACGGTGAAGGTCAATGTCGCAGTTGAGGTCGGTGATGTCCACCCCGTCAACTATGATCGTGCCCTCGGTAGGCCGCTCAAGAAGATTTAGGCTGCGAAGGAAGGTGGATTTTCCGCTTCCGGAGGGGCCTATAATGACCACCACTTCCCCACGCATGATCTCGGTGGAGATACCGTCAAGAGCGTGAATGGCGTCACCGTAGTGCTTCTTCAGTCCAACGGTCTTTATCAGAACTTCATTTTTGTTAACTGCCTGAGCCATAGAAACCTCCTTTAGTGGTCGCTTGAACGGAGCTTCTTCTCAAGAAGTCCCACAAGCTTGGAAAGAACGACGACCATCACAAGATAGATCAGCGCAACGGCAATAAGAGGCATCATGGCGGAGAAGGTCCTTCCCCTGATGATGTCGCCGCCCTTGGTAAGATCCTTAAGTCCCACGTAACCGCAGACCGACGTCTCCTTCAAAAGCACGATGAACTCGTTAGCCAAAGCGGGAAGCACGTTTTTGAAGGCCTGGGGAATGATGATGTGGATCATGGTCTGAACATAGTTGAAGCCCAAAGAGCGCCCTGCCTCCATCTGTCCTCGGTCAATGGACATGATACCGCTTCGGAAGATCTCCGCAACGTAAGCACCGGAATTGATACCGAAGGTGAGGGATGCCACAAGCACTGCGTTGTCCGAACTCACAAATACCACAAAGTACATTATGAGCAGCTGCACCACCACCGGCGTTCCTCGGATCACCGTAAGGTACAATCCGCAGATCCAGTTGGCTATCTTAAGTGCCACTCTGCCGACGCCCGGTCGCATTTCTTCGTAATTCTTGGTGTAAGAGGACCGTACCGAGGCGATGATGATACCGATCACAATACCCAGCAGTAATGCGAAAAACGTTATCGTCAACGTCACCTTGAGTCCGTTCACCAAGAACTTCCAGCGGTTGTCTTTTATGAAGTTAAGCTCGAAGTCCTCAATGAACTCCTGCACAAATCCGGGTAGCTTGCATACTATCCCCGGCAAAAACATTGCGTTTAACACGTGTTCTCTCCAATCTTATCAGTGTTTGAAAAGGGGGATTTTCCGGGGAAACTTTTTTGAAAAAATTCCTCCGGTCCCCTTCAAAAAAACTTTCGACAAGTTTTTTTCTTGAGTCCGTCCCCCG
>CAZVQC010000003.1:2133-17716 GCA_964629225.1 uncultured Ruminococcus sp.
TCCGAACCACTCCAAACGGAGTGCTTTTTCACTCGGCTTTTTGCTGGGGGCTTTTTTGGGGAGACCTTTTTTGAAAAAACTCCCCAAACCCCTCCCAAAATACTTTGGGACGGTTTTGGTCATGTCCCCCGTCCGAACCACTCCAAACGGAGTGCTTTTTCACTCGGCTTTTTGCTGGGGGCTTTTCTGAAAAAAGACTCCCCGCAAAGACCCCCACTAAAAACATCCATTACTCAGCCCAATGGCGGAGCGTAAAACGCTCCGCCCGGACTGCGTTATTCTGATCAGTTAGCCTTAATGTACTTGTCGACGATCTTCTGAAGCTCTCCGCTTGCTTTCAGCTCGGCAAGTGCTCCGTTCACTTTTTCGAGGAGCTCTGCGTTGCCCTTCTGAATAGCGATAGCGTAGTTTTCAACAGCGTACTCGGTGTCAAGGATCTTAAGGCCCTCATTTGCAGCAACGAAGGACTTAGCGGGCTCGTTGTCGATGATGACAGCGTCTACCTTGCCGGTAACGAGCGCCTGAACTGCGTCTGCACCCTTGTTGTAGGGGATGACGTTCTCCTCACCGAAGCCGCCGTCTTCGGGAGTGCTGGAAGCGTAGATGTGACCTGTTGTATCCTGCTGAACACCGATCTTCTTACCGTTCAGACCGTCGATGTCTGTGATGTCGGAGCCTTCCTTAACGATGACGGACTGGATACCGGTTGCATAGGAGTCGGAGAAGTCAACGTTCTTAAGACGGTCCTCTGTAACTGTCATGCCTGCGATACCGCAGTTGATCTTGCCGGATTCAACGGAAGCGATGATGGAGCCGAACTCCATGTCCTGCATCTCGTATTCCATGCCGAGCTTCTCTGCGATAGCCTGTGCGATCTCTGCGTCGATACCTACGATCGTTTCGCCTTCGTAGAACTCGTAAGGCGGGAACGCTGCGTTGGTGCCGAATACCAGTTTCTCTTTCGTTTCTTCCTTACCGCAAGAAGCGATAGCGAAAGCGCATGTGAGGAGCATTACTGCTGCGAGAATAAGTGAAAGTGTTTTTTTCATTTTTCATGATCTCCTTTGGAATTGAAATTTTATTCACTTGACATGAATGATTATACAACACGTAAAGGGGTTTGTCAAGGGTTTTTCTAATATTTTTTCACTTTGTGCATTTTTGCCATTCCATCCCCGCCCGTCGAAGCCTCCCTTGTGGAATTTGACCCGCTTTTTGTCCCCCGATCCCCATTCCGACGGTTTTTCCTCTTCTTTTCCCTTCTTTCCTCTTCTCTCACCCTCCCTTCCGACACCTTTCATCCCTCCCGGTTTGTTAGAATATTCACATGAATAAAAGGGGTTTTGCGAGGGATTTTGGCATGAGGATTTTTTCCGAGGGAAACTTTTTTTGCAAAAAAGATTTCCCCCGTTCCCCCTTCAAAAAACTTTGGACAGTTTTTCGGCGAGAATTTTTCTCTCGTTCCATGCAAGCAGAACGGTGAGGTTCTTCTCTCGGTATGAGTGGTCGTCACTCGTGGCGGTGTCGGTGCGGACGGTGGTTATAAGGTCACTTTTCGCTCTGCTTGGTGCCTGAAAAGCGGCGATATCGGGCACTCCGTAGCCCCGGCGAGTGAAAAGTCCTCTCCGTTTGAAGCGGTTCGGACGGGTGATGAACCACGCCAAAAAAACTGCCGGAAGGTTTTTGGGGTGTGGGGGCTTTTTGCAAAAAGCCCCCACAATACAAAGTTTTTTTGGGGTTCTTGGGGGAGTCTTTTTTTTCAAAAAAGACCTCCAAAATAAAAGCCCCCGGAAAAGCCCCCCCAGAAATCAAATCACCACAGGAGGCCGTTACGAAAACAATAATCTACCCGGACCTGCTTTTTGCGGTCAATATGTCGATGGATCTCATCTGCCTCTACTTGACGGGAAAGCTGTTGAAGCTGCCGATGGGAAAATGGAGGCTGCTGCTTTCGGCGGCAACGGGAGCCGCATTTGCGGTGGGAGACGTGTTGCTTGACCTTAACAAGGCGGTGTCGGCAGTTATGACAGTCATCTTCGGAGTTATCATGACGTTGATAGCCTTCGGGGGATGCGGAGGCGCCCGCAACGTAATAAGAAGCGCCGCAGTGCTCATCGGCACCTCAGCCCTCACTGCGGGACTTGTCACACTGCTCTCCTCCTTCGGTGAAGATCCGAAGTACTCCGGGAAGCTCGGCGAAAGCCCCGCATTTTTGATCCTATCCGCCGCAGGCGCCGCCGCTATATTAATAATGAGGCTTTTTCGGACTCACCCGAAAATGGAGGGTTGCCGAGTCACCCTGCAGATAGGCAGCAATACATACCGCTTCCCCGCCGCCGTGGATTCGGGAAACACCCTGACGGAGCCTTTTTCCGGCATTCCGGTGATGTTAGTCTCAAAAAAACTCGGAGAGCGGATCTTCAAAGAAAATCCGAGAGAAACGGTGAAATACCGCCTCATACCCACAAAGACCGCCACCGGAAGCGCCACTCTCGAAGGGCTGATCCCCGACTCGGTAACTGTAGCTCCGCTCTCAAAAGCACCTCCGTCAACCGCACCGTCCACTGAAAAGAATCACCAAAGCACCAAGCCCGACATCGCCACCGCTAACGCTGCCGCCTCGTTTTCCACCTCATCCCCAATCGCAGCTCACCCCGCGCCGCAAAGCCGAAACTCCCGACACGCTCACACCGTCGATAGCAACCGATCAAACGGCAATTCCATCCCCATCACCCTCGCCATCGCCGTGGCAAACACCGACTCCTTCGCCGGCAGCCCCGCATCCCTACCGGAATCGGTGATACCGTAGTAGGATTTTTTTCGGGGGCGTTTTTGGGTACTTTGGGGGAATTTCCCCCGTCCCCCTTCAAAAAAACTTGGAACGGGGGTCGGTGAGTGTTATCCCCCGTTCCATGCAAGCAAAACGGCGAGGTTCTTCCCTCGGTATGAGTGGTCGGTGCGCCGGCCGGTGTCGGTGCGGAGGGTGGTAATAAGGTCGCTTTTCACCCGGCTTGGTGCCTGAAAAGCGGCGATATCCGGCACCCTGCAGCCACGGCGAGTGAAAAGACACCCGGCTTTGAAGCGGTTCGGACGGGGCAAAACAAAAGGCGCTTCAGCCAAAAATTTTTGGGGGTGCAGGGGGCTTTTTTTCAAAAAAGCCCCCTGCTAAAAAACCGAGTAAAAAGACACCCCCGTCCTGAAAAGCCCGAACGGGGGGGAAAAATACTCACCAAAGCCCCTCCCAAAAGTTTTTGGAAAGGGTTTTGGGAGTACTTTTTTCAAAAAAGTACTCCCAAATGAATCCCCCCCAACACAAATAATAAGGAGGCAAAAAATGATCATTACCAAGAAGATACTGACGGCAGTCAGTGAATACCGAGTGCTTTGCGGACGGATACTGAGGGAATTTCTCCGATCGGGAGAGAACTACTACATCAGCGGTCCGGACACACTGCCCCCGCCACTTTCCGCAGAGGAAGAAGGCGAAGCCATCCGCCTGAAGGAAACGGACAGCGAGGCGGCGGCAAGGCTGATAGAGCACAATTTGAGGTTAGTAGTCTACATAGCGAAGAAATTCGAGAACACGGGCTGCGGCATTGACGACCTTATCTCCATCGGCACCATCGGACTTATCAAGGGAGTCCGGACGTTCAAAGCGGAGAAGAACATCCGCCTTGCCACCTACGCATCCAGATGCATCGAGAACGAGATACTGATGTACATCAGGAAAACCGCGCCCCACCGAAACGACGTTTCCATCGACGAGCCGCTGAACTGCGACGGGGACGGAGGGGAGCTGCTTTTGTGCGACGTATTGGGAACGGATCCGGACACGGTGAGCCGAGACATGGAGAAGAGCGAAGACGAAAAGACGGTGCGAGCCGCCCTTGAGACGTTGGACGGAAGAGAAAAAAGGATAATGAAGCTGAGATACGGCATCGACGGGGAGCGGGAATTCACGCAAAAAGAGGTGGCGGACATGATGGGGATCTCCCAATCCTACATTTCGAGGCTGGAAAAAAAGATAATCCGCAAATTAAAAGCGGAAGTGGCGGGTAAAATCTGATGTTTTTCGAAAAATCCTGAAAAAAGGTATTGCAATTTCCCGACGGGCGTGATATAATGCAATAGTATTGTCAAGAGGGAAGCACAGGTCGATCCCGGCTTTCCCGCTTCGAATTTTGAAAAAGGAGTGAAAACGATGAAGTCCGGAATCCATCCCGATTACAAGGAAGTTACTATCCGTTGTGCTTGCGGAGAGTCCGTAGTTACCCGTTCTACAAAGAGCGATGCTAACGGCGAGATCCGTGTTGAGATCTGTTCCAAGTGCCATCCCTTTTACACTGGCAAGCAGAAGCTCGTAGACAGCGGCGGACGCGTTGACAAGTTCAACAAACGTCTTCAGGCTGTGAAGCACTAACATGATTATCCCGTCATAGCGGGTACATTAAGCGGTCAATGCCGGATGAGAACTACCCGTTCACATCCGGCTTTTTCCTTTCCTCCCATAATTCGGCTGTGCCGCAGGACAAAAGCGACACGTTCGGACGGCATCCCACCGATACCCAACTATCCGACTACCCAACCGTTGCCACCGAATACCCGCCGCATCAAAACGGAGAAAAAGAAAAGCACCGCCGTCACTTCTCAAAGCAGCATCAAAAAAACGAAAAATGCGCCCGACGGAAATCGGGGACACCGAAACAGAATGGACAGAATGGAAGAAACGAAAGAAAAGCGGGGCATCTTAGTCTCCGTTTGCGAAAAGGGGAAAGACAAAGAGGCATCCGACTCCTTAGATGAGCTTGAAAGGCTCCTTGAGACCGCCGGCGGCACAGCCGTGGCAAGAGTCATCCAAGCAAGAGAAAAGCCCGATACCGCCACCTGCGTCGGAAGCGGAAAATTATCCGAGATATCGGAGCTCTGCAGAAGTCTTGATTGCGAGCTGGTCATCTTCGACTGCGAGCTGACCCCGGCGCAGATACGAAACTGCGAGGACGGAATGGACGCGGAGGTGTCGGTCATCGACCGCAGTATGCTGATACTTGACATCTTCGCACTCCATGCGGAAAGCTCCGCGGGACGTCTTCAGGTGGAACTGGCACAGCTCAAATACACAGCCCCCAGACTCCGAGGAAAGGGCAAAGATATGTCCCGTCTCGGAGGCGGAGTGGGCACAAGGGGGCCCGGAGAGAGCCGCCTTGAGACCGACCGCCGACATCTCAAAGAGAGATGCCGTGCCCTGGAGGAGGAGCTTAAGAAGACGGAAAGCGTCCGCATGACCCAAAGAGCCGCCAGAGACAGAAGCGGCATCTGCAAATGCGCCGTGGTGGGCTACACCAACGCGGGAAAGTCAACGCTCCTCAACACCCTGACCGGTGCGGGTGTGTTGGCTGAGAACAAGCTGTTTGCCACCTTGGATCCGGTCACAAGACAACTGGATCTGCCGGGAGGAAGCACGGTGCTTCTCACCGACACGGTGGGCTTCATAAAAAAACTGCCTCACCACTTGGTGAAGGCATTCAAAAGCACCCTTGAGGAGGCGGTCTTTGCCGACATATTGCTGATCGTGGCGGATGCCTCCGACCCCTTCGTGGCAGAAGAGACCGCACTTACCGAAAAAACTCTGAATGAGCTCGGTGCCGAGGGAAAGCCCAGACTACTCCTCTTCAACAAGTGGGACGTGACGGACGAAGACACAAGATGCGCCCTTGCGGCATCCGCAAAGGCATCGGGTACCGAATGCTGTTTTATCTCCGCTCTCACCGGCGAGGGGCTGGACAGGGCGCTTAATGCCATAGAACGGCTTGCACGGGACCGAAAGAAGCCGGTGACACTGAACATTCCCTTCTCCGAAAGCGGCGCCGTCAACACCGCCTACAAGCTCCTTGAGGGAGTCACCGCCGAGTACACCGATGAGGGAGTCCGCATTTTCGGCATTGCCTCTGCGGAGTCTGCCGGAAAACTGGCACGCTACATTGAAAACTACGACACGGTCTTCCCGAAGATCGAGACCTGAGGAAAAATGGAAGAAAAAAAAGTCCCCCTGAAAGCCTCCGAGGGCTTTCTTGAGGAAAAACGCTCCAAGTTCATCGCCACCTTAAAGCCGGTATCAAGTGCCGAAGAGGCGGAAAGCTTCGTGAAAGAAGTCAGAAAAAAATACTATGACGCCCGGCACAACTGCTTTGCCTATTTCATCGACGGCGGCGCCGTCATGAGATGCTCCGATGACGGAGAGCCCACCGGCAGTGCGGGGATGCCCATCCTCAACGTGCTGAAAAGTTCCGGCATCACAGATATGTGCGTTGTGGTGACCCGCTATTTCGGCGGGATACTGCTGGGCACCGGGGGGCTTGCAAGAGCCTACGGCGGTGCCGCAAAGCTGGCTTTGGAGGCGGCGGGTGCCGCCGTTATAAAACGCTTCGCTCTTATTAAGATGAGCCTCGGATACTCCGAGTATCAAAAGGTTTCAAGCCGACTTCCCTCCTACGGTGCCGCCGAGGAGAGCGCCGACTTTGCGGAGAAAGTGACTCTCACGGTGACTGTTCCCGAAATGAGAGCGGAGGAGCTCTCGAAGGCGATAGTCGAGATGACCGGTGCGAGAGCGGAAGCAAAGACTGTGGGCTTCGTTGAAAAGCCCTTCCCCATCAATGTTAATAATGAGGTGATAACATGATCGACCGTCCCTTAATGACTCCAAGGACCGTTGCCGCTGCTTCCTGCGTGCGCCCCGGAACGAAACTTATCGACGTTGGCTGTGACCACGGCTATTTCGGTGCCTGCCTTGCCCGCATCGGCTTCATCAAAGCTCCCGTTTTCATCGACGTGAACGTAGGCCCCCTTTCAAGGGCGAAGGAGAACGTTGCCCTGATCGGAGTCACCGATGCCAAGTTCATCCTTGCCGACGGGCTGACGAGAGTCAGCGTCCCCGACACACGCTGCGACATTGCCATCATGGGCATGGGCGGAGAGACTGTGATGAAGATACTTTCCGACTCCGAGGCCAAGGTGAAAAAGAAGAACGTGAGCCTGATACTTCAGCCCATGACCAAGGCGGACGTGCTCCGAAAATATCTTGCGGAAAACGGATTCGAGATCGACACGGAGATCCACGTACCGGAGGAAAAGAAGTCCTACGTCATCATAAGAGCAAGCTACACCGGCAACGTCACCGAATGCGGCGATATGGAGGCTCTGCTGGGGCTTTTTCAGCCGGATATAATCTACGATGGCGGTCAACACCTGATCGAGATAAAAGACGCAAAGATCGCCGCATATGAGGGCAAGGCGTCGGTGGGAAAAGGCACCGAAGAAGAGGAGGAATTCCTCCGTGTCCTCAGCGAAGAGATCGACAGAAGACTTGAGATCATCAAAAAATACAACAAGAATTTTGGAGGCATTTTATGAGACCCGAGGAACTTTACAAAGAGCTTTGCGAATTCTATCCCGAAAGCCTGAGATGCCCTTGGGACAACGACGGGCTCATGTGCTCCGCAGGTCCCCGTGAGGTGGAGCGAATACTGGTGGCTCTGGATGCCACCGAGGAAGTGCTCATCTACGCCGCCGAAAACGATTTTGACACCGTCATTACTCACCACCCCATGATATTTGAAAAGCAAAAGGCGATCACTCCCGATAACAACGTGGGCAGAAAGATCATCTTCGCCCTCATGAACAATATCTCCGTCATCTCCCTTCATACAAGATTCGATGCCGCGGAAAACGGTGTCAATGATGCCCTCGCAGAGGCTATCGGCCTTGCCAACGTGGAAAAATTCGGTCTGCCCGGCGAAGCGCCCATGGGCAGGATCGGTGAGCTTCCCTACCCCATGTCCGAGCTGGAGCTTCGTGATCTGGTGGCTGAAAAACTCTCCTCCGATAAGATGGATTCAAAGGATTCAATGGAAGTGGATCTCGTCAAAAAGGTCGCAGTCCTAGGCGGTGCCGGTAAGGACTTCATCGATGCCGCAAAAGCCGCAGGCGCCGATGCCTTCGTCACCGGTGAGCTCCCCTACAACGCAATGCTGGATGCCGCGGAAAACGGTACCGTCATCGTCACCGCCGGCCACTACTTCACCGAGTTCCCCGGTTGCCTCACCCTCGCCAAAGTAGCTGACCGCATAACCGGCGCCTACGTTGAGGTGTTTTGAAATCAGGATGATTTGGGGGGATTTTGTGGGGGAGACTTTTTGAAAAAAGTCTCCCCCACGCCCCCTCCAAAAACTTTGGAGGGGTTTGGCAAGTCCCCCCGTCCGAAGAAATAACAAAACGGCGAGCCGTTTCTCTCGAAATGCCTCGCTCATCCCCCGTTCCGACTTTTCAGGACGGGGATGCTTTTTTCTCGGTGTTTTTCTCGGTGTTTTTCTCGGGGAGGCCTTTTTTGAAAAAAAGCCCTCCCCACGCCCCCTCCAAAAAACTTTTGACAAGTTTTTTCTTGAATCCATCCCCCGTTCGGGTTTTTCCGAACGGGGGAGTCTTTTTACCTCGGTATGTTTCGTCCGTGCTCCGTCCGTCGTCCTTGCAAAAGATACTGACACGACACCAAGCGAAACACTGTTACTTGCGGCGGAGCCGCTTTCACGTTCCGGTCATCCTGAGCAGAGCAACGTTAATGCGTTGCGGAGTCGAGCTTTTGCGCCCCGCGCAAAAGCGCTTGCGGGATCTTCGACGCCTCTGTAGCCTCAGCGAAACAAAAAGGATCCCCGTCCCAAAAAGCCCAAACGGGGGAAACACTCACTAAAAAACCTGCCTGAAGGTTTTTTTGAAGGGGTGCGGGGGAACTTTTTTTGCAAAAAAGTTCCCCCCCCAAAAAAATCCCCCACGAATTTGGGGTTGGGGGGGCGGGGAGGGCTTTTTCAAAAAAGCCCTCCCCGGAAAAACCTAATTAATTCATCACTCGGAGATCTCTTTGCAGAACTCCTGCCACCTGAAGATGAGGGACTCATCAAGGATGGTGCCGGCGGGATCGTTACCGTCAGCCTTGGGGGTGTAGAGGAGTCTTGAAACGGAATTGAGAGCATCCACTTCATTTCTGAGAGCGGGAAGGTTCTCGGTGAACTGAGCGGAAGACATTGCATCGACTCTTGCCCACATATCGGCGGAGAGCGTTGCCAGCTCTTGGAGGAGAGGCGTTGTAGTCTCGCCATCAAGGTACTTAAAGGAGGAAGTGATGGGATAGAAGGAAGCGAGATTCTGCTTCTTATCCGGATCCCAATCGGACATGGGCTGACCGTCACCGGGATAAGTAATGAAAGCATTGCCGGTCTCGATCATGTCCATCTTGTACTTGTCGCTGATGATCTGAATAACGGACTCATCATCCACGTCCTGTTTCCAGTGGATACCTTCCACACCGTACTGAAGGATGGTGCGAAGCTCGGAATCGGTATTGATGAGGGAGATGATCTCCATAGCGCGCTCACCGGTCTTGTCCGTTGTGTACTTGGACACCGCAAAACCGGACTCAAAGATCTGGTCGGCTGTGGGATGAGGATTCTCGACTACCACCACCTGATACTTGTCGGAATACTCCTCGATCTCACGACCGGTAGCGGTGGTGAAGCCCACTGCGAAATTATCGGTGGAGCCCCAAGCCACGGGAGCAGAAGCCTCGCGGATCCTCTTGGAGTAGGTCATGTAATCAACGAAGTTCACGTTCCTGAAGGTGTTCAGTATCTCAAGGTCAGCATAGATGGAGTCGGCGCTGACAGCGGAAGAGATAATGGAGAACTCGGAAGCATCGCTGTCCTCGTTGAAGTAGGTCACGTAGGGAGCGGAGTAAGTACCGCAAACGGGAGTAACGTCGGGGCGATTTCTCGCCACGTCTTCAACGAAAGAGATGCCGCTGGTATCATAGTCAAAAAGGGTCTTCACGGAGGTGAACTTCTCCGCATCGTAATCGAGACTGTCAGCCACCTCTTTGTTGATGAGCATCACCTGGTAAGCACCTGCGGCGTGGTTGTTGGGGATCATGCAGATGGGGATCTCAATACCGCCGTCGGTGGTGATGTGATTGAAGAAGTTGGGGTGAATGTAGTCGTAGAGAACGTTGTTGCCGTCGGAAATGAACTCCTCAAGCTCGCACAGCATCAGATCGTTGTAGTAGGAAACGTAGTCCTTGACCCCGTGCATCACGAAAATATCAAACTGAGTGTTCTCCACCTTCGGGTAGCCGGTGAAAACGGAAGCGTTGAGAGCGGCAAATTCGTTTTCTTCTTCAACGGTGAGAGTGTTGTCCACAGCGGAACCGGTGTCAACATACTCCTCGCCCTTTGCCGCAGCTTCACGCTGCTCCTTTCTCTTTTGAGCCGCAGCCTCTTCCTCGGCCTCAGCCACAGCCTTGATGCCGTACATTTTCTCACTGACGGCAGCATCATACTCGTCGGCGGGAAGGACCTTCAGCTTGATGGCAGTCTGATACTCCGCCTGAGTTATCGCATTGATCGCCTTTTCCACCTGAGCAACGGATTCGTCATCCACCTCAGTACCCTCGGCGGCGGGAAGCCACATGGTGAGAGTCAAAGGAACTCTTGCAGAGACCGACGTCTCATCATCGGATTCGGAGGCATCATCTTTTTTGGAAGATGAAGCATCGCAGGAAGCGAGAGCGACCACCGAAAAGATCATGAGAAACGCAAGAAGAGCGCTCAAAATTCTTTTTTTCATTGGAAATCCTCCTTGAGTGGGCGACAGAGAGCCGCCTCGGGACGTAACTTATCACACTATATTATAAGATAATAACAGGACGTTGTCAAGTCAATTTTACAATATCTTATTCAAGAAAATCCTTGAGCTTTTTCGCCCTGCTGGGATGGCGGAGCTTTCTCAGAGCCTTCGCCTCTATCTGGCGGATGCGTTCACGGGTGATGTCGAACTCCTTGCCCACCTCCTCAAGGGTGCGGGGATGGCCGTCATCAAGACCGTAGCGAAGCTTGAGAACGTGCTCCTCGCGGGGAGTCAGTGTGTGGAGCACCTCCGAGAGTTGTTCCTTGAGAAGTGACGAAAACGCCGCGTCGTCCGGGGACGGGCTGTCGGAATCGGGGATAAAATCACCCAGATGGCTGTCCTCCTCCTCACCGATGGGAGTTTCAAGAGACACGGGCTCTTGAGCTATCTTCATTATCTCCCTGACCTTGTCGGGAGTGGTGCCCGCCCGCTTTGCTATCTCCTCGGGAGTGGGATCTCTGCCGTTTTCCTGAAGGAGCTGACGGGAGATGCGGGAGTACTTGTGGATGGTCTCGATCATGTGAACGGGGATGCGGATGGTCCTTGCCTGATCCGCAATGGAACGGGTGATGGCCTGCTTGATCCACCAGGTTGCGTAGGTGGAGAACTTGTAGCCCCTGGTGTAGTCGAACTTCTCCACCGCCTTGATCAGCCCCAGATTTCCCTCCTGGATCAAATCCAGAAGGAACATCCCCTTGCCAACATATTTTTTCGCAATACTGACCACAAGTCTCAGATTCGCCTCGATAAGGCGGTCGCGGGCGGAAGTATCCCCCTCTGCCATGCGGCGGCACACGTCAAGCTCCTCCTCCGATGAGAGAAGCGGCACCTTTCCGATCTCCTTCAGGTACATTCTCACCGGGTCGTCGATGAGAAGGCCCTCCTTCTTGAGAGCATCCTCCATGTCCTCGGCGGATGAGAGCTTCGCCGCCTCCTCCTCGAAGGCCTTTGCCTCCTCGTCCTGGTAGGTCACAAGCTCGATACCCGCCCCCTCGATGGCCTCGTATATCTTCTCTATCCGGTCAATATCCAGATCCAATTTTTCAAGAGATGCGGTAATTTCCTCGGCGGAAAGGGTCCCCTTGGCCTTGCCCTGCTCGATGAGCTCGGCAACTGCAGCGTCCACCGTGTCCGGCCGAAGCTCACCCTCAAGTGTCTCAGTCAACTCGGAAGCGGAGTCGGGAGCCGCACCCATCCTTTCCTTCTTTTCTGCTATGTTTTCTTTTTTCATTGGTAAGTCCTTTCAAACAGGGGCTCAAATGTTCTTCAGTTTCGAATACTTCACGAAGAGCTTTCTCAGCGCCTTCTTTTCGATCTGCCTGATGCGCTCACGGGTGATCTTCAACTGCTGTCCGATCTCCTCCAGCGTGTAGGTCTTCCCGTCAAGAAGACCGTAGCGGAGCTTGAGAACGTGCTCCTCACGGGGAGTCAGTGTGTGAAGTGCCTTGTTGATCTCCTCCTTCAGAAGGATCTTGTAGGCCTCGTCCTCCGGGGACGGAGTCTCGGAATCGGGGATGAAGTCGCCCAAATGACTGTCCTCCTCCTCACCGATGGGAGATTCAAGTGACACGGGGGTCTGAGTGACCCTTTGAATATTGATGACCCTTGAGGGCTCCATTCCCAGCCTCTCCGCTATCTCCTCCACCGTGGGCTCGCGGCCGAACTCCTGAAGGAGCTGACGGGAGCAACGGGTCACCTTATTGTAAGTCTCCACCATGTGGACGGGGATACGGATGGTCCTGCCCTGATCCGCAATGGCACGGTTGATGGACTGCTTGATCCAGCAGGTAGCGTAGGTGGAGAACTTGTAGCCCATAGTGTAGTCGAACTTCTCCACCGCCTTGAGAAGGCCCAGATTTCCCTCTTGGATCAGGTCAAGGAAGGGCAGCCCCTTGCCGATGTAACGCTTTGCGATGTTCACCGCCAGCCTGAGGTTGGCCTCCACAAGCTCGTTCTTGGCGGCGTCGTTACCCTCAAGTATCCTTTTTGCAAGGACCACTTCCCTTTCGGCGTCGATGAGGGGTATCTTTCCGATGTCACGAAGATAGATGCGGACCGGGTCCTCAATGGACACCTCCTCTGCGTTCAGAAGCTTGTCCACGTCCTCCGGCACCTCGCTGAGCCCCTCGGCTTCGATCTCATCGATCTCCTCCTCGGTGAGGTAGTCGATAACGTCCACACCGGCACCCTCGATGACCATGCTGATGTGGGTGAGAAGATCCGCCGACATATCCGGCTTCTTGAAGGCTATCTTGATGTCATCGAAGGTTATGTAGCCCGTCTCTCTGCCCCTGGCGAGAAGCTCTGCGATCTCCGGAGTCTGCTCGTTGGGAAGAGCGGCTTTTTGAGGCTTCTCGGCAACTTCAACGGCTTCCGACTTCTCCTCCGCCTTCTCCGCTTTCTTTGCCGCCTTCTCTTCCGTCTTCTCGGCTTTCTTTGCGGTCTTTTTTTCCGCTTTCTCGGCATCCGCTTTGTCGGCAGCCTTCACTTCCTTCTCGGAAGCCGTTTTTGAGGCCTTTTCAGCGGTCTTGTCGGGCTTTGCCTCTGTTACCTCGGCATCGCCCTCGACGGAGCTTTTTGACCCCTTTTTGGCGGTCACAGAGGGCTTCTTCGCCTCTGCGGACTTCACCTCTGCCGCTTTCTCGGCTTTTTCCGTCTTTTTTGCGGTCTTGGCGGTCTTCTTTTCCGACTTCTCGGCATCGGCATCCGTTTTCTTTTCCGCTTTAGCGGCGCCCTTGGTCTCTTTAGCCTCGGTCTTCGCAGCCGAGCTTGCCGCTTTTTTCGCCGGCTTCTTTTTCTCCGCTTTGACCTCGGAATCTTTTTTCTCAACTGCCGCTGCGATCATCTCGGCCTCCTCGGCCATCACGTTGTCGGTCTTTTTGACCTTTGTTTTCTCCATCTTATTCTCCGCTTTTCTTATTATTTGTTATTTTCTTCTCTGAGTCGGCGGATCTTTTCCTCAAGATCCTCATTCTTAAGATCGGTGCGCTTTCTCGTCTCTGCCTTCAAAGACGCCACCGCCTCGTCGAATATCTCATCGGTATTCTTCAATTTCTTTCGGGACATGGCAAGCTTCATGGCTCTGGATACCTCATCCGGACTCATCTCATCGTTCAGATACGCCATGTCGAAGCCCCCGTCCTTGTGGTACTTCATGACAAGTGAAAACGTCTTTTTTCCGAAGGAAGTGAAGAGATCCTCCTCCGAAAGCATTCTCTCCGCCCTTGTGATGAAATCGTCCCGCAGAAGCATCATACCGAGGACTATCTCCTCAAGTCTTGCCGCCTTGGGGCTTCTGGCAAAGTCCGGATTCACCCGGTCGGATATCCCGGAGGTAGCCCGAACTATCTCGGTGTGCTCCTCCTTCCTGTCCACCCGTGCCTTTCTCCTTGACGCCGCCTCCACGTCGTAACGGACGCTCTCCGGAGCGATATCAAGCGCCTTCGCTATCTTTCCGATGACGATGTCTCGCTCCACCTTGGAGTAGACTGCGGCAGCCTTGGCACAGAGCACCTTTGCCGCCTCTGCTTTTCCGTCGTCCCCCCTGTCACGGTACTTTGCCATCACAGTGGAGATAACGTAGTCAAAGCGGGAGGAGCTCTCGTCACAGAGCTTTTTGAAAGCCTCCCGTCCGAACCGCTTTATGAATTCGTCCGGGTCCTTGGCTCCCGTCATTCTGATTATCTTGGTCTCAAGTCCCACCTCGTCAAGGATCTTCACAGCCTTCTCGGTGGCTCGCTCTCCCGCCGCATCTCCGTCATAACACACCAGCACCTTCTCGCAGTACTTTCGAAGAAGCCTTGCGTGGTCGGGAGTGATCGCCGTACCGAGGGTGGCAACGGCATTCTCAAATCCCCCGTCGTGAAGGGAGATGACGTCGATGTTGCCCTCGCACAGTATGATGTGATCCGCCTTGGTGTTCTTGGCGTAATTCAGCCCGAAAAGCATCTTACTCTTCTTAAAGGCGGGGGTGTCGGAGGTGTTCAGATACTTCGGCTCCCCGTCCCCTATTATCCTGCCGCCAAACGCCACTATGTTTCCGGAAACGTCGATAAGGGGGAACATAAGTCGGTCACGGAAGTAGTCGTAGAGAGCGCCGTTCTTCTTGCTCCTGCCGCAGAAGAAGCCCACGGTCATCTCCTCGTCGGAAAACCCCGCCGCCCTAAGGTGATCCCGAAGCATCCCGAAGGATGAGGGAGCGTACCCAAGGCCGAAACGCCTCACTATCTGGGGTGACAGCCCCCTTTTCGCAATGTATTCACGCCCCGGTGCCCCCAGCTTCTCGTCGTTCAAAACGTCTCTGAAGAACCTGGCGGCGCAGGTGTTCATCTCAAGTATCCGTGTCCTTGTGGGACCTCGGTTTAGGAACCTGTCGTCCCGCTCGTCCGGCACCGTTATCCCCGCTCTTGAGGCAAGCAGCTCAACGGCGGCCCGGTAGTCCAGATTCTCCGCCTTCATCACGAAGGAGATAACGTCTCCCGCCGCTCCGCATCCGAAGCAGTAGAAGCTCTGACTCTCCGGAAATACCGTGAAGGACGGTGTCCTCTCACTGTGAAACGGACAAAGCCCCTTCACGTTGCTACCGGCTCTCGTAAGAGTCACGTAGGAGGATATCACGTCCTCGATGTTGTTCCTGAATTTGATGTCCTCAATAATGCTCTTCGGTATCACGGTGCTCCTCCTTTCCCGCCTACGGGCGACTGTATTTTCTGTCTTTTCTCATTTTTCTCACGGGGCATTGCCCCGATATTTTCGATATTTTCTCCGAAAAACGGCTGTCAAAAACCGATCCGATCTTCCGGTGTGCGCCACCGCCTGTCATCTGCTTTTGATACCGTCCGTTCCGGCATGATCCGGT
>CAZVQC010000003.1:17816-120089 GCA_964629225.1 uncultured Ruminococcus sp.
CCAAGCACCTTTTTTCGGATGCTCCGTTTTCCGAACGGTCACCCGAAAGCCACGTCAAAAACCGATCCGATTCTCCGGAGTGCGCCACCGCCTGTCATCTGCTTTTGATACCGTCCGTTCCGGCATGATCCGGTGCCCCGTCGAACAGCTCCTCAAAGCCCTTCACCAAGCACCTTTTTTCGGATGCTCCGTTTTCCGAACGGTCACCCGAAAGCCACGTTAAAAATCGATCCGATTCTCCGGTGTGCGCCACACCGCCGGGACAAACAGCTCCTTGTAGGTGTCTATGGCACTGCGGTCGGTCATTCCCGCTATGTAGTCGCAGGCGCAGCGCTCAACCGAGTCGCTCTCTATGAAGCGGCTGTAGGGCTCCGGTATCCGCTCCGGATGGGAGACAAAGTACTCGTACATTCGTGCCAGCATGTCCATTGCCTTGGATTCTTCCCCCTTTGCCACCGGGTTGTGGTAGACCGCCTCAAAAAGGAAGGAGCGAAGCCCCGACATGGCGGCTCCCACCTCCGGAGTCATTGAGATCTCGTTTTTTCCGGTGCTGGCTTCGATGACCGAGGACACCATGGTGTTGATGCGGACTCCGTGACTGTCTCCCAGAACCTCCCTGAGTTCCCTCGGTATGTCCTCGTTTGACATGATGCCCGCTCTTATTGCATCATCTATG
Source organism: uncultured Ruminococcus sp. (assembly GCA_964629225.1). Classification (GTDB taxonomy): domain Bacteria; phylum Bacillota; class Clostridia; order Oscillospirales; family CAG-272; genus RUG14199. The sequence continues at coordinate 18,493 of CAZVQC010000003.1, forward strand.
TCGTGGTTGATGTAGGCTATCCTATCTGCGAACTTCACTATCACTCCCTCAAGAGTGGATGCCATGCAGTCCCCCGTGTGATTGACTATCCCGTCTCTCACTTCCCACGTCAGATTCAGCCCCTCGCCGTTCTTCTCAAGCTTTTCCACTACCCGCAGGCTCTGCTTGTAGTGGGTGAACTCCGGGTCAAAGCACTTCTGCATCACGAGCTCTCCCGCATGGCCGAAGGGCGTGTGCCCGATGTCGTGCCCCAGCGCCGCCGCCTCGCAAAGATCTTCGTTCAGATTCAGTGCCCTGCAAATGATCCTCGCTATCTGCGTCACTTCCAATGTGTGAGTCATCCTGGTGCGATAGTGCTCGTCTACCGGGAATAAAAACACCTGCGTCTTGTGCATCAGCCGCCGAAATGACTTGGAATGAAGTATCTTGTCCCGATCCCGCTGAAACTCCGTCCGGTTCGGACAAGGCGTGTACGGATGCTCTCTGCCCCTCGTGTTCTCGGTCAAAAACGCAAACTCCGAATAGTACGTCTTCTCCCTTTCGCAAAACATCTCACTGACTGTCATTTCCTCTCCTCCTTTTGGGCGTTCTTTTGCAGGGGGCTTTTTGTAAAAAGCCCCCTGCACCCCAAAAACCTTTGGGCTGCAGTGTTTTTTCTCCCCCGTCCAAGCCTTTCAAAACGGGGCTTCTTACCTCGATATACTTCGTTCACTCCCCGTCCGGTCTTTCCCGAAGGGAGACTCTTTTTCACTCGGTATTTTGTGGGGAAAACTCGCTCCGAGCCGCCGACGGAAGGATAGTCATCCGATCAATGCGGCTCACCTCAGAGAAAAGCGACAGTAACATCGCCTTTGCGACGCATCACTTCTCACAGCAAAAAGCAAAAATAATCTTTCGTCTTGCCCCATAGTCCCCACTATATAAAATACGCAGGAAAATCGCAAATTACTTTTTTTCTCGCAAAATTTTGATTTTTTTTGTAAAAAGTCAAGAAAAACGAGCCGCAAAGCACCAAAATGACCGGGAAATGGCAGGAAAACACCCCCCCATCAAGGGAGCACAGACGCCGGTAAAACACCGCGACAAAAAAAGTGCCCGTTCGGAAAAGCCCGAACGGGGGAAAACACTCACCAAAACCGCTCCAAAGTTTTTTGGAGGGGGTTGGGGAGGGCTTTTTTTCAAAAAAGCCCTCCCCAAAAATCCCCAAAAGTTTTTTGAAGGAGGTGTGGGGGAGTCTTTTTTTCAAAAAAACTCCCGGCAAAAACCGAGATGACCCCCGACCGAAAGATCCCGAACGAAGCACAAGCAAAACACCGCGACAGAAAATAGTGCCCGTGCGGAAAAGCCCGAACGGGGAAAAACTCGCCCAAAACCGCTCCAAAGTTTTTTGGAGGGGGGGAGGGCTTTTTTTCAAAAAAGCCCTCCCCAAAAATCCCCCCAAAAAAATCCCCCAAAAATCCCCCAAAAATCCCACAGCGCTCATGCGCGGTTGAAGGTGGGAGTAATTTCGTGAAGTTTGTCTTCGATGAGAGCCATCATGACGGAGTCGGAGAGGGACTCATCGTTCACAAGCTGCCATAGCTCATCGAGGCAACGCTTAAGGTGATCGGGATCGAAGGAGATGGGATGACCCACGTGGATACGTTCCTTTTCGGTGGTAGCGAGTCCCTCCTCGCTCATGAGTAGCTCCTCGTAGAGTTTTTCACCGGGTCTGAGACCAATGAATTCAATATCCACCTTTTTACCGGCGAGAGCGATCATCTTGTTGGCAAGATCCAAGATCCTGACGGGCTCGCCCATATCAAGAACGAAGATCTCACCACCCTTGGCGATGGCACCGGTAACGAGGACCAGCTGGACCGCTTCGGGGATAGTCATGAAATAGCGAATTATATCGGGATGAGTAACGGTGACGGGACCGCCCTCGGCTATCTGCTTTTTGAAGAGAGGTATCACGGAGCCGTTGGAGCCCAGCACATTACCGAAACGAACGCAGGAATAGGAGGTGTGCTCCGCCTTTGCATCCATGGACTGAATGATCATCTCGCAAACCCGCTTGGTAGCCCCCATGATGTTGGTGGGATTCACCGCCTTGTCGGTGGAGATCATGATCATCCTGGGCACACGGCATTCCCGTGCCGCCATCGCCACATTGAGAGTGCCGAAAATATTGTTCTTCACCGCCTCGGCAGGAGATGTTTCCATCAGAGGAACGTGCTTGTGAGCCGCCGCATGAATGATGAGATCGGGAGCGGTGGTCTCGATAATGCGGTGGATCCTGGGATAGTCACGAACGGAAGCGATGAGCACCTTCAGATCAAGTGTGTCACCGTAGCGGCGCCTCAGCTCCTGTTCGATATCGTAGGCGTTGTTCTCGTAGATATCCACGATAATGAGCCGCTTCGGAGAGTTGGCAGCCACCTGACGGCAAAGCTCGCTTCCGATGGAGCCGCCTCCTCCGGTCACAAGAACGGTCTTGCCGGAAATGAAGGAGAACACGTCCTCGTTCACCACGTTGACGGTGTCTCTTCCCAAAAGCTCATCGGGAGTGATATCACGGATCTTTTGAATGAAATGCCGATCCTCCGCCTCAAAATCCAAAAGCTGAGGAAGCATCTTCACCTCCACCCGACAGTCACTGCATTTTTCCACAAGCTCCGCACGACGGCGGTTGGAAGCGGAAGGGATCGCAATAACGATCATCTCCGCACGGTACTTCTTCACCACGTCCCCGATGTGATCGGTGGTAGCCGCAACGGGAACACCCCCAACGTTCTTGCCCACCTTGATCTCGTCATCGTCAACGAAAGCCACCGGATGAATCGAGGCATCCTTTGAGAGCCTCAGCTCCGACAGAAGGGCATTGCCTCCCGCACCGGCACCTACGATAACACAGCGGCGGCGATCCTTTGGGGACAGCTTTGACGCCTTCCCGGTGACCACGTCCCGGTAAGCACGGTAAAGAAGCCTGAAGAATATCAACGCCATAGCGGAAGCACAGGTCAAAAGAAGATAGAAATAGAAGGGTATCCTGTCATCAAGCAGATAACGGCTGATGAAAAAGTAGCAAGCACCGGCGGTGACACAGGCGATGTTGCAGACAACATACTCCCGCACCGCAGCGTACTTCCAAATGCTCCGATAAGTTCCGAAAAAAAGGAGCACGATAAAATAGACGGGCAAAAGAGTGCCCAGTATCCCAAAGTAGTCGTCGTAACCCACCACAAGGTAGTCACGGCACCAGTAGTAGCAGACGTTGAAGGTCAAGTAGACCAAGAACATATCCGCTATCATCAGTAGCATGTCTCTTATTCTGAGTTTCAATGGAAGACCTCCCGGTCAAAAAAACAAAATGAAGCGCGGCGCCGCTTGGGAGCCGACGGATATCGGGTCAAACTAAAACGGGTCAAAGTAAGAAAACAATACTAAAACGAAATGAAAGAGAAAAAGGGAAAAACGGGATCAAAAAGCGGACACGACCTCGTTCTCAAGAGCGGCAAGATCCTCAAGACGACCCTCGGAGACCCCATCGAAGAGGGACGGGAACTTCTCCACCCCGTAGCCGCGGGAATCACGGTCGTCATGAATGTCAAATCCGAAAAGAAAGGGAGCATCGGACTTCACAAGTCCCCTCATCCTCCGAAGGGACGTGCGGTGAAGCAGAGCCGCCTCCCCGTTGATCTGGAACAACAGCCCCTCACCGAAGACGAGCTGCTCCATGTCCTTCTTTGAATAGTAGGGCAGATACCGGTTGATGTGAGCGATCACCGGAATGAGACCGTACTGGTAGCGAATGTTGTCGATCTCGTCGATAATGTAGCGCTCAAAAGGAACAAAGGGCATCTCAAGAAGTATGTAGCGGCTCTTACCGTAGCAAAGCCTCGATACGTCACAGCACTCCGTCATTCCACGGTAGATACGAACCTCGGCTGCGGGAACGAGTCTCGGAAGAGTCGCCTCATCCACCCCCGCCTCACGGATGTGAGAGCGAAGCAGCTCAAAGGAGCGCTCTCTCCTTTCAAGGAAGGAGTCCACACTCTCCACATGGTAGTGGTAGTGGGGCGTCGCCGCCACAGTCTCGATACCGTGAGCGGCAAGATAGGACAGAATGGCAAGAGACTCGGCGGGAGTCTCGGCACCGTCGTCCATTTTCGGTAAAAAATGAGAATGAAGATCCGCTTTCATTTTCTGTGCCTCCGGCCTCCCGAAAGGGGGCGTGAGGCCCTCTTTCAGGTGCGTTTGTAGTTATTGTATTTTTTGTACTTATCCGCCCTCCCCTTGTAGGACAGCCCCAGCCCTTGGCCGGCGGTGTTTGAAAGGAAAGCGCCGAGAATATGAACATCGGCAAGCGCGGCACTCTCCACCGTCCGCTTCAGATGCTCGTGCTTGCAGATGGAAGGACAGACCGCAATAAGAAGCCCCGCCGTGTGGGATGCAAAGGTCAGCGCATCGGACACCACGTAGATGGGGGGCGTGTCAACAATAACGTAGTCATAGGCGGCGGAGAGTTCCCCCAAAAGCCGCCTCATTGCCCTTGAGCCCAGAAGCTCCGAGGGATTCGATGGTATCTTTCCGGAGGTGAGAAGATCCAGTCCCGGACGGACGTCGTTCTTTATCGCCACCTCAAGCACCGTCTCCCCGATGAGCACCGTGGAAAGTCCCCTAACGTTGCTCTGAGCGAACATCTTGTTCTGAACGGGCTTTCTGAGATCCGCATCCACAAGAAGCACCCTCGCACCGGTCTGGGACAGAGCAATGGCGAGATTGGCGCTGGAAACGGATTTTCCCTCCCCCGGAAGGGAGGATGATACCACCACCACGTTTTGAAGTTCCGCTTCAACGGCGGCAATGGAAAACAGCAGATTCGTCCTCAAGGTCTTGTAGGACTCTGCAATATGAAAGGGCGTGTCGGCGGAGAGGAGCATCTCGGATGCACTTCCCACCGAAGCCGTTTTATTCTTTGTATTCATAGTAACTGCGGTACTTCTCCTTCGGTCTCATGGTGAAATTCGGGATCTCGCTGAGTATGGGGATGCCGTACTGAGCGGTGATCTCCTCCTTGGATCTTATCCTTGTGTCCAGAAGGTAAGAAATGACGATACCGGCCGCCACTATCGCCGCCGCCAGCAGCCCGTAGACGAAGGGGTCGTGGAAGGATGGCAGATTAGATGCCGCAGTGGGAACGGATGCGGTGTCGAGGATCTCGGCAGCACCCACCTTGATGCGTTCCTTCAGCACCGAGGGGACGACTTGAAGCACCGCATTGCAGATGTCGGCGGATTTTACCGGGTCGTCGGTGGTGCATTTTATCTCCATAACCTCGGTCTCGGAAACGCTGGAAACGCTGATGGAGCTTCGGATGACCGCATCGGAATACTTTCCGCCCAAGACCTCCGACACCTCACTTACCACCCTGTCCGTCTTGATGACGACGCCGCAGGTCTCGATGAGAGCCTGAGCGTTGTAGGTGTCACCGGCGCTGTAGTAGTTCTTGGTGTCGCCGGAATTGGACACGAACATGGTGGCCCTGGCAGTGTAGTAGGGCCTCTTCGGCATCTCCTTAAAATAATACCAGCCGCCGAAAACGATGGCAAATGCCAGTATCATCGCCCAAAGACGCCGAAGGAGCAGAAAGAAAAGTTCTTTGAAATTGATGTCGAAAACGCTCGCCGTCGGCTGAAAGCTGACGGTCTCTTCGGGCTTCTTTCCCCCCGAGCGCACATTTCTGTTGTTCACAGTGTTCTCCTCTCAAATAACTCACATCCGCCTTCGCGGACCGAGATCGTCTGCCTGTGAAATGAGCGGGAAGCTCTTCCCATCCTCCCGTCTTATCTCCCCGCCACCCGCTTTACAAGCCGCACGGTGCGGCAAAAGCCGAGGCAAAGGGAGCATCTTTTATGCCGCAACAGTGCGGCGCATATCCGTGCCTTGACCGGCACTTTTTTTCTGTCAGCGAGATACTCGCTCCTTTGGGACAGTATCTCAAGCTCCGCAAGCTTTCTTCGGCGGCTGAAGTTTGAATCCGATGAGATCCCCATGGCAAAATCGTAAAGTGCAAGGAGCCTCCGGTCAAAGAGCGCCGACTGCGCCCTGCCGTCCTCCGCCGCCAAAGCCTCCATTTCGAGAAAGAAGGCATCCGAGAGAGAAAGCCTCTCCATGGCTCCCATGGATCGGGAGGTGGCGGAGCTGTCCCTCTTTCGGTAGCGGTAGAAAGCATCCTTCAAAAAGAGTATCTTCTCTGCCGACAGAAGGCACCGGGCGGCAAAGACCGTGTCCTCACCGGTGACGATAAGGGGGAACGTGACGTGTTCTCTCGCTATCACGTCCCGCCGGTAGAGCTTCACCGCAAAGTTGAGCACAGCCCGATCGGCGCCGGAAAAGATCAGATGAATAAGTTCCTTCCCCCTTGCGTTTTCAAAGGAGCCGTCAGGCGCGTCCGAAGTGCCCTTCTCGCAGCCTTTGGAGTCCCTTTTCGGGGATCCGAGACTTGCCGAGGGGAGTAACACCTCCCCCTCGACCGAAGGCAAAAAAAACGCCTTCTCGGCGCCAAAGACCTCAAGCCCGGCGCTGACGATGTCGTACTTCCCCTCCGACGCCGCCGAAAGAAGTGTCTCCACCGCCCTCGGAAGCAAAATATCGTCCGCATCAAGGAACATAACGTAGTCGCCGGTGACTCTCTCAAGGCCGTAATTTCTCGCACTCGCCGCTCCCCCGTTCTCCTTGGAGTAGAAAAAGATCCTTTGATCCCTCTCGGCCTCCTCTCGGATGATGCGGGGCGATGCGTCGGTGGAACCGTCATTCACCGCAACTATCTCAATATTATCGTAAGTTTGGCAGGTAAGAGAGGACAGAGCCTCTCTTACCGTGCCTTCATTATTATAGATCGGTACCACGATGCTCACCTTCGGTCGAAGGCGGCACCCCGTCCCCATTTCTGCCGTCATTTTCTCTTCATGGTGACGGCGACCTTGCCGCATTCAAGTTCGATCTCACCCTTGAACTCCGGATCGGTCACCGGTGTGTCAAGAACGGTGGCAAGAAGCTCCGACTCCATGTAGTCCCGCTTTGCGCCGATTATCTCGGCGGCGATGCCGTCGCAGTCGAAGCAGATATCGATGCGGTCGGATACGCTGAAGTCCGCGTCCTTGCGGAATACTTGGCACTGACGGAGGATGTCTCTGAGGATCCCCTCACGGAGAAGCTCATCCGTCACCTCCGTATCCATGCTGACTACTATGTCTCCGTCCTTCACGATGCAGACGTTGTCTCTCGGCACCGAGGTGAGAGTGAAGAGCTCCGAGGGCATCTTTCCGTCGTAGCCGGGAACGGTGACCTCACCGCCCGCTTCGATCATGGATACCACGGATGCCATATCGTCACCGTCAAGCCCTGCAAGGAGTCCCTTTACTCGGTTCACATCCCCCTTGAGGAACGCGCCGGCTTTTCTGAAATCAAGTCCCGCCGTCTTCACCTCAAGAGCATCGGTGTTTTCAAGGATCACAAGGTCTTTTATGTTGACCTCGGACAGAAGCACCGGAACGAAAGCCTCGTCTATCTCGATCTTACCGTTTTCACGGCAGAGCCAGAGAGTTCCGAGGGGCTGACGTATCCTGAGCTGCTTTTCGTTTCTCATCTTGAGAACGAGGGAGATGATGTTTCTCACCTCATCCACTTCGTCGATAACGTACTCAAGTTTCTCAATGCCCTCGTGAGCCTTCGGCCACTCGGTGAGATGAACGGAGGCGGCAGTTTCGGTGGAATAGCGGAGGACCACCTCCTGCCAAACGTGCTCCGTCATGAAGGGGATGATGGGAGCCATCACCTGAGTGATGGTCTTGATAGCGTACATCATCACCGTGTAGGCGGTGTTCTTGTCCTCTCCGTCCTCCACCTTCCAGAACCTTCTGCGGTTGACACGGATGTAGAAGTTGGAGATGTCGTCCACCACTTTCTCATAGTAGGCGACCACGTCCTTGGTGGAGTAGGATTCCATCGCCTCGGTAGCCCGCTTTACGAACTCGTCAACGAGAGCCACAAGCCAGCGGTCGATGGGAGACAGTTTTTCAACGTCGATCTTCGTCACGTCCACCTTCGGGTGATCGATCTCCGCATAGGTGGCAAAGAAGGTGGAAAGATTCCAGTAAGCAAGGAGCTTTCTCTTGGCACCGTCACCGAGATTGAATCCGTAGCGAACGTCGTTGGTTATCGGGGCGGCAGCGTAGATGTACCTTGAGGGGTCTGCGCCCACCTTGTCGGCAGCCTCGTCAAAGCGGATCATGAAACCGGTCTTCGAGAAACGGCTTCCGTCTTCGGCGGTGACCATTCCGTAGGTACCCACCTGCTCGTATGGAGGCTCGTCCACCAGCACCGTGCTCATGAAGAGCATGGAGTAGAACCACAGGCGGATCTGTTCCTTCATCTCCACCACGTACTCGGCGGGGAAATACTGCTTCCAATACTCCGGATCCTCAAAATATTTGAGGGTGGAGAAGGGCACGATGCCCGCATCCAGCCAAACGTCGCCTACCTGTTCGACCCTTGTGACGGGCTTGCCGCAGTGGGGGCAGGTGATGTGGATCCTGTCGATCCAAGGGCGGTGAAGGTGAGGCAGTGCGTCCACCAGATCTTTCTCCACTGCCTTCTCCCTCAGCTCCTCCTTGGAACCGATGACGGTGACGTGACCGCATTCACAGGGATAGAAAGGCAGGGGCAGACCGTAGTAACGCTTTCTTGATATGTTCCAATCGGTCATGTTGTTGAGCCAGTCAAGCATCCTCTTGCCCTGGTAGGCGGGATTCCACTTGACCTTCTCGGCGTTTCTTATGAGCCTCGGACGAAGCTCTTCAACGTCGATTGCCCATTCCTTCACACAGCGGAACAGTATCTCGGTCTTGCATCTCCAGCACACCGGATAGCTGTGGGTTATCTTGTGGGTGTAGAAGAGCTTGCCCCGACGGCGAAGCTCCTCGAAAACGTCGTCTCTCACGTCGTGAGCGCTCTTGCCGGCGAACATTCCGCACTCGGCGCTCATGATACCGTACTCGTCGATGGGGATGAGAACGGAGATGTTCTCGCGGCGCCCCAGTTCAAAGTCCTCGGCACCGCAACCGGGAGCGATGTGGACTACTCCGCATCCCTCGTCGTCCATAACGTCCTCCCAGGGGACGATACGGTGGTCAACGTCATTTTGGATGGGGAATTCCGGGAAGCAGGTCTCATAGTGAAGCCCCACGAGATCCGCGCCCTTGAACTCCTCCACCACGGGGTACTTGTCCTTGAACTTGCCCTCGTAGTAGGTCTTTCCCATGATGAGGTCCTCGCCCTCATCGGTCTTCATCATAACGTAGCTCAACTCCGGATTCACCGCAAGAGCTGCGTTGGCGGTGAGAGTCCAGGGAGTGGTGGTCCACACCAGCATCTTGGCGTCCTTCTCAACGAGAGGGAGCTTTATGAAGACCGCCACGTGCTCCACTTCCTTGTAGGAGCCGCTCATCTCGTGCTCGGAGAGGGACGTGCCGCAACGGGGACACCAGGGCATCGGCTTGTAGACCTGCTTGATCCAGCCGTTCTCATCACACTTCTTGAGGAACGCCCAAATGCCCGTTATGTTGGAATCCTTGTAAGTGTAGTAGGAGTTGTCCCAATCCATCCACTGACCGAGTCTTTTTGACTGCTCGGTTATGATACCGGAGAATTTTTTGACTCTCTCAATGCATTTGTCCGTGAATTTGTCAAGTCCGTACTCCTCAATGTCTCTCTTGCCCTTGAAGCCCAGCTCTTTCTCCACCTCGACCTCCACCCAGAGGCCCTGGCCGTCAAAGCCGTTGCGGTAGTGAGTATCGTAGCCCTGCATCGCCTTGTAGCGAAGAAAGACGTCCTTGAGGGTCCTGCCCCATGCGTGATGGATGCCCATCGGGTTGTTGGCGGTGATGGGCCCGTCTATGAAGCGGTATTTCGGACCGTTTGCATTTTTTTCCTTGAGCCGGTCAAAGGATCTCTCCTCTTCCCAGAATTTGAGTACCTCTTCCTCGTTTTTTGAAAACGAGTAGGAAAAGTCAAATGACTCCTTCATGTTTTCCTCCGAAAATGTCACTAATAATATTATACTGTATTATTCTATCACAATATTTTCCCGAAATCAATAGTATTAAAAACAAAAAACCGCCCCGTAGCAGATAAAATTGCCGATAGGCGGGAAAAAGCGGGATCGGGAATCGAAATTTGGGAGTGCGGGACTCGGAGTGATCGGCGATGAGTGGCGGACGGGATCGGCGGCGAGTGGCAAAAGGCAAAAAAAGCGGGGAGCCGGCATCGATGCCGAAAACGGCCGATACCGAGTCTCCCCGATGATCCGATTTGATCTGCGACACGCATGGGCTGATACCGACAAGCATCGGCAGTATCTCACCCGAAGTCAGTTGAAAAAGCCCTGCTGGCGCATCCTTGAAATGTTGAGAGGCCCCTCCGGGATCACGGACAAGTGATCGAGGGACAGACCGGTGCCGATGGCAACGCAGTCCACCGCTTTGTTGGCGACTCTCGTCTTGATGCCGGTGACATGGGCTACGAGCTTGTCAAGTCCGTAGAGAAGGCTTCCTCCTCCGGTCATGACGATGCCGTTGTAGAGGATGTCTCCGATGAGCTCCGGCGGAGTCTGCTCGATGACGTTGCACACCGCCTCGATAACGGCGGTTATGGGCTCCTCCAGTGCCTGGGGCATGTCGGTGGAAAAAATCCTGACCACCTTGGGCAGGCCCCTTATCAGGCAGCGACCCTTCACGTCAATAAAACGGGGCTCCTCTCTCTGCCATGCACCGCCCACCTTCACCTTGATTTCCTCGGCAGTCCGCTCACCGATGGCAACGCTGTAGCGCCGTCTTACGTAGCGGATTATCGCCTCGTCGAACTTGTCCCCGGCCACCTTGATGGATCTTGAGATGACGACTCCTCCGAGAGAGATCACCGCAACGTCGGTGGTACCGCCGCCGATGTCAACTATCATGTGGCCGTTGGGGGTGGAGATGTCGATACCCGCTCCGATGGCGGCGGCTACCGGCTCCTCGATAAGGTAGGTCTTCTTTGCCCCCGCCTGGTTTGCGGCGTCGATAACGGCACGCTCCTCCACCTCGGTGATACCGCTGGGAACGCAGATGATGACACGGGGCTGACGGAAGTAGACTCTGCCGCAGGCCCTCTTTATGAAGTGCTGGATCATCCTGAGGGTGACCTCATACTGACTTATGACACCGTCCCTCAGGGGGCGGAGAGCTATTATATTACCCGGCGTTCTGCCCAGCATCTGCTGTGCTTCCCTGCCGATCTTCAAAATATTGCCCGTGTCCCGGTCGATGGCGACCACGGAGGGCTCCTTCAGCACGATCCCCTTGCCCTTCACATAGACAAGGACCGTTGCCGTGCCGAGATCTATTCCGATATCCTTGCGCATTCAGACTCCGTTCTTCCGGGTCTGACCCCGGAGCTCGTTACTATTATATGACGTGTCCCCGGCGGAGTATCCCCGCCGAGAACGGCTTTTTTCGGTAGTACCTTGTATTTTACCACAGAAAAAAGGCTTTTGCAACCACTTTTGACAAAAAACCGTCGCCGTACCGATCCAAAAAAAAGAAAAGTGTCCCCATCGAAAAAAGCGTTACCTTCGAAAAGAGGAGCGTCCCACTTGAAAAAAGCGTCCCAATTTGAAAAGAAAAGCACCCCTGTTTGAAGAAAAGCATCCCAATTTGAAAGATAACGGGGCGTGGGGCTCAAATGCCATGAAAAAACACCGGGAGTTCACACGGACTTCACTTTGATGGGGTACAGTATCGGTATTGTACGAAGAGCCCCCAAAGGGAACGCTCTTCGAAATAACGAACGGAGGACAAAAGCTTTGATAGAAGTCAAAGAGCTGACGAAAAAATACGGCGCAAACACCGCCGTCAAGAACCTCAGCCTCACCGTGGAAAAAGGGCACATCTACGGCTTCCTCGGCCCCAACGGAGCGGGAAAATCCACCACCATGAACATCATAACCGGGTGCCTTGCCGCCACCGACGGCACCGTCACCGTCAACGGCTACGATATCTACGAGGAGGCAAATCGGGCGAAGAGATGCATCGGATACCTTCCGGAGTTCCCGCCCCTCTACAACGACATGACCCCCTCGGAGTATCTTCGCTTCGTGGCAAGGGCGAAAAAGGTCTCTCCCCTCAAGATGGAAAAGGAGATATCCCGTGTCATGGAGAAGACCGGAGTTACCGAGGTGAAGGACCGACTGATACGGAACCTTTCAAAGGGCTACAAGCAGCGTGTGGGCATCGCCCAGACCCTTCTCGGAGACCCGGAGTTCATTATCCTCGACGAGCCTACGGTGGGTCTTGACCCCCTTCAGCTCATCGGGATAAGAGAGCTGATCGTCTCCTTAAAGGAGGATCACGGAGTCATCCTCTCAAGCCACATAATGGGGGAGATCGAAGCGGTGTGCGACAGCGTCACCATGATCTGCCACGGAGAGGTGGTGGCCTCCGGCACCTTCGACGAACTTGAAAAAAGATACGGCGACATGATCCGGCTCACGGTAAAAGGCGATAATATCTGCAAAAAGGGCGTGGAAAGCGCCCTCTCTCCCCTCTCTGCAAGCTATCTCAGAGTCACCGAGACCGGCAGGAGCGCCAAGGTCATCATCGTATCGAAGGATGAGACCGCCTCGGACAGAGCCGTCGCTCTTCTTGAAGCTGCGGGCTTTTCCGAAGTGAAAAAGGAAGACGGCTTCGACCTTGAGGATCTTTTTGTCCGCCTCACCGATACGGGCGAAAAAGCACCGGAGAAAACAACCGCACCGGAGAAAGAGGCGAATGAGGCATCGGACTACGAGAGCCGCTTCAACCTTGAGGCGGAGGACGTTTCTCCGACGGATGAAGCCTACGACGGTGCCGCCGAGGTATCGCACCCCGACACCGACTCGGAAAACAGCCTCGCCTGCGGTGGCGAGGAAAACGAAAGTGACGGTGAGGACGTCTCCGCCACCGACACCCACGAGGAAAGTGAAGCAAAAGGAGGTGAGGCAGAATGAACGCCATCTACAGAAAGGATCTCAAGAGTGCCTTCTGCAACATGACAGCGGTGGTGCTCATCGCCTACGTTCTCTTCATAATGGGCTTTTACACCGTGTCACTGAACCTTAACTACGGCGGCAGCGGCATGGGCTACGCACAGTTCGAGTACACGCTGGCATCCGCCGCAATTCCCGCAATGCTGGCACTGCCGGTCATCACCGTCCGCTCCTTCTCCGAGGAGAAGCACGCAAAGACCGACTGCCTGCTCTACTCTCTGCCCATCGGCACCGGGTCCGTGGTGGCGGCAAAATACCTGTCCATGGTGACGGTATTCGCAATACCCACCGCAACACTGGGGCTCTTCCCCTTCATACTGTCCATTTTCGGAACGGTCCGTCTCAACACCGCCTACGCCACCCTTCTCATGTGGTTCCTGTTGGGCTGCACTCTCATCGCCATCGGGATGTTCATCTCCTCCACCACCGAAAGCTCCGTCATCTCCGCCATCGTCAGCATGTGCGTGATAGTTTTCGTTGCCTGCGCCGAGACCGTGGCGGCGGCAGTGGATTCAAAGGCCTCCGTATCATTTGCGGCGGCTCTCGGAGTCTGCATCCTGTTTGGCATCTTGACCAAGATATCCACAAGGGAGACGGTTCCCTCCGTGGCGGTGTCACTCGTCACCGGTGTGGCGGCAACCGTGGTCTACATTGCCAAGTCCGAGCTCTACGAGGGACTTCTCTCCTCCGTCATCGAAAGATTCGCACTCTTCTCTCCCGTCGGCAACACCGCCTCCGGGATACTTGACCTGAAGAGCGTCCTTTTCTATCTCAGCATCATCGCATTCTTCGTCTTCCTCACCGTCCGTTCGGCGGAGAAGAAGCGTTGGAACTAAGGAGGGATACTCATGAAAAAGTCAAGCAAAAGAACACTTAAGCTTGGGGTCTTCACGGTCGCCCTGTCCGCCGTGGTGCTGGCGATACTGATCGCCCTCAACGCCCTTTTCGCATCTCTCCCCTCAAGCATCACCGAGATCGACACCACGCAAGGCTCCCTCTTCACCGTCACCGACGAGACGAAAGAAATCGTCTCCTCCGTCGGGGAAAAGGTGGAGATCTTCATGCTTTGCGAGGAGTCGGAGGAAAGCGCAAACTCTCAGCTCATCGGCTTTGCGAAGAAGTACTGCGAGATCAACCCGAATATCTCGTTCTCAACAGTGGATCCGGGGGTGGATCCGGAGTTCTCATCAAATTACACCGACGAAAATCTCTCCTCCGGCTCCCTCATCATAGCAAGTGCCAAGCGGAGCTACTCGGTGGATGCCTCCCGGTTCTTCATGTACGAGACCTCCTACGGTCAGTACGATCAGAGCACCTACAGCACCTACGCCTCCATGGGCTACTTCACCGGAGACGACCCGCTGAAATTCTACGGTGAGTCACTGATCACCGGCGCCATAGACTACGTCACCGCCGGGGAGATACCCACCTGTTATCTTCTCGCCGGACACAATGAGAAGGAGCTGTCCGCCACCTTCGCCGACTACGTGAAGGACGACAACGTGGAGACGGAGAGCCTCTCCCTCATCACCGGAGACGGCAAGATACCGGAGGACTGCAGCATGATCCTCATCAATGACCCGGATTACGACATCACAAAGGAAGAATCCGAGGTGCTGGCAAGCTACTTCAAGTCCGGCGGCAGGATCCTCCTTATCACCTACTACGCCTCCTTCTCGGAGGAAAAGATGCCGAACCTCTCATCCCTCACAAAGGAGATGGGGCTTGAGGGCATCCACGGGCTCACCGTCGATCCCAGCGGCAGTTACTACAGTCAGTACCCCATCTACCTTGTGCCCAAGGTGGATGCCACCACCGCTCCCCTGACGGGAAAGGGCGCCGGAAACATGACCTACTTCTTCCCCCTCTCCCACGGTATCAAAGCCGTTGAGGGCACCGAGTGCTCCGTCTACTCCATCCTTTCCACCTCCGACTCGGCGTTCGTGAAGAAAAATTACGAAAAACTCTCCTCCTTCGACAAGGATGATGGAGACTTTGAAGGCTCCGTCATGGTGGCTGCGGGAAGCAGTTACACCGGCACCGACGGGGGCGGAAACAACACAGAGGGACAGTTCGTCTGGTTTGCATCCCCCTCGGCAGTGGAGGCAAGCTATGACTACGGCGGAAACTCCACGCTCTTTATCGGAACTTTGGAGATGATGTGCGAGAAGGAAGAGTCCGTTGCGCTGATCGGCGTGGACGTGGACAACTCCACCCTCGCCACCACCGACTCCGACGTGACCTTCTGGAGCACCGTCCTACTCTTCGTCCTTCCCGTCTCCGTTTTAGCGGCAGGCTTTGCAGTCTGGATGCGCCGCCGCAGAAAGTAAAGAGCCATGAAAAAAAGAGTTATCACATTAGTTTCTCTGTCCCTCATCTTAGCCCTCCTCATCGGAGGAGTGGCGCTGATGGGACACCTCAATGAAAAAAAGGCGGCGACGGATGCCGCCTCCAAGGAGACGGAGAACACCGAGATCCCCGTCACCGCAAAGAATGCCTCGGATATCACCGAGTTATCCTTCGAAAGAGAGGGCGTTGCCCTCACGTTCACAAAGGATTCGGACGGAGATTGGTATTGCGAGGGCAGTGACCTTCCGATGAAAGCCTCCGTCATCGGAAACATGGTGTCGTCTCTCTCCCCCCTGACGGCGGCAAGAGACCTGGGCACCGAGGACCCCGGCACCTACGGGCTTGACTCTCCCTCACTGACGGTAACCGCCGTCTACGGCGAGGAAAAGGTGGAGCTGGTATTCGGAAACATCAACAGCTTCAACAGCCGCATCTATCTCAAGAACGCGACGAGCGGTCGCATCTATCTTGCGGACTCCTCCGTCACCGACCCCTTCGACAGGGACTTTGAGGACTTCGTAAACACCGACTCCCTTCCCACCGGGCTCTACTCCGATGGAGTGACGGCTATCACCGTCCGTGATGAAACGGGAGCGGAGAACGTCATTTCGGACGAGACCGGGATAGAAAACGCCTTTTCCCTCATCGAGGCTATTGACTTTTCCCCAAAAAACTGCTATCATACCGACAAAAGCGACTACGAGAGCTACGGCATCTCGGAGGCCGGAACCATGATAGAGATCACCTACAAAGAAGACTCGGATGACTCCGAGGATCCCGAGGACACCGACGGCACCTCCTCCACCCCGGCGGCAACAAGGCATTTTACCGTCTTTTTCGGAAAGAATCACGAAACTGAAGTGACTCTGACGGACGACGACGGTAACAGCTACCCCTCCACCGTGCAGACCTACTACTACACCGTGTCGGACGGGCAGCTCATCTACTCCCTTGACAGCGGCGCATACGAGGATCTGATGGAGCTCATGTCCTACGTGCCGGCGGATACCGAAAAAACGGAGGCGGAAGACTGACCCGAAGGGCAAAAGTCTCCCTGAACTCTCCCCGACAGCGGGAAAGACCGAAGCGGTCTCGTCGGAAGCCCTCGGACGGGGCACGAAAGGTTCCCACCGAAGCTCAAACAGCCGCAAAGACAGAAAACGAGGTAACACCATGATCTTCGACAAAATAGCAAATCTCCCCTTCTACGCCGCCTTTGATAAAAGGTTTCTCCTGATCGACAGATTTTTGAAGGAGAACGATGCGGCGACCCTTCCCACAGGACGTCACGAGCTTTCCGAGGGCATCTTTGCCAACGTGTCCGAATACTCCCCGTCAAAGGAGCTCTACTCCTTCGAAGCCCACCGAAAATACGCCGACCTGCAGTACCTTGTGTCCGGCTCCGAGCTGATCCAATGGGCGCCCATGGATGAGCTGACGGGTGCGGGAGAATACTTTGAGGAGCATGACTTCCAAGGCACGGAAGAGACCGGAGAGACTCTGCTGGATCTCCACGTCACCGGCGGCAGCTTCGCCTACTTCGCTCCCTGCGATCTCCACCGCCCCGGTCTCTATCTCAACTGTGACAAGGTAAAAAAGATCGTCTTCAAGATCCCCGTGTGATCGCGCGAAACGTCACAGACGCCGACGAAGCGAAGCGGTGTCCCACCGAAAAACAATGACCGAAACGGGAAGGCTCGTCCTTCCCTTTTTTCGTTTCAAAAGCCCCCTCTTTTGTGAAACTCAAAAAACGTCGGAGTGAAGACCGAAAATATGACGGGTTGAAATTCAAAAAAACGTCGGGTTAAAACTCGAAAACATGTCGGGTCAAAAACCGAAAATATCACGGAATGGGGTCACAGATCCCAAAAAACACGTTCCCCCAAGGCGGAGACCTTGGGGGAATCTCTTTTTTCTTTCTTCGGTACCGGGGAGCGGCCCCGCAATTCTGTCACGACTCCGTTTCGGCAGAAGCGGCATCCTTTTCAAAATAGTGCTCTCTTATCTCCTCCGTCACTCCGCCGGTATTTTGAGCGATGGCGGCGTAACTGTAGAAGAGGCTGCCCTTGTAGGAGTCAAATGCCTCCGCATAGAAAAGCTGCTCCGTCATCTCTCCGGACAAAAAGGTGTCCTGATACTTGTAGGCGGCGTGGGAGACGAAAAAGGAGATATCGGTGCCGTTCTTCTCATTTGCCTCGGCGACCACTCCGTTCCACCAGGTGACGAGAGTGCGGTAATTTGCCGCCGTGCTCTCACAGTCCCAGTAGATCTGGGGGGCTACGAAATCCACCCAGCCGTTCTCGATCCATTTCACCGTGTCGCAATAGATGGCGCTGTAGCTCTGAAGTCCTCTCGTGTCCGAGCCGCCGTTTGACCCGTTGTTGTTTTTCCAAATGCCGAAGGGCGCGATGCCGAAGGGGCAGTTTGACGCCTTCTCTTTCACCGCAAGGTGGACTTTCTCCACCATCCTGTCCACGTTATCCCGTCTGAAGTCACCGACGGAGTCAAAGTTTTCCTCCACCGCCTCAAAAGCGGCTCTGTCGTCGAATTCCACGGGTGTTTTTTCGCCGGAAGCGGCGGTGACGTACTCCACGTAGGGGTAGAAGTAATCGTCGAAAATAACGCCGTCTACGGGGTAACGTGACAGTATCTCCGTCACCCCGTCGCATATCAGCTCCATGACCTCCTCGCTTGAGGGGTCAAAGGAGATCTTGCCGTTGTAATCCACCGTGAATTCCGAAAGTTGGGCGGCAGGTCCATCTGTGGGGACTTCTCCGTTTGAGGAGATCCGATAGGGATTGATCCACGCCCAGAGCGCCATGCCGTTTTCGTGGCATTTTTCCGTCATGTATTCAAGACAGTCAAGGGTGAGCACCCCGCTTGAGGAAAGGTATCTTGACACCGGGAAGATATCCGACTTATAAAAAGCGTCGCAGGAGGGGCGCACCTGAAGTATCACCGTGTTCATGCCGGCGGACTTGGACGTCTCAACGATGAGATCCATCTCCGACGCCAGCTCCTCCGCCGTAAGATCCGGCCTTGAGGGGAAGTTGATGTTGGACACGGTGGCGACGTAGACCGCCCTTGTGTCCTCAAAGGTCACCCTTGGGGGAAGTTCTTCCTTCCTTTCATCCTTCGGAAGAAGGACGATGAGAAGCGCCGTCACAATGAGCGCCGCCGCTATGACGCAGATCAGCGCCACCGCAACGGGAGAGTTCCCGCGGCGACGTGCCGCAGAGCGGACGGCAGTCCCTCTCACCCTCATCGGTCAAAGGTGGAGTTGAACCCCACCGGCGTGCCGTCGCAAAGTTCGATGGCCTTGTGAGCGAGGACCTCAAGGGAGTCCGTCAAAGCGGGATCGCTGCCGAGGGACTTGTTGATGACGGAGAGCTCCGTGCAGCCCAGTATGATGCTGTCGCAGTCCCTCTCCCTGAAGGCATTCACAGTTCGGTAGAATAGTTCCCTTGACACCGGGCGACCCTTCTTAACGTAGTCATAGATGAGGGTCATGATGTCTGAAAGCAGCGGCGCATCCGGCTCAACGCATCCGATGCCCGCCCTCTCACAGGCAAGTTGATAGGATCTTGTGAAAAGAGTTCCCTCCGTCGCCATGATGCCGGGACGGACGGCGCCGGTCCGCTTCACGTGGGCGACGGTCTCGTCGATTATGCTGGGGACGGGAACGGAGACCGAGTCTCTTATCTCGTCGATGAAGTAGTGAGCGGTGTTGCAGGGGATGACGATGGCGGAGACGTTGCAGCTCTCAAGATATTTCGCATCTTCCACCATGACGGGAAGGGGATCCTCATCGCTCCTCCCCAGGATAAAATCCGTTCTGTCGGGGGTGGTGGCTCGGCTGCTGAGCAAAATATCGATGTGATCCTGGTCACGGGCTGCCTTGGTGTGCTCCGTTATCATCTCAAGAAAGTAGGCGCTGGCCATGGGGCCAAGCCCTCCGAGTATTCCAAGCTTCAATGGCGTGTTCACTGTTATCACTCCGTTTCTTGTCCTTCTTTTTCTCCAGTATAGCACGGTTTTCTCCGATTGAAAAGTCAAAGGAGCCACTTTTTGAAAAAACTTTCAAAAAACTCAAAGCTGTCCGAAAAAGGCGGGACGGCAAGTACCGCGAAAAAAAGCTGTCGAAGAGCCCCCCCCATATCCCGCCGAAAAAACGGAGGTCCACCCGAAAAAATACCGAAATGTCAAGTCCCCGAAAGGCCGTCGGCAAAAAAATGCCACCCGAAAGCGGGCGGCAGAAACGCATTACCTCTCCTTAAGATACGCCGCAATAAGCCGGGATGAAAGGGAGTAGGCTACGGTCCCCTCGGTCCCCTGGGACTTCAGAAAGGCATCGTTTGCGGCATTTGACACCTTGGAAGCGGTGCTGTCACGGTATTTGTCGAAAAAGTCGCCGTAGGCGGCAAGCTCTCTCTTCGCCCTCCTCGGAAGGCGGGAGGCTATCTCCCTGTAACTCTCATAGTCCGAGGCGGCAAGATCTCCCGCCACGGCGGAGTAAGCATCCAGAAGCCCCGAATACCTCAGGTAGGGATCGGTCGACGAGTCAAGGACCGCAAAAGCGATGAAGTTAGCCTCGTCCTCCTTGGCGATCCCCCTTTGATGAGCCATCTCGTGAGCCACCGTGGACACAACGATGAAGTCGGGATACTCCGTGTTGACGGTGATCTCCCCGGTAAAAGCGGTGTAGATGCCCGCAAGATGCAGATAGGTCATCACCTCTCCCGTCACCGCCGGCTTTGCCGCCGACCTCACGTTCTTGATGAAGGAAAACTCCGAGGGCATCTCCCCGTAAGCGGCGACTACCTTCCTTGAGACGTCGAAGATATTTCCCTCCATGAGAGTCTCCCCCGACTCAAGAGTCGCAAAGGACTCCGTCTCAAGTATCTTCCCGATCTCACCGACGAGATATTCAAGGGCATCCGCCATGTCCTCCGAGGTGACACCGTCCCCGTCAAGGGACAGTCTGTCCGCCACCGAAGTGCCGAAGTAGCCCGGAGCGGTAGAGAAGACGAAGAGCGACGTGCCGATGATGAAGCAGGAAAGAAGGAAGGATACTATCCTCCCAAAGCTTCTTTTCCCGCCGAGAAAGAGCCATATGAAGAGAAAGATCAGTATCGGCACCGAAAGAAGCAGTGCCTCGTAGAGGGAGAACGGGAAAGCCCCCGACAGAAACGTCATCACTCCCCGGATCGCAGGTGAGATATTCTCCGAAAAGAAATCGGAAAGGGGAGGGCTCAGTCTGAAAAGAAGATACAATACCGCCACCGCCCCGCCGTAGCAGAACACCGCAAGGTAAAAACGGGGCAGTCTTCTCCTTTTTTTCGGTTCCTTATCCGCCTTTTTTCCCGACTGCCCGTCGGGTATCTCACCGGAAACGCCGTCCGATCCTTCACAGTCCGTCACATCGGAAACTTCGGTCGGCCTCCCTCCCGCTCTGCCGTCCGGTTCGTTGCCCCGACAGTCCCGTGTCACATTGCCCGAAACACCGTCGGGAAGCCCGTCCGAGCCTTCTGCGGTCTCATCTCTCTCGTAAGTGGGAAGATCCTCCCTCATCTGCGGTACCTTTCGATGATGGCATCCGCAATGCGCCGTGAGGCCTCGCCGTCACCGTAGGGATTGGCGGCGTGAGCCATCCTGTCGTAGTCCGACTTGTCGGAGAGGAGCGTGTCGATCATGTCGAAGATGACCTCCTCGTCCGTGCCCGCCAGCTTCAAGGTCCCCGCCTCGACTCCCTCCGGTCGCTCCGTGGTGTCACGGAGGACGATGACGGGCTTTCCGAGGGAGGGAGCCTCCTCTTGGATACCGCCGCTGTCGGTGAGGATGAGGTAGCTCTTTGCGAGAACGTTGTGGAACTCCACCACCTCAAGAGGCTCTATGAGACGGATCCTGTCGCATCCGCCAAGCTCCTCCCTTGCGGCCTCTCTCACCGCCGGATTCAAATGGACGGGATAGACCACCTTCACGTCGGGGTGCTTTTCGGTGATCCTCCTTATCGCACGGAACATCCTGTGCATGGGCTCACCGAGATTTTCTCTTCTGTGTGCGGTGAGGACGATAAGACGGGAGTCCCCTGCGAACTCGGTGACCTCATCCGAGTAGTCCTCCCTCACCGTCAGCTTCAAAGCGTCGATGGCGGTGTTGCCGGTGACGAAGATGCTTGAGGGATCCTTTCCCTCGGAGAGCAGATTGTTCTTTGCCTTCTCCGTGGGGGCGAAGTTCATATCCGCCACAAGTCCGATGAACTGGCGGTTGATCTCCTCCGGAAAGGGGGAGTACTTATTGCCGGTGCGGAGTCCCGCCTCCACGTGACCGATATCACAGTGTGCGTAAAATGCGGCGAGAGCAGATGCGAATGCGGTGGTGGTGTCACCGTGGACCAGAACGATATCCGGCTTTATCTCCTCAAGAAGCTCGCCCATCCCCTCGGTCACCCTGGTGGTGATGTCGGTGAGAGTCTGTCCTTTTTTCATGATATCCAGATCGTAGTCCGGTACGATGGAAAACGCCTCAAGCACCTGATCCAGCATCTCACGGTGCTGAGCGGTGACGCAGATTATGCTCTCTATCTCTTCCCTCTTTTCAAGCTCCTTGACGAGGGGTGCCATTTTTATCGTTTCGGGACGGGTCCCGAAAACGGAAAGTACCTTGATCTTTTCCACTTTATTTCCTTTCTTCCTTTTCGGAACGGTCTTAATGATCCGGACCGATCCGGTCAGTCGGTGACGGTTATCACCATGCCGTCTCCGATCTCGTCCGCCGACAGAGTGATCTCCGGCGTTTCGGAGAGGGGATCCATCGTAGTTTCAACTTCTTTTCCGTCAACGAAGTAGCGGCGGGTGCCGTTTCCTTCGTTTTTGTATCTCAGCGTGACGGGATGACCCTTCAGGCATATCTCGATCGATGCCTCCTTACAGGGCATGGTCCCGGGAGTGCGGACGGTGAGTCCGTCAAGGGTGGGCATGATCCCGAATCCGAAGCGCACCAGCTCCTTGATGAACATGACTCCGCTGCCTGTGTACCAGTCTCCCATGGAATCGCCGTCAATGCCCATCTCCACGTTGTCGCACCAGGAATTGGGCATTACGAAGGAGGTCATGGAGCAGTTGTCATGGGTGAGAACTACGGATCTTTCAAGCTCCCTCCAAGCCCTCTCGCTCTCCCCCGCTATGAACAGGGCCATTATGCCGAACATGGAGGCGTGAACGTAGGCACAGCAGTTTTCCGCAGTTCCCACGGTGATGGTGGCAAGACGGCCGATGTAGGGTCTGGTCTCCATGGCAAAGGGGGCGGAGAAGGTCTTGAGACCGTACCTTGACTCCACGCTGTCGCAGCACCTCATAAGTGAGTGCTTCACCGAGGGATCCTTTTCCATCATGCCGCTGATCGCCCAGAAGGCGTTGGCGGTGAGGCTGAAGCGGTCGATGCCGTCGCAGTCCGAGTGGGAGCCCACTTTGTAGGACATCTTGTCTCCCCAGCCGTGGATGACCCGAACGTCTCCTCCCCGATCCTCAAGTGCGAATTCGAAAAGCCCCTTTTCCACAAGGGAGCGAAGCTCTCCGTACTCTTTTATCTTCTCGCCGTACCCTTCGCGAAGTGCCAAAAGCTCGCACATCTCCGAAAGGTTCCGATAGTACTGCAGGGTAGTCATCACCGACACCCCGTCGCCGTAGTCTCGATCCGGGTCGGCGGTACGTCCGAGTCCGTCAAGGGCATCGTTCCAGTCTCCGTAAAGCGCCCTCATGCACCAGGTGTGATCCCGGTCAAGCTTGGATGCGAGAAAATCGCAGATCCTAATGAGGTGAGAGAGCACGCTGTCCCGCTCATCGCTTCTTCTCAGGGTCTTCGACGCCTCGTCGAGAAGATCGTAGTATCCCGCTTCCTCGTCAAGGATGGAGACGTCGCCGGTGAAGGCGATGTAAGTGTGGATAGTTGATATCACCCACACGCCCTGGTCCACGTACATTCTCAAATCAAAGTCCGGTATGTCCGCCGGATCCTGAGGTATCGAGAACTGCCTCGGCGCTCTGCCGTCGGACATGATATAGTTCATCGCCACGAGGATCTTCTCACGGCTCTTCTCCGGGTGCCACATAAGGGACCCTTCAAGCTGTTGGAAAACGTCTCTGATGCCGATGTGGGGGCCGGCGTAGTTCTTTCCGTGGGCACAAAATGAGACCTGCTTTTGAATGCTTCTCACAAAGCGGTTCATCAGCTCCGCATCCACATTTCCCTGCCAATCGGAGAATTTCACCTTCATACGGTCGAATATCGCCCTGTCCTCATCCTCAAAAAGAGCTATCTTTCTTTCGTTCTCGGCGGGATCGGTCATTTTGCCCACTGCCGCCTCTGCCGCTTCCATACCATGGCTGACGGTCATCTCGTACTCCACGGTGACACTGTCGCCGGGGGCCACGTCAAAATGGAGTATGTCGGCGGCGATGGGAAGCTCGGTGGTGGTGGCAAAGGCCGTCTCCTTTTCAAAACACCCGGTCCTGAGGCTCTCCGCATTGGCTACGGTGCGCCCCTTTCCGCCGCAGAAGTCCGTCCTGCCCACCGTGCGGGATATCCTTGTGGGCTGCCCCTTCGACACCGCCGTGTTGACGGTGAGGCAGTCCTCCCTGCCGTTTCTGCTCCAAAGTATCACGGAGCCGTTGTCAAGACGACGACCGAACTTGCTCATCTTATCCCAAAAGCCCTCGCTCTCCCCGAAGCGAAGGAGAGCCTCCGCAAACGAGGCAAGATAGATCTTTTTGTTTTCCCCCGAAAGGTTCTCATAGCTCAGAGTGAAATGGATGTCCTTGTTTTCCGTCACGTTCATACGAAGGCAGAACACCCCGCCTTCACACTCCGCAATGTAGCGGCAGGAGCGAAGGGAGAAGACCACGTAGCGCTTCGTTCCCTCCGGCTCAAAGAGCTGACGGGAAGCGCCGGTGACGGAAAGGGGAAAATAGGTGCCGTCGGTTCTCTCAAGTCCCCCGAAGAAGGCTACGGGAGCCTCCTCTCCGAAGTTCGCATTTCGAAACACCGTGAAGGTGCTGTCGCAGGCGGAAATGTAGCCGGTCTGATAGGCGAAGACCACAAAGCCGTCCTCATCGTAGGGAAAACGGGACTCCCCGTGACTTCGGGGCATCGCCAGAACACGCTCATTCGAAAGGTAGAATGTGTTTTGAGGAAGGGTCTCGGAGGGCTTCGGATCCGCAAGGACCCTCTTTATCTCCTCAAGTAGCTTCTTTACCGTGATATCTGCCATTTTTTTACCTCTCAGTCTATGTCGTCGGAGCTGTCGCACACGCCAGTGTCCTGTCGCTTCAGTATCTCGGCCTGCTGCTCCTCCATGTTTTTCATTATCTTGTCGTTGAATTCCTTGGCGGTGTTGTACCCCATCTTTTTCTGACGGGCATTCATAGCCGCGATCTCGATTATCACCGCCAGATTTCGCCCCGGCTGAACGGGTATCACGGTGGTGGGGATCTTCAGCCCCATGATATCGGTGAATTTTTCATCGATGCCCCAGCGGTCGTACATCTTTCCGTGGACCCACTGCTCAAGCTCGATTATCATGTCGATCTTCTCCGTGTCCTTGACGGAGCCCATTCCGAAGAGCCGTCTCACGTCCACGATGCCGATGCCCCGAAGCTCCATATAGTGGCGTATGAGGGGCGGCGCCGAGCCCACGAGGGTCTTGGCGGAAACTCTTTTTATCTCCACCGCATCGTCGGCCACCAATCTGTGACCTCGTTTGATCAGCTCCACCGCAGTCTCGCTCTTTCCGATGCCGGAGTCCCCGATGATGAGAACGCCCTCACCGTAGACCTCCACGAGCACCCCGTGACGGGTGATGCGGGGGGCGAGATTCAGGTTGAGAAAGGCGATGACCGCCGCCACGAACTCACTGGTGGAGCTGTCCGCCGCAAGAAGGGGCACTCGGTACTTCACCGCCAGCTCCTTCGACACGTCGTGAACGGTGTTGCTGTGAGTGTAGATGACCGCCACCGGCCGGCGTGAAAAGAGAGCCTCCAGCTTCTTTTCGGTCTCCTTTTCATCAAAGCCCGCCAGATACTCGCACTCGGTGTTGCCGATCACCTGGAGCCTGTCTGCCTCAAAGCATCCGAAAAAGCCGGTGAGGGGCAGGGCGGGACGGTTGATCTCCGTCCTCGATATCAGTATCTCCGACGGATCGCAGGGCAGATAGACGGGCTTCATCTTCATCTCCCCGATTATTTTTTCAAGACTGACTGTCAGCTTGTCCATAGTAAGAACAGTATCTCCTTTTTTCAAAAAAGCGGAATTATCAAAGTCAATCCCACATACTAAGTTAGTATAGCACAGACAAAGCCCCTTTTCAAGCGTTTTTCCAAAATGCAAGGTGACGGCAGCGAAATAACCGGCGTACCCCACCGGGATACCGAGCCCATCGCAGTGGGATACCGAGCCCGTCACGGCGGAACACTCCGCCACATCACGGCAAAATACTCCGCGCATCGGGGCAAAATGCCGAGTCCGTCCGAAAAAACGTCCGGCAAGTCACCGGGATCTGGCACCTCTTTTCGAGAGGGAAATATACTGGTAGAAAAAGCCCATGTTATCGGAGGTAACCGTGAAGCTTGACCGAAAGACGATCCTTAAGATCTCCTCCATGCCGGACGGAGCACTTTTTTCCTGCGTGAGCCTTTTTCTCGGATCGGCGGGTATCACCCTCTCAAGATCCCTCATGACAAGGGAAAACGCCGCCGCACTGAGGGAGGTGCTCTTGAGCCTTGACGAGAGGGATATTGCGAAGATAGGAGAGATCTGTGCCATTTTCAAAAAACGGAGGTAGGATACGATGGATGAGGGAAGAGGAAACGACCTGTCCGAAATGCTGTCCGGAGCCATGAGCGACCCCAGGTTCACGGAGATCTTGACACGGCTGAAAAGCGGAGTAGACAGCGGTGAGATCGACCTTGAGAAAATGAAGTCCGCTGCCCTTTCGGGCGACGGCGCAGAGCTTGCCCGTGCCGCCGCAGGCGGCGGTGAGGAAACGAAGCCCCCAAAGGCGGAGGAGCCGAAAAAGGAAGAACCGAGGGCAAAGTCGGTACTGTCCCCCGCTGAACTTGAAAAGCACAAGAGGCTCCTTGCCGCTCTGAAGCCCTATCTGTCCGAGCCGAAAAAAGAGGCTGTGGAAAACATCCTCAAGGTGGGACAGATCACCGACATAGCACAGCTCTTGGGGCTTGGAAAGTAGGAGGGGGCGATGTACTCAAGATACCGAGCGGACAAAAAAGGTGAGATGGCGCCCCCGCTGCCCCGGGGATACGGCGGGGTAAGATTTCAAAGAAGATACGATGTCCCGAAAGGCCCGAAGCCGGAAACGGACGGCGAAAGGGCAAAGGTCTCCGAGACAGAGATGCCGACGGAAAAGAAAAAGACTCCCTTCCGCCTTTCCGGCGTGAAGCAGGATGACCTTTTCATAATTTTCCTGATCGCCCTTCTTTCAAGTGAAAGTCGGGACAACGGAGTTCCGGTACTGCTTTTGGCACTGCTTTTGTTCTGCCGCTGAAAAAGAGGCTTTGACCTCCGGTCAAAGCCTCTCAGCAAAAAGACAAACTCGTTCTTTACGTGGCTTCAAAGATCGGGATGAAGAGCAATCGGTCGGTACCGTTTTTATTGGTCGAAGCATCGGAGTTTGAACCACGCTTCGGACTCTTTTTTCGGCACTTCGCCACTTTTGCGAAAGCCTTCGCTACCGTAGGCCACTACGCCGACGCTCGGCTTTCACAAAAAATAACTTCGCCTGTCTTTCTCTGCCGTCCTGTTGACTGCGTCAACAGGACGAGAGAGGCTTTGACCTCCGGTCAAAGCCTCTCTCTTTTTACAATTACCGTTTCCATGCGACCTCAAGGCTCTCCGCTCTCTCCTCCGCAAAGAGATTGAACTGCCCCTCGGTGAAAGAGTCCATCAGGGACGAGAGATTCTTCTCAACGTAGCTACCGTCAAGCTCAAGCCGCTTTATGATGCAAAAGCCCTCGGAGGTGGTGACGATATCGCTGATCTGTCCCACGTCAAGTGCGAATGCCGCCTCCTCGTAGGACAGCTCTTTGTTGCCTTTTGTGAAGTAGAAGCCGTCGCTGTTGCCTCTGAGGAGCACCTCGTCTCCGTACTTTTCCACAAGGGAGTCGAAATTCTCCCCTTCTCGGGCGCGTAAGAGCACCTTTTCCGCCTTTTTAAGTGCCGGATCGGTGACAGCAGCCTCGGAGTCGGTAAAGCGCAAAAACGCCCCGTTTTCCGCCTCATAGGACACCATCACGTGCTTCACCCTGACCAATTCCCCGGAAAGGAAGCGATCCTTCAATTTCTCCTCTCCGTAGGGCAGCGTGCCGTCGGAGATCATGCTTGAATAGAGGGCGTTTTGAAGCAGCTCGTGCTCCTTGAAGAAGAGAAAAGTGCTGTAGCTCATCCCCTCCGCTTCAAGAGCCGAGTAGAATGCCTCCTCATCTCCGCCGTATTGAGAGGTGATGAAGTTCTCGGTGACTCCGTCAAGCTCGTCTGCCACCGAATCGGGAGTGATGCCCCGCTCGGATGCCAGTTCATAGACCGCAAATATCTTCCGAAGGCTCTCCTCGGTGGCGTTTTTTACCGCTCTGTCAAGGGCTTCCCTCTCGGAGTCGGACAGAGTCTCCTCGCCGCCTTCGGCCAGCACTCCTCTTTTGAACTGAGTCTCAAAATACTCTACCGTAGCTCTCGACACGTCGTGACCCGACACGGTGAGGGCGACTTTTCTGTCCGCCTCCGTGACGGACGTCTTGCCGCAAGAGGAGACGGCAAAAAGGATAAGAAGCGCAAGGAGCAGCGATACCGCTCTCAAAACACGTTTCATTTTTTCTCCTCCCAAGGCGCCTTTATCCGGCGAAGCTCCAAATAGTATCTCTTGGTGTCGGCGCTTCCCATGGAGAATGTCTTTCTGGGAAGAGGTCCCCTCGACTCAACGTAGGGAAACAGATCCTCCTTCTTCATTCCCTCAAAGAGAAGTCCAACTCTGTCATTCTTTGCCGTGGCCCTCGTCTTGAGAGCCCCGACACCGTGAATGTAGTCGCATACCGCCCCCGGATGGGATGCAAGATAACAGTCCACCGCATCCTGAAGGACTCCCACCGTCAGATCTCCCTCCGATACCGGGACCGCTATCGCTTTCTCTCCGCCTGCGGTGACCGCCGTCACCGATGCAGCATCCCCCGTGTCCCCCTCGAAGCGGGATGTGAGGAATGAAAGAAAGTCCTCCGTGTCCACGTTCTCGACGACACGGTAGATAGGCTCGAAAACTATCGCCTCCGAATCCACCGATACCATCTCCACCGTGGCGTATCTCGCCTTGGTGCTCATGACTACCGGACCGTATTTTTCCTTCAGTGACCGATAGAGAGAGGCTGCCGCCGCCAGGGAATGGTTCCCGTCTCCCACAGCGTAGAGCACGTCACCGGGAGTCCTTGCCGCCTCAAGCTTCTCAAAGCGGCGAAGCACCTCCTCAAGCACCTCTCCCGAAAGGAGCCAACCGGCGATGTGTCCGCCTCCCTCGGAAAGATCGAATTCGTAGAGCTTTTTGAGCTCCGCCTTTTTTGATGCCGCAAAGCCGTCGATATCAAGCTCTCCGTATCTTGCGAACATCATAACGTGACTCAATTCAAACGTGGCCTTCTTTCTGATGGCAACTCTTGGGGGGACCCTCTCGGTCACGGTGCCCTCGGTGGGTCTCACATAGGAGCGTGAGTCCGCCGAAAAATCGTAGTTCTCAAGGTCGATCTTCCCCACTATTCCCCGTCTCACAAGGCCGTTTGAAAGGGTCCTTTCAACAAGAACGAGGGAGTGCTTGAAGGTCTTGAGCCACCCGGAATCAAGAGATCTTTGGAAGCAGTCCACTCTGGCCTTCTGCTTTGTCTCAAGCTCCGTGCCCAGATAGGCTTCGGGAAGGACAAGATCCAGCGCCGAGGGAGCCCCCTCAAGGGACCCGTCGATCCTCTGCCAGTATCCCACGTCCTCCGTGTGCTGGTCGCAGGCGATCACCGCCCATTTTTTCCAAAGTTCCCCGTCGTCCGCCCCGAAGGGAGGAAGCATTACGTCGCAGGGAGCGAAGATAAGTTTGTCTCTGTCAACCATTTTTCATCCTCTTTTTGCGAAATATAATGACATTATACTACCCAAAGCCGCCTTTGTCAACCGAGGTCGGCGGAATATGAGGCCGGGCAGCGACAAAAAGTCCCTTCCGGTCGGGTAAGATTGCTCAACTGTCGGTCCTCGGAGCTCTCCGATGCCGGATCGGGAAACCTTTTTCTGCCGGATCGAAGGGCGGTCTTCTCGAAAGAAAGACTTCGCCGCTGAAAAAAAGAATGAAAAATGCCCAAAAAGGGGGGAAAATGACGTTTTTGCTCTTGAAAGACAGCGAAAAATATTGTAGAATATCTTGTTAGAATTCAAAAAGAAAAAGAAAGGCGGAAAAGGACATGATGGGTCCCCCTCCCTTCGGACGAGGTCCGAACTACGACAAGATAAAACCGAAAAAGCCGACTAATTTGAAGGAGGTGCCCGGCTACCTTAAAAAGGTGGTGGGGGGCTTCTTCTATCGGCTCTTCTACATTTTCAAATTGGTGTGGGAGGCGAAGCCCTGGATACTCTTCGTCATGATGATCTACTCGGTGATCAGCGGCTTTTTGCCGGTGATCGGCGCCTTCATCTCAAAGGAGCTTTTGAACGAGCTGGGAGAGGTCATTGCCGGCAGGAGCAGTGTTTTCGCCCCGATACTGAAGCTCATGGTGTTCCAGTTCGCCTTCATAGTGGTCCAATCCCTCATATCGGCAGTCTACACTATGGTGATCCGCATCTCCGGAGAGCTCGTCACCAACCACATCAAACTGAAGATACTGAACAAGGCGAAGGAAGTGGATCTGGCAAGCTTCGACATGCCGGAATTCTATGAAAAACTGGAAAATGCGGGGCGTGAGGCAGGCAGCCGACCGGTGTCCATCCTCCAATCCGTCTTCACCATCGTCTCCTCCGCCATCAGTCTCGTCTCCTTCATCGTGATACTGACGGCGGTGACCCCCATAGCGCCCCTTGTCATCGTGGCGTTCTCCATCCCCACCGCCACCATCAGCTTCATCTACCGTAAGAAGACCTTCGAGTACATGAGGATGCGCTCCAAGGACCGCAGACAGATGAACTACTACAACGAGCTGATGCTGGACAAGGACACTGCAAAAGAGATCCGTATGTTCGGTCTTGCCGACACCTTCATACAATGTTATAAGGACACCTTCGCAAGGTACTTTGCCGGAATAAAACGGCTGATCTACGCCGAGAACGGCTGGAACATGGGGCTGTCCCTCATGTCGTCGGGAGTCAACTGCGCCCTGTTTCTCTACATTGCGAAAAAGGTCTTTGACGGCACTCTCTTGATCGGTGACTACTCACTCTACACCGGGGCGTTGAACTCCATCTCCTCCGGTGTCTTCTCCCTCATCGCCATCACCGCAACGATCTACGAGGGCACTCTCTTCATCGACAACATGATCGCTTTCATGGCGGAGAAGAAAAAGATAGTTCCCGTCCTTGAGGAACCCCTCAAAGTGAAGCGCCACATCCCTCACACGGTGGAATTCAAAAACGTCTCCTTCCGGTATCCCGGCGGCTCAAA
Organism: uncultured Ruminococcus sp.; assembly: GCA_964629225.1. Lineage (GTDB taxonomy): Bacteria > Bacillota > Clostridia > Oscillospirales > CAG-272 > RUG14199. The sequence continues at coordinate 49,632 of CAZVQC010000003.1, forward strand.
GGACGTGATACGCAACGTGTCATTCCGTCTTGAGGGCGGTGAGACCGCAGTTCTCGTGGGACTCAACGGAGCGGGCAAGACCACTCTTATCAAGCTGCTCACAAGGCTCTACGATCCCACCGAAGGAGTCATCCTATTCGACGGTGAGGACATCAGAAAATACGATGTGAAGGAGCTGTACGATGCCTTCGGCATCATCTTCCAAGACTTCGGCAAGTACGCTTTCACCGCCGGCGAAAACATCATGTTCGGCCAGGTGGACAAGGGCTATGTTGAAGAGGATATCAAGGCGGCGGCGAGAGCCGGCAACTCCGCCGATTTCATCGAAAAGCTGAAGGACGGCTACGACACCGCCCTCATGAAGTACTTTGAGGCCGACGGAACGGAGCTTTCCATCGGTCAGTGGCAGAAGCTCTCCATTTCAAGGGCTTTCTACTCCGACTCCGACTTCCTCATCCTCGACGAGCCCACCGCTTCCCTCGATGCCATAGCGGAGCAGGAGATATTCAACCAGTTCGAAAGGCTGAGACGGGGCAAGACCACCATCTTCGTCTCCCACCGTCTCTCCAGTGCCACCACCGCCTCAAAGATCTTGGTCATTGAGAACGGGGAGCTGATAGAGGAGGGTGACCACCGCTCACTGATGGAGAAAAAGGGAAAGTACTTCGACCTGTTCTCCACTCAGGCAAAGCGATACGTGGATTCCTCTCCCGAAAATGAGAGTGACGGCTGGGAAAAGACGCCCCATACGCCACCTCATTTCAGCGGCGAAAGACCCCCGATGCCCCATCATACCGAAAACTGAAGAGCGCCCCGCAAAACGGGGACACAGACCATCATAACTGACAAAGGACATTAAAATGAACGACAACAAACTCGGATTCACCCTGAAAAGCGGCGTAAAGACTGTGAAATTCGGCGGAAGCTCCCTTGCGGACGCAAAACAGATCGAAAAGGTCAGAAGGATAATAACCGCCGACGAAGACCGCCGCTACGTGATCCCCTCCGCCCCCGGAAAACGCTTTGACGGGGACGTGAAGATAACGGACCTGTTCTACCGTTGCTTTGAGCTGTCGGAGGAGGACCTCCCCATCGACTCGGTATTTGACGAGATAACGGAGCGATACAACGGGATCATTGAGGAATTGGACATTGACGTCGATATCTCGGAAAAGCTCACCAACATCAAGTACGCTATCACAAACCACGCCGGCCGTGACTTTGCGGCGAGCCGCGGAGAGTATCTGAACGGCTTCATCCTGTCAAAACTTCTCGGATTCCACTTCATCGATGCCGCAAGGGTCATCAAATTCAAAGAGGACGGCACCTTCGACGGTGCCACCACAAACGCCCTTCTGTCGGAGAAGCTGTCACAGCACTACCGTGCGGTGATACCCGGCTTCTACGGGGCGATGCCCAACGGCACCATCAAGACCTTCTCAAGGGGAGGCTCCGACGTGACCGGAGCCATCGTTGCGGCGGCGGCAAAAGCGGCAGTCTACGAGAACTGGACTGACGTTTCTGGATTTCTCATGGCGGATCCCCACGTGGTGAAGGATCCCGCCGGCATCGACGTGATCACCTATCGGGAACTGAGAGAGCTCTCCTACATGGGGGCAACGGTGCTCCACGAGGACTCGGTATTCCCGGTGAGGGCGGCGGGCATTCCCATCAATATCAAGAACACCAACGCTCCGGATCACGAGGGCACCTTCATCGTCCCCGACACCTCTTTCAGTGATTCCGACAAGATAATCACCGGTATCGCCGGCAAAAAGGGCTTTTCCGTCATCGCCATCGAGAAGGATATGCTCCACTCCGAAAGGGGAGTCGGCCGTGCGGTCCTTGAGGCGGTGGAAAAAGAGGGGCTCTCTTTTGAGCACCTGCCCTCCGGCATCGACACCATGTCCGTCATCGTTGCAGGCGGGATCTCAAACGAGGCAAGATGCCGCGTCACCGCAAGGATACGGGAGACGGTGAAACCCGACAGCATCACCTTTGAAGACGGTCTTGCCCTCATAGCCGTCGTGGGACGGGGCATGATAAAGAACAAGGGTACTGCGGCGAAGGTCTTCAAGGCCTGCGCCGAGAAGGACATCAACATCCGCATGATCGACCAGGGCTCAAGTGAGATCAACATCATCATCGGAGTTGCCGAAAGCGACTTTGAGACGGCGATGAACGCCATCTACAGAGAATTTGTTAAAAACTGAAAGCAAAGAGAAAGGAAAACCGAAAATGGACTGCTTATTTTGCAAGATAATAGCCGGGGAGATCCCCTCTGCCAAGGTGTTTGAAAACGACAGGATCCTCGCCTTCAGGGACATCGAGCCCCAGGCGCCCGTCCACGTGCTCATCATCCCCAAGTGCCACATCACATCCGCAGATGAGGTGACGGAAAACAATTCCGACTTCGTCAAGGCGGTGTTCGAAGCCATCCCCGCCATCGCAAAGAGCGAGGGACTTGAAAACGGCTACCGCATCCTCACCAACGTCGGTGAGGACGGGGCACAGTCGGTAAAACACCTTCATTTCCATCTTCTGGGCGGCACGAAGCTCCCGGCGAGATTCAACTGAAAATGAAAAAAGAAGAAAACGGGCTCCGCCTCACGAAAGAAGATCTCAAGGATCTCAAAAAGGGGGGAGCCCCCTTTCAAAATGAGGACATCTGGTCGTTTCTCAAAGGTGACTCCCGTCCGATATTTCTCTACGGCACCGGAAACGGCGGCGACAAGATAGTGGATGCTCTCGAACGCTTCAACATCCACCTCACCGGAGTCTTCGCAAGTCCCGGCTTTGAGCGAGACAGGGTCTTTCGGGGCTTCAAGGTGGAGAGCTACGATGCCGTGAGGGAACGGTATGGAGACGACATCACCGTTCTTCTCGCCTTCGGCACCGACAGAAAAACGGTGTGGGACTTCATAAAAGAGCTGGACAGCCGACATCTTCTGCTGATCCCCGACGTGCCCCTCTACGGAGGAGAGCTGTTCACCGCCGAGTACGCAAGGAAGAATGAGGAGCCTATCCGCCGTGCCGGGGCTCTCTTTCACGACCCGGTGTCAAAGGCTCTGTACGATGCCGTTTTGAAATTTCGACTTACCGGCTGTTGGGAGTACCTTGCCACCGTCGAAGAGCCTGAAAAAAGCTATTTCGAGGCATTCGGAGAGGACGTTTTCCGCATCTGCGACCTGGGGGCCTACAAGGGGGACAGCGCCCTCATGTTCGGACGGGCATTCCCCCGTCTTTCCGAGGTCATCGCCTTCGAAGCCGACAGCCGCTCCTTCAAAAAACTGAGCGAGACGGCGGCATCGGCGGAGTATCCTCCCATCACCCCTGTCAACTGCGCCCTTTCCGATGAATGCGGAGAAACGGTCTTCGTATCCTCCGCATCAAGAGGCTCCGGCGTTTCGGGAAAAAACAGAAGGTCGAAGACCGTCACCGTTCAAAAGCGGACTCTCGACTCCTTCGATCTTCAGAACGTCGACCTTATCAAGTTCGACGTGGAGGGAGACGAAATGGCAGCCCTCAAAGGCTCGGTGGAGACCGTTCTCAGATGCCGTCCCGCCCTGGCAGTGTCTCTCTACCACCGCACCGATGACTTCTTCGCCCTCCCACTCTTCATCAAAGACCTCCTCGATGAAAACGGTATCGAAGCAAAGTTCATCCTGCGCCGTCCCCCATGCGTTCCCATGTGGGACGTGACCCTGTTTGTGAAGATCCGATAGGGGGATTTTTTGCGGGGGAGAGCTTTGTTTTTTCCGGGGAAACTTTTTTGAAAAAAATTTCCCCGGGCCCCTTCAAAAAACCTTCGGAATTTTTCAGGCGGGTGTTTTCCCCCGTTCGGGCTTTTCCAAACGGGGGATGTTTTCATCTCGGTTTTTGCGGGGGAGTCTTTTTTAGAAAAAAGACTCCCCCACGCCCCTTCCAAAAAACTTTCGGAGCGGCTTTGGGTTTTTCCGGGGAAACTTTTTTTGAAAAAAGATTTCCCCGGACCTCTTCAAAAAACCTTCGGAATTTTTCAAGCGGGTGTTTTCCCCCGTTCGGGCTTTTCCGAACGGGGCTTCTTTTTACCTCGGCATCAATAACTCCTATCCTCCCAAAACGTCCAAAAAGCGGTCGGCATTGCCGACCGCTTCATCATTTTCTTTCTTAATTTCAGTCCTTCACCATGATAAGCTCCGCCGCATAAGGCAGCTTCTCTATCTCACCGCAGAGCACGTGCCACTCCGGTAACTTGTGGTTCTTCCTGGCATAGTAGATGTTCACAAGGTTCTCATAATTGAGGCTCACGGTGCGAAGCTGTTCGTAACTGGAGGGGAGCAGTTGGATCATATCGAACCAATCCGCCCTGTCCTTTGTCTCCACAAAGCGAAGTCTCGCCGCCTCAAGCACCTCTATCACCGAATCAAGACACGAGAGAGCACTCTCGCTCATCATATCGTGGCTGAAATCGTCTCTCGTGAAGGGGCGCGCGTGGATCTTGTGCATGGTGCTGGTGGAATTTGCCACGGTGCCCACCTTGTAAGTATCGAATTCCTTCCACCAATAGAGAGGGGCTGTGATGTCCATGCTGACAAAGATCTGACGGATGAATTTCCTGTGGTCGCTTCCCGCATGGGCAAGTCGGCTTGCAAGATCAAGGTCATTCGGACCGAGAATGTAGTTGCCGCTCTCATCGTAGTGTGAGTCACTCCTCGCCCAGCTTGACATGGGATTTCTCGCGCCTCTCATGGCATTTTCAAGATTCATAACGCTGATTTTTTCGATCTTTATCATTTCAATTCTCCCTTTTGAAGAGTTTCATATTCTATGAAAATGATACCACATCAAAAGCCGTCTGTCAATCGTAACCTGAAAAAACCGTCCCCATCCGCCTTAATTGCGGCGGTCACGTCCCGAAGGACAGCGACACGGGTGCCCCACGGCCGAAACTGCGGTGACACCGTGAGCCGACTTCATTTTTTCATCCGAAGAAGCCTCAGCGAATTAAGTATCGCCGCCACGGAGACTCCCACGTCCGCCAAAGCCGCAAGCCACATATTTCCGAGTCCCACAGCACAGACAACTAAGATAAGAAGCTTCACCCCAAGGGCGATGATCACGTTTTCAAGCACCACCCGTCTGACTCTTCTTGCCATCTCGACGGCTCTCGGTATCTTCGTGATATCGTCCTTCATCAGCACCACGTCGGCGCATTCCACCGCCGCATCGCTTCCGAGAGCGCCCATGGCGATACCCACGTCGGCGGCAGCAATGGAAGGAGCATCGTTGATTCCGTCGCCGACGTAGAGGGTGACTCCGTCCCGCCGTCCGGAGATATCGGACAACAGCCTCACCTTATCCTCCGGCAAAAGACCCGCCTCCACTCTGTCGATACCGATCCTTTCCGCCACCGGTGTCGCCGCCGACAGACGATCTCCCGTCAGCATGACAGTCTCTTTTACTCCCAGTGATCTAAGGCGGGCTACCGACTCCGCCGCCGAAGCCTTTTCCCTGTCCGAAAAGAAGACGCTTCCGAGGTATTCTCCGTCGGATGCCACGAAGACGGAAGTGGCGACCTCGGTGACCTCCGGCACGGTCACGCCGTTTTCCGAAAGGAACCTTGCGCTGCCCACGAACACTTTCCGTCCGAGGACGGTACCTCCGATACCGCCGCCTCCCTTTTCATGACAGAACTCCGCCTCCGGAAGGTCTCCGAACTTTTTCTCACCGTAGGATACCAGCGCCGCCCCAAGAGGGTGACTGCTGTTTTTTTCAACTGCGGCGGCAAGGGTGACAATCTCCCTTTCATCAGTGGCCACACCGTTCACGTGGGTGACGGAAAATTTCCCGTCGGTCAGCGTTCCCGTCTTGTCAAAGACCGCCACGTCCGCTTTGGCAAGGGACTCAAGATAGCTTGAGCCTTTTACCAAGATCCCCTCCCCGGCGGCACTTCCGATGCCGGCAAAATATGAGAGCGGCACCGAGATAACGAGGGCGCAGGGGCAGGAAACCACAAGGAACTCAAGGCCCCGACGGAGCCACTCGGAAAAGTTTCCGGATATTAAGGTGGGAACTGCCGTTATGAGCACCGCAAGTCCCACCACCGTGGGAGTGTAGTACCTTGCAAAGGAAGTGATGAATGACTCACTTCTCGCCTTTCGCCCGGCGGAATCTTCAATGAGGGACAGCACCTTTGCCGCCGCAGATTCCTCCGACAGGGCGTCCGCACGGTATTCCACCGTTCCGCTCTTGTTGATGCATCCGCTGAAGACTCTGTCACCGGGTATCACCGACACGGGAAGGGACTCCCCCGTCAAGGGGGACATATCCACCGTCCCCTCGCCGGAAAGCACCGTACCGTCAAGGGGGAAAACATCCCCCGCACGAACCCTCAAGATCTCCCCGACGGCAACCTCGGCGGCATCCACCGTAACGAACTTGCCCCCGCGCATCACCCACGCGGTCTTCGGCTTCATTGCGGCAAGGGATGCGATGCTCCTCCTGCTCTTTCCCACCGCAATGCTCTCAAAAAGAGATCCGGTCTTGTTGAAGAGCATGACGAACACCGCCTCCGAGTATTCTCCCAGGGCTATTGCGCCTAACGTAGCCACCGCCATGAGAAAGTCCTCCGAGAACACCTCCCCGCGGATGATATTTTGAACGGCGCTCCAAAGGGTGTCGTAGCCCGCCACTGCGTAGACTGCGAGAAAGAGCACCGCTTTTATGGCGGGATAATTCCCCAAAAGATCCGAAAACGCCGCTGCCGCCGTCACGGCAGCAAAAAGCACCGCCGCCGTTATTATTTCAAAAAGCCTTCTTTTCTGTTTTCCCGTCATGCTCCCACCTCAGACGACGAGAGTGCAATCCGGCTCGATCTTTTTTATCAGCTTTGCGGCCTCCGTTACGACGCTGTCAAAGACCTCGTCCTCCGCCTCAAGGGTCATCCTGCCGCTCATGAAGCTGATACTGCAGTCGGTAACACCGGAGAGCTTTTTTATCTTCCTCTCCATTTTTGCGGCGCAGTTTGCGCACTCAAGTTCTCTCAGTTCAAATACCTTTTTCATCTCAGCCCTCCGTAATATGCTCGAATCCCTGACTCAAAATAAGATCCACGTGATCGTCCGCCGGAAAATAGATGACGTTCTTCCCGTTCCGTCTCGTGCCCACAAGGTCCGACTGCCTCAGGATACGAAGCTGATGGGACACGGCGGAGATGCTCATGTCCAAAACCTCCGCAATATCGCAGACGCACATCTCGCCCATTGACAGCGTGTAGAGGATCCTTATGCGGGTGGAATCTCCGAATATCTTAAAAAGCTCCGCCAGGTCGAACAGCACGTTTTCATCCGGCAGTGCCCTCCTCACCCTTTCCGCATCCTCACCGCAGATGGGACAAACTCCGTCAAAGTGCTCACCGCCGCAGTCGGCAACGGCACCCGTCTCTTCCCTTCTTATTTCATCACTGACTGACATGGTTTCTCTCCTTTCGTTCAGTTGACCATTTGAATCATTGTTCAAGTGTAGTATATGACGCTTTACCGCCTTTGTCAAGTACTTTTTCAAAAAAAACAAAAAAAACGAAAAAACGGAGGTTGCCACAGGATTTCCTCCGTTTTTACCGAAAAACTTGACGGTGGATAACTTTCGTGCTATAATAGAACAGTTTGAGGCCCAAACTAATGAAGAGAAGGGAGATGAAGAGATGGCAAAGGACCTTAAGAGCAACGTATTTTCGAATTTCCTCTGGAAATTTGCCGAGAGGCTGGGCTCCCAGCTCGTCACCTTTACAGTCTCCTTGGTACTCGCCTGGTTCATCGACCCGGACAGCTATTCCGTCATCACGATAGTCACCATCATAATAACGCTGTGCAATCTTTTCGTCACCAGCGGATTCGGCAATTCCCTCGTCCAAAAGAAGGATGCTGACAACGTGGACTTTTCCACGGTGCTCTGGTTCAGCCTTGCCGGTGCGGGCTCCGTCTACGTACTGCTCTTCATCGCCGCTCCCTTCTGCGAGACCTTCTTTTCCATCCCACTTCTCTGCCCGGTGATCAGAATAATGGGCCTCAGGCTCTTTATCTCCGCCTTCAACTCGGTGCAGGAAGCCTACGTGGCACGGACCATGCAGTTCCGCCGTTTCTTCTTTTCCACCCTTGGGGGAACCGTGATCTCCGGCGGTGTGGGCATCTTGATGGCGATGAGTGGCTTCGGAGTTTGGTCTGTGGTCACCCAATACCTCGTCATGTCCGCCGTCAGCACGCTGGTGCTCTGGTTCACGGTGGGGTGGCGTCCCGAAGCAAAGTTCTCTTTTTCAAGGCTCAAGGGACTCCTCTCTTTCGGCTGGAAGGTGCTTGCAAGCGGGATGCTCGACGAGATCTACAACAACATGAGATTCTTCATCGTGGGCAAGGTCTGCCCCGGGGACAGAGTCTCCGTCTACAATAACGGTCAGCGGATACCGAACTTGATAGTTGACAACGTTAACTCCTCGCTGTACAGTGTCCTGTTCCCCGCTTTTTCAAGAAGTCAGCACGACATTGAAAAGGTCAGAGAGATGACGAGACGGTCCATTCGCACCTGCCTCTACGTCATGATGCCGCTGATGGTGGGTATCGCCGTCTGCGCGGAGCCGATAGTGATGCTGATACTTCCCGAAAGCTGGCACGGATGCATCCCGTTTATCCGCATCTCGGCAATAATGTACTCGGTGGTGCCCCTCCAAACCGCCAATATGCAGTCGGTGAAGGCCATCGGACGGAGCGACGTCACCTTGGTTCTTGAGATCATCAAAAAAGCCTTGGGCTTCTTTGCACTGTTTCTTATCGTGGCAATGAAGGACTCCATCTCCGACGTGACCATGGCAATAGCTCTTGTCACCATGGGAGCAAGCTTCCTCTTTGCCCTCATCAATACCGTCCCCAACAAAATGTATCTCGGCTACCGCTTCAGAGATCAGATAGCCGACGTGCTTCCGGTGGCTCTGATCTGCGCACTGATGGGCGGTGCGGCATGGGCTGTCGGAATGCTTCCGATACCCACCGCGCTGTCCTTGATACTTCAGGTGACCGTGGGAGTCGCAGTCTATCTCTTACTCTCGGTAATTACCAAAAACGACAGTTTCCGCTTTCTTCTCGACTTTTTGAAACAACTCAAGAGCCGGGACGGCACGACGGAAAAGGAGTGAAAAATGGAAAAAAGCAGAACTGAACGGCTGAACGAGCTCTACGCAAAGCAAAAAACGGGAACTCTGACGGCGGATGAGAAAAAGGAACAGGCAACACTGAGGCAGGAGTACCTTGCCGCCTTCCGAAACAATTTCCGAGGCATCCTTGACAACACCTACTTAAAGCGCCCCGACGGAACCAAGGAGCCTCTCAAGAAAAAAGAGAACTGAAAACAAAAGAACGTCCCAAAAGCCCCAAAATGGGGCTTTTTTGGCGTTTTAAAGTCCGGTGGCACTCTTCCTCGGTCTTCCTTGAAAAGCCGTCAAAAACCGTCTTAAAAACGGCTGTAAGAGCGATTTTTCGGTGGCGGACTTCGGCAATCCTCAAAAGCTGCCGCAAAAGCCCCGATCCTCCCATTCGTGATGTTAAACGGCACCGTGACAGCCCTTTTCCACGGAGAGCAAAAATACCGAAAGCTTCGCCACCTTCCGAACGCCAACAAAAGCCCACATCCCCGAAGGTACCGACAACTTCGCCGCTTCCATCGACAATGACATTTTCCCCATGGGGCAAGATACCGACAGTTCCATCGCTTCCATCGATAACAACAACCTTTTCTCACAAAACACAAAATACCGACAGCACCGGCACCTTCCGAACGGCAGCTCACATTCCACCGAAAATACCGACGAAAATGAAAGATATCCCACCGCCGAAAACGGGCGTGGGACATCGGGAAATGACGGATCATCCAAAATTGGTAACTCTTTCCAATTTTTGGCTTTTATCTTTGTGCACTATTTTCCCGATTTCAACTTGAAAAAGGGGGATCTTTGTGTTAGAATTGAAGTATCAAAACTACCAGTAATTGGAATTAGTAAAAATGATCTTCAAGGAGCAGAAAATGAACAAACAGACAAAGATCCTGATAGCCGACGAGAGCGTTGACTTGAGAAAAAGCACCAAGGAGGCGCTCATCCGCTACGGTTACCGCTACGTTGACGAGGCATCCAACGGAGAGGATGCCCTTTCCATGATAAAAGACGGCAGTTATGACGTGGTCATCTGCGACGTTTGGCTCTCCCGCATCGACGGTATCTCACTGATACGTCAGTCCGCCGCCGCAAAGAGCGACCCACCCGCCTTCATAGTGGCATCCATGGTGGTCAACCGCAATATCTTCGTGGAAGCTACCAAAGCGGGAGCCGCCATGTGTCTGCCGAAACCTTTCGATGCGGACTCACTGGGAGAGCACGTTTCCGCCATCGCCCAAAGCAGAGACGAGGGGCTCCTCACCTGCGACGGCAACGCCGCACCTCCCGACATGGAGACACAAGTCACCAAGATCATCCACCAGATCGGAGTCCCCGCCCACATCAAGGGCTATCAGTATCTGAGGAGTGCCATCATGATGACCGTGAAGGACAACGAGGTCATCAACTCCGTCACCAAGATACTCTACCCTTCCGTTGCGAAGAAATATTCTACCACCACGTCCCGTGTGGAGAGGGCGATACGTCACGCCATCGAGGTGGCGTGGGACAGAGGAGATATCGACACCCTCAACTCCTACTTCGGCTACACGGTGCAGAACAGCCGAGGAAAGCCCACCAACAGCGAGTTCATCGCAATGATAGCGGACAATCTGAGGCTGAAATACAAAATAAGATGAAATGACCCGGTCACCTCAAGTGAGGTGACCGGGTGCTTTTCTTTTTCCGATCTCTTTCCCGGCGGTCGTCGAGGACTCTCATCCGCGACGCCGGGCTCAGAGTCTTGACATGCGCCGTCACTTCGCCCGATGTTTTTCGGTGCTTAAGGGGCGCTCCGCCGGGAAGCCGCCGGAGCCCCCCCGACGCAGTGCCTGCCGCCCGGATGAAGTCAGCCCTCAAACTGCTCCGTACCCTCAAAAGAAACGTGAAGACAGGGGTCCACGTTCTCTCCAGCAACAGTCAGTTCGAAATGAAGATGAGGCTCCTCCGCTATCTCAAGCAGTGCCGAGTTGCCCACTGCGGCGATGACCTGTCCTCCGGTGACGGTGGCACCGGGGGCAATACCCTCCGGCAAAGTGGGGTTCAGCCCCTTGTAGGTGCTGACAGCACTGCCGGAATGGACCACGGTCATGCAAGTTCCCATCATGGGGTCCTCCCAGACTGCACCGATCACTCCGTCGGCGGCGGACTTGACCGCCTCCCCCTCACCTGCGGACACGTCCACTCCCGCATGGGTCCGATAGTCGTTCATGGTGTCGGAAAACACCGGTACGCTGTCGCTGTTCTCCTTGAGTATCACCCCGGATACGGGAGATTGAAACTCCGGCAGAACGTCCTCCGCCATGGCATCCTTCTCATCTCCGTCTTCGTCCGCATCCTTCTCGGGGGCTTTTGTCTCCGGTGCTTCCGTGCTCGGCGCCTCATGCTCCGCCGTCTCCGGCACTTTGATCACCGGAACCTCGTCGGGCGGCAACGTGTCGATGGCACCTGCCGTGTCCTTTTCTTCGTTTCTCACATTTTCCTCGGCCCTCTTTCCGATGGCGGTGGAAACCGCGACTACCGCCGCAACTATCAAAAGTATCGCTATCAGCGTCACGTAGAGACCGGCGTTGCCGCTCTTTTTCTTGTGGTCTTCCATTGGATATCCTCCCTGTTGTTTTGAAGTTATTGTTGCCCCCGATAGCAGTTTTATGCAAGGATGAAGAAAAATGCCTGAAAAAGAAAAAGCCCTCACACCGAGGGGAGGACGGAAGGTCTTCAAAAAAGCTGCCGTTGCCGGGTCATCCCCCACTCAAGCGGCGAAAAGAGCGGACAAAAAAGGCGGGTCGCCCCGCCTTTCCGTTTTTGTTGGATCGTTCTCAGACCCCGTCGGCTCCGCCGATGCGGAATGAGATGGGGAACCACTGTCCGAGGACAGCAGGCACCGAAACACCGGAATGCCCCGCTCCGAGGAAGAGCCTTACCGCCTCAAGGCCGTCAAGTCTCACGGCATCCCTCTCCGCTCCGAGAGTCACTTCACAATGACCGTCCTTTACGGTGACCGTGAAGGCGCAGCCCGAGTCGGTAATAACGAATGAAGCCTTCCCGTCAACGAGTCCCTCCCGCTTCTCCTTTGCCGAAAGAAGAACGGAGAGGAAACGTGGATAGTCGAAAATCCGATACATTCCGCAGTTTCCGATGATGATGTCCTCGGAGATCTTTGAAAGGCAGGAATACTGTTCGGAATCGAAAAATGACACGTTATAAAAGACCGTATGACCCGCTCCGCTGAGCCTGACTATGTCACAAAGCACCTCGGAAACGGGAACGTGGGGCAAAAGCACCAGCTCATGGATCGCATTGCAAGCCCCGTCTGTGAGACACCAGCCGCAAAAGCTTCCGTCCTTGGTTATCACCCTCGGCACGTTCTCCCAAGAGGTGAGCACGTCATAGAGGTGCCCACGGTCCCTTTCAAAAGAGATATCAAGGCTTCCGTGGAGGGCGGCGATCTTTGAAAGTGATCCGGCATCGTCACCGGAAAGCGGTGAGATAACGTAGCCGAAGGTCTTCCCCTTGCCGAAAACACAGTCCGCATTGCGGTTTGTGAGAACGAACCTTGCGGACACTCCGCCGGGAGCGAATCCGAAGTGCTCGTAGCGCTGTCTCAACCCACCGAGATATGAGAACACGGCGCCGCTCTTCTCGATATAAGAGAGTGCCTCACCGAGAAGGGACTTCATCAATCCCCACCCACGGTACTCCGGGTCAACCCCGACGGTGCCGATGCCGGCGTAGGGGATCCTTTCACCGAAAACGGTGACGGTATTTTCAAAGACACCGACAATGGCGACTATCTTGCCGTCCCGTTCGGTATCCCTCGTGATAAAATGGCACTTTCCCGTGTCGGCACCGTCACCGTAGAGTTTCGGAAGCAGGCGGCAAAAATAGCCCTCGTCAAAGCTCACGGTGCCGTCCTCGGCGGTCTTGCAGGTGAAAATGAGATCCGACTCACGGCGTATCTCCTCAAAGTCCGCTCTGCCGGCTCTCTCCGTTATGAATCTTTCCATAGTTCCTCCGATCAAAGGGAATTCAGCGCTTCAAGAACGCTTTCAAGCTCTTCGGACTTCACTATATCACAGTCGACTCCCTTCTTGACGCAGTCCGCAAAGTATTTTATCTCCTCAGCGTAGGCGTTGCTCTTGGGGATGGCTCCGCCGCCGTCGGCAGTACCGGATACCGTCACGGGCATCTTGCCCACTTCGCACACCGTCACCTTGCCGTCCTTGAACTCCACGATGCCCGTCTCAAAGACGAAACGATAGCCGAAAGTGAAGGGGTAGGTGGCAGCGTACCAGGCGGATTCGCACTGAACGGTGAAGTCCTTGAAACCGTAGCGGACGTTGACGTAGTCCTGTCCCTCACTGCGAACTCTCACCGGATCGCATTTGACGGGAGCGCCGAAGGCAAAGACCAAAAAGTCAAGGTCGTGGATGTGAAGATCGAAGGGGACATAGCCACTCCTCTTCTCGTCTCTCATCCAACCGTCCCAGGACCAACCGGGACAGGTGGCAAGGCGGTGCATCTCCCCGAAAAGGAGCTTTCCGTATTTTCCGCTCTCATACGTCTCCTTGAGGAAGAGATATTCCGGCCAAAAGCGCACCACGTGAGCCACCATAAAGCGCACTCCGTTCCGACGTGCCGCCTCGTAGATGACGGAAACGTCCTCCTTTTTCAGAGAGACGGGCTTTTCGCAGATGACGTGGAGTCCCGCATCCATGGCTCTCACCGAATACTCGGCGTGAAGATAGGTGGGAAGGCAGATATCAACTGCGTCAAGATCCGCCTCGGCTATCATGGTCTCAAAATCGTTGTAGTGGGGGATGTCCGGATATCTTTCCATCATCTCGCTTCGAATGTCGCAAAGTGCCGCCACCTCGGCATCCTCCACCGCTCTCCAAGCGGCAATGTGGGAGCCGCTGATACCGCCGACCCCGAGAATTCCTACTCTTATCATTTTTCCGCCTCCGCTTTTGCTTTTTCTATCATGGAGAGAAGGTAGTCACGGGCGGCGACTATTGCCTCCGGCTCGTCCCCTATCTCCCTCTCTATCGTAACGTGGGAATCGTAGCCAAGCTCCAAAAGCTTCTTAAAGAAGGCGGCAAAGTCCACTTTTCCCTCTCCTATGGTCACCTCACGGCCGAGAGAGTGGCCGTCCGTGGGATAAAAGCCGTCCTTGGCATGGATATTTCGAACGTATTTTCCGAAGACGTCCAGGGAATCCACCGGGTTTCCCTTCCCATAGAGTATCAAATTTGCGGTATCAAGATTGACTCCCAGATTGTCCTCATCCACCGTCTCAAAGCAGCGGAGCATGGTGACCGGGGTCTCCTGTCCGCTTTCGAAGAGCAGATGCTGACCGTTTTTCTTAAGGTGAGATGCCACCCTCTTGACTGCGGCGCAGAAGGGGGCAAAACGAACGTCATAGGGATTTTCCGGAATGAATCCCATGTGGGTCACAACGTCGGTGACACCCAATTTCAGTGCGAAGTCCCCGCCGTCGCAAAGGTCCTTCACTCTCGCCTCCCGATACTCACCGGGCAAAAGCCCCAAGGTCAGGTGGCCTCCGTAGAAATTCCATTCCGAAGGACCTCTCCATCCGCACCAGAATGCGGAGATTTCAAGATCTTTCTCCGAAAAGAGCTTTTTCAGCATCTCGGCATTTTCATCGGTCCAAAGTGCGGGCACCCAGGAGACGAGCTGACAGTAGTCAAGTCCCGCCGCCTTCACCGCATCGAGTTTCGCTTCTATTCCGTCGTTGGTATTCCACACGACACAAACTCCAAGCTTCATAACACTTCTTCCTTTCGGGGATCAAAGTCCCATAAGATATCGTTTTAATAGCAGGAGGTCTCCGGACGAGACTCTTCCGTCAAGGTTCAAGTCCCCCGCTTCGGTATCAATGACGTCCTCCACGCCGATAAGATACCTCTTCACCAAAAGCAGGTCTCGGAAGTCCACCGTAGCCGATCCGTCGGCGTTTCCGAAAACGGTCTCGGTCTCCTCGTAGGTAACGGTGACGTCCCCACAGCCGGAGCATTCAAAGGAGGAACCTATCCGACAGGTGCCGATCACCGGCGCTTTTGACTTGAATACCGGGTCGTGTGGGAGGATCGGTATCTCCTCTTGCTCCGTGAGCACCTCGCTGCAGACACTGCAGTGGGAGCCGTCGGTAATTCCGACCTCGGTGCAGGTGGCCTCGTGCCCCTCATCCGTCACCGGATCGTGACCGAGGGCGGGAAATACTTCCTCATGCTCCACCGTCAGTCCGCATTCAAGGCACTTGACCGAGCGGAAGGAGGGTACGGTGCAGGTGGCATCCGACAGGGACTCCTCCTTTTCGGGGTGGGAGCAGGGGGCGTAGAAGACGAAGGTGTCGTCTCCCACGGAGTAGTTGAAAAATGAACTGTCAAGCTGCATGGTCGCCCAATAATAGTAGGTGTGGGGCGGCGTGCCGAGAAGGGTGGACGGATCCGCCCAGCCGCTGCCTCCCACAAAGACCTTTCCGTCCGACAGGCGCTTCAGATGCCACGAGCCGTCGGTAAAAAGGGCGCCGAGGGAGAAATTATAATATGGTTCAACGGTGACGGAGTGACGGGGACCGTTTCCGTCGTTCGGGTCAAACATGATGTCAAATTCAAAATGCTTTTTGAAATTTATGTAGTCGGTGCTGACATAGCCGTGCTTTCCGCCGTATTCCGTCTCAGCCCAGGTGAAGTCCCCGTTGAAGTCAAGCACGGAGATCTCGGTGTCCTTCGGTACCGTGAGCAGAGTCTCGTATCCGGTGCCGCATCCGGCACGGAGACGAAGGTTCTCGGTGGTGACGTACCGTCCTCTCATGGTCTCACCGTAGGTCCCGCTGTCATATCCGTTGAAGCCATCCCTCTTTATGATGGCGGGATAGTCCACGTAGGACACGTCCAGATCCACTCCTCCGCCAATACCGGCGCAGTATCCGCTGTCAGTGTACTGCCACAAGCCGAAAAGATCACTGTTGTCCATGTCGTCGGTGCCGGAGTATCTCCAGCGGGCAAGCCACATGGTGGGGTATCTCTCGGTCAGAGCATCGTAGTCAAGGAGATTGTCGAACCAGTTCTTGTTGGCGTAGATGCCGCAGTAGTACCCCTCCTCCACAAGCCTGTCAAGGAAGGTCACCGCGATCTCCATTCTCTCCTCGGTGGTCATGGAGGTCTGTCCCGACCATTCCATGTCGTAGTAAATGGGGTACTCGAACCTCTTTCCCTCAAGGAGGGCGAGAGCCGCTTCCGCCTCCTCTGCCGCCTGCTCTTTGTCAAGTGCGTAGGAGAAAAAGTAGGAGCCCACGTTCAATCCCGCCAGCTTTGCGGCGGTGTAGTTGCGCTCAAACTTTTCGTCGGTGCCCTCTCCGGAACCGCATTTTATGATGGCAAAATCCACACCGGAGGTGGCGACAGCCCGCCAGTCGATCTCTCCCTGCCATTTGGAGACATCGATACCGTAGATCCGCAAGTCGGCGGCTTCGGCATCTGCAGCGGGAAGCGCTGCCGAAAGGAACAAAAGAGCCATGAAAAGGCAAAGCGCCCGTTTTGTTCCCGTTTTGAGTGTTTTTTTCATTTCAAGACCTCGCTTGCTTGGGTATTTTCTATCTTACCGTGCCGATTATGAGGGGAGATGCTTCCTTTTTTTCCTTCCCTATCGAAAGAGCCTCGAAAAAGAGCCTCTCCGCCTCGGCAAAGCTGTCCTCGTTTGAAGTGAACAGGGTGGCAACGGTGTCCCCGGGCCGAAGGGTATCTCCCACGGAAACGGAAAGCAAAAGCCCCGCTCCGGGGTCCACTCCGTCTCCCTTTTTCATTCGCCCGGCACCTAAGGCGGAGGAGACCCGTCCGATCTTCTCCGCATCGAGGGAGAGCACCGTGCCGTCTCTCTCCCACTTGATCTCTTTTACGTAGGGGGCTTTTTCGAAGAGCTCCGTGTTCTCAAGATAGCGGGCATCTCCTCCCTGGGCAGAGATCCATTCGGTCATCTTTTCAAATGCCGCTCCGCTGTCAACGGCCCTCGTTACCTCGGAGAGAGCCTCCGCATCGGTGCCCCCCCTCGCCATGGACACAAGGTGAGAGGCAAGAGTCAGGCAAAGATCCCGAAGCCTTCCGTGGCTCCTCCCCGTCAGAACGTCAACCGCCTCAATGACCTCAAGGGAATTACCAACGGCAGATCCCAAGGGCTCGTCCATGTCGGTGAGCACCGCCTCCACGTTCTTTCCCGCCGCCCGACCGAGTCTCACCATCTCGCAGGCAAGCTTTTTCGCATCCTCCTCCGTCTTCATGAAAGCGCCGGAGCCCACCTTCACGTCAAGGGCGATGTTGAAGGCTCCTCCCGCCAGCTTTTTCGACATTATGCTGGTGGCGATAAGAGGGATGGAATCCACCGTGGAGGTGGCATCCCTGAGTGCGTAGATCAGCCCGTCGGCAGGGGCAAGACGGGCGCTCTGTCCCGTCAGAACGATGCCCACTCGCTCCGCCTGTTCCATGAATTTCCTCGGAGAGAGGGCACTCTTAAAGCCGGGTATGGACTCAAGCTTGTCCACCGTCCCTCCCGTATGACCGAGGCCGCGACCGCTCATCTTTGCGGTGACAAGACCGAGGGAGGCTATGATGGGACAGACGACGAGAGAAGTCTTGTCTCCCACCCCGCCGGTGCTGTGCTTGTCGCAAGAGGCCGCCCCGAAACGAGACAGATCCAAAACGTCTCCCGAATCCCTCATGGCACGGCACATGGCATCGGTCTCCCTTTCGGTCATGGACCGGAAGCAGACGGAGGTAAGAAACGCCGACATCTGATAATCCGGCACCTCTCCCGATCCGTAGCCGGAGATAAGATAGTCTATCTCCTCGGCGGAAAGTTCGGCTCCCCGCCTTTTCTTAAGTAGGATATCAACGGCTCTCATCACAGTTCGTAACCGAATCGGTAGGGCAGAAGATGGCTGAGAGGCAGTATTTCGTACTGATCGGGCGTCACCATGATGACCTCGAATTTCTCCGGATCGCAAAACTCCGCCATCACCTGCCTGCAAACTCCGCAAGGCGGGTAGACGTCGGTTATCTTGCCGTCGCGGCCTCCAGCAACGGCGATGCCGAGAAACTCTCTGTGACCTTCGCTTATCGCCTTGAAGATCGCCACTCTCTCGGCACAGCAGGTGGGCGAATACGCACTGTTTTCCACGTTGCATCCGGTGATGATCTCACCGCTCTTAGTCAGCAGTGCCGCTCCCACCTTCATACCCGAATAGGGAGCGTAGGCGTTGTTCATGGCCTCCATTGCCGCCTCCGCAAGCACCGTGCAAGTTTTGTTTCTTATCATGTTATCTCCTCCGTATGATGGGGTAGTAACTTCCGTTTTTGTCAAAGTCCGCACCGAACATATCCGCCACCGTTGCGGCGATGCGGGCAAAGGTATCCCCCACTCCGAAGGAGACCGGAGCAATGCCGTCTCCGAAGATGAGAAGAGGCACGTACTCCCGTGTGTGGTCGGTGCTGACGTCTCCGGGATCACAGCCGTGGTCGGCGGTGAGGATGAGAACGTCTCCTTCCTTCATCTTCGGGATGAAGGAGTCAAGGTACCGATCGAACACGGAAACTGCGGCGGCATAGCCGTCCGCATCGTTCCTGTGACCGAATACCATGTCAAAATCCACAAGATTCACAAAGCACAGCCCGAAAAAGTCCCGATCCAAAAGATCGAAGGCAGCCTTCATGCACTCCTCGTTCCCGTGAACGGGGATGCTTTCGGTGATGCCCCGTCCGGCGAAGATGTCGGATATCTTCCCCACTCCGATAACGTCCCGTCCGGCATCGGCAAGGGCATCGAGAAGAGTCCTTCCGGTGGGCTCCATCGAAAAGTCCCTTCTGTTTTCGGTGCGGTAGAATCCCTCCGTCGGATCTCCGAGAAAGGGTCTCGCTATGACTCTGCCCACTCCGTGTTCCCCCGTAAGAATACCTCTTGCGATGCGACAGCACCGATAGAGCTCCTCAAGAGGTACCTTTTCCTCATGGGCGGCTATCTGAAAAACGCTGTCCTGGGACGTGTAGACGATGAGTTTCCCCGTTTCGAGGTGCTCCCGTCCGTAGTCTTTTATCACTTCCGTTCCGGAATAGGGAGCATTACAGAGCACCCCTCTTCCGCAACTTTCGGAAAAGCGCCCCAGCAGTTCTTCGGGAAATCCCTTCGGATAGGTGGGAAAGGGCTTCTCCGTCACAACTCCCGCGATCTCCCAGTGACCTGCGGTGGTGTCCTTGGCACGGGATTTCTCCGCAAGTTTTCCAAAGGCAGCCACAGGCTCCCCTCCGTCCGGCAACCATTCAAGTCCCGGTATCCTCGAAAGCCCCATTTTAAGAAGGTTCGACGCCGAAAAAGCGGGGCTTTTGGAAATGCTGCGAAGGGTATCGCATCCCTCGTCCCCGAAATCCGCGGCATCGGGAAGTGCTCCCACGCCGAAACTGTCAAGGACGAAGAGAAAAACTCTTTTTATCCGTTTCATATCGGCACCTCAAAGGCGGGATGCCGAAACTGCGGTCTCGAGAGCCACCGTCATCATCTCCGTGAAGGAGCGCTCCCGCTCCTCGGAGCTCGTGGACTCCCCGGTGACCAGACTGTCCGACACGGTGCAGATAGCAAGGGCACGGCAGCCGGCGGCATGGGCGTTCACATAGAGTGCCGCCGCCTCCATCTCCACCGCAAGGACTCCGAGCTTTGCCCACCTTTCGTTGACGGTGGGGTCGGCATTGTAAAAGGCATCGGTGGAAAGAAGGTCTCCCACGTGATACCGAGCACCGACCGTTCGGGCGTTTTCCGCGGCTGCGGTGAGAAGACCGAAATCCGCTATCGGCGCAAAGGTGCCCTTTATCCCGAACTGAGCCATGTAGGAGGAATCGGTGCAGGCTCCCTGTCCGAGGACGATATCCCGGATCTTGATCTCCGGTCTCAGCGCACCCGCCGAGCCGACTCTTATTATGTTTTCAACTCCGAAGTAACGGAACAACTCGTGGGAGTAGATGCCGATGGACGGCATTCCCATTCCGCTGGCCATGACGGACACGGGGACTCCCTTGTAGCTCCCCGTGAAGCCCTTGACTCCCCGCACGTCGTTGACGAGCCTCGGTGAATCAAGAAAATTCTTTGCGATGAATTCCGACCTTTTCGGATCTCCCGGCATCAAAACCGTCTTTGCAAAGTCACCGGGACGGCAATTTATGTGAGGTGTGGGACAGTCAGCCATTCTTTTCCTCCTTCAGTATCTTCACTATTCTCGACGTGCCGAGGCGGTCAGCCCCCGCCTCGATGAATCTCTCGGCATCCTCAAGGGAGGAGATGCCTCCCGCCGCCTTGATCTTGAGATGAGGCCCCACATGAGCCTTCATCAGCTCGATATCGCGAAGGGTGGCTCCGCCGGTGGAAAAGCCGGTGGAGGTCTTGATGTAGTCGGCGCCCGAGGCGGAAACTATCCGACAAAGCTCCTCTTTTTCACCGTCCGTAAGAAGGCAGGTCTCGATGATGACCTTCAGCACCTTTCCGGAGCACTGCGCTCTCACGGCTTCGACCTCCTCAAGCACCTCGGAGTACCGCCCCTCCTTCACAAGACCCACCGGTATCACCATGTCGATCTCGTCGGCGCCCTCCGCCACCGCTCTTGCCGTCTCAAAGCACTTCACATCGGCAGTGGAGTACCCCAAGGGAAATCCGATAACGGTGCAGATGGGCAGTCTGCCGGCGGAATACTCCGCAGCCTTTTTTACGAACCGGGGAGGGATGCACACCGAGGCGGTGCCGAAGGCGATACCGTCATCGATCAGCGCTCTTATCTCGTCCCACGTGGCGTCCTGCTTCAACAGAGTGTGATCCACTCTTGACACAATGTTTTTAACGTCCTTCATCTTCCGTTTCTCCCTCACATTCCGTTTTTGTCATCTTCTATCTTCTTTTTGTAGCATCTGTGGCACATGGCAACGTAGCTGTCATTGCCGCCGATGAACACCTGCTGACCGCTTGTGATCACCCTGCCGTCGGGAGATATCCTGGCGTTGACGGTGGCCTTGGCACCGCAGGAGCAGATGGTCTTGATCTCCGTGATGGAATCCGCAAGTTCAAAAAGCCTGCGGCTTCCGGGAAAAAGTTTCGTTCGAAAATCCGTCCGAAGACCGAAGCAGAGCACCGGCACCTCAAAGCGGTCCACTATCTCCCTCATCTGATCGATCTGTGCCTCGGTGAAGAACTGACACTCGTCAGCTATCACCGCATCGCACTTTTCTCTCTTTTCAAAAAGCTCAAGGATGTCATCCTCCGGAGCGACGGCATCGCCGGGACAGGAAAGACCGATGCGGGATACCACGGTACCCACCTCGCTTCTGGTGTCCACCGATGGCTTGATCAGCCAGACCGTCATGTTCCTCTCCTCGTAATTGAACTTGGTCATCAGCGCATTGGCGGACTTTGACGAGCCCATTGCGCCGTACTTGAAATACAATTTCGCCATTTTGACCTCCCGCACAATTTCTCTATTTTATATTATCATAAAAAGCCGCCATAATCAAGTGCTATCGGGGAAAAGGTGGGGCAAAAGAGAGAAAAAACGCAAGATGCCCCCGACTTCCGTCGGGGGCATCACCGTTATTATTCTGTCGGTCTTCGGGAGAGCATCCGCTGCCGGTATCCGGTCGCTTCACAGGCCTTTTTCGGACAGCTCGCCCCAGGCAAAAGATTCTTTGGGACTGCTTCGGCACCGCTTCCGTGGGATCTCTCCGCCTCTTTCCGAATGCTTTCGACGCCGGGATCCGACCGTTGTACCAACCGTTTTACCAACCGTTTTCGGGCAATTTTACCGCCGACATCAAAGAAGCCTTTCGAATGTCCTCAAAAGCCGTTTTCCGAGCGTTTTTCGGCGTTTTCTTCCGCGCGCCGACTTTGATGCCCGTGGGATCAAAGGGTGCAAAAAACAGCGCTCAAACGACATCAAAAGCGCGCTTTCGTGCCGGCTTGAATTTTTCGGTCAGTCCTCTTCCTTCACCACGGCAATACCCAGTTCCTCAAGTGCGGCGGGGTCTGCGGGAGCGGGACACTTGGACATGAGTTCGGAGGCATTTTGGACCTTCGGGAAGGCGATCACATCACGGATATCGTCGATGCCGAGAAGCATCGCACAGAGTCTGTCAAGGCCGAAGGCAAGGCCGCCGTGGGGCGGAACACCGTACTTGAAGGCCTCAAGAAGAAATCCGAATTTCTCCTCTGCGGACTTCTCGTCGATACCGAGAACCGTGAACATCTTCGACTGAAGCTCGCTTGAATGGATCCTGATGGAACCGCCGCCGATCTCGGCTCCGTTGAGCACGATATCGTAGGCTTTCGCTCTGACCTCACCGGGGGCGCTGTCGAGCTTTGCTATGTCCTCGTCCATGGGCATGGTGAAGGGGTGATGCATAGCGTAGTATCTGCCGTCCTCCTCGCTGTACTCAAGCAGCGGAAACTCGGTGATCCAAAGGAAGTTGAACTTGCTCTTGTCCACAAGGCCGAGACGGCGTGCCACCTCGCATCTGAGTGCTCCGAGGGAGTCGAACACCACCTTGTTCTTCGCCGCGACGATAAGAAGGAGATCTCCCTTCTTCGTTCCGGCCTTTTCGAGAAGGGCTGCCACCGACTCCTCGCTCATGAATTTCGCAAAGGAAGATGACACGGAGTCCTCACCGAATTTGTACCAAGCAAGTCCCTTGGCGCCGTAGGTCTTCACATACTCGACCAGGGAGTCGATCTCCTTGCGGGACATGGAGGCACCGCCCGGAACGTTGATGCCTCTGACACTGCCTCCGTCTCCGACGGCATTTTCAAAGACTCCGAATCCGCAGCCCGAAACGGTGTCGGTGACGTTGACGATCTCAAGGCCGAATCTGGTATCCGGCTTGTCCGAGCCGTAACGCTCCATCGCCTCGTGCCAGGTCATCCTCTTGAAGGGCACTTCCAGGGGAAGATGCATGAAGTTGTCGAAAAGATATTTGATGAAGCCCTCGTTGATGCCCATCACGTCCTCCTCATCCACAAAGGACATCTCAAGGTCGATCTGGGTGAATTCGGGCTGACGGTCCGCTCTCAGGTCCTCATCTCTGAAGCAGCGGGCGATCTGGAAATAACGGTCGAACCCGGAGCACATGAGAAGCTGTTTGTAGAGCTGAGGGGACTGGGGAAGTGCGTAGAATTTGCCCGGATGGACACGACTGGGAACGAGATAGTCTCTCGCTCCTTCGGGAGTGGGCTTGATTAGATCCGGTGTCTCGATGTCGAGAAAGCCATTGTCGTGGAAATAGTCGCGGGCGAGCTTTGCGATCTTGCTCCTTGCGATGATATTTCTCTGCATATCCGGACGGCGCAGATCGAGATATCTGTGGGTGAGACGAAGCTCCGTCTTCACATCACTGTTCTCAACGATGGCAAAAGGAGGAGTTTGAGCGCTTGAGAGCACCTTGAAGGCATCCACCGCCACCTCCACCTCACCGGTGGCCATGTCGGAGTTGACCGCTCCTTCGGCACGGCGGCGCACAATGCCTCTTGCCGCAATGACGAACTCACTGCGGACGGCAAAGGCCGTCTTGAATATCTCCTTATCGGTGGCCTCGTCAAAGGCGAGCTGAACGATGCCCGTTCTGTCGCGAAGGTCGATGAAGATGAGGCTTCCCAGGTCTCTCTGCTTCTGTGCCCAGCCCACGAGAGAGACGTGTTCGCCCACGTTCTCTGCCGTGAGGGTGCCGCAATAATGCGTTCTCTTGTCGGCGGTTTCAAATGAATTGTTCATAGCTGTATCAGGACGATGTCCTGTCCTTTCCTGAAAACTTCTTATCTTTCTGCCGCACAGCGGCGGTATTTGACTTTTTATCTGTCGAGGTACTCCACTATTTTGGAAATCTCCACCTCGGTCTGTCCGGTCTCTCCGATGTCTCCGGTCATGTTTCGAAGAGGAGCGGTTCCCTTTTCAAGCTCCGCATCTCCCAGTATCAGCACTTTTTTTGCCCCTATCTTATCGGCGTACTTCATCTGAGCCTTGAGACTGCGGCCCACCACGTCGAATTCCGCAAAAATGCCTTCCCGTCTGAGAGCGGTGACGATCTCGGAGGCCTTTATCTGCGCCGCATCCCCAAGGGAGGCAACGTAGAGCTCCGGCCGGCGGGATCCCGGCACCTTAACGCCTCTCTGTTCCATTGCGAGAATGAGTCTTGTGATCCCCATTCCGAATCCGCAGGCGGGCATCTCCGGCCCTCCCAGCTCTTTCACGAGCCCATCGTATCTTCCGCCTCCGCACACGGTGCTCTGGGCGCCGATGCCCTCTGCAATGAATTCGAAAACGGTCTTCGTGTAGTAGTCAAGACCTCTGACTATGTGAGGGTCGGTAACGTACTTTATCCCGGCAGAGTCCAACATGGACAAAAGCTTCTCCATGTGTCCCCTGCAGTCGTCGCAAAGGAAGTCGAGTGTCCTCGGAGCATCGGCTGCGATCTTTGCGCACTCCGGACACTTGCAGTCAAGTATCCTCATGGGATTTGTGTCAAGACGTCCCTTACAGGTGTCGCAAAGGGAGTCCTTTTTCGAAGCAAAATAGCTCTTCAGCGCCTCTCTGTATTTCGGGCGGCAATCGGGACAGCCGATGGAGTTGACATGAAGAGTCACGTCTCCGATGCCCAGCCTGTCCAGCACGGTGGCGGCAAGGGTGATGACGGTGAAGTCGGCGCCCGGGTCCTTTGCTCCGAATATCTCCGTTCCGAACTGATAGAATTCCCGGCTCCTGCCCGCCTGAGGCTTCTCATAACGGAAGCAGCTTATCAGATAGAAGAGCTTCAGCGGCAGAGTATCGGAGCATCTTCCGTTCTCCACAAGCGCTCTCACCACCGATGCGGTGCCCTCGGGACGGAGGGCGAACTTCTTCCCTTCCTTGTCCTCGAAAACGTACATCTCCTTTTGTACCACGTCGGTACCTTCTCCCACCCCTCTCTTGAAGAGCGCCAGCTCCTCAAAGGTGGGGGTCCTTATCTCGTCAAAGCCGAAGTCCGAGGCAACGCCCTTGGCAGTAGCCTCGATAAAATGCCATATCTCGGTGTCCGGCGCCATGATATCCATAGTGCCCCTGGGTCTTCTTATTTTCTCCATCCGACAGTCTTCCTTCGAATAATTTGTCTTTCAATCATGTTATTATATCAAAATCCGTCGCCCCCGTCAAGGCTTCAAAGCACTCTTTTCCCCGTCATGAGGGATTTTTTTGAAAAAAACGCCTCTCTCAAAGAAAAAGATGGCTCCGAGTGGGAGAAGTTTCTAAAAACACTTGAATTTCCCGTTCCGACGTAGTATAATACTAATATTATAAAATGCTATAATGCGCAATTTTGCGGAAAGGAGACGTCATGCCGGAAAACAAAAAGCCCACGGATAATTCCGAAGGTACCGCGGTGCCGGATGCAAAACCGGGAGAGACCCTCTCGGACGGCATCCGAGGAGCCCACGAAGCCGATGAGATAATAAAAACGGAAATGAAAAAAAGCTCCGGGCTGTCCGGCACCGAGACCTTCAGACGGGTGGATGCCACCGGCAGCTTTGCCGGCGTTCTGAAAAAGAAAAAGTCCCTCCCCGCAAAAAAGCGAAGGGAGTCGGTCTCCGAAAGGCTCTCCGAGAGGATGGCGACAGCCTTCGAAACGAGCGCCGTCGGAACGCTTCTCACTTCTTATAAGAGGAGAAAGAGAGACCTTGTCCCCTCCTCATCGCCGGGTGCGAGGGCTGCAAAAAAATTCTCCCGTCTTGCGGACTCATCGGTGTTCGTCAACGGAAGCCGACGTCTCGCCGAGTATCTTCTTTCCCTCAGGCTGAAGGTCTACGGGGCTTTTCTCGCATCCTTCGGGGCATACACCGCCATCTACTACTTGGCTGTCAATTTTCTGATGTCCGACAACCACGGCATCTACGAGATATTTTTGGGCTTGGGGCTCTGCCTTCTCGCCATTCCCCTTCTTTCGAGCGAGGATACCCTCTCGGCGGCGCTTTGCTCATCCGCCGCAGGAGAGCGCATCTCACGCACCGTCGGTATCCGCCGAGAGCAGATGAAGACGGAACGGGTGAGCGGACGACTCAACAGAGGATTTCTTGCGGGAGCCCTCTTGGGAGTTCTCTCCTTCTTCACCTCGCCCTACAAAGTGGCATTTCTTCTCGTCTGCGCCGTCGCAGTTTGGCTGATCGCCTCAAGGCCGGAATTCGGAATCACCGCCACCGCCTTCCTCATCCCCTTCGCCTCCGACGAAGTGCTTTTGGGGCTCATCGCCGTCACCGCAGTGTTCTTCACAGCGAAGACGATGATGAGAAGAAGGTTCCCTACCTTTGAAACGGTGGATGCGACTGTCCTCGGAGTCTTCCTTTTGATACTCGCCTCCGGCATCCCCGGAGGAAACACCGTAAAACATTGCTTCTTTGCGGCGGCGTTTTTCCTTGCCGTCAACGGTTTGAAAACCAAGCCTGCCGCAGACCGAGCAATGAATGCCTTCGTAGCCGGCTGCTGTCTTGCTTGCGGCATCTTCGCCGTTGCCGCTCTCGGAGACATTACGGTGGGCGGAGTATCCGCATCCCTTGCTCCCGCTTTTGACGGAGGGCTTGCGGGGGGGATACTTTCCGATGGAGACTTAAGTGAATTTTCCTATCTGTCGCTTTTGGCGATGCCGATGGTCCTGTCGCTGATGGCAGACCCGGCGTCCAAAGTCCCCCGACGCCATGCGGCGACCGGATTCTTCCTTCTTCTCGTGCCGCTCTTAGCCGACGGGGTCTCCCCTACGCTGATACCGGCAATGCTTACGGTGCTTCTCTTCTTTCTTTTCATGTCCCACAAAAGCATTCCCGGAGTGCTTGCGGTGCTTCTTGCCGCCACTGTGGGATGTATCTTCTTCCCCGGCACGGTATCCCGCATCGCAGAGGCGGTGGGGCTTGACTTCGGTGAGCTTCTCTCCTATCGGAGCACCGTGTGGGCGGGAACACGAAGCATGATATCGGAATTCTTCTTCGGCGGCATCGGTCAGGGAGAGGCGGCATGGAACGCCGCATACCCCGGTTTTGCCCCATCGGGAGCGGAGAGCGCACCGGACGCCTTCAGTATCTATTTGCAGACTTGGGCTGTCGGCGGTATCTTCGGCTTTCTTATTCTCCTCGTTTTCATCGCAGTCTTCGTCTCGGCTACGCTGACTGCTATTTCAAAAATATCAAAAGCACGCCGCCACCCCGCTTTCAAGGACAGCGGAGATGCGGTCTCCCCTCCCGGTACTCTCGGTGACTTCAAGGACTTCAAAAAGAATTCCGAGAACACGGTGGAGGCCTTCTGCAGATCGAGACGGGCGGGCATCTCCGCCACGTTTGCCGCCGTCTGCGGCATTCTCGTCTGCGGCGTCTTCGACAACGTGATGAGATACGATCGGATCTTCCTTGCATTTTGGGTCGTGTGCGGTCTTTGCTCCGCATTTTGCAGATCCGCTTTCGAGGAACTTGAGAGCAGGGCGATATCCTACAGCGAAGGGACGGACGGCAGAACGAAATGGGATGCCGATATCCGCCTTTCAAAACAGTGAGGTTCCGAAAATGGACACAAAAAAAAGAAAAATAAGATTCAATATCATCGACCTTATCTTAGCGGCGGCGATACTCATCACCGCAGGCTTCCTTGTGAAGACCTACATCATCGATGAGGCCGGCCCCGCAGCCTCCAAAAAGGCAGAGCTCCGCTACGTGGTAAGAACGGATATGCTGAGTGAAGACCTGGCGGATAACATCAAGGAGGGTGACACGGTCTACGATCTTCCCACCGGAAGCCCCATCGGTACGGTGGCATCCTGTGACATCCGTGATGCTACCCACTCCGGCACCGCCACCGACGGCACCCAAGTAATATCTCCCATCACCGGCTACAGAGTGCTCTACATCACAATAGATGCCCTTGCAGACGGCCAAGGAGGGGAGTTCACCGTGGAGAACGTCCCCATCAGCGCAGGGCTGAAGTACGAGCTGACCTTCAGGGATCTCTACTGCACCGGCACCTGCATCAGCGTTGAGACACCTGACTGACGTCCTCCCACCGAGGCACCGCCTCTTAAAACAGCAAAAAAACGACATCCGATGATCGGCAAAAGTCGGACAGAAATAATAATTGCCCTGTCTAAAAGCCCCGCTGTGGCTCAAAGGCTGGAGAAAAAAGATAATTACCAAAAGGCAGAACGGGATACGTGGGGTACCGGGGCGGAGCGAACGGGCTTCGCCGCGATCTTTGAAAACGCCGAATGGCATCGATCGTGCCCCAAAGCGGCGTTGACGGCACCGCAGAAGTGATACCGACATCCGCGTCGAGGTAACACCAATGGTAACACCGACAGCAATACCGACGGTATCGCCGTTGAAAATGACCGCATTCCGATCTGTCAAAATCACGGAGATGATCTCAAATGGACGAATTCATAGTTAAATTGATCTACGGAGTGAGCGCCGTGCTCTGTTCGGGACTCCTCACCTACGCTATCACCCCTCCGGTGAGGGTCTTGGCTTTCATAATCGGAGCCGTGGACGTTCCCACCGACGGGAGACGGATGCACATCAAGCCCACACCCCGCATCGGAGGCCTTGCCATCTACGTGGGCTTCACCGTCGCCACTTTGGTCTTTGCAAAGACCCTTTCGAGAGAGCTTTTGTCACTTCTCCTCGGAGGACTTGTGGTGGTGGTCCTCGGCATCCTCGACGACATCTACCGACTGAAGCCCTGGACCAAGCTGATATTCCAGACCGGGGCTGCTGCAATACCGATAATAATGGGAGTCAGGATCGACCACATCACTCTGGCGGGCAACGTTATCGAGTTCGGCGCCTTCAGCATCCCCATAACTCTTCTTTGGATAGTGGGCATCACCAACGCCATCAACCTCCTTGACGGTCTTGACGGTCTTGCCTGCGGGGTCTGTGCCATCATGTCCCTCTCCATTTTGGGAGTGGTGCTGATACACGGCGACTACTCTGTGGCTTTGATAACCGCCATCCTTGCGGGAAGCTGTCTTGGGTTCCTTCCCTTCAACACCAACCCGGCAAGGATCTTCATGGGAGACACCGGCTCGCTCTTTCTGGGCTTCACCCTTGCGGTGCTGTCTATCCAAGGAGTCTTCAAACTCCATGCGGTGCTGTCCTTCATCATCCCGATAGCGGTCTTTGCACTTCCCCTTCTCGACACTCTGTTTGCGGTGGCAAGAAGGCTCATCCACAAGGAGAGCCCCTTCTCCGCCGACAGAAAACACCTTCACCACAAATTAGTGGACATGGGCTTCACTCAGAAGGAGGCCGTCCGCATCCTCTACGCAGTCTGCGGCATCCTCGGACTTGTGGCGATCACCTTCACCGAGGATATGTTCAGCTACCTCAAGGGGGTCAAAGCGGTGGTAGTCGCCGCCTGCGCCATCATCGCCTTCGCTCTCAACTACCTTATTATGAAGAAGACCAGCACGAGAGTTCTGTCGGGACTCACCGACCACGGCTATGAGCCGATAAAAAAGAGAGAGCCTGCAAGCGGAGAGCAAAATGCTCCGAGTGAAAGTGAAAAGACGGATCCGGAGGGCGATGCATTGCAAAAGCAGGATACCGATGCTACCGCCGCCGAAAAAGCAGATGATACCGACAAATAAAGCGCCCCTCCGGGGTGCCACCGGGAGATAACATGAAAGCAACTAATTCCGAACGAAAAAGAAGAGGCATCTCAGCCCTTGATGTCTTTGCCGTGATACTGGTCATTCTGTGTGCGGCGGGGGCTGTGATAAGGATCTTGGGCGGTGAGAAGGGAGTCCTTCCCATCACCGAGCCGAAAAGCGAGGACTACAACGTCTCATTCGAGATAACGGGAACGAGCTCCCTTCAGGGAGGCAACGTGGTGTCGGGAGAGACTCTCTACGACGAAAACGGGAACCTGTTCGGAACGGTGAAGGAGAACGTCACCGTGACACCGGCTGTGATCTACGTTGAGGATGCGGCGGGAAAATACCTCCAGACCTTCGCGGGAAGCGACAACGGTGACAGCAACTCCGTTGACGTGAGGGGAGCCATCGCATCAAAAGGCTACTTTACCGACAAAGGATTTCTCGTGGGAGGAAAGACCTACGTCGCCCCCAACTACGAGATCACCCTCCACTCCTCCAAGGCCACCTTCACTCTCAGAATAACCGACATCTCAAAGGCGGGAAAGTAACTCCCGAACCCCTGCGGCACAGAGCCGCCGAAAGGACTCATTTCAATGAAAGCACTGAAAAGCTTCGCTATCTCGTTTGCCGCAGCGGCACTGATAATAGCGATAGTTGCGGTCTTCGTGACCGGAAACCTGAAAGGGGTGTTTGAGGACATCTTCAACAAGAAGAACGACGAGCTCTCAAGCATCCTGAACTCCTCCGCCTCCGACAAGACCGCGGAAACGTCGAAGGACGGCGAGAACACCAACCCTCTTTCTGGACTTGCGGGAGAGTCATTCAGTCTTCTCCTTGTCTGCACCGACTACCGTCCCGACGTGTTCGACGACTATCTTCCCGATGCCGACAAGATCGACACGGAAGATGACACCGTAGGCACTCTCCAAAACGGCTTTAGAGTTATGGGCCCCTCCGCGATCTGTCTTATCAGATGCAGCAAGGAGACCGGCCGCTTTGCCGTCA
This sequence comes from uncultured Ruminococcus sp., assembly GCA_964629225.1. Classification (GTDB taxonomy): domain Bacteria; phylum Bacillota; class Clostridia; order Oscillospirales; family CAG-272; genus RUG14199. The sequence goes on from CAZVQC010000003.1 coordinate 80,511, forward strand.
CTCCCATCCCCGTCAACATGAACGTACATACCGCCGTCGGCAGCACCACTCTTCACGATGTCTACGGACTCTACGGCCTTGAGATGTTCCTTGCCAAGATAGAGGCCGTCACCGGCATCACCGTGGACCGCTATGCGGTGGTCAACTGCGACAAGATATCGAATGTGGTGAACGTGATCGGCTCGGTGTTCTGCAACGTGCCGAATGAGATCTTCACCGACGGCCGCGACTACGTGGGCGAGGGGGGCAAAAAGCTCCTGACATTGGAGGATCCGGAACGGGAATTCGATCTTTTTCTTGAGAAATGCTCCGACAATATCGGCCCATCTTCGATGGGACTGCTTCTCTACAGAGACTATTCCAACGGTATCGACGATGAACTGTCCATCTCCTCCGACTACGCCAAGGGAGTGCTGAAAAACTTCGCAAAGCAGAGCCCCGATACCGCACTCTCCATGTGGAAGCGCATCCAAGGCTCCATGACCGCCACCAACGTCGATGCCGACTTCATAACCTCCAATTTCGAGCTTATAAGAGCCTTCGGTGATGACGTCACCGTGAACGTCACATACCCCGGCATCTTCAAGCTGTCCGGAGACGTGGACGCATCACTTTTTGAGCCTAACAAGAGCAAAGCCATCGATGCCTTGGCGGACTATCGCTGAGACGGGCGGCATATCAAAAACGGTAATAAAAACACTTCAAATAGAAACCGAAAGGAACGAAAGCAATGAACAACCAAGAAAAGACCATGGACAAGATAGTAGCCCTCTGCAAGAACCGGGGCTTCATTTTCGCCGGCAGTGAGATCTACGGAGGTCTTGCCAATTCCTGGGACTACGGCCCTCTGGGAGTTGAGTTTAAGAACAACGTAAAAAAGGCATGGTGGAAGAAGTTCGTCCAGGAATGCAAGTACAACGTGGGGCTTGACGCCGCCATCATCATGAACCCGGAGACTTGGGTGGCATCCGGTCACGTGGGCGGATTCTCCGACCCTCTCATGGACTGCAAGGCCTGCAAGACCCGCCACAGAGCCGACAAACTCATCGAGGACTACGCTTTCGCAAACGGCCTTGACGATAACCCGGCAGGTTGGACAAACGACCAAATGGCGGAGTACATCAAGGAAAAGGGCATCGTCTGTCCGGAATGCGGCTCCAAGGATTTCACCGATATCAGAAAATTCAATCTGATGTTCAAGACGTATCAGGGCGTTACCGAAGATTCAAGTTCCGAGCTCTACCTCCGTCCCGAAACGGCACAGGGCATCTTCGTCAACTTCCCGAACGTGGCACGCTCCACAAGAAAGAAGCTCCCCTTCGGCGTCGCTCAGATAGGAAAATCCTTCCGCAACGAGATCACCCCCGGCAACTTCACCTTCCGCACCCGGGAATTTGAGCAGATGGAGCTTGAATTCTTCTGCAAGCCGGGAACGGACCTTGAATGGTTCCGCTATTGGAAAGAGTATTGCCGCAAGTTCCTTTTGGATCTCGGCATGACCGAGGAGAATCTTAGACTGAGAGACCACTCGGAGGATGAGCTCTGCTTCTACTCCAAGGCAACCACCGACTTTGAATTTCTCTTCCCCTTCGGATGGGGCGAGCTTTGGGGAGTTGCCGACAGAACGGACTACGACCTGTCTCAGCACGCAAACCACAGCGGAAAGCCCATGGAGTACTTTGACCCCGAAACAAACGAAAAATACGTTCCCTACGTTATCGAGCCCTCACTCGGTGCCGACAGAGTGGCACTTGCCTTCCTCATCGACGCATATGACGAGGAGACAGTGGATCCCGAAAAGAACGACACCCGTGTCGTGCTTCACCTGCACCCGGCACTTGCTCCCTTCAAAGCAGCGGTACTTCCCCTTTCGAAGAAGCTCTCCGAAAAGGCTGACGAAGTATTCTGCGAGCTTGCAAAGAAGTTCAGCGTGGACTTTGACGAGACCGGTTCCATCGGAAAACGCTACAGACGTCAGGATGAGATCGGCACTCCCTATTGCATCACCTACGATTTCGACTCCGAGACAGACGGCTGTGTAACCGTGAGAGACCGCGACACCATGGAGCAGGTAAGACTTCCCATCGGGGAGCTTGAAAGTTACCTTGCAGAGAAGACAGCATTCTGACAAAGCGCTCACCGAAGCCAAAAAAAGCAAAAGAACGGAAATATCATTGGAAATACCATTCCCCCAATCACACCGCAAAAGCGGAAAATAACGGGCTTGACGCCCGAAGCATGATTTTGGAGAACATATGAATTTTACTATCTCGAAAAACGGAGCCTCAGCTATCTGCACCACAAAAGGTGCCGAACTGATATCATTTGAAAAGGACGAAACGGAATACTGTTGGTACGGACTGCCGGAGCACTGGTCCGGAAGAGCACCGGTGCTCTTCCCCATCCTCTGCTCCCCCAAGGACGGCATCATCATCGCAGACGGCGTGGAATACACGATGCCAAAGCACGGTCTTGCCCGTCACGAGGAGTTCACTCCGGTGGAGGTGACCCCGTCAAAGGCAGTGTTCGAGCTTTCGGAAAATGAGAACGTCTCCGCTCACTACCCCTACCCGTTCCGTCTCAGAGTGACCCACGAGGTGACGGAGGAGGGCTTCAAGACCTCCTACAGTGTCAAAAATACGGGAGACGGTAAGATGACCTTCTGTATCGGCGGTCATCCCGGCTTCAACTGCCCCATGAATCCCGGGGAGAGTTTTGAGGATTACAGTCTGATCTTCGACGGCTACGGAGATGCGGAAATGACCGTGACCGAGCCGGAGCACGGCTACATGTGCCCGAAAATGCCGAAGCTTGACCTTGTAAAGAATGGGGAGTTGCCCCTTCGCTACAGTGACTACGACAACGATGCTCTGGTCATCGAGGGACTTGCAAAGAAGTCAGTCCGTCTTGTGAACAGAAGCACCGGTCACGGCTTCATCTTCGATTTCGAAGGCTTCGATGCGCTGGGCATTTGGACTCCCGTCAAAATGAACTCCCCTTTCATCTGCCTTGAGCCTTGGTGCGGACTTCCCGCATCCACCGAGGAGACTCCCGACCTTGAAAACAAAAAGTACGCAAGGACCCTTGAGCCGGGTGAAGTATTCGAAGTCTCCTACGGCATCACGCTGATCTGAGGGGGAAAGATGGATCTTTGCAACCCAAGGACCGTAAGGGAGCTCATGGACCGCTTCGGGCTTGCTCCGAAGAAAAGCTACGGCCAGAACTTCCTTATCAATCCCCTGATCCCGGAGCGGATAGCCCAGAGTGCCTCCGGTGGCTACGCCGCCCCCTACTCTGCGGACGCCGTTTTTTGCGACGGAGTCGCCCTTGAGATCGGCCCCGGCATCGGTGCCATGACAAGGGAACTTGCGGCACGGTTCGAAAAGGTGATCGCCATCGAGATCGACGACTCTCTGATCCCGCTTCTGGGCGAGACTTTGGGAGACCTTAACAACGTAACGGTCATCCACGGAGACTTCATGAAGACGGATCTTGCCGACCTTTTTGAAAAGGAAGCGAAGGGTCGTCCCGTCCACGTCTGTGCCAACCTGCCCTACTACATCACCACTCCGGTACTGATGAAACTGCTTGAATCCTTTCCCATGACCGGAGGCTCCCCGATAAAAAGCATCACCGTCATGGTCCAAACAGAGGTGGCAGACCGTATCTGCGCCGACGAGAACAGCCGTGACTACGGAGCCCTGTCTGTCTCATTGGCACTTCACGGAAAAGCGGAAAAGCTCTTCACAGTCGCCCCCGGAAACTTTTTGCCGCCGCCGAAGGTCTCATCCTCTGTGGTGCGTATCTCCCTGTTTGAGGGGGGGATTTGCGACCTTTGGAAAGATGCGCCCGTTGACCCGACCGAATGCCAAAGCTTCGCGGAAAAGGTCAAGGAGACCGTGAGAGAGGCATTCCTGCAGCGGCGCAAGACACTGACCAATGCCCTCGGCTCAAAATACCCGAAAACGGCAGTGGCTGACGCCCTTGAAAAAATGGGAAGGCGGACGGATCTTAGGGGAGAAAAACTCTCCGCCTTGGACTATTGCATCCTGACCTCCCTACTTTGTGAGAAATAAGAAAAACTCCGACGGAGTTTTGGTGAAGAATCAAAAGAGGAGTTTCGCACCGGCGAAACTCCTCTTTCATTATGTTGTTGCATCAAAATGCTCCCCGGGCTTCAAACCGGCAAATATCACTCCTTGGAATAACGGGAGATGATCTCATCCTGCTCAATGTCGGTGAGCTCGCAGAATCGAACGGAGAAGCCGCCGATACGGACGATCAGATCCCCGTGAGCCTCCGGATGAGTCTTGGCATCGATCATGTCCTCAAGACTTGCGGTGGTTATCTGAGCCAGTTGACCGCCGTTTTTGAGGAACGATGTCATGAGAGCGGCGATATCACCCCTCATCTTTTCGTTCTTCGTCACTGCGGTGGGTATCAGCACGTTGCAGGTGGTGCCACCGAGTCCCAGCCCCAAGGGGAGCTTTTCGCAGGAATTCAGCATTGCGGTCAGCCCCGCCTTGTCGTTTCCGGGCTTCGGGCCGATGGAGTTTCCGAGGGGCTCACCCGTCAGCCTGCCGTCGGGTGTCGCCCAGGTATTCATGCCGTAGGCGATGCCTCCGGCGAGAAGTGAGCAGGCTCCGCTGAACACGTCCCCTCTCACGGAACGGTACTTTTTGATCTCGTTCCAGAAGAAGTCAAGGAGTCTCTTTGCCATCAGGTCCACCTCGTCCTCGTCATTGCCGAACTTAGGTGCCATGTTGATGAGCATCTGTCTCTCCTTCTCATAGCCTTCGAAATTGGCGGCGAGAGCCTTTTCAAGGGTCTCCTTTGAGATCACCTTCTCATCAAAGACGAGTTTTTTGATAGCGGTCATGGAATCGGCTACCACCGCAACACCTGCGGTCTCAACACAGCCCAGATTGTAGACTGCACCACCCTCATCAAGGCTGAGACCTCTTTCAATGCAGGCCTCGGTGAAGGGGGTCTTCACCAGCTTCGAATAGTTGGCGGCTCTGACCTCCTGACCCAAATTGCAGAGATCCACAAAGTGCTTTGTGAAGAACTTCACCTGGCTTTCAAACGCAGCCCAAAGGCTCTCAAAATCATCATAGTCGGTGATATGTCCCGTTCTGAGACCTATCTGAACCTCATTGTCGAATCTGGACTTGCCGTCATTGAGAGTCAGCTCCAGCACCTTTGCCAGATTGAAAAGTCCGTCCTCACAACCGAAGTTGCTCTTGCCGGGGATCTCAAGTTCTTGGCATCCGAGAAGTGAGTAGTTCATGGCATCCTTGGGATCCACTCCGTAATTCTCAATGAAGGAGGGTATTATGAGGGTGTCGCTTGCCACGGTGGGATCGCTCATTCCCTCCGACCACATCTTCACAGCCAGTGCCATGAGAGCGGGATCGCTCTTTTCGCTGACTCTGATGCTCATTCTCGGATGGGTGAAATGATTTCTTCTCGCTATCTGGAGCATGAGGAAGGTAAGGTCATTTGCGCCGTCACTTCCGTCTTCCGGCTTGATGCCGCCCACCGTCATGTTGTGGATACCGTGCTCCATGAACTTCAGCATGAGGCTGGCGGTGACGTCCTCGGCAAATGCCCTGTCCTCCGCCGCAGCCTTTTCAAAGAAGGGGAACAGATACTGATCGGCACGTCCCACACAGTCCACCCAATCCCACAACGAGTAGAACCAGGTGAGCTGAGCCGCCTCGTAATAATTTGAGGGAGCGTCGAAGGCTATTCTTCTGCAGTTCTCCGCCACGGCGAAGTATCTCGCCTTCAACACCCTGTCGCCTTGAGCCTCCGCCTTGACGCCTGCGGCATCCGCCTGGAGCAGTATCCAGTCCCTCATTCCCTCAAGAATGATCCGGCACGCCTCAAGGGTCTCTCGCTTGTGGGGATCCGTCTCCTCGGTAAGGCGAGCCGTAACATCTGAATGAACGCCGCCGATACCTTTCTTCATTAAAATATCGTAGTTCGGCACCGTGTGACCCTGGAATCCTCCTACCCACCAGAGCTTGTATGCCACCAGATCCTCGTAGGCGGTTGGGTGCTCCGGCGTTGAGAAACGGGCTCTCGCTTCATTCAGAACGTGATCCATCCTGAGGGGAAGCAGTTCATCAAGACGATCCGCTATCCTTTTGAGCAGCTCCTCTTTTCTGTCGCAGTACGCCGGGTCATCAAGAAGACCTCTGTCTATCTGGACTCCGAAGGAAAAGTGCTCGAACACCGGTCGCTTCGGCCTTGTGGCACCTGCCAAAATGTCCCCGTCCCGAAGGATGGGATCGCTTTCGGTCCAACTCTTGACTATCGCCTTCGCCAGACGGACCGGGTACGCCTCTCCCACGGTCTCGTCGAAAACGTCGAGAAAAGGAGTCTTTCCGTCGGGATCCGGCCCCGTGAAAGTGCTCTCCCTCTCATACTGAGACTTGATCCGTCCGAGAAGATCCCGATAGACCGGCATCATCACGTCGGAATACTCAAATCTCTCTTCCGTGCTCCTGTAGCTTTTCATATTACCCTCCGTTACATCACCCTGACGGGCACGTCAGTGTGTTTTTCAATTTCTTTTTTTATCTCTTCCGCCGTCCCCGCATCCATCGTATCGCAAACAAAGGGCGCTGACTCGGAAAGCTTTCGGTATTTTGAAAGTCCAAGGTCGTGATATGGCATTACATTGATCTCCCTCACCGAGGAAAGACTCCGCGCGAGCTTTCCTATCTCCTCATAGTGGGCTTCGTTTGTGTTGATGCCCGGTATCATGGGGCACCGCAGCACGATATCCGCCGATACCGAATCAAGATACCTAAGATTCTCAAGTATCACTCGGCGGGATGCGCCGGTGTATCTGACATGATCCTCCTCATTCGTGATCTTCACGTCAAAAAGGAAGGTGTCGCAAAGAGCGGCTGCCTTTTTCATGACATCCCCGGACACCGCTCCGCAGGTCTCCGCCGCAGTGCTGATACCGCTCTTTTTGGCAAGGCGCAAAAGCTCAAGTGCAAAGTCCGCCCGAAAGAAGGGTTCTCCTCCGGAAAGAGTGATACCGCCTCCGCTCTCACGGTAGAATTCGGCATCTCTCATGACTTTTTCCATCACCTCGGTGTCCTCCATCACCCGTCCTGCGGCAAATACCGCCTTGGTGGGGCAGATACCGTCGGTGCACCTCATGCAGTGGGCGCACAGTGCCGCATCAAAGGAGCGTATCCCGTCATTCAGGGACTGAGCGCCGGTGGAGCAGACCTCCGCGCACTCGCCGCAACCGATGCATTTCTCCGGCGACAGCATCACCTGTGGCTCCCCCGAGAGTCCCTCCGGGTTGTGACACCAGACACACCGAAGGGGACATCCCTTCAAAAATACCACCGTCCGTATCCCCGGTCCGTCATGAACGCAAAAGCGCTGAATATCAAAAACTGTCCCTCTCATGTCTCCTCCGAGAGCCGCCGATGGCGGTAAGATTCATTCTGCCAGTTCTTTAAGAAGAGCTATCTCCCTTTTGTACCCCTCAAGGTCGCAGGGAGTCTCAAGGTAGAAGGGGACGTCCTTCACACAGTCACAGTGAAGTATCCGTCTGAAGCCTTCGATACCGATGAAGCCCTCGCCTATCTTTTCATGGCGGTCCTTGTGAGCGCCCATGGGATTCTTTGAATCGTTGATGTGAACGGCCTTCAGCCTTGAGAGTCCGATCACCCGGTCAAATTCCGCAAATACCGCCTCCGGGTCCTCCCCGATGGGGTATCCGCCGTCGTGAACGTGGCAGGTGTCAAGGCAGACTCCGACCCGCCCCCGAAGCTCAGGATCAACAAGGGCTATCATGTCCCGAAGTTCCTCAAAGTTACGTCCCAGTTCCGTGCCCTTTCCCGCCATGGTCTCAAGGAGCACCGTAACGGTCCCATCCGGAAGCAAAATTGAATTGAGAAGCTCCGCCGTCAACCTGATACCCTCCTCGGCACCCTGTCCCACATGACATCCGGGATGGAAATTGTAGAGTGCTCCGGGTATCTTTTCGAGAAAACGCAGCTCATCCGCCATGGACTGCCTCGTGTAGTCCCTGATAGACTCGTCCTTTGAGGCGGGATTGTAGGTGTAGGGAGCGTGGGCAAGGGGCGGAGCAAAGCCCTTTTCCGCCATCAGCGAGACCGCCGCCGAAACGTCCCCGTCTGAGGGCGTTTTTGAGCCTCTGCCTCTGGGATTCTTGGTAAAATACTGAAAAGTATTTCCCCCGATGGAGACGGCTTCCTCCACCATATGAAGATATCCGTCGCTAACGGAGAGATGAGAGCCGACAGCGAGCATAAAAAGCTCCTCCCTTCAAATGCTCTTAAAAGAGCCTTGGTTTCACCTCTTAGTATAGCAAAAAAAAGCACGTCAGTCAACACAAAAAAGGGCAGACTCACCGTTATTTTTGTCACTGCCGACACATACTTTAATAGAGCGCGAAAGGAGACGGGTCTTGAAGAGCAAGGTATTCGATGCATCCGGATTTGTTCGGAGAGCAAGACGTTTTTTTGACGTTATCTACCGAGACAAGATAACGGTGTTCGCAGCACAGGCGGCGTTCTACATCTGCATCTCCGCCCTTCCCTTCCTCATGCTCCTGTTCTCCCTTGCGGGCACCGTGGCACCGGATCTTTGGGAGAGAGCGGTGGGAGCTGTCAGCGAGCTTTTGCCGGAGAGTGCCGTCGGGATATTCAATGCGGTGATCGGGGAGGCGGTATCCGGAGGGACTCCTCCCCTCATGTCCACTGCCGCCGTAGGTGTGCTCTACAGCGCCTCCAAAGGGATACGGGGCATGATACGGGGAATTTCCGAGGTCTACGGCAGCAAGGGACGTGGCACGTTCTTCTCAAATATCATCACGTCCCTTTTTGCCACCCTATTCTTCATGGCGGTGGTCATTCTGACGGTCGCAGTTGCAATCGTGGCATCTCCTCTGCTCAGTGCCGTCACCGGACTTGATATCGGAGATGTTATGATCCGGTCAAAAAGCATCGTTCTGTTTTTCTTTCTATCGATGTTCTTCGCCCTTTTCTACTTCCTTGCGGCAAGGGGGATCTTTTTCATCCCCAAAATGAGAAAAGAAACGAAAAACGCCCCGAAAAGATTCAAGGATCACATCCCCGGTGCGGCGATAGCCTCGGCGGGATGGCTCCTCTTTTCCTTTTTCTACTCCCTCTATATCACTCGCATCTCCCACGCCTCCTATCTCTACGGAAGCCTCGGTGCGGCGGTGTTCCTGATGCTCTGGCTCTATTTTTGCATTTTGATACTGCTCTTCGGTGCCGAGGTGAACAAATATCTGGCGCATCTCTCGGAAGCAAATGGCGAAGGTGCGGAAGCGAAGGGGACGACAGAGAAAGGCGACAACGAAAAAAGTGAAAAAGGCTGCCAAAATACAGCGGGTGAAAAAGCAAAAAACTTCGGTCGGCAAAAGCGCTGAATAAAGCGGCACCGGCAGTGTCGAAAAAGCGGAGAATGAGCACCGCCGATAAAATGCGTTCCACAGTCATCCGAACGAAAACGCCGAAGATCCGTTTCCGTTGCGGGCTGTCGTAGCATCACCGCCCGATTCGAAAAGCCGATTCCGCCGTTTCCTCACGAAAGACTTTTTTCCATCATATTATTTTATCGGGGGCGCATTCCCCCCGGACAATAATAGTTTAAGGAGAAAAACATGGCTCTTTTCACAAATCAGGCCACGCTGAATTTCAACGGCGAGATAGTGAATTCCAACGTCGCCGTGGGCAGCATTCGGGAGATCCTCTCGGCATCGAAGACCGCTGTATCCCCATCCTACGGAACGGACAGGGGAAGCAAGGTGACCTTCGCCGTCACTGTGATAAATTCCGGTACGTCTCCGGTGACAGGCGTCACCGTCACCGACGACCTCGGCGGATATCTTTTCGGGGACATTAGGGTCTTCCCCTTCGACTACGTTGAAGGCTCCGCAAAGCTCTTTCAAAACGGAACGGAGGTGGCATCCCCCGCTGCGGCAGGCGGCCCTCCTCTTGTTTTCAGCGGCATCACCGTGCCCGCCGAGGGTAACGCCGTCCTCGTCTACGAGGTGCTCACCACCGGCTACGCTCCCATCGGAAATGAGTCAACCGTCACCAACACCGTCACCGTAACGGGAGCGGGGATCGTGAGCGGTGTCACCGCATCAGCCACGGTGGGTGCCGATGCATCTCCGTCACTGACGGTGGAAAAAACGGTATCCCCCGTTCCGGTATCGGAGAACGGAAGCCTCACCTACTCCTTCACGGTGAAGAACGGCGGTGCTGCGGCAGTGACCGCCGCCGATACTCTGACACTGACCGACACCTTTGACCCGCTCCTTCGGAACATCACCGTCACCCTTGACGGGACGGTGCTTACGGAGGGCACCGACTACTCCTACGATGCCGCAAGCGGACTTCTCATCGTCAATACCGGCGTTATAACGGTGGAGGGTGCCACCTTCACGCAAAACGCCGCAACGGGAGAGTGGTCAAAGGCCCCCGGCACAGCCCTGCTTACGGTAACGGGAGACCTTTGACGGGAACGGTGTCTCACGGGGCGGCTCCCGACTTCGCGTTCCGAGGCACCGAAAAAAGAAAAACAGCCCCTGCGGTTCACCGCAGGGGCTGACGTTGTTGTCCGAGGCTGTGACAATCTTCGGTTACCTGAGACTGTTGATGTTGCTCTGGTGCTCCGCCGCATTCCTTCCGAAAAGGGTGGTGTCACCGGATGAGACGAAGTAATAGTAGTCGGTATCCGCCGGATACAGTGCGTATTTGAGGGCATTCATACCCGGATTAGCAATGGCACTGGGGGGAAAGCCGTCCACTTGATAGGTGTTGTAGGAACTCTTGTAGGAGATGGTCTCCGAGTTGACGTTCTTGGGTCTCTCCCCTGTGGCGTGGTGGATAGCGTAGACTACCGTGGCATCGCTCTGGAACTTGGGATATGCTCCCGGCTTTGAGAGCCTGTTGTAGAATACCGAGGACACCGTTCTGAAGTCGGATGCCATTCCCGCTTCCTTCTCTATCATGGAAGCAAGGGTCACCACCTCGTCGGTGGTACGTCCCAGCTCTGCGGCACGCTCCCTCATTTTCTCGGTGTAGATCTCGTCAAAACGAGCGAGTATCTTGTTGATGACCGTCCACTCATCCGAGGCGTTGTAGAACTCGTAGGTGTCGGGGAACAGATAGCCTTCAAGAAGGTAGAAGCGCTCACCGCTCTCCACCTTGGCCATGACGGACTCGTTTTCCTTCAGCTCCTTCACGAACCAGTAGTCGAAATTGCCCTCATTGATGACCTTCACATACCCTTCCTTGGTTCCGATGTTATAAGAGAGCATCAGATCGATCATTTCATCCACGGTGTAGCCCTCCGGTATCGTAATGCGGGAAGTCCCCGACAGCGGCTTCGGCTTGAATTCCGCAAAGAGATCCGAGTAGCTCATCATGGGAGTCACGGAGTATTCGCCGGCAACGAAGTCTTCCGTCTTCTTTTTCAGCTTTCCGTAGAGCTTGAACATGGACTTGTATTCTATCACACCGTTTTCGTAGAGCACCTCCGCCACGTCGGACGTGGTGGCATTTTCCGGAATCTCCACCTCGATAATGTCATCGGACTTCACGAAGGCGAACATATCGTTACCCACGTTGATGACGGCAACGGAAAGAATCGCTCCGATGACGGTGCAGACCACAAGGTAGACTATGGCACGGACGGCGTTGGTGGCGATGAATCCACCCACGTCACGCTCCTCCTTCGAGACCTTTTTGTCCCGATTTCCGTCCTTCTTATCCCTTGTGTCTTTTGTGCCTTTTGTGTCTTTTGCGCTCACTGCGCCCTTTTCGGGTCTTTGAGCACTTCTCGACGGGTCATGGGATCTCTCATCCCCGATCTTTGCACCACTCCCCTGCCCGCTCTGTCCGCCGAGATCGGCGGGGGAAACGTTTCTTTGGGGATCTCGCACGCCGCCACCTGACGCAAAAGCTCTCGCACTGCCATCGGCGGCTCCTCTTGACGTGCTTTGATCCACGCCGGCTGCCGCCGTACCGTGCCGAGTGCTTCCGGCGGGGGCTCCCGTTCTTTGGATCGGGGTAGTCGCCTTCGCCGCATTGTGGACCCCATCGGCTCCGTTTCGGCGGTATTGACTCGGCATCTGCCTTCCGTCACTGCCGCTTGACCCCGTGGCGTGGGGTCTTTGCGAAGCCCTTTCTCCGCTTTGCCCGTAGGATGCTCTCTGAGGGGCTCTGCCGGGCGTTTTTGCGCCGTTTTGCCCCTGTATCGGCGTTTGCGTCGGCCTTTGAGGGGCTGTTTTTAAGGTCTCGGAGGGGGCGTTTTCCACCCTCCTCTTTGACATTATGAATTCAATGCTCTCGTCGGGATCCTCCCGACGGATGTTTCCGTTATTATCCGTCATTTTACCGATACCGCCCCCCGGCGGGTCCTTTCGATAGATTTCGTCAATTAGCCTCCGTAGCACCACATACCGAAGGCGCTGACGAGGATAAGAAGGATGAATGCGGGAGATATCAGCGCCTTCACAATGCCCATGCCGGGCTTTTTCCGCTCTGCGTGGGGACTTGGCACGTTGTTTTTCCCGAATTCAAGATAGTTTCTCTGAGCCGCTCCGAAGAAGAACACGGCAAAGAGAAGGAATGCGCTGATGCAGAGGAACAAAAACATGACCGCTCCGCCTCCCTGTTTCACCGCCGCCCGGTAGACATAGATCTCGAAGAACATGACAAAGACGTTGTTGGCGAGATGGACCGCCGCCGATGCTATCAGCGAACGGGTGGAATACATCACCAAACACAGCACCGCTCCGTAGAAAAAGTAGATGGGGATGCGCACCGGGCTGAAATGGATCAGCGAAAAGGTTAGGGAGCTGAAAATGACGGCAGTGCCGACTCCGCAGTTCTCGTACTCCGCCGCGATCACGCCCCGATAGAGAAACTCCTCCGCCACGGCGGGAACCACCGCGAAGGCGATGAGAGCATAGAGGCTGCTCTCGGAGGTGTGACCGGATGCATCGGCGATGTTGAAGGAGGTGGAGGATGCCGCAAAAGCCTCGGGAAGCAGCTTGTACATACCGAAGGATATGAGGGCTCCTCCGAAGAGCATGAAGCCGAATGCGGCCACCATGACCCCAAGATCCGCCGGTCTGAAGAGACGTATCTTCAGTCCCGAAAGATATTTGCGCCCCCTCAGCCGGGCGTAGAACACGGCGGGGATGGCGAAGATGACGATCTGTGCCGTTATCACCGTCAGATAGGCGTTCTCTCCGATGGAAAGAGCGTCGATATCGACGAAATGGAATCCTATAAGGAGCGCCGAAATGACACACAGAAGAAGCGGCGCTCCGTGAATGCTCTTAAATCTCACTTGTCACCCTCACGCCCTTCTCGGTTAAAAGCACTCTGATGGAAACATCGAAGTGCCCCCTGGGAACGCTTTTCAAAATGCAGTCACTGTAGGTTATCCCCACGATGCTGCCCTTGAAATTCGAAAGATAACGGTCGTAGTAGCCCTTGCCGTAGCCCACCCGATAGCCGTTGATATCGAATACCAGCCCCGGAACATAGCACACCGCATTTTCCGCGGACGTGGGGTCGAATACGGGGAGAGATGCATCCGGTTCCGGCACGCCGAAGGTGCCGGGATGAAGATCCTCAAGACTCGTGACGATATGGAAATCCATAGTGCCCTTTTCGGAACAGCATCTGGGAAACGCCACCTTCTTGCCCTTTGAAAAAGCATGGCGGGCGATCTCCGACACGTCGATCTCACCCTTCACCGCAGAGTACATGAGCACGTAGTCCGCAAAGCGGTATCCCACCATCTCCACCGCCTGTCTGCAGATGGCGCCGTCAAGACGGCTCTTAAGGTCGGGGTCCATGGCGAGACGGCGCTCAAGATACTCTTCTCTTATCGCATTTTTTATCTTTCTCAGGTGGTTCATGCTCTTACCGCCTCGATGAGCCTCTCTTTTTCGTCCTCTCCTTTGAGGAGTGCCGCAAGCTCGAAGGCGAAGTCGAGAGCAGAGCCCATTCCGTCGGAGGTGACGGTATTTCCGTCCACCACTACGGAAGCGTCAAAGAGGGATGCCCCCTCAAGATACTTTTCAAAGCCGGGATAGCAGATGGCGTCCTTGCCCTTAAGAAGTCCTCTCTTACCGAGGATCATCGGAGCGGCGCAGATGGCTGCCACGTAAGCGCCGTCACGATCCGCAAAAGACAGCACCTCATCCGTGAAGGAGGACGTGTCAAGATTTGAGGCTCCCGGCATTCCACCGGGGAATACCACCGCCTCAAGTTTTTCCTCCGAGAGCAGCTCAAGCGCCCTCTCGCAGGAGATATCGCTCTTGACTTCGATCCCGTGGGAACCGATGACGGCGTCTCCGGTAACTCCCACCGTGAACACCCGACATCCGGCACGTCTCAGAACGTCTGCGGGAGTCAGCGCTTCGATCTCCTCAAAGCCATCAGCCAACAGTATCAATACCATGATCTAACACCTCTTTTTGCAAAATATTTGTCAAATGCCGGAATACGGCATCAAAAACAGCGTTTTTTTCAAGTGGAGGCAAGACCGCATCCCTCAAATATCATTTCTCCGATCTCGGATACCGACATTTGGGTGCCGTCCCTCATGCAGTCAATGAGGAGCCACCCCATCTTATTCGCCACGTAATTTGCCGCATCGTAGCAGCTTTGAAGGTAGGCCACGTCCGCCTCGTGAATGTCCTTCTTGATGCTCTTCTCGGCGCACCTCTTCTCTATGTTGGCAACGGATACCGACACCGGCACCGTGAGGCACACCACCCTGTCCGGGGTGGGGAGTCCGAGCTTTGAAAATTCAAAGTCCCAAAGCCAGTCAAGGAAAGAGTCCCACTCCTCCCTCGGAAGCTTTGACAGCTGGTGGTAGGAATTCGCCGTAGTGTAGCGGTTCGCAATGACCACCGAGTCCTCTTCGAGATAGAACTCCTTCCACTTGGTCACGTAGCTTACGTATCTGTCGCAGGCGTAGAAAGTGCTGGCAGCATAAGCTCCCGTATCGGAGGGGTCATTTCCCAGCTTTCCTCCGAGGTACATTCGGACAAGCACCGAGGCATCGCTGTCATAGTCGGGAAAATCGATCTTCATGACCTTTTTCCCCATCGCCTCAAGCCGCTCTTTGAGAAGGTCGCTCTGAGTGTTCTTTCCCGCTCCGTCGAGGCCTTCTATCACAATAAGTTTTCCCATTTTTCGATCTCTGCGGTCACTCGACATCCTCTGACGGAATGCCGCCCGCTTTTATCTCCATTAATTGATCCTTGGTCAGCTTGACCTGACGGGGCTTCTGTCCGTCCGGTGCGCTGACAAATCCCAGCTCCTCCATCCGGTCGATGAGCTTTGCCGCCCGTCCGAAGCCGAGGGAGCATTTTCTCTGAATGAGGGAGGTGGATATCTTTCCGCTCTCCACCGCCAGCTCCACCGCTTCCCAGAATTTCGGGTCCTCATCGGAGGCAAGCTCTGCCGCCTCCTCCATTGCGGAGCTCTTTTTGGAGAGGCATTTTGCCGCCTCCGACTCGATCTGCGCCATAACATCGTCACTGTAGCCGATCTCGCCGCTGTTCTTCTCCTTGATGAACTCCACGACGCTCTCCACCTCTCCGTCGCTGATGAAAGCACCCTGGACTCTCATGGGCTTGGTCTGTCCCACGGGGCTGAAGAGCATGTCACCCTGCCCGATGAGCTTTTCCGCACCGCTGGTGTCGAGTATTATCTTAGAGTCCACCTGAGATGCCACGGTAAAGGCGATGCGGGATGGTATGTTGCCCTTGATGGTACCGGTGATAACGTCCACGGAGGGGCGCTGAGTACCGATTATAAGATGCATTCCCGCTGCCCTCGCCTTCTGCGCAAGGCGGCAAATGGAATCCTCCACATTGTCGGGAGCGGTCATCATAAGATCCGCAAGCTCGTCTATGATGATGACTATTTGAGGAAGTTTTTCCTTGGTGGGGTCGTCCTTGACCGCCTCGTTGTAGCCGAAGTTGTTTCGAACTCCTTCCCCGTCGATGAGGCTGAATCTCCGCTCCATCTCATTGACGGCCCAGGACAGGGCACCCGCCGCCTTCTTCGGGTCACTGACCACAGGCACGAGAAGGTGGGGCAAACTGCCGTACATACTGAACTCTACCTTCTTCGGGTCGATGAGGATGAGCTTCACCTCATCCGGCGACGCCTTGTAGAGCAGGCTGACTATTATAGAGTTGATACAGACGGATTTTCCCATGCCGGTAGCGCCGGCGATGAGAAGATGGGGCATCTTCGCAATGTCGAAAAATACGTCACTTCCCGCCACGTCCTTACCCAGCACCACATTGGTGCGGCTCTTGGCATCCCTGAAGGCGGGAGTGTCGATGAGGGTCCTGAGCCTGACTATCTCCCTCTCGTCGTTGGGCACTTCGATACCCACGGCGGACTTGCCGGGGATCGGTGCTTCTATTCGGATGCCTTGGGTGGCAAGGCTGAGGGAGATATCGTCCACCAGATTGACTATGGAGCGGACACGGGTGCCCGGCATGGGCCTCAGCTCGTACCTCGTTATGGTGGGTCCCTTGGCGGGAAGTCCGGCACTTTCCGTGTGGACGTTGAACCGCTCAAGAGTCTGTATCAGCGTTGACTCCTTGCGGGACAGCTCTTTGGTGCTGTCCACGGTCTTTGTTTTTTTATCCTTCGTAAGCAGGTCGATCTTCGGAAAAATGTAGGCGTGAGGCTCCGGCTTTGAAGGCGCCGGATCCGCTTTTCTGACATCCGTCCCTTCTCCCTCCGGAATATCGACAACATTTCCCCTGTCAAGCGTGGGAGACAGATCCCGACTCTTCACAGAAAAGCCCTCGGACGTGCCGAGATAGGTCTCGGATAGGCGGCGAAGCACCTCCTCGTCCGCCGGATCGTCAAACAGGAGCTCGTCCTCCTCTGCATCCGCCCTGTCACCATCGGCTCTCTCCGCCACCGGCTCAAGGGTCTCCTCCTTTTCGTCGGGAAATTCGGGGATGCTGTCTGCGGGAGGTATCTCAAGCTGGACCTCCTTTTCGGGAACGTCCTCGGTAAGGGAGGGGTCGAACCGCTTGTCAAGTCCGTCCGTCTCCTCCTCGCTTTCGTCTTCAATTCCCAGATACTCGTCGGATACCGCCTTTCTGCGGTCCTTTGCCTTTCTCTCCGCACGGTAGCGCTTCGGAGCGTTTTCGCTTTCGATGGGCTCCTCCGGCAGTTTTCCGGGCTTCGAGTACTCACGGGCCTCCTCACGGAGTGCCGCTTCTCTCTCCTCCTCGAACTCCCTTTCAAGCCGTCTCTCCCTCGCCTCGGCGGAAAGGTCTTTTATGAATGCAAAAAGCTCCATTGGGGTCTTCCCCGCAAGGACGAAGCAAAGTGCCAAAAGCACCAGTATCACGATAATGATCGCTCCCACACGGCTGAAGCAGACCGCAAACGCCGCTCCGAGGACTCCACCCACTGCACCGCCGCCGGTGCGGACGGTACCCTCGGTGAAATGAAAGACCAAGGAAAACTTCTTCAACACCTCATCGGATGCTCCTAAGAGATGGAACAGGGAGTTTGAAAGCAGGAACGTGACCCAAACGGTGACTCTGCGAGCAACTCCGTGACGGATCTTTGCGCCGAGGAGCGCCATGGTTCCCGATGCGATGAGGGCTGCGGGAAGCAGGTACGCGGCATTTGAAAACAGTCCGAACACCGCCTTGTCCCGAATGAAGTTCCCCACCACTCCGAAATCCGGAATGAGGAACGCTATTACGAGGAACACCGCCGCGGCAAAGAGGATGAAGGGGTAAAATCGGGATGATCCGTTCTTTTTCGGAGAAGCTGCCCCACTTCCCTTTTTTCTTCCGGTGTTTCCGTTTTTTCGCCTGTTATCGGCAGTTTTTTTAGCCGTTGACTTGGGCGTTGCCCTGTAAGTCTTCTTTTTTTGTGCCATTTGTGCTCCTTGAAACGCAGTGAAAACGACACTGCGATGTGAAATGTCATGAAATGTTATGGTAAAACGCAATGATGCGGTATCTCAAGTGGGTAACGGTACGCTATCTTACACTACCGTTTCTCACATTGTACCACATTTCCCGTTAATTTACAAGACCGTATTATAATATTTTGCTGTCGACGCCGGATACTAAGAGCATGAAAAGCATCAATATCGAAAAAAGCACCCCGAAGACCCTCCTCTATCTTCTTGCGGGAGCGGCAGCTGGGGTAGTCAACGGAGCCCTCGGAGCGGGAGGCGGGATAGTCCTCGTTTTCGCTCTGGCGGCAATTTCAAAGGACAAAAGCCAAAATGCGGTGAAGGAGCGGTTCATCACCACCCTTTGCGTGACCTCGGCGGTGTCGGCGGTATCTCTGTTTCTCTACCGGGCCGGCATCCATCCGGATATGTCCCTGCTTCCCCGTCTCGCCGTTCCGGGAGCCTTAGGAGGCCTTCTCGGAGGGTGGCTGATGAGAAGGATAGACGGAGAAAATCTGAAGCTACTGTTCGGGATACTGACGGCGGTGTCCGGCATCAACATGATAATGAGGTGATAAAAACGGCATTTTTTGACACTGCGGCGTCGCTTTTGATGGGGATACTCTCCGGAATGGGCATCGGAGGCGGCGGGCTTCTCGTGATCTACCTGACTCTGCCGGGACGGGTCCCCCAAAAGGATGCCCAGGCGGTGAATCTGGGATTTTTCATCATCGCCGCCATCTCCTCCCTTGTGTTCCACCTGAGGGAGCACCGGGTGGACGTAAAAAAACTTCTCACGCTCACTTTCTCCGGCATCGCAGGCTCCCTCATGGGAACTTATTTTGCGAAGAACGCCGACGGGGAACTCCTCACAAAACTATTCGGCTGGATGCTGCTCCTCTCCGGCACCGTCACCCTCTTTAAGTGCCTCCGTGAAAGAAAAAGAGCCGGCAAAAAACGCCGAAAAAAGGGGAGATAGTGAAACATCTCGGAAGACCGATCCTTTCCGACTTCGGATGGCTCAATATCGGTCGAAAGCCGTTTCCGACCGCTACCGCTTTCCCGTTCCGATACCGCCTCCGTTCCTCCCTGTTCCATCCAACCCGACTTCGCTACCGCCTTTTTCCTTCTGTCACCGACACGGCAACTGCCCTTTCCCCACGATACCCGCCAAACACCGTCCGACATCCAAGTTACCGCCGTCGATGCATCGACGGCCTTTTCCCTTCTTTCCCCTCAATACCGACGCATTACCGACCCACGTCGGACACTCGCATTGCCGCCTCGATACCGACCTTAATACCACTTCAACACTGCCCTTTCCGCCTTAATACCGCCTCATATTGCCCGTACGACAACGAAATTTTGCCGGCAAAGCCTTCCTTTCTCCCTCCGACACTCACGGCAAAAACCGTTTCCAAAGCGGAATATCCAAAATTAACAAAAATTTCACAGATAGAATTTGAGAAAACCACTTTACAAAGGGGACAGCCTGTGATATAATCTACCAAGGCATCGGAAGCTCGGTCTTCGGATACAAGGCTAAAAAATAGCGTTTCACCCGCCGATCGCTGTGCCTCCGAGTCAAATATTTTTTTGAGGTGAAAACAATGATCACAAAGGAAAAGAAACAGGAACTCATCGAAAAGTACGCTATCCACGAGGGCGATACCGGCTCTCCCGAGGTGCAGATCGCGATCCTCACACACAGGATCGTAACTCTCAACGAGCACCTGAAGGCCAACAAACAGGACCACCACAGCCGTCGCGGCCTTCTCAAGATGGTCGGACACAGACGCAACCTCCTCGCTTACCTTCAGAAGAAGGACATCGAGAGATACCGTGCTATAGTCGAGAAACTCGGTCTCAGAAAGTGATCTTCCGGCTTGTGTCGGCGCAACGGTGCCGCCCAAGCGAAGAAAAGCGGAATTCGGGTCGGGGCAGAAAGACCCTTCTGCTCCGGCTTTAATTTTGCCGACGGGACCGCCCGCGGCATATCCGCACTCCCGCCGCAGTCTGCGGCAAAAAACGGCATCAATGACAACGCAGTTTTAGCAGTTAAAAATTCCGCCGGTATCCGGCTGTGTTTTTAAGTGCTAAAGCGCCTGTCATTTGCAATACATTTCATTTTTTAGGAGAAGAACAATGTTCGAAAGCTACAAGACGTTCTCATACGAACTGGCAGGCAGACCCCTGGTAGTCGAGACAGGCAAAGTTGCGGGACTGGCTAACGGCTCCTGCATCATCCGCTACGGCGACACGGCGATCCTCGCCTGCGCCACCGCATCCGCAAGACCCCGTGACGGTATCGACTTCCTCCCCCTTTCGGTGGACTTTGAGGAGAGACTCTACTCCGTGGGCAGGATCCCCGGCGGCTATCTTAAGAGAGAAGGACGCCCCTCCGAAAAGGCCATCCTCACCTCCCGTGTCATCGACCGACCCATCCGTCCACTTTTCCCGAAGGATCTGAGAAACGACGTCAACATCTCGCTGACCGTCCTTTCCGTTGACCACGACTGCTCCCCCGAGATCGCGGCTATGATCGGTGCGTCCATCGCTCTTTCCATATCCGACATTCCCTGGAACGGTCCTATCGGCGGCGTTTTCGTCGGAATGACCGAGGACGGCAAGTTCATCATCAACCCCACAGCAAAACAGCGTGAGTCCAGCATCCTTGAGCTGACGGTGGCAGCCTCCGAAAAGAAGGTAGTCATGATCGAGGCAGGTGCCAAAGAGGTCTCCGACGAAGATATGTACAATGCCATCATGCTGGCACACGGCGTTATCAAGCCCCTTATCGGCTTCATCAACGGCATCGTGGCAGAGGTGGGCAAGCCCAAATTCGACTACCCCTCTTGCGAGGTAGATCACGATCTCTACGACCGTGTGTTCGAGGCTACCGTTGAGGACATCAAGGTGGCTCTTGACACCGATGACAAGAATGTCAGAGACGAGCGTATGGCTCCCATCATCGAGCGCGTCTACAACGAGTTCGACGGCGGTGACCCGGATATGCACGTGGTGCTTGACGAGGTCCTCTACAAGATCCAGAAGTTCGTAGTTCGCCGTTGGCTTCTCGATGAGGGAAAGCGTGTTGACGGCAGAAAGCTCGACCAGATAAGACCCCTTGCAGCCGAGGTGGGACTTTTCAAGAGAGTCCACGGCAGCGGTCTGTTCACCAGAGGTCAGACACAGGTCATGACCATCGCTACCCTCGGTCCCATCAGTGATGCGCAGATGCTTGACGGCATCAGCGAGGAGGACAGCAAGCGCTACATGCACCACTATAACATGCCCGGCTACTCCGTGGGAGAGGCAAAGAGCTCCCGCAGCCCCGGACGCCGTGAGATCGGTCACGGAGCACTGGCTGAGCGTTCCCTTGTTCCCGTGCTTCCCTCCGTTGAAGAGTTCCCCTACGCTATGAGACTCGTGTCCGAGGTAGTCAGCTCCAACGGTTCCACCTCCCAGGCATCTGTCTGCGGCTCCACCCTCGCCCTCATGGACGCAGGTGTTCCGATAAAAGCCCCCGTTGCAGGTATCTCCTGCGGACTTATCACCGAAGGCGAGAGATGGATGACCATGATCGACATCCAAGGTCTTGAGGACTTCTACGGCGATATGGACTTCAAGGTAGCGGGAACCCACAAGGGCATCACCTCCATCCAGATGGACCTTAAGATTGACGGACTTACTCCCGAGATCATCAAAGAAGCACTCGCCGTCACCCACAAGGGACGCGACTATATTATCGATGAGATCATCCTCAAGGCGATCGACAAGCCCCGTGACGAGGTGTCCGAGTACGCTCCCAAGATGCTGGCTATGAAGATCCCCGTGGAGAAGATCCGCGAGGTCATCGGAACCGGCGGCAAGGTCATTCAGAAGATCTGCGCAGACACCGGTGCAAAGCTGGATATCGAAGACGACGGAAGCCTCTTCATCTCCGCTGTGGACAAGCACGCTATCGAGGCGGCAAAGAAGATCGTGGACGGCATCATCTTCGAGCCCGAAGTGGGTGCGATCTACGAGGGTGTCGTAACAAGGATCATCCCCATCGGCGCATTCGTTGAATTCGCTCCCGGCAAGGAAGGACTCGTCCACATTTCGAAGCTTGACTTCAAGCGCACGGAAAAAGTGGAGGATATCTGCGATGTGGGCGACACCATGAAAGTAAAATATCTCGGAACGGACGAAAAGGGCAGACTCAACCTCTCCCGCAAGGACGCTCTCGACAGATAAAAAAGTGACAGAGGGGGATGCTTCGGCATCCCCCTGTTTTCGAAAAAGGAAGAACCATGGAAGAAAAGAACAACGGAAGCGGAAACGAAGCGCCGAAGCTTCGCAGCATGGGCTTCATCGACGACTACTCAAGCGACGAGGTGAAAAACACCGCCACCATCAGAAGAAAGGGCGGAGTCACTGTCTACTCGAACCCGCTTGAGGACGAAACAAAGCCCAAAAGAAAGATAACCAAGAACAGCCGAAAAAGATATCGGGGAAAGAACCGTGCCTACGTCATCACCGCCGCACTGCTCATTTCCGTTCTTGCGGCAGGCATCTTTTTCATTGTGAAAAACTCGGTATCGGAAGAACCCTCCCTCGGAAGCTATCCCACGTCGGCGGATGCACCCGCAAGCTCCCCGGAAGCCCACGGCGAAGGTCCGAAAAACAGCGAGGACAACGAAAAGGAAGACATCTCCCACACCGCCGACTACATAACGCTTCCTTCGGAAAAGATATTTGAAGGGGATCTGATACTCGTCAATTTCCGATACAAATACCTATTCCCCGCAGAGGACGGCTTAGTCTCCATGTACGGTGGGGACACTCCCTACTCCGTCAGCCGAAAGGACACGGTGCTGAGGCAAGGCGCACTTGATGCCTTTCTCTCACTGACAAACGACTTCAAGGAAGCATCCGGTTGCGACGATATCCTTGTGGTCAGCACCTACCGCACCGTTGAGAAGCAGACGGAGATCTATGATGACCGTGTGGAGCGCTACGGAGCGGACTATGCGGCAAGATACGTGGCGCTTCCCGGCTACAGCGAACACCACACCGGACTTGCATTGGATCTGTCCATCCTCGCCGCCGACGGGAAGACCTACGACATCGAGACCTACCCGGAGTGCGACTGGTTCAACAAAAACTACCCGGAGTACGGCTACATTCTCAGGTACCCGGTGAGCAAGGCATCGATAACCAAGATCGACTACGAGGGCTGGCACTACCGCTATGTGGGGATTCCCCACTCCCTCATCATGAAGGATCTGGACCTGTGTCTTGAGGAATACGTGGACTATTTGAAAGGCTTCACTCCGGATGCGCCGCTTATCTACTCAAAGAATTCGAAAAGCATTCTGACAAAAGACGAGGCGGGGGATTTGACTGCCGCCGATCTGTCAATAATATACTACGTGGAAAAGAGCGGGGACACCGTGGACATCCCCCTTCCATACGGTACAAACTGCACCGTCTCCGGCAACAACGTGGACGGCTTCATCATCACAAGTGACAGAAACGCCCCGGATATCTCCGCCGACAAAGAGGTAAAAAAGGGGCAGTGACGAAGCGGCAAGAACGGGGACGGCAGGGCGGCGAAAACAGAACAAGTTACTTTTTCAATCTGTTTTCCTCACGCCTTCAAAAAACCGTCACATTGAGCCGTTATACTGCATTCGGCAAGATGAGAAATGGGTCTTGCAATGACTTGAGCAATTGAAAGGAGTCACAAAATGTCAGAATTTTACAACGATACAAGCAGGGATGAGAGCATCCCGACTCGGAACACCGAGAATACAGCGGAAAATACCGCCGAAAGTTTCACAGCACCGAAGGATACCGCCTTCAGCGGTGCGCCCCAAAATACCTCCTCCTTCGTTGGAGGTGCCGACATAGCGACTAACAGCGAAGAAATGAAAAATACCGAAACGGAAGGTGCCGCCTTTGCGGGAAGCGCCTCGATCGGTGAGAACGGTCGGAAAGATCCGCAAGACCAAACGTACCGACAGGACCCGCAGAACCGTCAGGATCAAACCGCCGGCTACTCGGCGCAAAGCGGAGCCGAGGAAGGACAGAGGACGGCACAAAGTTCTGCCGGATCTTTCACCTACTCCTACACAAGGGATACTCTGCCGGGAAATGAGGGCAGAGTGAATACCGGCGCTCCTTATAACGGAGCAAGGTTCAATCCCCACACGGGAGAGCGAATAGGCGGCACGGGATACGGTACTTACAACGGTCAAAGAGCCCAAGGCGGAAACGCCGGCGGCACTCCCTACGGATCCCACAGCTACGGGGCAAACGGAGGCAGCTTCGGCGGCGCATACGGCGGCTACGGTCACTGCGGAACACCCTACGCACAGAGCTATAACGGCGGCTACGACACTCAGAGCGAGCTTTCGAAAAAGCCGAAGGAGAAAAAGCCGAAAAAGAAGGTCTCCCTCACGGCGGGAACGGCGGTACTTCTGGCGGTCGCCTGCGTTGTTCTCTCCCTCGCCTCCGGTCTTATCGGCTCCTACCTGATGTCCGGCGGAAAAGAGGCAGTCTACGTTGACAAGGACGGCAACGTGTCCTCAAACGGCGGCACGGCAGTGCTCTACCGTGCGGTGGAGACCGAGACCGAGGACGGCAAGGATGCCTCCCTTGAGAGCATTGCGGATCTGGTATCCGACTCCGTGGTGGAGATAACCACAGAATACGTCACCAACACCAACAGCTTCTTCGGGCAGTACGTTTCCGACGGAGCGGGAAGCGGTGTCATCATATCCGAGGACGGCTACGTCGTCACCAACAACCACGTGATCTACTCATCCGAACTTGACAAGCTGGCAAGTACCATCAAGATCCGTCTCCGTGACGGAAAGACCTACGATGCCTCGGTCATCGGCCGTGACAACGACAGTGATATCGCAGTGCTCAAGATCGATGCGGAGGGTCTCTCCGCCGCAGTTTGGGGCGACAGTGACAAGCTCTCCGTGGGACAGACCATCGTGGCGGTGGGCAACCCTCTGGGACAGCTCGGAGGCTCGGTCACAAGCGGCATCATCAGTTCCACCGACCGTGAGGTGACGGTGGAGAACACCAAGATGAACCTGATCCAAATCGATGCGGCAGTCAATCCGGGCAACTCCGGCGGCGGACTCTTCAATTTGAAGGGAGAACTTGTGGGAATCGTCAACGCAAAATCCTCCGGCACGGGCATTGAGGGACTGGGCTTTGCCATCCCCGCAAACGATGCCACCTCCACAGTGGAGCAGCTCATTGAGTACGGCTACGTTAAGGGCCGTGTCTACCTTGGTATCTCCTTTTACGAAGCCAACACCGGAGTGTCCTATTTCGGCTCCTCAAACGAGACGGTACTCTACGTCTACGGTACCGAGAAGGGCTACAATGACACCGTCCTTCAAAGAGGCGACAGGATACTGACCATTGACGGAGAGGCGATATCCAGCACCTCCGACGTGAAGAGCCTCCTGAAGGATCATTCCGTGGGTGACAAGCTGAAATTCACCGTCTTAAGAAACAACCAGACGGTGGAGGCTGAGGTGACCTGCTACGAATACAAGCCCTCAAGCGGCTCGGTGACCTTCGACAACTGACCGGAAAAGCGGGCTTGTCGGGCAGTATGGACTTCAAGGCTGTGTCGGGCTGTAACCGACCGTAAAAAAGTGACGGAGTCCGACCTTGATGACTTAGCGGAGCTGTCCGACAGCTTTCGCTGCGGCGAACGTCACCCGATCCGCCGTCGGGTGCCCGCATTTTAAAGACGAAATAAAAAGCATCGCATCCCTGCTTTTGCGGGGATGCGCATCACGTAACGGAGGAAAGCCAATGTACAACATTCTGGTAGTGGACGACGAGGAGAACATAAGACGAATAATAACGAAGTACGCCGAGTTCGAGGGCCACAGCGTCACCGAGGCGGCGGACGGAATGGAGGCTGTGGAGCTGTGCCGCCGAGGCGGATTTGACATCATGGTCATCGACATCATGATGCCGGAGCTTGACGGCTTTTCCGCCTGCAGAAAGATCCGTGAATTCTCCGACATCCCGATAATAATGCTCTCCGCAAGAGGCGAGGAGTATGACCGCATCAACGGCTTTGAACTCGGAGTGGACGACTACGTGGTGAAGCCCTTCTCCCCCAAGGAGCTGATGCTCCGGATCGAAGCCGTCATGAAGAGAGGACGGTGGCGGAGCGAGAGCACCGCATCAAACGAGATCTTTTCCATCGGAGACCTGAAGGCGGACCTGTCCGCAAGGATAGTCTACGTTCACGGGGAGCGTGTTGACCTTTCTCCCAAGGAGTACGACCTCTTTTTCTACCTTCTTAAAAACAGAAACATCGCCCTGTCGAGGGAAAAACTCATCTGCGACGTGTGGGGTTACGACTACTACGGCGATGACCGGACCTTGGACACCCACATCAAGCTCCTTCGCCGCAGTCTCGGTGACTGCGCCAAGTACATAGTGACCCTCCGAGGCATGGGCTACCGTTTCGACACCAACGTGTGAGGCTGACATGACCGAAACCGTTAAAAGAACAAAAGGCAAGAAACGCCCCACACTGGCGTTGAAACTCTTCACCTGTTTTGCGGGATTCACCGCCTTCATCATCCTGATACTGTGGCTCTTTCAGGCGGTGTTCTTGAACGCCATCTATCAGAGAGTGAAGCTCTCGGACATGAAAAAATGCGCCGACTCCCTTGCGGTATCGGTGGAAAACGGAAAAATATCCGACGACATCATCCCCTTTTCGGAAAAGTACAACGCCTGCATCACCGTGTTCAAAATAACCGACGGTGTGGGAGAGACCGTGGCAAAGTCCCACATTCAGACCGCCTGCATCATCCACAACGTCAGCGGCGGGGAGCTTTTCGGCAAAATGTACGGTCTCGCCAAGGAGGAAGGCTACGCGGTGGAGCGAATCGACGTTCCCCTTTCCAAAAATGACAAGGTGATGACGGGAGGCACCAAGGCAGACCATCCCACCGCAGTGGTTGCCGCACGTATTACGAGCAAGGGAGGCTATGAGTACCTTATCCTCATCGACAGCGAGACTCTCCCCCTCATTGCCACCACAAGGACCCTCAAGTATCAGCTCATCGTGATCTCCGCATTCCTCCTTGTTGCATCGGTGATACTGTCCCTCGTTCTGTCGGACAGGATAGCACGCCCCCTTCGGAAGATGACGGAGGAAGCATCCCTTCTCGCCCGCGGCAGATACGACGTGGATTTCGACTGCGACAGCTTCAGCGAGGGCAAAGAATTGGGGGATGCGCTGAACTACGCCGCATCGGAATTGTCAAAACTTGACACCATGCAAAAGGAACTGATCGCCAACATCTCCCACGACTTGAGGACTCCCCTAACCATGATCTCCGGTTACAGCGAGGTCATGAGGGACATTCCCGGAGAGATGACAGCGGAAAATATGCAGGTGATAATCGACGAGACCGCAAGGCTCTCCTCCCTTGTCAGCGACCTTCTTGAACTGTCCAAGCTTCAAAACGCCGCCCAAGGGCCGAATCTTTCCGATTTCAGCCTCACCGACACGGTGCTTGAGACTCAAAACCGCTACGAGCACCTGGTGAAGAATGACGGCTACCGCATCTCCTTTGAAGCGGACTGCAACGCCACGGTGAGAGCGGACAGAACCCGGATACTTCAGGTGATCTACAATCTCATTAACAACGCCATCAGCTACACCGGAAGTGACAAGCGGGTCATTATCGGTCAAACCGTCTCAAACGGCAAGGTCACCCTGTCGGTGACCGACACGGGAGACGGCATCCCAAAGGAACAGCTTCCCATGATATGGGAGCGCTATTACAAGGTCAACGATTTCCACAGACGGGCTAAGGTGGGCACGGGGCTGGGACTATCCATCGTGAAGAACATTTTGGTGATGCACGGGGCTGACTTCGGTGTCACAAGTGAAGTGGGAACGGGAAGCACCTTCTGGTTCTCCCTTCCCCTTGTGCGTGCCGATGCTCCGAGCCGAGATCGGGCAGTGGCTCCCAAAGAGCCGGAATAAGCGACGGCAAGAAGTGCTTTTCCCTTCAAAATGGCAACCTTTCGGTCTCAAAAGACGGCTTTCCAAAGCACTGCCCTCAAAAGGCGCCGAGAAGGCAAAATAAGCGCCGATTTGCGGCGTTTCGCCTTTCCTGAAGGCAAGTTACCGAAAGCGACGTAGCGCCTCGAAAAAGTACCTTAAAAAGCCCCACGGAGTGTCGGGGATCAAGCCGAAGAAAAGTTTTTGAGGACTGTCGGCATCCAAGCAGAGAATCAAAAAGGAGTTCCGAAAGGAACTCCTTTTTAAGTTATCTTTCCAAAAGCCCCAAAAGGTTGTAGATGCCGTTCATCGGGACGATATCGGCACCTGCGATCTCAAGCTTCTCCCCGTCGCCCCGCTTCGGGACGGCTATCCTTGAAAAGCCGAGGCGCCATGCCTCCTTTGCCCTCCGTTCAAGTGCGGACACTGCTCTGAACTCACCGGAAAGACCCAACTCTCCCATGACGATGAGATCCTTCGGAACCGGCACGTCCTTAACGCTGGATATCACCGCCAGCGCCACCGCCGCATCCACCGCAGGCTCGTCGATCCTAATGCCTCCCACCACGTTCAGATAGACGTCGCAGGATGAGAGCTTCACTCCCAGTCTCTTTTCAAGCACCGCAAGAAGCAGGCACATCCGATTGTAGTCAAGGCCGTCCGCCGTCCGTTTCGGAGACGGAAAGACACCGGGTACCACCAGCGCCTGTATCTCCGCCACGATGGGGCGTGTTCCCTCAAGAACACAGACGGCACAGCTTCCCGACACCCCGTCGGGTCTGCCGGAAAGAAGCATCTCCGAAGGGTTGGACACCTCCGTAAGTCCCCTGTCCGTCATCTCGAAGACTCCTATCTCGTTGGTGGAGCCGTAGCGGTTCTTGACGGCTCTTATTATCCTGTGACTTTGGGTCCGCTCACCTTCGAAATAGAGCACCGCATCCACCATGTGCTCAAGCACCTTGGGTCCCGCAATGCCGCCCTCCTTATTGACGTGACCCACAAGGATGACGGGGATACCGTCCCCTTTGGCCTTCGCCATGATGACGGAGGAACACTCTCTGACTTGGGAAATACTGCCGGCAACGGATTGAGAGCGGTCACTTGACATGGTCTGGACGGAATCTATTATCAGCAGCTCCGGCTTCACCCGGTCGTACCCGGACATCACCGCGTCTATGTCGGTCTCGGTGAGGATAAAGAGCTCCTTTGCAGAGACTCCCAGCCTGTCGGCACGCATCTTGAGCTGAGCCGAGGACTCCTCTCCCGAAACGTAGAGCACTTTAACGGCGCCACCCACCGCACCGCAAAGCTGCATCAAAAGCGTGGATTTTCCGATACCCGGCTCCCCCGCCAGCAGCACCACGCTTCCCGGCACTATTCCGCCGCCGAGGACGCGGTCAAGCTCTCCGATACCGGATCTTCTTCTCGGATAGTCGCCGCTCTTCATCTCGGAAAAACGGACAGGCTCCTCTCTGAAGACCTTTGCGGATGAGGTCTTAGCCGGCACCGCCGTCTCCTCTTCCATTGTGTTCCAGCTTCCGCAGTCGGGACATCTTCCCAACCATTTCGGTGACTGATAGCCGCACTCGGAGCAGGAAAAAACTGTTTTAGGAGCTTTCATTTTCGCCCTCCTTGATAGTTCTCATCCAATCATACCACAGTGGGATGGGAAAATCAAGAGACGGAGAAAAAAGGGTTAAAAGCCCTCAGTCAAGAGTTTTGAAAAGCTCCGCCGTGGGAACGAAGATACAAAGGGCGAGCCTCGCCCGATAGCCCTCGTCACAGAGAAGTTCCCGCTCCTCACCGTTCGAAAGGAAACCGCATTCGCAAAGCACCGCCGGCATCTCGCATTTGGAGAGGACGAAGACCGCAGAGGTGGCTTTTTTTATCTCTCGGTCATTTTGAGGCTGAAGGTTCTCCCTCACCTTTGACTGTATCTCCCCCGCCAATATTGCACCGATCTCCGTGTTCGGAGAGTAGAAGACCTGAAGGCCGCTGTATTTTTCCGAGGGAAACTTGTTCATGTGGATGCCGAGATAGACTGCGGCATTCTCCTCCCTTGCGAATCTAACCCGATTCTTAAGATCGTACTGCTTCTTTTTTCCCCCGTCCGGAAAGTCACCGTAGAGGCCGTGAAGAAGGGTGTCATCCCGTCTTGTGGCTTTAACCGGGATGCCGCAGAAGGCGGAGAGATCCAAAATATTCTCCGACACCGCAAGATTCAGATCCTTCTCAAGGACTCCGTCCGAAACGCATCCCCCGTCCTCGCCTCCGTGCCCCGGATCGATGACGATGCATTTTGACTCTCCTGCCGCTGCGGGAACGTCCCTAAGTGACCAAAGCCCCGGCAATACGGCGGCAAAAAAATACGCCGCACCGGAAAACACAGTCATGAAAAGTATCATCCCCGCCGCAAATGGCAGTATCCCGGCTCTTTCAAGCTCTCCTCGCTCCACAGGTCTTCTCATTGTCGCCTCCGTGATCGGTACTGTAACATTCTATTTCACCGTCGGCGTTTCTATTCATCGAAAAAACTGCGGACGTTTCCGTCCGCAGTCAATGCTGTCATTTTCAAAAGTTTGGGTGCTCATTCGGCGCTGTCGCCATCCTCGGCTGCCTCACCGTCCGTCACATCTGCGCCGTCGGCTGTGTCCCCGGCGGTGACATCACCGCTCGGACTCTTTGAGTACCTCTCTTTTCTCTCAAGATAGCGCCTCTGTTTTTCCTCCCTCTCGGCTTGCTTCGCAAGGCGTTTTTGCCGCCTCTTTTCCTCAAGGGCTCTCGCCTCGGCCTCCATTTTTTCCTTCCGGTACTTCATCCTTACAAGCTTCACTATCATCAAAACGATGATCACCGCAAGTGCCGCTCCGAGGGCGATGCAAAGGATGATGATCACCTTTTCCAAAGTCAGCCCGTCCAAGAAGCGCCTGAAAGCGGTGCTCTTTTGGGTGACGAAGCCCGTGCCGTCCTCCGGGTCGAGAACGTAGGCGCCGTTTTTCGCCTTCTCGAAATACTCCGCCTCATCTATCTTGACAGTCTTGCTGCCGATATGATCGTAGACTAAGGACAGACGGGCAGTCTCCCTGAACTTTGCAAGGGAGCCGTACTCTTCCGCCGCCAGTTTTTCGCAGTCGGAAACATCCGTCATCTCAAGGCTCGCCCCAAGATCGAGAAGGGCGCTCTCGTAGGCGGAGTCGGTGAGGGTGATATCGTCGCATCTCACTATCGCAAAGAGGATCATCTCCTCTGTGACGATGCTCTTGGCTGTGGCATCAACATCGTCTCTGAAGGCGGAAACGGATCCGTAGCCCTCCTCGCCCGTCACATATTCCTCAAGGGTCATCCCCTTTTCTTCGGCGACGCTCTGGTAGGTGGATACTATGCTGTCACTGATGTCGGAATACTCTTTTGCGGGGATCTTGAGAAGGACGGTATTTGAAGCCACGTAGTTCCATGCGAAGGAATTTTCGTAGCCGTCAAGGTACTTTTCATACTGACTTGAAAGCTGATGCACTATCTCCGAATCGTAGGTCTCCACGTCGGACATACCGTAGTATTTCGAGATGAAATCGTCATCGTACTCGTCAAAAGTCTGCCGTCTTATCTTGCTTACGGTGACGGTGAACTTGCCGGTCTTGCCGGACATGAGAGGATCTCTGAGATAGGGAGTCGGGAAAACGAACTCCACCGTCTTCGTCTCGTCAAGAGTCATGCCGATGAAAGCCTCGTCTATCTCCTTAACGCCGAATTCGTTGATCCCCACGATGACGTTTCTCCTGGCGGAGTTGACGGAGGAATCGAAGTTTGAATAGTTCTCCCCGTCCACGGTACAGCTGTAGTCGCAGACGACGATGTCGTATTTTTCCACGGAGCCGTCTTTAACCACTTCTTCCTCGGAGAAGTAGGACAGTTTTCTTATCCTCTCGTTTGCCAAATCCTCGTCGGTGACGGAATAGGCAAGGTCGGGGATCTCTATGCCGATGTATTCCGGCAGCTTGATGTAGTCGTTGAGATCGTAGTTGTAGCGCTCCTTTGACGAGTCATAGTCTCTCAATTTCTGCGCTCTCTCTCCGGAGCAGGAGAAAAGGGAGAGGACCGTGACACACAAAAGGACGATCGCTGTTATGCGGGCGAATTTCTTTTTCATTTGCACCTCACTTTGCGGCGTTGCCGCATTTTTGCTGTCATTCTTAAAAAGCGTCATTTCGCTTTGTTTCCGTTTTCAAAATGCCTCCTTGTGACAAGGCAGGTGACGTATCCCACGCCGAAGACTCCAACTCCGTACTCAAGAAGCGCAAGGAGAACGTCGAGAGCCATCTCTCTCATCTCCCTTTCCGTGATGCTCTCACCGACGGTGTCAAGATAGCGAATGAAGTCGATATCGAAACTTACGATGGGGACAAGCTTCAAAGCCAAGATCAGAACTGCGGGGACAAGGAGCGAGAGAAAGATCTTTTTGGATGAACTCATTCCGTTCCCCGCCGCCTTTTCCGAAACGGTGCCCGTCACAGAGGCGGAAAAGAACATGAGAGTCAAGGCAAGTGCCGCTGTGGACAGAGAAAGCAGGGCGGATGCCACAAGCTCTCCGTTGCCCTTCGGAATATTGTTCTCCCAAATATCGTAAATGAGGCAGAACGCCTTGTCAAGCACTGTAACAAGGGAAAACACTCCCGCAGCAATGAAGGATGCGCCGGCTCCGTTTGACCGAAGCAATGTGACACAAAGGGCGATGCCGATCCCGTAGGATGCTATCATTAAAAAGGAGCCGAGATACCCGATCACGTCGATAAGAGCCGCAGTTCCCCCATTTGCAAGCTCCGTGTTGACGTTCACGTCGTTTGCAAAGGACGAATTCATGATACCGAGGGCTCTTGAAGCGGCGGTGAGAAGGAGAAACAGCACCCCGGAAAACAGTATCCGCCGAAAAAAAATTTTTTTGTCTCCGTCCCCGCCGATACCGCCGTTCTTACCGTTCTTATCAAAGGAGGCTGCGTGGGTCGTGTCCGTGATGTTGTTTTTCATTCCTACCTCCGGCAAAACTTCTTCATTTAATATAGTAGCACAAAACCCGCCGCCGTTGTTGCACTAATTGTAAACAATCGCCTTCGGGGGAGGTAAAAGCTGTCATTAGGGAGATCGCGGCGGCATATCATCATAAAAAAGACCGGAGAAAATTATGATGCAATCAAAAAATATCACGGACTACGTCTCGCTGTACCGCGCCATCGACCGTCTCATCGAAAAATATCCCGACACCGTCGCCCTGTCGGACATCGGAACGAGCTATCTCGGACGGCGAATACCTCTTTTGAAGATCGGATGCGAGAGCGCTCCGGCGGTGCTCTATGTGGCGACCCACCACGCAGCAGAGCGCATCTGCACCCAAGTGCTCATCACCTTCTGCTTCGAATACGCAGAGCTTCTCCGCCGAGGGGGAAAAGTCTTCGGCATCTCGGCCGAAAGGCTCTTTGAGAGCCGCCTGATACTCGTGGTACCGATGCTGAATCCGGACGGAGTGGAGATCGCCCTCGGTAGAATACCGGCAGGTACTCTCGGAAAAAGGATAGAAGCCATGAGCTTCGGAGGAGACCTGTCTCATTGGCAATCCAACGCCCGCGGGGTGGACCTTAACCACAACTATGATTCGGGCTTTGCAGAGTACAAGCGGCTGGAAAAAGAAAAGGGCATCCTTCCCGGCGCCTCGAGATACTCCGGAGAATATCCGGAAAGTGAGCCGGAGGTGGGAGATCTTTGCAATCTCATCAGATTTTCAAAAAATGTCAAGGGAGCACTGACTCTCCACACCCAAGGCGAGGAAATCTACTGCCCCGGCATCGCCGGGGGAGTGGCAAAGTGCGAACAGATTGGGAGACTTCTCTCCCGAATGACCGGCTACCGTCTTGCCGAGCCGGAAAAGATGGCTTCCTTCGGAGGGATGAGCGATTGGATGAGCGAGAAGATGAGGCTTCCCTCCTTCACCCTTGAATGTGGCAGAGGAGATAATCCCCTTCCCGACTGCCAAAGCACCGAAATCTACTCCCGCCTAAGAGAAGCGCTCTTTACTTTCCCCATCTTCTTTTGAGTTCCACCCGACGGATATCACCGCAAACGGTGGCTCTCTGCCACCGTTTCGCAGTTTGAACACCGATATCCGCCGACGGCAACGTCCACACTCCCCGCTCCCACTCCTCCGCTCCCCGCATCACCGAGCAAAACGGTCTCCGATACCTCCCCTTCCCCACACCGGGCCCGAAAGCTGCCCCTCATAGGAACAAATTACCTGTCGGTTTCGAAAATTTCGGAGAGTTTCACGAAAATAAGAAGCCGGATTTGTTAGAAATGCCGATTTTAACAAATTATTTACATAATAATTTTCTGTAAAAACTATTTTGACGCATTTTAAATCTTAGTTCCTTTGCCCCCGTGAACATAATTTTTTATGGAAAAGGGATTGACAAATCCTTCCCCGTCTGGTACAATTATAAACTGCATCACAATCGCTTATAATATTGTAATTTATCAGCAGTTTTTATATTATATTGCGGCGAAGTAACGGGCCGCCGCTATGATACCGAGACTGCCGATGGGAACGGAGAGAAAAAGAATGGTAAAACCCCATATTCTCGGCAAAAACAAAAGGATGAGCTTCTCCAAGATCAATGAACCCATTGAAATGCCGAATCTCATCGAGATCCAAAAAGGCTCTTACGACTGGTTCGTAAAAGAGGGTCTTGCGGAGGTCCTGAAGGACATCTCCCCTATCACCGACTATTCGGGCAAGCTGTCTATCGACTTCATTGACTACCGCTTCGGTGACGAAAAAGAAGGGGACTCAAACGACGACGGACTGGGCATCTACGACACTCAGCCCAAGACCAAGTATTCCGTTGAGGAATGCAAAGCCCGCGGCGTTGACTACGCCGCTCCCCTCAAGGTGGACGTAATGCTCTCCAACAAGGAGACGGGCGAAGTCAAGCAATCCGAGATCTTCATGGGAAGATTCCCCATTATGACGAAGAACGGTACCTTCATCATCAACGGCGCAGAGCGTGTTATCGTCTCTCAGATCGTCCGTTCTCCCGGTATCTACTTCGAGATCACTCACGACAAGACGGACAAGCACATCTACACCGCCACCGTCATCCCCTACCGCGGCGCATGGCTCGAATATGAGACCGATGCCAACGACGTATTCAGCGTTCACATCGACAAAAAGCACAAGATACCGATCACCATGCTGATCCGCGCCATGGGTCTTGAATCCCGTGATGAGATCGAGTCCATGTTCGGCATCGAGCCGCTACTCACCGCTACCTTTGAAAAAGACAAGTGCGAGACCATCGCCCTTGAAAACAACACATCCGTCCGCGACGAGTCCCTGAAGGAGATCTACAGAAAGCTCCGTCCGGGAGAGCCCGCTATCGTCGAAAGCGCCGAGATGCTGATAAACAACCTCTTCTTCGATGCGAGACGTTACGATCTTGCTCCCGTGGGAAGATACAAATACGACAAAAAGCTGGCCCTCGGCTACCGTATCGTGGGCTTCGAGCTTGCAGCCCCCGTCGTCAGCCCTCTCACCGGTGAGGTACTCGACATTGAGGTGGGCCGCATCATCACCAAGGACGATGCCCGACTCATCGAGAAGAACTGCGTGAACGAGATCACCGTGAAGGACAGAAACGGCCTTGAGGTGAAGCTCTTCTCCAACGACGCAGTCTTTGCAGAGGACGTGCTGGGCTACGGACTTGAGGATATCAAAGCCAGCGAAAAAGTCCAGCTTCCCGTTCTTCTTGAAATCATCGACGCCGCAGGCGGCGCCGCAAATGAGAAGGAAGTCAAGGCTCTCTGCACGGAACGCATGGCAGAGCTTTGCCCGAAACACGTGACGAGAAAGGACATCCTGTCCTCCATCAACTATCTTATCGCCCTCTCCCATGACGTGGGCAACGCAGACGACATCGACCACTTGGGCAACAGACGTCTCCGTTGCGTAGGTGAGCTGCTCCAAAATCAGATGAGGATCGGCTTCTCCCGCATGGACAAGATCATCAAAGAGAGGATGACCACCTCCGACACCGAGAACCTCAATCCGCAGATGCTCATCAATACGAAGCCCGTTACTTCGGCTCTGCGTGATTTCTTCGGCTCTTCCCCGCTGTCACAGTTCATGGACCAGAACAACCCTCTGGCGGAGCTGACTCACAAGCGCCGTCTGTCGGCACTCGGCCCCGGCGGTCTCGCCCGTGACCGTGCCTCCTTCGAGGTGCGTGACGTCCACTACACACACTACGGCAGGATGTGTCCCATCGAGACTCCCGAGGGACCCAACATCGGTCTTATCTCCTACCTTTCCACCTACGCCAAGATATCCAAGTACGGATTCATCCAGGCGCCCTACAGAAAGGTGGACAAGGAGACCGGTACCGTCACCAATGAAGTGGTCTACATGACTGCGGACGAGGAAGACAACTACATCATCG
Organism: uncultured Ruminococcus sp.; assembly: GCA_964629225.1. Classification (GTDB taxonomy): domain Bacteria; phylum Bacillota; class Clostridia; order Oscillospirales; family CAG-272; genus RUG14199. Next base: position 117,060 of record CAZVQC010000003.1, read on the forward strand.
CACAGGGCAACGAACCCCTTGACGAGAACAACCGCTTCGTCAACAGGAAGGTCATCGCAAGAGACAAGGCTGAGATCGTGGAGGTGGATGTCTCCAAGATCGACTACATGGACGTGTCTCCCAAGATGGTGGTATCCGTTGCCACCGCTTGCATCCCCTTCCTTGAGAACGACGACAACTCCCGTGCCCTCATGGGCTCCAACATGCAGAAGCAGGCAGTGCCGCTGATGCTGACGGACTCTCCCATCGTGGGAACGGGCATGGAATACAAGGCTGCAGTAGACTCCGGTGTCTGCGTCGTTTCCGACGTGTCCGGCTACGTTGAAGCAGTCTCGGCAGACAGCATCACCATCCGCACCGACAAGGGCGATAAGGTAGTCTACCACCTTATCAAATTCAAACGCTCCAACCAGGGCACCTGCGTCAACCAGAAGCCCATCGTAGTCTTCGGAGAAAGAGTCGAAAAGGGTCAGGTGCTGGCAGACGGCCCCGCCACCAGCGGCGGCGAGATCTCCCTCGGTAAGAATGCCCTCATCGGCTTCATGACTTGGGAGGGCTACAACTACGAGGACGCAGTCCTTCTGAACGAAAGACTGGTACGGGACGACATCTACACGTCCATCCACATCGAAGAATACTCACACGAGGCAAGAGATACGAAGCTCGGCCCCGAGGAGATCACCCGTGACATCCCCAACGCAGGCGAAGAGGCTCTCAAGAACCTCGATGCCGAGGGTATCGTTCGCATCGGTACGGAAGTACGTGCCGGCGATATTCTGGTAGGTAAAGTAACTCCCAAGGGAGAGACGGAACTGACCGCCGAGGAGAGACTGCTCCGCGCCATCTTCGGTGAAAAGGCCCGTGAAGTCCGTGACACATCAATGAGAGTTCCTCACGGTGAGTCCGGTATCGTAGTTGACGTGAAGGTCTTCTCCCGTGAATGCGGCGATGAGATGACCCCCGGCGTCAACAAAGTCATCAGCGTCTACATCGCGCAAAAGAGAAAGATCTCCGTCGGAGATAAAATGGCGGGTCGTCACGGTAACAAGGGTGTCGTATCCAGAATACTGCCCCCCGAAGACATGCCCTTCCTTCCCGACGGAACTCCCCTTGACATCGTCCTCAACCCGCTGGGCGTTCCTTCCCGAATGAACATCGGTCAGGTACTTGAAGTCCATCTGGGTATTGCGGCAAAGCGTCTCGGTTGGAAGATAATGACTCCCGTCTTTGACGGTGCCACCGAGAAGGACATCACCGAGTGCCTGCGTATGGCGGGCATGGGACGTGACGTTCTTCCCCTTGAAAACGTGGACGGCAAGCACATCTACGAGGAGATCGTGGACGAGGCGACCCACAAGGTCGACCTGAGAGAACTCTCCGACGAGGAGAGAGCCGACAAGGACTACGTGAAGTCCTTGATGGATGCTCACAAGCTGAAAGTGGTGGACGGAAAAACGATCCTCTACGACGGCAGAACGGGCGAGCCCTTCGACAACCCCGTCACAGTCGGCATAATGTACTATCTCAAGCTCCACCATCTGGTAGACGACAAGATCCACGCGCGTTCCACAGGTCCTTACTCACTCGTCACACAGCAGCCTCTGGGCGGTAAAGCACAGTTTGGTGGCCAGCGTTTCGGTGAGATGGAGGTCTGGGCACTTGAAGCATACGGTGCCGCTTACACGCTCCAAGAGATCCTCACCGTCAAGAGTGACGATGTTAACGGACGTGTCAAGGCCTACGAGGCCATCGTAAAGGGTCAGAACATCCCGACCCCCGGCGTTCCCGAATCCTTCAAGGTGCTCGTAAAAGAGCTTCAGTCTCTCGCACTTGACGTCAAGGTGCTTGACAAAGAGGGCAATGAGATCGAGCTGAGCACTCTGGGCGAAGAAGAGGAAGTGAAGCCTCAACGCCAAGACGACTTCGAGATCACGGCTGAAGACGTGGGAGAGACCGTCGAGACAGACGAGATCAACGACTCCTACACAGACGAAGAGACCCCGGACGACGTTGTCACCAACATCTACGATGTAGATGTGGATGCCGACGACTCGGATTTCGGCGGCTACGATGATTGAGAAGCCCGCATTTCGCAACACCCCAATAATTTTTGTTAAAGAAGGTAATTGCCGATGGAACGCAATACATTTGATTCGATAAAGATCGGTCTGGCGTCTCCCGAAACGATCAGAGGATGGTCTTACGGCGAGGTGACCAAGCCCGAGACCATCAACTACCGCACTCTGAAAGCGGAGAAGGACGGTCTGTTCTGCGAGCGCATCTTCGGTCCCACCAAGGACTGGGAATGCCTTTGCGGAAAATACAAGAGAATGCGCCACAAAAACAAGGTCTGCGAAAAGTGCGGAGTCGAGGTGACGCAAAAGAAGGTCCGCCGTGAGAGGATGGGACACATTGAGCTTGCCGCTCCGGTATCCCACATCTGGTACTCCCGTACCGTCCCCTCAAGGATCGGAACTCTCCTTGACATCTCCCTCAAGCCCCTTGAGAGCGTGCTGTACTTCTCAAGCTACGTAGTCACCGATCCCGGCCCCGATACCACCCATCTTGTGAAGGGTCAGATCCTCTCCGACAACGAGTACCGTATGTACCGTGAGCGCTACGACACCGACTTTGAGGCGGGAATGGGCGCCGAGGCCATCAAAAAGCTCCTCCACGACATCGACGTTGAAGCTCTCTCGGTAGAGCTGAAGAAGGAGCTTGAGACCGCCACCGGTCAAAAGAAAGTAAAACTCATCAAAAGACTTGAAACGGTGGAATCCTTCCGCCGCTCCGGAAACAATCCGGAATGGATGATCCTTGAGGTGCTCCCGGTCATTCCTCCGGAGCTTCGCCCCATGGTACAACTCGACGGCGGCAGATTCGCATCCAGCGACCTGAACGATCTCTACCGCAGAGTCATCAACAGAAACAACAGACTTAAGAAGCTCATGGAGCTGGGCGCTCCCGAGATCATTATAAGAAACGAAAAGAGAATGCTCCAAGAGGCAGTAGATGCCCTCATCGACAACG
>CAZVQC010000004.1:0-105102 GCA_964629225.1 uncultured Ruminococcus sp.
ATGATATAATGTTATAGTATAAAAATATAGAGTACTCAGTATAGATAGAATATTCGAAGGAGGAAAAATGTCAGACCTTTCGCAAAACAGCATAAAAACGGTCTTTCGGGCGGTTATGGAGAAGATCGAAGACGACAATGCGATACCTAAGTTCGCCGTCGACCTTTGGTTTGACGAATGCGAGATCGTCGGTATTGACAGTGACGCAGTCTATCTCTCCGTTACGAAGGAAACACACAAGAAAAGCATTCTCAGCCATTACGCTAAGATCCTTTCAAAATATTTTTCCGTAGAGCTCGGATACGAACCGGAGATAAAAATCTCTTTGAGACCATCCGAAAAGGATGATGTTCCGTCAGATCTTTTTGCCGATGAAAATGAAGATATCTCAAGAGAAAATGAAGCGGAACTTATCAAGACCTACAACAGGATGAAGGGAAACCGCCAGTTTTCCGATGACGGAGACAGCTTTGTCAATGACGACGACGATTACAACAAGAAAGAGATACTTTTTAAGAACAACAACGACTACACTTTCGAAAATTACGTCGTCGGCTCGTCAAACGAATTTGCTTATAACGCCGCACTTTCCATAGCGGAAAAGCCCTCTTCGGAATTTAATCCCTTCTTCATCTACGGCCCTTCCGGTATCGGAAAGACTCACCTTCTCTACGCCATTGCAAACAGGATACTTGAAAAGTACCCGGAAAAATTGATACTCTACGTAAAGGGCGAAGAATTTCTGAATTCCTACGTTGAAAGTCTCAAAAAAGGCACCATGTCCTATTTTCGGCAGAAATACAGGCAAGTGGACGTGCTTCTTATCGACGATATCCAATTCATCGCCGGTAAAAAGGAGACTCAAGCGGAGTTTTTCCACACCTTCAACGTTCTCTATGAAAACAGAAAACAGATAATCCTCACATCGGACCGCTCACCCTCGGAGATGGCAACGCTGGAGGAGAGGCTTCGTTCCCGTTTTTCAAGCGGACTTATTCAAGATATCCAAAGACCCGACTTTGAGCTTCGTCTGGCAATACTGAGAAAAAAATCTCAGGATTCGGGACTTTCCCTCACAGACGAGATGCTGGGATTCATGGCTGACAAACTCCATTCCAACATAAGGGAGATAGAGGGAGTCATCAAAAAACTCAGCGCAATGCAGTTTTTGAATGATATCACGATCACATTTGACGTTGTGAAAGAGGAAACTTCAAAATTCACCAAGGACGATGAGCCGTCGGAAATGATAGTTTCCAAGGTGATATCTCAAACGGCAAACTTCTTTGAGATAACGGTGGAGGATATTCTCGGAAGAAAGCGCGACAAGCCGATACAGAACGCCCGAAACGTGTCAATGTACATTATCAGACAACTGACGGATATGTCCCTTCCTCAAATAGGAGTTATGTTCGACAGAAAGCATTCCTCAGTAAAATCCAACATCGATACCGTGAAGAAAATGATGGATTCCGACATCTATTTCGAAAAGAAAGTGGAGGAGATCATCAAAAATGTCCGCTCATAAGCGGAGTTTTCGAAAGTTTTTTTCCTTCTCAAAACAGCGGTACATAACTGTAGAACACCTTGTAGAAAAAATTACTTTTGAAAGAAAGATATCCATTCGTAACGGCGGAATACCACCTTTCGGTTTTTTCAAATCATTTTCTATTTGTTGTAGAAAAGCCGTTTTTCAAAAGTGCTTCATTTTACCCTTTTCTACAGTAAGTTTTAGAAAGTCACCTTTTTTACAGGCCTTTCTAAAACCCGTTTTTCCAAAAAAGATTCGACTTTAAAATAACTTTCCGACTTTTGAAATGAAATCTAACGGATCTCTACAGCCACGAAAGTCCGCAAATTGCCGATGTGAAAGGGACAGATGAGGTTTTCTTCAGTTTCGTCAGTCCCTATTACTACTATCTATTTAATTATCTAAATATTTTTATCTTTTTCTCTTTTAGGAGGATTGAAAATGAAAGTTATCTTCGAAAAAGAAAAGCTTCTCAGCGTACTTATTCCCGCTGCGACCATCGCACCCAACAAAAATACCAACTACATCCTCGAATGTGTCCTTTTTGAGTGTCCCTCCGACAGAGAAGGTAAATGCCGAATCTCTGCATATGACATGGAAAAGGGACTTAGAACTTATGTTGACTGTGAGACCGTGGAAGAGGGAAGTTTTGCGATGAATTCTCAAAACGTCCTTCAAATAGTAAGGAGCATGCCGGACGGCAGCATTACTCTTGAGGTAGATAAGAGAAACAGAGCAAAAATATCCGGCGGAAGTGCTTCCTTTGAGATAGGAGCTTTTCCCGGTGAAAGTTACCCGGCTTTACCTCTTCTCAGCGGAGACAAAAATTACAAGCTCCCTCAGCATGTCTTCAGAGATCTTATAAATAAGACTATTTTTGCGGCTTCTCAGACCGAGATAGGAAAAGCATTTTCCGGAATTTTTTTCAAAGCCGAAAATAACACCCTCACCTGTGTCGGATGCGACCGCTTTATGATAGCCGCAGCCGAGTATGAGAGTACCGAAGAGATGATAGAAAACAAATTCATCGTTCCCGCAAAGGTCCTCTCCGAGATCGTCAGAAGCGTTAAGGACAGTGAGGATGAGATGGTAATATCCGTTGCAAGAAAGCACGTTGTTATCAGCATCGGAGAATATCTTTACTTCTCCCGTCTCATTGACGATGAGTACGTTAATTACAAGCGGATACTCGCCTTTCCCAGCGACACCGACTTTTTCGTGAACTGCAAGGCATTTCTCTCTGCTGTTGAGCGTGCTTCTATCGTGACGGAGGACAGACTCGGAGGAAAAACCAAAAATTCCCTCGTTATAAACTACAAAAATAAGGTGATGGAGATCACCTCAAATTCCGCAAACGGAAGTGTCTACGATGAGATACCCGCTGCAAGTGAAGATATTGATGAGGAGATGACCTTCAAGTACAATTGCCGCTACATTATGAACGTTTTGAAGGCGGCAAGTGAGGATACTTCCACTGTCAAGATCAGTCTCTCATCTTCTAAGCTCGGTATGGGTACTATGGGAATGAAGGTAACCAACGGAGACAGTGATCCCGAAAGTTCCGTCGACTACACCTACTATATCATGCCGATAAACAACCTTAAGTAATGTATCTTTACTTAGGTGGCGGAGTGATAGTAAAAAAGAAGGACATAATCGGGATATTCGAGCTTGACGGAAATACCACTACCGACGAGACGTTTTCATATCTCAGAAATTGTGAAAACAGAAATATCCTTTTCAATCCGGGAGAGAAGCTTCCTAAATCCTTCGTCACCGTTATGACGGATGAAGGAGAAAAGGTATTCTTTTCCCATTATGCGGTATCATCACTTCTCAAAAAGAACGAATCATCGATCTGACCGAAGCATTTTCGGACGGTAAGATCTCTTACGGAGGAAAAATATGACAGACAACATAAAAGGAGCTGTGTACGATGAAAATCAGATACAGGTGCTTGAAGGACTGGAAGCAGTTCGCAAAAGACCCGGTATGTACATCGGCACTACTTCCCTCGGAGGCCTTCATCACCTTGTCTACGAGATAGTAGACAACTCCATAGATGAAGCAATGGCGGGAAGATGCTCTCACATAGAAGTTACTATCCATGAGGACGGAAGCGTTTCGGTCCAAGACGACGGCTTCGGAGTCCCAAGCCAAATACATCATAAAATGGGGATACCCACCCTTGAGGTGGTATTCTCCATCCTTCACGCCGGCGGTAAGTTCGGCGGCGAGGGCTACAAAATATCCGGAGGTCTTCACGGAGTAGGTGCTTCCGTAGTTAATGCTCTTTCCGATTGGCTTGAAGTGGATAACTGCTACGGCGGAGAACGCTACACTATGAGGTTTGAGAAGGGTAAGAAGGCAAGAGACTTCAAAGATCTCGGCTCATCCGAGGGAAAGCATGGTCTCTACGTGAGATTTATGCCGGATAATACCATTTTTGAGGACATCCGTTTCGACTATGAGACTCTCCTTACAAGGATGAGGGAGCAGGCATTTTTGAATGCGGGACTTAGGATAACTCTCACCGATCTCAGAGTGACTGACGATGACGGTAACCACCCCACACAGTCTCTTATGTATGAGGGCGGTATCATATCCTTCGTAGAGTATCTCAACTCTCTCAAGCATTCTAATATGGTCCATCCCACTCCCATCTACATGAAGGCTAAAAAGGGTGATATAACGGCGGAGGTAGCGCTTCAGTATAATGATAGCTACAACGAGACTATCGTCACCTTTGCAAACAATATGTGCACTGTGGACGGAGGTACTCACGAGACCGGATTTAAGACTGCTCTTACCAAGGTCATCAACGCCTACGGAAGAAAGACCGGAGCGCTGAAGGACAAGGATAAGAACCTCTCCGGAGAGGATGTCAGGGAAGGTATCTGTGCCGTTGTCAGCGTAAAACTTCCGGACGCGCAGTTTGAAAGCCAGACCAAAGCGAAGCTCGGTAACTCGGAAGTGAGAACGATAGTAGATAATATCGTTTCTGAAAAACTTGATGAATTCTTTGAGGAGAATCCCGCAGTTGCAAAGGCGATACTTGAAAAGGCACTTGCGGCAAGCCGTGCAAGAGAAGCTGCAAGAAGAGCGAGAGAGGACACCAGAAGAAAAGGTGCTCTTGAAGGGATGGGACTTCCCGGAAAGCTTTGGGACTGCAATGAAAAAAGAGCGGATCTTACGGAGATATTCATCGTGGAGGGAGACTCCGCAGGCGGTTCCGCAAAAACCGGACGTGACAGTCTCTATCAAGCTATCCTTCCCCTTCGTGGAAAGATACTCAACGTTGAAAAGGCCCGTCTTGACAGAGTCTACGTGAGTGACACGATAAAGCAGATAATTTTGTCTCTCGGTTGCGGCATAGGTGAGGATTTCGACATTTCAAAACTGAGATACGGAAAGATAATAATAATGGCGGATGCGGACGTGGACGGATCTCACATCCAGATATTGCTTCTCACGTTCTTCTTCAGATACATGAGACAGCTCATCGAAAACGGACACGTTTTTCTCGCAAGACCGCCGCTCTATAAGGTAGTCAAGGGAAAGAAGCACGTCTACGCTTACTCGGATGAGGAAAGAGACCGTGAGATCGCCGAGATGGGTGAAGGAGCCACCTCAAGCCGTTACAAGGGTCTCGGTGAGATGAACCCGGAACAGCTTTGGGAGACAACTATGGATCCGGAGCAGAGAACTATCCTCAGAGTTGAAATGGCAGATGCCATTAAGTGCGATGAGATATTCTCACTTCTCATGGGAGATGACGTTGAGCCCAGACGTGAATTCATTGAAAAGAATGCAAAATACGTGACCGATCTTGACATCTGAGTTACGTCACTTAAATTCTCCGAATATAGGGAGGATATGATGAAATATCTAACGGTTACCCTCAACCCGGCTATTGATAGAATGTACCGACTTGACACTGCTTTTGAAACGGGAAAACTCAACCGCGCTATGGAAATGAGTGAGATGAGTTTCAGCGGAAAGGGCATCAATGTTTCAAGAGAGCTTTTTCGGCTTGGGATAGATTCGAAGGTCCTTTGTATCCTTCAGGGAGACGACGGAAAAAAAGCTTTTGCTTCCATGAAAAATGAAGAACTCAATCTTTTTCCCGTCATGACTGCAGGTAGGATGAGGAGAAATATCTCCATCGTAGATAAGGACGGTGTTGATACGGAGTTGAACGAACCGGGGTATCCCCTTGAAAAAGAGGACTTTGTAACATTTCTCGGTCTCTATGACAGACTTATCTCCGACAGAGAGGAAAAGGCGGTCATTTTAAGCGGAAGTACCCCTCCTGGCATCAGAAGCGATATCTACCGCAATATGATAAAAAGCGCTTCGGAAAAGGGAGCATACGTGATACTTGATGCGGACGGAGAACTTTTAAAACGCGGAATAGAGGGAAGACCTGACCTTATAAAGCCCAATGAAAAAGAACTTTTGGGTCTTATTGGAGGAAGGTTTTCCGGAAGTGAAGTCCAAAAAAGAACTCAAGCCCTTGCGGCGGCGATACTTATCCATGAAAAGACCGGTATCGAAGTTCTTTGCACATTAGGTGCTCTCGGAAGTGTTTTTGCAGGAAAGGAAGGACATTTTGCCTGTCCGGCAAAAAATGTGACGGTAAAGCGTTTCAAGGGAGCCGGAGACAGGTATCTTGCGAGATTTCTGTTTGAAAAGAACGAAAATAAAAGAAGCACCTTTGATGCCATGAGTATTGCATCAGAGGCTACTGCCGATTATCTTGCCGAATAAGAGAGATTTGTGAGTATTTCGAAAGGAAGTATGGATCTTGGAAGAAAAGCAAAATATTGAATTTGAAAATCAGAATATAATACCCATCAACATGGAAAAGCAGGTCAGCAGTGCTTTTCTTGCCTACGCCATGTCGGTGCTTACAAGCCGTGCTCTTCCCGATGTAAGAGACGGAATGAAGCCCGGTCAAAGAAGGATACTCTATGCCATGTTTGAGGACAATCTGACGAGCAGTAACGCTTTCAGAAAATCTGCCACAACCGTCGGTAACGTGCTCGGTAGATACCATCCTCACGGAGATGCCGCAGTCTACGGTACCATGGTAAGAATGGCACAGGACTTTTCTTACCGTTATCCTCTCGTCCAAGGACAGGGTAACTTCGGCTCTGTGGACGGGGACGGTGCTGCCGCCTACCGTTATACTGAGGCGAGGATGGCAAAGATTTCAAACGAACTGATGAGAGATATCAGGAAAGACGTAGTCGACATGACGAAAAACTTCGACTACACGAGGGATGAGCCCACAGTCCTTCCTTCGAGATTTCCAAATCTTCTCGTCAACGGTGCGGTGGGTATTGCCGTCGGTATGGCAACTAACATCCCCACACACAACCTTAACGAGGTAGTGGATGCGGTTTGCTGTTATCTTGACGATCCTAACGTAACGCTTGATGAGATAATGACTCACATAAAGGGTCCCGACTTTCCTACGGGAGGGATCATCTACGGCAGAAGCGGCATAAGAAGCGCTTATGAGACCGGCAAAGGCAGAGTCATGGTGAGAGCACGTGCGGTAGTTGAAGAAGATCGTCACCGCATCATAATCACCGAGATACCCTACATGGTCAACAAGGCGATGCTTGTGGCTTCCATGGCCGACCAGGTGAAGGAAAAGAGGATAGAGGGAGTTACCGCACTGAGAGACGAGTCCGACAAAAAAGGTATCAGGGTGGTAGTGGAATACAAGAAGGATGCCAACGGACAGGTAATATTGAATCAGTTTTACAAGTACACGAAGCTCCAAGACACTTTTGCCGTCAATATGATCGCTCTTGTGGGCGGTGAGCCGAAGACTCTCTCTCTTCTTGACATTCTCAAGAATTACGTGGAATTCCAAGAAGAGGTAATAGAAAGAAGAACAAGATTCGATCTTCGTGAAGCCGAAAAGGAAGAGCACATCTACAACGGCTATCATATCGCAGTTGACAATATCGATGAAGTCATCCACATTATTAGAAATTCACCCGACGTTTCCGGAGCAAAAGAAAATCTGATAGCGCGTTTCTCTTTTTCAGAGGAGCAGGCAGATGCCATTGTGAAAATGACCCTCGGAAGACTTTCCGGTATGGAGAGAGAAAAGATAGAAAACAGACTTGCCGAGCTTCGCGAGGCGATCGGAGAGTACCGTGCTATTCTTGCGGATCGTGGCAGGATAATCTCCATCATCAAAGAAGATCTTTTGGAGATCAAGAAAAAATACGGTGACGAAAGAATGACTGAGATAATCGATTCTCATGAGGATATTGAGATAGAGGACCTCATAGAACGTCACGAGTGCGTTATCACCATGACTAACGCCGGCTACATCAAGCGTCAGCCCTCTGCCACCTACAGTGCTCAAAGAAGAGGCGGACGCGGCAGGACCGGAATGAAGGCAAAGGAAGAGGACTTCATCGATAAGGTAATAGTTACCAATTCCCATTCCGACCTTCTTATGTTCTCAAACCTCGGACGTGTCTACTCCAAGAAAGCCTACCAGATACCCGAGGCGAGTGCAACTGCCAAGGGAACTAACATAGTGAACCTTCTTGATCTGGCAGAAAACGAAAAGGTCACGGCGGTGATCGAGATACCCGAATTCGTTGACTATGAATACCTTCTCATGGTGACGAGAAACGGAGTTATCAAAAGGACTCCGCTATCAGATTACAGTTATCAGAGAAAGGGCGGAAAGATCGCTCTTAAACTTGACGATGACGATGAGCTCATCTTCGTTTCAAGGACTGACGGCAAGTGCGATATCATCATCGCCACAAGAGAAGGCCGTGCCGCAAGATTCTCAGAGGACAAGGTGACTACCGTAGGCAGGACCGCAAGAGGTGTTCGCGGCATCAAACTGAAGGATGACGATATCGTCGTCGGAGCGGCGCTCATAGTTAACAGTGACGAGTGGCAGGAAAAATACAAACTTATAACGGTCACGGAAAACGGCTACGGCAAGAGATGTGATGCTTCTCTATTTGATGCGAAGGGAAGAGGTACTCAAGGCGTTATCTGTCACAATCTCAGTGAGAAGACAGGAAAACTTTGCGGTATCAAGATAACGTCGGTGGAAAAGGATGCCCTTCTTATTACCGACACCGGCATCATGATAAAGACCCCCGTTGAAGGTATTCCTGTCTACGGAAGGGGTGCCTCCGGAGTTAAGGTCATCAAGCTTGACGAGGGAGCGAAGGTTGTGAACTTTGCTTTCACGGAAAAACTTCCCGACAGAGAAGAGGATGAAATGCAAGATGCCGAAAACGGTGCAATTGGAGTTTCCGATGCAACCGATACGGAAAATGGAGCTACGGGAAGCGGAGAAAATGAGACCGTGGCTTTCGGTGACGGTAAGACACCTTACGTTGACACCGGTATCGATACTCTCCTTGACGCTGCAATGAGCGAAAAGGAAGAAAGAGAAAAAGATGAAAGCGAAGAATGAGACCTTCTTTAGAAGGGCAGTCGTAGTTGTTTTGACTCTCTATACGGCGGCGGGAACGGCATTTCTCTTCTTGAAAGGAAAAATGCTTCCCGTCCCATTGGCGGAGCTTCTTTCCATGTTCTACGCCGGAATAAAAGATGAGAGGCTTCTGCTTGCGGTAATATCGGCGGTCGCTATCTTATTCGTGTTCGTTTTTATCAATTTGTCTGTTTTCGGAAAGCGGAGACTGAAGCTTCCCATGAAGCTTTTGATACTGCTCGTCCTGCTTTTTGATATGACACTTCACATCTGCGTTTTTCTTGCGACCTTCGGGTTTCATATCAACTATCTCATTCCCGGTGCCCTTGATGCGGTCCTTGCGGTAATGCTGTTTTATAGAAATAAAAAGCGGAGTAAAAGATGAAAAAAGTGTTCTCCCTTGCCGTTTTGATGCTTCTTATCCTTCAGTTACTTCCCTCTTGCTGGAATGTGGCGGACGAAGCTGAGGTAAAAGAGGTGGCAGCGGCTTTGATAGAGTCCAGTTACGAGATCAACGAGATCTATTTCGGTGACGGACTTCCTTACAGAGAAGAAGAAGTGAAGTACGCCGAGGAACAGCTCGGTGATGAAAATGACGTTGAAAATGCGGTCTATCTCAATGTGAGTGAGGAATGCGGATTCAAGTCTGTCAGCGAGATCAAGGCGGCAACTTCCGCAGTCTACTCGAAAACCTACTGTGAGCAGCTTTTTAAGGTGGGTTTTGAAGGACTTCAGGACTCGGAAGGGCAATTATACCGCTACGCAAGATACGTTGAAAATGAGTACTTTGATCTCACTGTGAGGTACGGTCTTGAAAAAGAGAGCCGCACTAAGGGCAGGACCTATGATCTTGACTCTCTTACGGTGGAGACGGTAGGCAGGAACTTCGCAATATTAAAAGCCGATTCCTTCATCGGTTCCTCCCCCTCTTCAACTGTCACATTGAAGATAGTAAAAGAGGAAAATGGTTGGAGACTTGATACTCCCACTTATTGATGACAAAAAGGGCTCTTCCCAAAGCGGAAGAGCCCTTTTAATGTGGTTTTTGTTATTGAAGCTCAAAATAGTAATTGTAATTTTTTGCAAAGGTGTGAGCGTAGGAGTCCTCGGGACAGACAAGAGTGAAATTTTCTCCCATGTCCGTGAAGGCGTCGCTTCCGATCTTTTCAAGGCTTTTAGGAAGCCTTGCTTTTGTCATGGAAGAACATCCGATGAATGCCTGCTCTCCTATCTCTTTTACCCCCTCGGGTATTGCCATGTAAGACAGAGACGTGCATCCGAGAAATGCCGACTGACCGATTATACTGCAGGAGCTTGGTACTGTTATCTCACTTAAATTCTCGCAGGATGCGAACATATAATTCGGTATTTCGCCGAGTGACGAGGACAGGGTGACTCTGTTGAGTGCGTGGCAGGATGCGAAAGCATAGGGGCCGATGTAGGTGACGGAGTCCGGAACGGAAACGGATTTGAATGACTCACAGCTTGTGAAGCAGTAGCTGTCGATGTTGGTGACATTTTTCGGAATGAAAATGTTCTTAAGTGATTTACAGCAGTAAAACGCTCCGCTTCCGAAGGACGTGATGGCCGAATTCGAGTCTATCTGCACTTTTTCAAGTGCCGCGCAGTTGGAAAAGATGCCTTGATCCAATGAAACAAGGCTGTCGGGAAGAGATATCTCTTTTAAGGCGTCGCACTGAGTGAAGGAGTAGTCTCCGATCTTCGTGATGCCGTTTCCGAGGGTGACCTTCTCAAGGTTTTCACAAAAAGAGAAAGCATAGGAGCCCACAGAAACAGTACTGTCGGGAACAGTTATCTCTTTTAGAGAGGCGCAGGTGGAAAAAGCGTGTCCCTCAATGATCTCAACTCCATCGGGTATGCTCACATTTTCAAGGGAGTTGCATCTGTAAAAAGCACCTTCCCCGACAGTTTTAAGTGACGGGGGAAGGGTTATCTCACCGAGTGCTTCACAGTCACAAAACAACCCCTCCGAGATTCTATCAAGTCCCGACGGAAGCATCACTTTTTCCAGAGCGGAGCAGCCGTTCATAGCGTAGGCGTCGATACGTGTCACGGTATCGGGAAAAACGATGGATCTGACTTCGGTATTTCCGTCAAAGCAGTTTTCCCCGATCACGGAGACCGTATGGCCGTCGACGCTGCTTGGAACAGTCACGTTTTCATCCGTTTTAAGAAGTGAAGTTATCTTCGCAGTGCCGTCCTCATAGACGGAATACTTGAACATTCCGTCGGCACTTTCAAGATCGGTGCTCAAAAAAATCTCCTCGACTACCTCGGATGAGGTATCGGCAGGATCCTCCGTTACGGTATCGCTCTTGCCGCAAGAAAAAAGAAGGCAGGAAACAGCAAGAAGGATGGCTATCATACCTGGTCTTTTCATTTGCCACTTCCTCCTTTTTCGGTTTTTTCTTTGATATCCGGAAGCTTGAATGCAGTGAGAAACAGAGAGAGTCCCATTGCCGCAATTCCGGTGAAGGTGTTGACGGGAAAATTTGTGTTCTCGGTGAACATGGATAAAAACGACGTTATCATCAGTATTGCCGCTGGGGAGACTGTGAGAAGAAGTGCCTGTCCCACCTTGTTCTTTTTCAGAAAGAGGCGGACGAGGATACTTATGACAGCCGTCACGGCGGAGATGATAACGGTGAACTCAAGTACCGAGTAGAAGTTGTCCTTTACCCAGGAAACGAGCTCATTCGAATAACTGCCGTTTTTGAGACCTTTTGATAACAGTATCTCCGTTATGATCGCAGACGATACCGTCATCAAGGCTCCCATTATTCCGAGAACTGCCACTGCGGTCTTAAGGGGCGCTTTTGCTTTTTCGGAAAGATAGCATTCCGAAAGGGAGAGCGCTGCCGAAAAGACCGCCAGTATGATAGCTGAAATAATGAGAAACATTTTATTCTGCGTCTTCCGCGTCTGCGGAACGAACTATCTTGCCGTTTTCAAAGGTGCCCTCGTAAGTTCTGCCGGAGGCGTCTGTGAAGGTTCCCTTTCCGTTGGGAAGATCCTCTGCGAACTCGCCGATGTAGATGTTGCCGTTAGCCCATGCGAAGGTGCCGTATCCGCATTTTTTATCTTCCTTGAATTCTCCGGTGTAACGGTTTCCGTCAGCCCAAGTGCAGGTGCCCTTTCCGTTTCGGAGATCTGCTTTGAATCCTCCTTCGTAGACGGTGCCGTCACTGTAGTTGAGGATACCCTCGCCCTCTCTCTTATCGTCCACGTAGGAGCCCTCGTAGACTGCGCCGCTGGCAGAGGTGAACTTTCCCGTGCCGTTTCGTTTTCCGTCCTTGAATTCTCCTTCATAGACAGAGCCGTCAGCGTACCTGTAGGTGCCGTGACCGCTCATTTTGTCGTTGGAAAAACCGCCTTCGTACACGTCGCCTTTGGCGGTGGTAAGAGTACCGGTGCCGTGTCTGAACATCTCTACAAGGTCTCCGCTGTAGGTGGAGCCGTCCGAGTACTCGATCTCACCGGTCTCGGAGTTTACCCATGCGGTGTTGCCCGACAGATATCTGAGCCATCCAGCCGTGGGCTTTCCCTCTCTGTCAACTTTTCCGATGAACTGCACGGTCTCGCCGTCCGACGTTTTGTAGGAGACGTATCTGAATCCGCAGAAATAGAGGACGAGAAAGGCGATGGCGAAAAATGCAAGAACACTGGCAATAACGGTGATGATGATGCTCTTTTTGGATGCTATGGGCTTTTCGTCATCGGGCAGAGCGGCGTTTTCCGCCGAGATCTGTTCCTTTTCGGTGTTGACGGCGGTGGCGGAGCTGTTGGTCTCCGGGGAAGCGCTGTTGTTTTTACTGTTCATGTCGGTTTCCTTACTGTAGTTTTGATTTTAAGATGGATATCATGTTATCCGTCATGGTGAGTATTTCAGGTATAAGAAGGTAGACGCAGAATGCAAGGGCGGAAAATGCCACGAACCAAAATACGAACCAAAAAGGGGACGCACCTTTTTTGTCGAATAATACGTCAGCTCGGTATTTCAGTTCTTTCGGAATGTAGTACTTTGCCTTCTTAAGGTCGGTCTTTTTGATCTTCGGTTCTTTGAAAAATACCTTTCTCAGTATCGCACCGACTTTTCCCGGCTCACCGAATGTGACAGCTTCCTCTTCGTTTGCGATCTTTGCATACTTTGCAAGAGATGCATCGTGCTTCATCGAGAAGCGTCTTAGAGGAGTCAGCTTGAATTCGAGATCCCCGACACTCTGTGCGCAGTCGGGAGAGAGCGCTTCTTTTTTAAGAAGTGCTCTCAAAAAACCGCCTACGTGCAGTTTGCTGTAGTAGGATATCATCATTGCGATGACCACCCCCACATACAGACCGATGACTATCTCTCCGATAGAGAAAAGAGAAGTGTCAAGCTCGAAATTTTTATAAGACGCGGCAGCAGCCGTGACGTGGATCATGGTATCTCTCCTGCGTATCTTGAGTTATCTTATTTTTCGGGTCTTATAACGTCAACGCCCAGGTATTTGCGGAGCACTTCGGGAACTGTGACGGAGCCGTCCCTGTTCTGATTCTGCTCCACCAGTGCGGGGAGGATACGGCTGGTCGCAAGACCGGAGCCGTTGAGGGTGTGGACGAATTCCGGCTTTCCGCCCTCGTTCCTTCTGAAACGGATCATTCCGCGTCTTGCCTGGTAATCACGGGCGTTGGAAACGGAGGAGACCTCCTTATAGCCGTTCATGGAAGGGATGTTGATCTCGATATCATAGGTCCTTGCCATGGAGGCACTGCAGTCTGCAGCTGCCAGCTTGACAGTTCTGAAGTGGAAGCCGAGACCCTTCACAAGGGCTTCTGCCTTTCCTACCAGCTCCTCAAATGCTTCGTCCGAGTCTTCGGGCCTTGTATACTGGACCATTTCAACCTTGTTGAACTGATGTCCTCTTACCATGCCTCTCTCGTCCGCTCTGTATGAGCCGGCTTCACGGCGGAAGCAGGGAGTGTAGGAGAAATATTTGCGGGGAAGATCGTTTTCGGACAGTATCTCGTCTCTGTGGAGAGATACGAGAGCAGTCTCGGCGGTGGGAAGCATGAATCGGCGGCGTTCATCCTCTGCTGTGTCGAGCCAGTAGACCTCGTCTTTGAACTTTGGAAACTGACCTGCGGTCTGTCCGCACTCGTAGCCCAGCATATGGGGCACGAGAACGAATTCGTAGCCGTCGGCCGTGTGGGTGTCGATAAAATAGTTGAGCAGAGCCCATTCTATCCTTGCGCCAATGCCCTTGTAGAGCCAGAAACCGTTGCCGGAGAGCTTCACACCTCTCTCATAGTCGATAAGGCCGAGGGATGTGCAGAGGTCCACGTGATTTTTCGGCTCGAAATCGAACTTATGGGGTTCTCCGAAATAGCGGATGGGCTCGTTGTTCTCTTTTCCGCCGGGCTTCAAGTCTCTGTCGGGAAGGTTCGGAAGACCCAGCATGAGGGTGTTGTATTCCTCCTCGATCACCGCAAGTCTTGCCTCTCCCTCTTTGACCGATGCACCGAGGGCTTTCATTTTTGCGAATATCTCGGTGGTGTCAAGACCCTCTTTCTTCATTTGGGGGACGAGCTTGGTCTGCTTGTTCTGTTCTGCTTTTTTAGCTTCGTTTTCAGCTATGAGAGCACGTCTTTCCTCATCAAGGGCAAGTATCCGCTCGATATCCGCTTTAGCATCTTTTCCTTTTGCGGCAAGGCGGTCGATAACGTCCTTGGGATCTTCTTTTATCAGTTTGATATCTATCATTTCTTTTTTCCTTTCGGGTCTTAATTGATTCTAAAAATGGAATAAACTGGAATTAAATAGTGCCTTCGGTGAGATCTTTTCCGCAGACCTTTTTAAGGATCTCCTCAAGGTCTCTGTTGTTGGTGTATTCGATCTGAACGACGTGATGATTCTTACCGGTGCTGATGCGAACTCTTCTGCCGGAGACTTCCGTTGCACGGCGCTCAAGATCTTCGTAATAATTGACGGTAATGGAGTTGTCGGTGAGCATATTTCCGTTGCCGCTGCTGGCGTTCAGCTTTTTAACAGCCGTCTCCACTTCTCTTACGGACAGGTTTCTCTTTTCGATCCTGATGGCAAGGTGCTTTGCGTGTTCTCTGTTTTTGAGGGCGAGGAGAGCACGGCAGTGACCTGCTGTGAGCACGTTGTCTCTGAGTTTTTCCACTATCTCTTCGGGAAGCTCAAGAAGTCTTAAGCTGTTGGTGATGGCGGGTCTGCTCTTTCCCACCTTTCTTGAAAGCTCCTCTTGTGAGAGACCGTAATCCTCGATGAGAGACTTGAAAGCCTTTGCTTCCTCGTAAGCATTCAAATTCTCCCTTTGGATGTTTTCAATAAGTGCCAGTTGAGCCGCTTCCTTTTCGGTCGCTTCAATGATGATGCAAGGGATCTCGCTGAGACCTGCCTGTCTTGATGCACGCCATCTGCGCTCACCTGCGATGATCTCGTAGCTTGCCGAACCCAGGTCTCTTACGATGATAGGTTGGATAACTCCGCTCTCCGCAATGGAAGATGCCAGATCGGAGAGAGCCTCATCGCTGAATACCTTTCTCGGTTGATTCTTTCTCGGAGAGATGGAATCAAGGGAAATATAGACCACGTTATTGGAGCTTTCTATGGTATTATCGTCGAAAATGCTGTCGAGTCCCTTTCCAAGGGATTGTTTTCTTGCCATTTTAGTTTTTCCTTTCTTTTTCAATCGATCCTTGAGAGAAGCTCTTTGGCCACGTCCATGTAGTCAAGGCTTCCCCGCGAATACTTGTCATAGTAGATCGCCGGAGCACCGAAGCTCGGTGCCTCCGATATTTTGACGTTTCTTGTGACGGTGGTGCGGAACAGCTTGTCTGCGTAGTATTTTTTCAGTTCTGCTGCCACTTGAGCCGACAGATTCAGCCTGCCGTTATACATGGTCAGTAAGATGCCCATTATGTAGAGCGAGGGGTTGTAGATCTGTTTGACCTTCTTGATAGTTATCATCAACTGGGACAGTCCTTCAAGTGCGTAGTATTCGCACTGCATCGGGATGACCACGCCGTCGCAAGCGGTCAGCGCATTGATAGTCAGCATTCCGAGGGAGGGAGGGCAGTCCACCACCACACAGTCAAATGGGATAGTGAGTGTTTCTATTACACGGCTGAAGGCCCGTTCTCTTTTTTCAAGATCCAAAAGTTCGATCTCCGCTCCCGCAAGACTGATAGTCGAGGGCATCACCCAAAGTCCATTCCATTTTGTGGAATAGACAGCCGAGTCGGCGGTGCATTGACCGAGCATCGCCTCATAGACGGAGTTTTTTATCTTTTTCTTATTGATACCTACCCCGCTGGTGGCATTTCCCTGTGGGTCAAGATCGCAGAGAAGCACTCTTTTCCCCATGTATCCGAGGGATGCTGCTATGTTGACGGCGGAGGTGGTCTTTCCAACACCGCCTTTTTGATTTGCGAATGCAATTATTATCGGTTTCGGCATAGTTCCTCCAATCTTCACTGTTTGATACCTTATATTATAAGTTATCGATTGGGGATTGTCAACCGATTTTTGTTATTTCTTCAATTGAACTAATAATTTTTACATAATAAAAATGTTTCACGTGAAACATTTCGGAGACGTTTCACGTGAAACATTAGCTGATGCGGCAAGATACTGTCAGTGTTTCTCCCGTTGGGTCGGATGATCTGGATATCCGAATTTCGGTAAGAGACGGAATGTCGGATAAAGCGCTTCTGACAAGTCGGGACAGCTTCTCTTCATCGGTGTCGGCCGATATCAAGGAGTCAATGTAGTGCTCGGTTGCGGCGACTGTCATGCGGCATGAGGATATTATCTTGGCAGCCTCCATGCGGCTGCTCGTGTCTGAGATGCGAAGAAGGGTCCTTGCGTGGCGTTCGGTCAAATGTTCATTTCTTATTAGATCCCGTTCTTCTTCTCCGAATCGCAACAGCCTCAGCTTATTGGCGACGAAGGAAGAACTGACGGAAAGCAGATCGGAGACCTCATCCCTTGAATAGAGGAAGGTATTGCACAGCTCGGCTATCATCTCCGCTGTGTCAAAAAAGTCGGAACTTCGAAAGATGGAGTCGATAAGGGGCGATGCTGCGGGGGAAAAAGGGTCCGATGCCGAAATGCAGGGGAGAGAAGAAATTCCGAGGGTGACGGCGGCAGTGTATCGTTTCTTTCCGTCGATCACTTTGTCGTCTGAGACTGTGAGCGGATCGAAAAAGCCGTTCTTCGAGACGGATGAAGTGAATCTTGCCAATAACGAGTCGGAGATTGCGAATGAACGGGGGACGGAAAGTTCCCTTGGGTCTTTGTAGAAAACTGCGGAATTAACGTCTCGGGATAACGGCGTGGTTTCGGATCGATATTTCATTGCATGCTCCTAATGTTAAAGTAGTGCAATGATATCACGGAGAGCGGCGAAAAAAGATAAAAAGGCAGGCAAAAAAAACATCACGATCCGCCTTCTATTGGACACTTGAGGGGTATTTGGCTGATAAAGGACCGCATCGGGCGCAAAAGTACGAAACAGCCCCCGTTTTACCGTAACTTGGGGTAGCGGGGGCGTTATAATCGGTTTTCTTCGTCCGGACGCGTTTTCCGTGGAGGAAAAAGGGTGATATCCGTCATCAGATGCGGTCTGCGGTGAGAGATGCGATCGCCGTCTCAATTGATGTTTTTGCATCGGCATCGGGAGCACTTTCGCTTCTGTAGTCGAAGCTTGTGACGAAGGCGTCAATATTCCTCTTAAGGGACTTTACGTGTTTTTCTTCTATTTCGGAAACCGCACGGTAGAAACTTGAAAAATCCTTCGGACGTAGCTCGTCCTTTGCCATGGCTAAAAGCTGTGAGTAATGGCGGAGGCAAAAGTGGGGCTGAAGGGAGAATCTCCTTCTGAATTCGCCGTCGGAGACCCAAAGATAGACAACATTGGAAAGGAGGGTTTTGAAGTTGCCGTTCAGTCTGTCGCAAACATAGCATGATGAGCCCACGTCGGAGAGCTTTTTCGTTGTTGCCCGTCCGCTGAAAGCGGGGATTAGCCCGGGGGACGTCATCTTTTCGGCAACAGTCTCGAGGTGACTTTGAAGTATCAGCGCGAGGGGAAGTTTTTTTGAGCGGGCAAACATCTTTCTGTAGTGGTCGATGCAAAAGCCGCTCTCATTTGTCTTCTTTCTGATATCCGGTTCCATCATGGAAGCACCGCAAATGAGTTCGATCTCGTTGTCCTCAAGCATCTTATGAAGGCGGCACAGCGGGCATCCAAGAGACGGGTCGGCAACAGAGGCCTCAAAGGCCTCATTTATCGGTATCGAATAGATTTGTTCCATTTTCCTGTCCTCGTTCGTTATTTCGACACTATGGTACCACAGAAACGGGAAAAATGCAACCTTCAGAGAAAAAGTCTTGCAAGAAAACAGGAGAAAAAGATGCCGAATAACATAACGGTGAAAGCCACGGGGAAAAGATATCGGGTGCGCTTTACAGAGGGAGCATTTGAAAAATAGATACCGGCGATGTAGACTGCGGTATCTCCGCTCCCCATGATGACCGATGCGGCAAGGGCGGGATAACTGTCCGCCCCCACTTCTTTAAGGAGAGAGACGAAGGCGGCAGAAGTGGCAGAGCCGGAGAAGGGACGGATAAGAAGCAGCGGCAGTATCTCGGATGGGAGACCGACCACACTCAAGATCGGCGCAAGTGCCGCAGATACGGCTTCGGTGGCTCCGGAGGCACGAAGCATCGATATTGAAGTGAGAAGTATCACCATGGTGGGCAAAATAGAGATGGAGGCGGAGAGCCCATTCTTTGCTCCTTCAATGAAAGAGGGAAAAAGGTCCCGTTTCTTTGAAAACAAAAGAAGACCGCAGATTAGAAGGATCAGCGGTACTATGAGGGATGAAAAAGTCCGTAATATCATTGCGATGCTTTGGCGCAGATCTTGCAGAGAATGACGGTCAAAACGGCCGACAAAAGAGACACTATCCACACAGGCACCACCACCGAGAACGGATCGTCGGAACCGGCGGCCTGTCTCAGCGTGACGACCGTAGTGGGAAAAAGGGAAAATGGGGCGCAGGAGAGGGCAGTGAGCATGATCATGTCATCTGTTGCATTTCCGTTTTTTACCATTTTATCCATTTTCCCGAAGGCGGACAGCGCAAAGGGAGTGGCGGCGTTTCCCACACCTAAAACATTGGCGGAAATGCAGGAGGTGATCTCCTCTTTTCCGCAGTTTTTGTTGAAGGCATCCGGGAAAAGTCTTGACAGTATCGGAGAAAAGAGTTTTGCTAAAAAAGAGACTCCCCCCGCCGCCGTCAGCACGCTCAAAACGCCGCTCCAAAGACACATCATCCCGCACAGAGAAATGACGGTGCCGACCGCCGAGGAAGCACCCTCAAGTGCAGCGGGGGCAAGGGCTGAGAGGTTTCCGGTGAATGCGGCAAATACCACCGATAGGATCAAAATAACACAAATAATTTTTCCGAGCATTGGGGCTCCTTGTATAAAGTGCGATTTTTCACGAAAATGGAAAAAAGTTGTTGACTTTTTGGGGAAAATGTGAGATGATAATGGTGTATGGAAGCAATTGGCACACGACCCAATTAATACTACTGTCCCAAGAGAGGTTTTATTCATGAAAACAACAGGTATTGTCAGAAAGATCGATGATCTGGGAAGGATCGTTCTTCCCATCGAGATCAGAAATCGTTTGGAGATAGCTCCCAAAGACGGAGTCGAGATTTTTTTCGAAAATGATTCCGTGGTGCTGAAAAAATACGCACCTACCTGCATCTTCTGCGGAGGATCAAAGGATCTTACAGAATACAAGGGCAGAAACGTATGCCACGATTGCGCAAAGGAACTCGGAGAGACCGAGTAAGAAGAAAAGGGAAGCCGGCAGACACAAAAAGTCTTGCCGGCCCTTCTTTTTTATTTTATTGGCAAAAGCGGCGATTTTTGTGTTATTGCAATGCATCCGGTGATGTTTTTGTACGGAGAGTTGCGCGGATGAGAGAGGAACCACGAAAGGATTTTCGAACGTCATTCGGCAAAAAAGCCGTCTTATCAAAGACGGCTTTTTGTATTATCGGCGGTTCAAAACGGCTTGCGGTGCCGCTTTATTCCGACATCATTTCCCCTGCAAGGACTTTTACGGCAAACTCGTTTTCTTTCGTCATGGCAGAGCGGAGAGTTACCGTTGTCTCGGTAATGGAGAGATCCCGGCACTTTTCGAGAAGAGTCTTCATCGTCTTTGCGGCGATGGGTGCCCAAGAACCGTTTTCAATGAATCCAATCCTCCTGTTTTTGTATCCTCTCTCCACCAGCGCATCAATAAAATGCTTCATAAACGGGAAGATCTCACCGTTATAAGTGGTAGTAGCCAAAACTAATTTCCCGTAGCGGAAGGCATCCTCCACAGCCTCGGCTTGATCCTCTCTTGCAAGGTCGCATACCACTACCTTGGGGCATCCGAGGGCGAGAAGCTCCTTTTCAAGAAGCAGCACTGCTTTTTTGGTGTTTCCGTAGACGGAGGTAAAGGCGATCATAACGCCTTCGGACTCAACCTTGTAAGAGGACCAGGTGTCGTAGAGACCTACGTATTTTCCGATATCCTCGGTGAGCATGGGCCCGTGAAGGGGGCAGATAATGTCGATATCGAGGGTTGCCGCCTTTTTGAGGAGAGCTTGCACCTGTGCTCCGTATTTTCCCACGATGCCGAAGTAGTACCGTCTTGCTTCGCAAGCCCAGTCCTCATCGGTGTCGAGAGTTCCGAATTTTCCGAAAGCATCGGCGGAGAAAAGTATCTTGTCAAAAGTGTCGTAGGTCACCATGACCTCGGGCCAGTGGACCATGGGAGCGAGGATGAAAGTCAACTTGTGGCGACCGAGAGAGAGGGTCTCCCCGTCTCCTACGGTGACGCTCCGTTCTTCAAAAGAAGTCCCGAAGAAATTCTTCATCATGTCGAACGTCCTTTTGTTGCCGACGATCTTGGCGGTGGGGTATCTTTCCGCAAAAGCGGTGATGCTTGAGGAGTGATCCGGCTCCATATGCTGGACTATGAGGTAGTCGGGTGCCGCTCCCTCAAGAGCCGCATCCACATTGTCGAGCCACTCTCTTGCAAATCGGGCTTCTACGGAGTCAAATACCGCAGTTGCACCGTCCTTTATTACGTAAGAATTGTAAGCCATGCCGTTTGGCACTTTGTATTGACCTTCAAACAGGTCGATGTCACGGTCATCAACACCGACGTAAAGAACGGTATCGGTCAATTTTTTCACTTGTTACCACTTCCTTTGCAGTTTCTTACTGAAATAATGATAGCAGAAAAGACAGGCTTTTACAAGAGGAAAAGAGAAAAAACGGATGGGGAAAACGCGGAAAACAGCGGGAAAAGAAAAAAACGAGAAAAAACATCTGTTCAAGGGGATGTTTTCTATTGACTTTGCCTTCCCGATATATTATAATAAAATCGCGTAATAATAATCAAAGCAAGGAGACCACTAAAATGGCAGCTTCCAAAAAGAAAACCGAAGAAAAGGTACCGGACGTAAAGACCGACAAGAAAAAGGCGCTTGCTTCGGCAATATCTCAACTTGAGAGAAACTACGGCAAGGGAACGGTCATCAAAATGAGTGACAATCCCTCCATGAATATCAGTGCAGTTCCCACGGGAAGCCTTGGGCTTGACTTGGCTCTCGGTATCGGCGGATTTCCAAGAGGCAGGATAATTGAGATCTTCGGTCCCGAATCCTCCGGTAAGACGACAGTTGCCCTTCACGCAGTGGCAGAGGTCCAAAAAGCGGGAGGAGAGGCAGCTTTTATAGATGCCGAGCACGCTCTTGACCCGGTGTATGCCAAGAATCTCGGCGTAGATATCGACAGCCTTCTCGTATCTCAGCCCGACAGCGGAGAACAGGCACTTGAGGTCTGCGATGCCCTCGTTCGTTCGGGAGCTATCGATATCGTTGTTATCGACTCCGTAGCGGCACTCGTTCCCCAACAGGAACTTGAGGGCGACATGGGAGCATCTCACATGGGACTTCATGCAAGACTTATGTCCCAGGCTCTCAGAAAGCTCTCCGGAGCCATCGCAGTCACCAACTGCATAGTCATCTTCATTAACCAGCTTCGTGAGAAGGTGGGAGTCATGTACGGTAACCCTGAGACTACTACCGGCGGCCGTGCGCTGAAATTCTACGCTTCGGTGAGAGTGGACGTGAGGAAGACCGATGTGCTCAAGAACGGCTCCGAGATCTACGGAAACCGAGTAAAATGCAAGATCGTCAAGAACAAGGTGGCGCCTCCCTTCAAGGTTGCGGAATTTGACATCATCTACGGTAAGGGAATCTCAAAGACCGGCGAGATAATCGACATGGGTATCGAACTTGGCATCGTGGAGAAGAGCGGCTCTTGGTTCTATTACAACGGCGAGAGGATCGCACAGGGCAAGGAGAACGCAAAGAAGGCGATAGAAGAAGATGCGGCTCTCGTCAAGGAGATAGAGGAGAAGATTAAGGCGGCGAAGGCTGCCGAGGAAGAAGCGGGAGAAGAGGCACCCGTCAGCGCCGATATGGACGAGGACCTTGACATCAGGCTTCTTGACCTTGACATTGACGAATAACTTTTGACCGAGGGGTATTGCTGTGAAATGCAGATCCGTTGAACTATCAAATTTTCGCAATATCGAATGCGAGAGCGTCAGTTTCTCCGACGGGATCAACGTCCTTTGGGGAAACAACGCTCAGGGAAAATCGAATATTCTCGAAGGGATCTACTATTTCGCACGGGGACGCTCCTTCAGAGGGGCTAAGGATCGGGAAATGATCCGTTTCCAAAGCAGCTATGCCTCACTTAAAATGGATTGTATCAGGGATCGGGCAGAGCATCCGGTGACTCTTGAGGTCACAATGACGGCAGAAAAGGGATCTCGGACGGTGACGAGAGACAAAGCGAAGCTATCGGGAATGAGCGAGCTTATCGGCTCCTTTCGGGCGGTTCTCTTCTGCCCTGCACATCTGTCCCTTGTTGGCGGTGCTCCGCAGAACAGAAGGAGTTTTCTTGACATTGCCATCTCTCAGCTCTCACCGTCTTACATTGCCGATCTTTCAAAGTACACAAGACTTCTTTTGCAACGCAACGCCGCACTTAAGGCGGCAGAAAAGGGAGAGAGGTTCCCCTCTCAGCTTTGGGAGACCTTTGCAGAGCAGATAGCAGAGCCCGCCTCCCGCATTGCCTCCCTCAGATTCGACTATATGTCCATGCTTTCGGCTGAGATGGAGACGCTTTTTCAAGAGATGACGGGCGGTGCGGAAAAGCCACGGCTGTCCTATGTTTCCCATGCGGTGGGAAATGCTTCTTCCAAAAACGGAGAAACGGATGAGATAGAAGCCGAGAGCAGACCGACCTTCGGCTCCACTTCCCTCGGCGGGGATCGGATATATGAGCTTCTCACTTCGGATGTGGAAAAGGAGATACGGTACGGTGCCACTCTTTGGGGCATCCACAAGGATGATATTCGCATTCGTCTCAACGGCAAAGAGGCGAGGTTGTTTGCTTCACAGGGCCAGATGAGAAGTCTTGCTTTGGCGATGAAACTTTCCGAGGGGGAACTGTCAAGGAAGATAGGCGGTGAAAAACCGGTGATACTTCTTGACGACGTTTTGTCGGAGCTGGATCTTGAAAGGCGGGAGTTCGTTTTGAATTCAATGAAAGACCGCCAGATCATCGTCACTTCCTGCGAGCCGGGGCTGTTTGACAGTGTCGGAGAAGAGGTCAACCTCATCGGAGTTAAGGGAGGACGTGTTTTCGGTGGCGGAGGTGCCTATGTTTGTATTGAATGACGTCCGTGGAAGCGGAAGTTACTATATTTTGAAGGTGATATCCACCGAAACGGGAGACGTTGAGCAGTTTACGGTGGCAAAGGAGCTTTATGAGCTGCCTGTCACAAAGAAACTGGATGAGACGGAGTATCTGCACCTGAAGGAAGCGTCGGCGAAGACCGCTGCGGTGAAAAAAGCGCTTGATATCATTTCAAGGTCGCTGAACAGCCGCTCAAATCTTGAAAAGAAGCTCCGCTTTGAACACGGCATGGAAAGAGAAGATGCAGCTTTTGCTGCGGATTATGTGACGAAACGGGGGTATCTTGACGAGGTATCTCAGGCGGAGAGAGAGGCTTGGCTATCCCTTTGCAAGGGCAGAGGAAAGATGCGTATCGTGGCAGATCTTCGCATGAAGGGCTATTCGGGAGACGTGGCGAGAAGCGCCGCAGATTCCATCGATGACAGCGAATATTTCGCCGCCCTTAAAAAGATGATCGAAAAGAGGGTCGCAAGAAGGCCGCTTCCGCCGGAAAAGAAGAAAAAACTGACGACAGCGCTCATGAGAGCGGGACACAGCCTGCCGGATATCAAAAAAGCGTACTGCCTCCTTCTGCCGGAGGGTGGCGGTGAGTTCTCGGAGGGAGAAACAGAAGATGAGTATTAAAGTCGGATTCGTATCCTTGGGATGCGCAAAGAACTTAATGGACACAGAAGTGATGCTTCACCATGTCGCAGAGGCGGGGTATGAGATAACTCCGGACGAGACTGAGGCGGACGTTGTCATCGTCAATACCTGCGCCTTCATCGAGAGCGCAAAGAAAGAGGCCATCGACAACATCCTTGATATCGCATGGCTCAAAAAGAACCGAAGCCTCAAGGGGATCGTGGTGTGCGGATGTCTCTCCGAGAGATACCGTGACGAGATATTGAAGGAGTTTCCCGAGGTGGATGCGGTCCTCGGAACGGGAAGCATCCACAGCATTAACGAGGCTATTGCAGAAGTGCTCAAGGGAAAGAGATATTCAAGGTTCGATGACCAAGAAAAGATAGATTTCGGCGGAGACCGCGCAGTAACTACGGGAGATGCCTTTGCGTACATTAAGATCTCCGAGGGATGCAGAAACCGCTGTGCATACTGCGCCATTCCGTCCATTAGGGGCAATTTTCGCTCAAGATCCATGGAGAGCATCATAAAAGAGGCAAAGGATCTCGATGCTCTCGGTATCAAGGAGCTTGTGGTGATAGCGCAGGATACCACCTGCTACGGGATCGATCTTTACGGCGAGTACAAACTGCCGGAGCTGCTCCGAAAAATAACAGAAGAAACGAAGATACCGTGGATAAGAGTGCTTTACTGTTATCCCGATAAGATAACCGATGAATTTGTGAAAGAGATGCGGGACAATCCGAGGATCGTGAAGTACATCGATCTTCCGATCCAACATATCTCGGACAGGATGCTGACCGCCATGAACCGACACGGTGACAGCACTTGCATCAAGGATGCGATAGAGCGGCTTCGCACCGTTCCCGGCATCGTCATTAGGACCACAGCAATAGTGGGCTTCCCCGGTGAGACGGAGGAGGATTTCTCCGAGCTTTGCGAGTTCGTTTTGGATGCAAGGTTCGAGAGGTTCGGCGCCTTCACTTATTCAAGGGAGGAGAACACCCCCGCTTACAGCATGGATGGACAGATAGACGAGCAGGTGAAGCAGGACAGATACGACATTTTGATGAAGCATCAGCTTTCAGTTTCCGAGGAATTCAATAAGTCAATGATCGGACGGGAGCTTGACGTTCTCTGTGAGGATTTCGATCCGGTAAGCGAGGCATTCGTCGGCAGGAGTTACATGGATGCTCCCGATATCGACGGGAAGGTCTTTTTTACCTCGGAAAAGGGAGAGACCTTCAAAGAGGGCGACTTTGTAAGAGTGAAGATCACCGAGGCACTTGATTACGATCTTGTGGGAAAGGCTGTCGGTAACTGATCCCGTGACGGTAGACATCTTATTTTCCGGGAGCAGCGGCAATTGCACCTTGGTAAGAAGCAAAGAGACGGCGATATTGATCGATGCGGGACGAAGTTCAAAAGTGATCTCTGAAAAACTCGTCGCCCTTGGAGTGACTCCGGCGGAGATTGCGGCGGTATTCGTGACCCACGAACACAGCGACCACATCTCCGCTCTTGACGTGTTCTCATCGGCAAACCATGTCCCTATCCACATTACCGAAAAGAGTTTTCGGTGCATTTCGAAAAAGAACAGGTTATGCTTTGATGCGGAACTTCATCCGACGGAGTTTTCCGAACGAGTCAGAGATCTGACCGTTCGAAGTTTCCCCGTGCCGCACGACAGCGCCTGCAATGTGGGGTATGTTATCAGCGATACCAATGGTGACACTGTCGGTATCGTGACCGACATGGGAGAGGTAACGGAGAGAGCTATTAAGGAACTTTCCTCTTGCAGACGGGCGATAATAGAAGCAAATCACGATGTGGAGATGGTGCGTAGCGGCCCCTATCCTTACATTCTCAAGGCACGGATACTCTCCGGCGGAGGACACCTTTCAAACGAAGCCTGCGCCGACCTTGCCGTGAGGCTGGCAGAGGCGGGTTGCAGAGGCGTTGCGTTGTCACATCTGTCGGCAGAAAATAACACGCCGAATACCGCTTTACAATGCGTCAGAGAGGCACTTGATGCGTCGGGTCATGCCGATGTGTTCGTCTCGGTCTCATCGAGAGATCTCACCGTCCGTGTTCCGGAGGCAGTTGAATGTTGAAGATAAAGATCATTACGGTGGGGGCACTTTCGGAAAAGCACTGGAAGGATGCCTGTGCCGAATATCGGAAACGGCTCTCGGCAAAGGCGGATCTTGAGGAGATACAGCTCAAGGAGGAGCCGCTTTCAAAGAATCCGTCGGCGGGAGAGATAAAAAAGGCACTCGATGTGGAGGGAGAGAGGATCCTTGCAGAGATCCCGAAGCGTGCTATGGCAGTTTCTTTGTGCGTTGAGGGAAAACAATATTCATCGGAGGCGCTGGCGGGAATAATAGGAGATGCCGCAGTATCCGGTGTCAGCGAGATATGCTTCGTAATTGGGTCATCCTACGGGTTGTCCGACAGAGTAAAGAGTGCATCAAGGCTGAAACTGTCCATGTCGGCGCTCACTTTTCCCCATCAACTGGCAAGAGTGATGCTCTATGAGACCGTCTATCGGTCTTTTACCATCCTCGGCGGCGAAAAATACCACAAATGACAGCGACGGAACCGCATTGTAACGGCTTTTTATCCGAAGTCGACCGGACGGGTCGGTTTCGGTATGGTAACATTCGGAAGTCGGCAAGGATCAGATCCAAAAGATCTTTTCCTGTGCGGACTTTGGCAAGATACTTTCTTAATGAAACGATGCCGCCTTTGATACTATTTTTAAGGGCGGTAGGGTAGAATAACATCGATAACACCGAAAGGCGAAATGGCATGAAACGACCGAACGTCGATAAGAAACTTAATATGGCGTCGGAAAACAGCGTCGATAGGGAGAGGGGTCTTCGACTGCCCGAGAACGAAGGTGTCACTTTCGATAAAGCGGTGCCAAATAGTAATAGGGGCGACGGAGAACCGTTTTTAAAACGGGCATCGGCTGCCGTCAGAACTTTTGCATTGACGGCCTTAAAGCGTCTCAAAATGTGGTTCTACGGAGAAAAGCCCAATGACGCCACCACAGTTGAGACCTCACGGTGCGGAAGGGCTTTTGCCGCCGCTTTGACTGTGGCCGTGTTCCTTGTTTTCGGGCTCTATTATCTCGGTGTCTACGACATAGCATTTTTAGACCGACCCGAAGAATGGAAAGACAACGGCACGAGATTTTTTGAAGCAATGGGGCTTTCGGAAAAGGAACCGGCGAAGCCGCTGATACCTGATGACGGAAGTGGCGAAGAACTTGATCCCTCGGTGGACAGGATCCCAAGCAAGGACACGGCTCTTGCCGATGTTCCGAGACGGGAGAACACCGGGAAGATCAGCCATACTACGGTCTTCAAGACCTACGGTGAGCTGACGGGTGAAGGGTACTACCTTACGGATACCACTTACAGCGAGAGTACCTGCGAGATTGGCCTCATGAACTACCCGTTTTTCCTTCCGGATGGTTTTTCTTATCGTAACATGAAGGTGAGAAACTGGAGGGTGACGACTTATGATGACGGGCGGGATGCAGTTGTGACCGAGGTCGAGAGCTCCCGTGTCCGTCCGGCGATCTGGCTCTACATGGGTTATCTTTTTTATGATGACGGCGGAAGTGCGCTCTATCTTTCCGACAGCTACGGAAATATTCTGATGAACTACGACTCTGCATTCATCCCGGCATTTGCCAGAAACAGCGACGGTGAGCCACTGTTCTATAACACCGATGAGCGATACGTCAACGCAGGCATCGCTTACGAGACCAACGAGCTGGGCGAGGACGTTATAACTCAGGTCAAGGGAGTTCCTGTCAAGGAGAAAAAATACTACCGCCTTTCCGATAACGGAAAATACTTCGTTTCCGATGATTATTCGGAGGAGAGGGATGGCAGGGGACTTAACTTTGATTTCACAGCCGACTACGGTCTTTCCGATACCGCCATAATCCGCGCGGGACTCATGTCTCCGAAGGTGACCACATTCCTTGACGGCACCTTTTCGGTAGTCAACTACATGAGTTGGAACTACTTTTTGAAGGACGATCCGCTGATACCGGATCTTGCGTCCATTGCCGCAAGTCGTGAGTACTTCGGGTCCCTTTCTGTTGAAGACAAAAAGGCAATTATCGATTCCGGCGAGACCTCGGACGGGGGATACGGAATTGACAGTCTCCTCCCTTATTCAGCCGCATTCAACTACAACGGCGGTTACGCCGTAGCGGTGACCGATAATACCGGAGACGATCCAAAATACGAATTCGAAGAGGTGAGGGTACTCAACACCTACGGTGAGCCCATGTTCGCCTCCAAGAAGACCTACTATAACAAGGACTTCAAGAATTACTGCAGTGACAGATTCCTCCTTCCTCTTTCGAAGGGAGAGGACAGCATCGGACATCTCTATTTCGACCATGGGCTCTTAAGGCTGAGAAAGGTCAGTTACGACAATTTCCAGCTTGATGAGTTCGGTGATTACAGAGTCAATTCCGACAGAGACGTGCTCGTCTACCCGAACGGGGAGGAATTCCCGATCCCGAACGGCTACGAACTGAAGGGATACTCGGACGGTGTCATGGTGCTCGAAAAGGACGGAAAATACGGCTACATGGACTACAGAGGCAAGTGGATAGCGGAGCCGGAGTATGCCTCGGCATCGCCGTTTCACGGAGGAATAGGAGTGCTTGAGACCGAAAGCGGGGTCTGCGGTGCCGTCAATACCGACGGAGGCCTTGTGATCCCCTTCAAGTACAGCTATATCCAGAGCCGTTCCGACAGTCTCATTGCCGCATATTCCGAGTCATCGGGGTGGCAGATCTACGGAGTTTTTACCAAGTGACGGAGAGGCGGTGCCGAAATGAAGCGCCGCGGAAGAAATGAAAGATAACAGAACGAAACAGTTTGATGTGATAGTAGTCGGCGCGGGGCACGCAGGGATAGAAGCGGCTCTTGCGGCGGCAAGATGCGGTCTTAAGACAGCTCTTTTTACCGTCAGTCTTGATGCAGTGGCAAATATGCCCTGCAATCCTTCCATAGGAGGCACGGGAAAAGGGCATTTGGTATTTGAGATCGACGCTCTCGGCGGAGAGATGGGCTATATTGCCGACATGGCGACCATCCAGTCGAGGACACTGAATACCGGAAAAGGTGCCGCCGTGCGCTCCAAGAGAGTTCAGGCAGACAGAAAGCGTTATACGGCGCTTATGAAGCACGTTCTTGAGACGACACCGGGACTCTTCCTCATTCAAGGGGAAGTGACGGATGTGTTGGTCGATGAAGCGGCAGGCAAAAAGAAGGCGGTGGGAGTCGTTTGTGAGCCGGGAGGAGAACACTATGCCGGCGCCGTTGTGTTATCCACCGGAACTTATCTCGGCGGTACTACCCATGTTGGAAGAGTTCAAAGAAGGAGCGGCCCCGACGGAATGCTTCCGGCGACGTCGTTGACCACGTCCCTTGAAAAGCACGGGATTTCACTTCAAAGATTCAAGACTGGGACTCCTCCCAGGATCAATCGGCGGTCGATAGATTTCGATGCTCTTGAGCTTCAGTGGGGAGAGGATCTAATAACTCCCTTTTCCGTTAGGACCGACAGCGAGAGGCTCAATTCGATAGAGCAGGTGCCCTGTCACATCGTCTATACTAACGAAAATACCCACCGGGTGATACGGGACAATATCCATCTGTCCCCCTTGTACTCCGGTCAGATCCACGGAACCGGCCCCAGATACTGTCCCAGCATTGAGGACAAGGTGGTGCGTTTTGCGGAAAAGGAACGGCATCAGCTTTTTGTGGAACCGATGGGACTCGATACCGACGAGATCTACCTTCAGGGCTTTTCATCCTCCCTTCCGGCAGAGGTGCAGTATGAGATGCTGAGGACCCTGAAAGGTTTTGAAAACGCCGAGATAATGCGCTACGCTTACGCTATCGAGTACGATTGCATCGATCCGACACAGCTTGATGGAACTCTTGAGTTCAAGGAGATAGAAGGTCTCTTCGGCGCGGGGCAGTTCAACGGTTCTTCCGGATATGAGGAAGCGGCTTGCCAAGGACTTGTTGCGGGAATGAATGCGGCGTGCAAGGTGAAGGGCATGGACGGGATAGTTCTGCCCAGATACTCCTCCTACATAGGAACTCTTATCGATGACCTTGTGACGAAGGGAACGGCAGAGCCCTACCGTATCATGACCTCCCGTTCGGAATTCCGCCTTCTTTTAAGACAGGACAACGCGGAGCATCGACTTGCAGACTACGCCCGAAAGGCGGGGCTCATCGATGAGAAAAGATACTCCGAGTACAAGGTGAGACGGGGCGAGATAGAAGGCGAGATCGAAAGGCTCAAACACAGGACCCTGCCCCCAAGCGAGGCGGTGAACGGAATGTTGACAGAGGCGGGAAGCACTCCCATTTCCACCGGAACGAAGGAAGCGGAGATACTTCGCAGACCCCAGATAGAATACGAGATGCTTGAAAAGGTGGACGGGGATATGCCGAGGATGTCTCCCTTTGCAAAACTCGCAGTCCAGACGGAGATAAAATATGAAGGCTACGTAAAAAGGCAATTGGACGAGGCAAAAAAACAGGAAAAGCTTGAGAACAAAAGGATCCCGGATGACATTGACTACGAGAGGATCGGGGGGCTGCGCATCGAGGCGGTGCAAAAACTGTCGAAGATACGTCCCGCATCCATCGGTCAGGCATCTCGGATATCCGGTGTCAGCCCGGCTGATATGTCGGTTTTGATAATTTACCTGACGGTAAAAAAGAATGAAGATAAAAACGAAGACGAGTAAGAAAGAAAGGTGAAAAAATGAGCAAGGAAAAGAACCAAAAGACCCAGACTTTCTCCATTCACGAGGAGAAGGAGATGTCCATGAAGGAGGTGCTCTCGGCAGTGTACGAAGCGCTTCAGGAGAAGGGGTATGACCCCATCAATCAGCTTGTGGGCTACATTATTTCCGAGGACCCGACTTACATTACCAACCACAACAATGCAAGGGGACTCATCAGGAAGCTGGACCGTGATGAATTGATGGGAGAACTCATCAAGAACTATCTCAACGTCTGATGCAAAAGCTTCCTGTAGTCAAGCTGACGGAGAACATCGAGGTGACAAGGCTCTGCATCGGCTCACTGACTGTGAGTCCGATGCAGGCGGCTCTACCCCTTGAAAGAGCGGCAGAGGTGCTCGCCTACGCCTTCGACAGGGGGATAAATTTCACCGATACGGCACAGTACTACGAGAATTATCCCATCATTAAAGCTGCTCTTGACAGGGCAAGAGCCCCGGAAAATGTCGTGATCTCCACCAAGACCTACGCTTACTCAAGAGAGGGAGCGATCGAGGCCGTGGAGGAGGCGAGACGGGAACTTGACCGAGACGTGATCGATATCTTCATGCTCCACGAGCAGGAGTCATATGAGACCTTGAGAGGGCACATGGAAGCCCTTGACTATCTTTTCGAGTGCAAGAGCCGAGGGATAGTGTGTGCGGTGGGAGCATCGATGCATCACGTAGCGGCGGTTAGAGGTGTTAGAAC
The DNA here is from genome assembly GCA_964629225.1 of uncultured Ruminococcus sp. Lineage (GTDB taxonomy): Bacteria > Bacillota > Clostridia > Oscillospirales > CAG-272 > RUG14199. Next base: position 32,072 of record CAZVQC010000004.1, read on the forward strand.
ACTTTTTGACCGAGGGATCCCCCTTGACGTGATCCATCCCATCTTCAACAAGGCGGGGATAGGGATCGCAGACGGGAACGTTCTTGAAATGGCAGATGCGATACGTTCGTGCCACGAGGTCGGTATCGGTGTTTTCGGTATGAAGAGCCTTGCGGGAGGACATCTCTATTCCGATGCGGCGAGTGCTTTTGATTTCGTCCTTGATTCGGGTTTTGTGGATGCAGTCGCCGTGGGAATGCAATCCGAGGGAGAGGTGGATGCCAATATCCGCTATTTTACCGAGGGCCGATTTTCTCCGGAAGATACGAAGCGCCTTGAACAAAAAAAGAGAAGGCTCTTTATTGAGGACTATTGCGAAGGTTGCGGCCGCTGTGTGGAAAGATGTGACCGGGGAGCGTTGAGGCTTGAGAACGGACACGCCGCAGTGGACAGTGACCGCTGTGTCCTTTGTGCCTATTGCTCGAAGGTCTGCCCGCTGTTTGCGGTCAAAGTTATCTAATGAGGAATTGTTTTACCGATGTTGATCTACGATCTTAAAAGTGAACGGGAGTGCGAAGAGATTCCGACGGGAGGTTGTTTTGCCCTCGGCTCCTTTGACGGTGTCCATGCGGGACACCGAAGGGTGATCTCAGAGTCCGTTGCAGAAGCAAAGAAAAGCGGGTGCGAGAGTGTCGTTTGGTGCCTTGCTCCCACCGGTAAAGCAGGAGCCTTTGGCAAAAGGCTGACTCTTGACGGGGAAAAACGTGCCGTTTTTGCATCTCTCGGTGTCGACAGAGTTATCTTTGAGGATTTTGAGGCGGTGTGCGATATGTCGCCGGAGGATTTTGTAAGAGACTATCTGCGGAAACTCGGATGCCGATTTGTTGCAACGGGCAGTAATTTCCGATTCGGAAAGGGCACCGCCGCCGATGTGACCGACCTGTCACGGATCTGTGCGGAGGGGGGCATTGCCTGCTCCGCTGTGGAGACGGTGACTGCGGACGGGGTCGCGGTATCCTCCACCGTGATAAGGGAGCTTGTGAAAGCGGGAGACGTGGAAAAGGCTCGCCGTTTTCTTGAGGGAGACTTTTTTATGATGGGTGAGGTGACCCACGGAAGGACGATAGGAAAGACTATCGGTTTTCCCACCGTCAATTTAAGATTCGAAAACGGAAAGATCATCCCGAAGCACGGAGTCTATTTTACCGAGACCGATATCGGGTGGGAGAGATATCCCTCTGTTACCAACGTGGGGATAAGACCCACCGTGGGAGGTCATGAATGCCGTGCCGAGACCCATATACTGTCCTTTGATGAGGATCTTTACGGGCGAATGATATCCGTGCGCTTCAAAAGATTCAGCCGTCCCGAAATGAAGCTGCCGGACAAGCGTGCCCTTCGTGAGATGATAGCAGAGGACGTTTCAAATACAAAACGCTATTTCGAAAAAGCGGGAGGAGAAAATGAAAGATAGGATCTTAAGGATCTCGGTCTTTGCCGTGATCTTGGCTGTTTTAATACCGTCTGCGGCTTCCTTTTCTTCTTTTGCCGCCGAGGAGCCGACGGTCACGGGGGCAAAGGCCGCTTACATTCTCTGCCTTGAGACCGGTGACGTGCTGTTCGAATACAACCCGGAGATAACGCTCTACCCCACCTCTTCTGTCAAGATGATGACGGCTATCGTGGCGATAGAAGCTCTTTCCGACAGGCTTGACGAGCAGGTGTCGGTGACGTCCGCTATGCTGAGAGAGGTGTCGGGAAACCGACTCGGTCTTGAAGCGGGAGAAGTTGTGACGGTGAACGATCTGATCCACATATTAATAACCGGCGGCAATAACGATGGCGCATACTGTCTTGCAAATCTGGTGGCAGGCTCGACCGATGCCTTCGTCGCCAAAATGAACGACAAAGCGAAGGCCCTCGGCGCAAACAACACTCACTACACCAACCCTACCGGGATGCACGATGCCCAAATGACGACGACTCTCTATGACACCGTCCTCATCGCACAGTATGCCCGCAGTCTGCCCATATTCGAGGAGGCATCCGGAACGCCCAAATACGTAATGGATGCCACCAATAAGAACGCATACCGCAATATCTACAATCGCAACTGTCTCATTTCCAAGTACTACGATGCCCATTATTACAACGAAAAGTGCTCCGGCCTCAATGCGGGAAGCACCGAGCAGGGAGGGCACTGTGTCATCACGGTTGCCAAGAACGGGGATCTTTCGTATCTTGTAGCAGTGATGGGAGCGGATTCCACGGCGGACAAGATCTACTCCTACGTGAACGTGCAGGCTCTTATCGACTGGGCATTCGACTCATTTGCCATGGTCAGTGTCCTTCACAGCGGCGACATGATCTACGAGATACCGGTGACCCTGTCGGCGGCGGTGGATTTCGTCACGCTGACTCCTTCCGAGGACGTCTCTGTGTTCCTGCCCACCGATGTCAATGTGAAGGAGGAGATCACCTACAGCTGGTACACGACCGAGGAGGAGCTTGAAGCGCCTCTCAAAGAGGGACAGGTGGTAGGACGGGTCAGCGCTTCCAGAAACGGAGTGGTGCTGGGAACCAGCGATCTTGTGGTCACCAGTGACGTGGATAGGAGCGACTTCCTCTACACGCTGGATCAGATCGAAAGATTCACAAAGAGCGGCGGCTTCATAGCGGGAGTTATCATGGCGATAGTTCTTGCGGTGGCGGTGATATTTGTCAACGCCTACCGTAGGAAGAGCAGAAACGTCTATTAAGCCCGGCAAGAATAACATTTTTTAGTGACAGTTGTTAATTTTCAAAAGATGGGCTTCCTTTTTTCTGCCGGTGTGGTATCATTATGGACGAAAAAGACAAAATAGTGAAAGAAAGGGCTTTTTAAGGTGGCAATAGAAAAAGCGAGAGAGTACCTTGCGAAGTTCGGTCTTGATGGAGACGTGATGGAATTTGATGTCTCAAGTGCGACTGTTGAACTTGCGGCAAAGGCGCTCGGTGTTGACGGCGCAAGGATAGCAAAGACCTTGTCCTTCATGACGGATGTCCCGATACTTATCGTGACGGCGGGAGATGCCAAGATAGATAACAAAAAATACAAAGAGAGATTCCGCACAAAAGCAAAAATGCTCTCTTTTGATGAGGTGGAGGCGCTCATAGGTCACGCCGTGGGCGGTGTCTGCCCCTTCGGAATAAAAGAGGGAGTCAAGGTGTTCCTTGATGTTTCGCTCAAGAGATTTGAAACGGTCTTTCCCGCTTGCGGAAGTTCCAACAGCGCAATCGAACTGACTCCCGAAAGACTTTTTGAGATATCGAAGGATGCGGAGTGGGTGGACGTATGCAAGCTACCTGCGACAGAATAACGGTTAATTACAGTTTCAATACAAGGAGATAAAAATGAGCACGCAACTTAAGAAAACGGCAAATGACATCGGAGTGAAGGGTCCCGTCCTCACAATAGTTATGGACGGCGTCGGCATAGCACCGGAAACGGAAGGTAACGCAGTTAAGCGCGCCTACACACCCACACTGGATATGTTGATGAGCAAGTATCCTACGCTGACATTGAAGGCTCACGGTACGGCTGTCGGACTTCCTTCCGATGATGACATGGGCAACTCCGAGGTGGGACATAATGCGCTTGGTTCTGGCCAGGTGTTCGCACAGGGCGCGAAATTGGTGTCCAACTCCATTGAAAGCGGAAAGATGTTCGAATCCGATGCATGGAAAGAAGTAACCGAGAATGCAAAGGGTCATACCCTCCATTTCCTCGGTCTTTTCTCCGACGGAAACGTCCACTCCCACATAGATCACCTTAAGGCGATGATCAAAGCAGCAAAGGACTGCGGTGTTGAAAAGGTCAGAGTCCACATCCTTCTTGACGGACGTGACGTAGGGGAGACGTCCGCTCTCGATTATGTTGAGCCCTTTGAGGAATTCATTTCGGGATTGAGAGACGGCTCATTCGACATCAAGATCGCATCCGGCGGCGGAAGAATGAATATCACCATGGACCGTTACGAGGCTAACTGGGCTATGGTGGAAAAGGGTTGGAAGACCCACGTCCTCGGAGAGGGCAGAGCATTTGCCTCCGCCAAGGAAGCCATTGAGACCTACAGATCCGAGACAGGTGCAATAGACCAAGATCTTGAACCCTTCGTCATAGCCGAGAACGGCACCCCCGTCGGCACTGTTGAGGACGGAGACAGCGTGGTTTTCTTTAATTTCAGAGGCGACCGTGCTATCGAGATATCAAAGGCGTTCGAAGGCGGAAGCGATTTTGACAAGTTTGACCGTGTCCGCGCTCCGAAGGTAGTCTACGCGGGTATGCTAGAATACGACGGCGATCTTCACATCCCCTCCCGTTACCTTGTCGCTCCTCCGGAGATAACCAATACTATGGGCGAGTATCTTGCGGATGCAAAGATCAGCCAGTTTGCCATTTCCGAGACTCAAAAATACGGTCACGTAACGTATTTCTGGAACGGCAACAGAAGCGGCAAATTCTCCGATGAATACGAGACTTATGAGGAGATCCCCTCGGATATCGTTCCCTTCGAGCAGAGGCCTTGGATGAAGTGTGCCGAGATCACCGACAGATTGATCGAAGCCCTCAGAAGCGGCAAATACAAATGCGTAAGAGTCAATTTCCCCAACGGGGACATGGTAGGTCACACGGGCAATCTTGAGGCTACCATTTGCTCAATGGAGGCTCTTGACCTTCAGCTCGGACGTCTCCTTCCCGTCATTGATGAGCTTGGCGGAGTGGCACTCATCACCGCCGATCACGGCAATGCAGACGAGATGTACGAGACCGATAAGAAGGGCAATGTGAAGCTTTCCAAGGACGGAAGCCACAAGGCCAAGACCAGCCACACTCTCAACAGGGTGCCCTTCATCATCTTCGACAACCATTACTCCGACAAATATTACGTCAAAGCGGACGAAGGTACTTTCGGACTTTCCGATGTTGCGGCAACTGTCATGAACTTCCTCGGATACGAGGCGCCTGCTATGTGGGACGAGTCCATGATAGAAGTAAAATAAAAAGGAATGGGGCTGCCTTGGCAGCCCCTGTCTTGAAAAATGAGAAAAAACAAAAGCAAGATGACCCCCTTCGATACCGTAACGCTGATTCTCGCCCTATTTTGCTCCTTAAACTACTTTATGTTTCTTTGCAAACTGGTCTTTTTTCCGGAGAAGTTCTCCACGGTGGCGATCACCTTTACAGTGTTCCTCGGTGCGACATTGCCTCTTATCCTTCACCGTCCCTTAAAGAGGCAATTAAAGAAAACGTATCCCTTTTTCAAAGGGTTGTTTGCACTGTGCCTTGCCATCTACTTCGTCACCTTTTCGGGGCTTTTCGGATATCTGCTTGTCATGGAGAACAGCGAGACTCCGCCCAAAGAGCTTCCGGAGAATACGGTGCTTATCGTTTTCGGCGCAAGAGTGAAGGGTACGGAGGAGCACTCCTATCCGGGAAAAGCCCTTCGTCTTCGCCTTGATGCAGCATATGAGGTGCTGAAGGAGGCCGACGGTACAGTCTGCATCGTAAGCGGCGGACAGGGCCTTGACGAGCCCGATTTCGAGGGGAAAGTGATGAAGGAGTATCTTATCTCAAAGGGGATCGAAGAGAGCAGAATAACCGCCGAAACGGCCTCTGAGGACACCCGTGAGAACATCAGGTACTCAATGGAGATTATTGAGGAAAAATACAAAGGCTACCACGTGGCCTGTGTTTCTTCAAATTATCATATTCTGAGGATCAAGCTGCTCTGCGACGAGGCGGAGCTTAACTGCGAGTACTTCTATTTCGCACCGTCGGCAGATCCGTTGACTTACTACACCAGCATAGTAAGGGAATACATGACCCTGGGACGGCAGCTTTTGAGCCGTGCTGTCGGCTGACGCCTCCGATAGGTATCGGGCCTCACTTAAAAATGACCGCCTGTGACACGCAAGTGTCCGGGTGGTCTTCTTGTATGACGGACATATTTGTGGTGAAAATTCTCAGAGAAGCAGTTGGCGACCACTTGAGAGAGGTTGTGCTGTGGAGGTGCGGGAAAACGGTGACTCACTACCGCCCACGGTACTGCAAAGCGACTTTTGCCCGCTTTGCCCGCCGGGGGATGAAGTCTTACAAGAAGATGAAGCAGGGACGCCGCACAGATCACGCTTCCCGAATGCTCGCTGTACTCGCCGGGAAGCGTGACGCGCGGCTATCGGCGCCCCTCCGCTCCACCGCCTGAGGCGACGTCGCGAAGCCTGCGCCTTGCCCCCTATCCGACGGCTAACGCCGCCACCTTCCCCCAACGGGGGAAGGCCCCTATCCCCCGCAAGCATCCCCTCCCCCGCTTCGGCGGGGGAAATTTTTTTGCACGTTTTTTGAAAGGAGTCGATGCAACAAAACTCTGAAGCAATTTGGGGTTCTTGATCAGGATGACAGGTTGAGCCATGAAAAAATATGAAGCGCAGGCGAAAGCCTGCGCTTCATTAATGTCATTGACCAATTACTCGTAGAGCTTGGAGTACTTGGTGAGTCTGTCATATTTAGCCTTAGCATTTTCTTCAGCTTCCTTGAAGAGCACTTCTGCTCTTTCGGGGAACTGCTGCATAAGTCTGCGATAACGGTTCTCGCTGGTGATGAAGTCTCTGTAGCTCTCTGTGGGCTCCTTGGAGTCGAGGGTGAAGGGATTCTTTCCTTCTGCTTTAGCGGAGGGATTGAATCTGAAGAGCTGCCAGTAGCCGGCAAGAACTGCCTTCTTCATCTCATCCTGGCAATTGACCATGCCGCCCTTAAGGCCGTGCATTTCGCAAGGAGCGTATCCGATGACGATGGAGGGGCCGGGATATGCTTCAGCTTCAACGAGAGCCTTGATGGTCTGGTTCATGTCAGCGCCCATAGCGATCTGTGCAACGTAGACGTAGCCGTAGGACATAGCGATCTCAGCGAGATTTTTCTTGCCGATAGCTTTGCCGGCAGCCGCAAACTGTGCGACCTGACCGATGTTGGAAGCCTTGGATGCCTGTCCGCCGGTGTTGGAGTAGACCTCGGTATCGAAGACCATGATGTTGACGTCTTCGCCGGAAGCGAGAACGTGGTCAAGGCCGCCGAAGCCGATATCGTATGCCCAGCCGTCGCCGCCGAAGATCCATACGGACTTCTTTGCAAGATAATCCTTGCCTTCCAGGATCTCCTTCTCTGCGGGAACTGTCTCGCAGGTTCCGCGAGCAACGTCATCTGCCAGCATTGCGCACATATGCTCAACTGCAGCAGCGTTAGCCTTTGCATCGTCAAGAGTGTTCAGGTAGCCCTCAAGGCAGCCTGTCCATTCCTCGGTGACGTTCATCTCTTTGTAGCGAACAAGAAGGTCACGTACCTTCTGAATGTATCTCTCACGGATGACCTTCTGTCCAAGGTGGATACCGAGACCGTGCTCGGCGTTGTCCTCGAACAGGGAGTTAGCCCATGCGGGACCGAAGCCTGTCTTGTTATTGACTGTGTAGGGAGTAGCAGGTGCGGAGCCGCCCCAAATGGAGGAACATCCCGTTGCGTTGGAGATGTACATTCTCTCACCGAAGAGCTGTGTGATGAGACGTGCGTAAGAGGTCTCGGCGCATCCTGCGCAGGATCCGGAGAACTCAAGCAGAGGCTGCTTGAACTGGCTTCCCTTGACTGTATTTGCGATAAGCTCGGGCTTCTCGGAGACGTTTGCAACAGCATAGTCGAATACTTCCTGCTGTGCTGCCTGTGTCTCTTGAGCGATCATTTCGATAGCTTTCTTGTCCGTACCGTCGGCGATAGCCTTCTTTGTAACAGGGCAAGCCTTGACGCAGAGCGTGCATCCCATACAGTCCAGAGGAGAAACCGCCATGGAGAACTTGTAATTTGTCTTGATAACGGGCTTCTCTGTGAACTTGGTAGCTGCGGGAGCGTTAGCTGCCTCCTCTTCGTTCATGGCGAAGGGACGAATAGCAGCATGAGGACATACGAATGCACAGTTGTTGCACTGGATGCAGTTTTCAGCGTGCCATACGGGAACGTTGACTGCAACACCGCGCTTCTCGGAAGCGGCAGCACCCTGCGGGAACGTACCGTCAACATAGTCCTTGAAGGCGGATACGGGAAGCTTGTCGCCTGCCATTGCGCCTACGGGGGTAACGATGTTGTTTACGAAGTCAACGAGGTCACGTCTCTTGCCTTCGAATGCAGCCTTGGGAGCATCCGCTGCGGGATCTTTCCAACTGTTGGGAACGGCGATCTCTTTGAATGCATCTGCGCCTGCCTCGATAGCGGCATAGTTCAGATCCACCATTGCCTGTCCCTTCTTGATGTAGGACTTGTACGCCATCTTCTTCATGTACTCGATAGCCTCATCCTTGGGAAGGATGTTGGCAAGAGCGAAGAATGCGGACTGAAGGACAGTATTCTTTACCTTCGCATTGCCGATCTTATTGGTAGCGATATCGGTAGCGTTGATGGTGTAGAATTTTACGTTGTTATTTGCGATGTAGCTCTTAACATCTGCAGGCAGATGAGCATCCAGCTCTTCGGGAGTCCAGTGACAGTCAAGCATGAACGTTCCGCCGGGCTTCACGTCACTTACGATGTCATACTTCGTGATGTATGCCTGGTTGTGGCAGGCAACGAAGTCGGCCTTTGTGATGTAGTAGGGACTCTTGATGGGCTTGTCGCCGAAACGGAGGTGAGAAATGGTAACGCCGCCGGTTTTCTTGGAGTCATACTGGAAGTATGCCTGGATGAATTTGTCGGTGTGGTCACCGATGATCTTGATGGAGTTCTTGTTTGCGCCGACGGTACCGTCACCGCCGAGACCCCAGAATTTGCAGGAGATAGTTCCCTTTGCGGATGTGTCGGGAGCGGGCTTCTCGTCGAGAGAGTGACCGGTAACGTCGTCTACGATACCGATGGTGAAGTCAGCCTTGGGCTCGTCCTTGGCAAGGTTCTCGTAAACTGCGAAAACGGATGCCGGAGGAGTATTCTTGGAACCGAGACCGTATCTACCGCCAACTACCTTGATGTCGCTTCTGCCGGTAACGGAGAGAGCTGTCATAACGTCCAGATAGAGAGGCTCGCCGAGAGCGCCGGGCTCTTTCGTTCTGTCGAGAACTGCGATTTTCTTGCAGGTTGCGGGGATAGCCTCAGCAAGCTTTGCGGCAACGAAAGGTCTGTACAGACGTACCTTTACGAGACCTACCTTTTCGCCCTGAGCCATCATGTAGTCGATGACCTCTTCCGCTACGTCGCAGATGGAGCCCATTGCGATGATGACACGCTCTGCATCGGGAGCGCCGTAGTAGTTGAAGAGCTTGTAATCCGTGCCGATCTTGGCATTGATCTTGTCCATGTAATCCTCAACGATAGCGGGAAGAGCATCGTAGTAGGAGTTGCAAGCTTCTCTGTGCTGGAAGAAGATATCGCCGTTTTCGGCAGAACCGCGGAGAACGGGATGTTCGGGATTCAGCGCACGTGCACGGAACTCTGCGATAGCATCCTGATCTACCATTTCCTTGAGATCGTCGTAGTCCCAAGCTTCGATCTTCTGGATCTCATGGGAGGTACGGAAGCCGTCAAAGAAGTTAAGGAAAGGAACTCTGCCCTTGATAGCGGAAAGGTGAGCGACAGCCGCAAGATCCATTACTTCCTGAGGATTGGACTCAGCCATCATAGCAAAGCCGGTCTGACGGCAAGCGTAGACGTCGGAATGGTCACCGAAAATGTTGAGTGCATGGGACGCAACACAACGTGCGGATACGTGGATAACGCAGGGGAGAAGTTCACCGGCGATCTTGTACATGTTGGGGATCATCAAAAGAAGACCCTGAGATGCTGTGAACGTGGTGGTGAGAGCACCGGCTGCCAGTGAGCCGTGAACTGCACCTGCCGCACCTGCTTCGGATTGCATCTCAACGACTTTTACTTCGTCGTTGAAAATGTTCTTGAGACCTGTGGCAGACCAAGAGTCTGTCAGCTCAGCCATTACAGATGAGGGAGTGATGGGGTAAATTGCGGCAACTTCCGTGAACGCATACGAAGCATGCGCGGCGGCGGTGTTACCGTCCATGGAAATCTTTTTTCTAGCCATGAATTTGAGTTCCTCCTGTTATGTATTTGTTTTTATTAAAAACGGTCGTAAAGCCCCTATAAAAAGGACATTCTACAATAACTAATTATACCGCACTTTTCAGCTTTTGTAAATATGAAAACCATTAAAAAAAGCCCTCAAAAGGCTTTTTTTGTTGGTAATTTGAGCAAGAACTCCGTTTTTTTCACATTTGTGCCCCGTTTTTACCCTGCCCCAAGTCCACACTCTACAAAAACGGGCAAGCCTCGACGTCGGTGTTCGGTGGCGTGGTAGATCGGCTATGTCGGTTGAGGGTTGCTGTCGGAGTGTCGGTGCCGATGGCGGTACGGGTCTTGGAAATGGAAGTTGGGATGTTTTATCCGTTTTCTGCGCCGAGGTATCTTTCGTAATAGAAGAGGTACTGTTGGGCGATGCCTCTGTATTCTCCGAAGGAGGCGGCGTCGAAATCCTTTGTGAAGCGGTCTGTAAGGACTCTTTTTATCCAGACGTCCACCGGAAAGGCATCGTATCTTTCAAAGCCGAACAGCAGGCTGCAGGCGGCGACTTTTGTGCCGACTCCCTTCACCGAAAGCAGAGCAGCTTCCGCATCCTCATATTTTTCAAGGGAGGCGATGGCATCAAGGTCCACTTTTCCCGATGAGACTTTTTCGGCGGCATCCGCTATGTATTTTGCCCGAAATCCGGTCTTCAGTGCGAAGAGCTTTTCCTCCCCCGCCATTGCAAGGGCACGTGGGGCGGGGAAATCGTATGCTCCGCCGATATCTTCCCCGAAGGTCTCGCACATGGAGGCGATGATCTTTTTTATTCTGGGAATGTTATTGTTTTGGGAGACAATGAAGGAGCAGAGGGCTTCCCATCTGTCCTGCCTCAAGATCCTGATGCCCTGTGAGGCACTTTCGGCACGGGTGATGAAGTCAAGATCCTCCGGTGCCGTCACATCCTTTTTGATGCTTTTGCCGATGGCGGTATAATCGATATCCAAGGCGAGGTATTTCTCCCACAGAAGAAAGTCTTCCTCGGTAGCTCCTATGATGAACAGTTCTCCCGGCTCATTTTGGGCAAAGGTGACCCGTCTGCCCCTTGCGACCCCGGCAAAGGCGACCTTGTATTCCTCAAGGGAAACCGGATCAAAGCGGAAGCACTGTCCGCAGTCAAAGGTCTTGAACACCGAGAAGTCACCGGTGCCGCCGATACGGAGGGTATTGTTTTTGTCTGAGATGATATAGGGTGTCATTTCTGCCTCTTTCTTATTTTCCAACACAGAAACGGCTGAATATGGATGATATGATATCCTCCGAAACGTCTTTGCCGTCCACCATTCTGACTTCGCTGAGGGCATCCTCGCAAAGCACCCCCACTGCATCCAGCGCCTCGTCCCTCTCAAGGGCGCCCTTCGCCTCAAGGAGAAGCTCCGCCGCTCTGTCAAGGGATGCCTTTTGGAGGCTGTCCCATATCAGCGCATCGTTTGAGAGGGACAGTCTTTCGCTGTTGAAAAGGGATGATATCGTGCTTTTGAGGTCTTCAAGTCCGGTCTTTTTCTCTGCGGAGAGCGAGACGGTATTTTCAAAGGTGTCGGCAAGAAAGGTAAGGTCTTTTTCCCCAAGAGCCGAGTCAAGGTCGGACTTATTGATGATGCAGATCTTCTCGCAGTCAAGTTTTTTTGTTTTTTTCGCAAATGCTTTTTCCTCAAGTGTCAAGGGACATGATGCATCCGCAACGAACAGTATCAGCTCCGCATTTTCTATTTTTTCAATTGCCCGCTCAATTCCTATCTTTTCAACGGTATCATCGGAATCGTGAAGCCCTGCGGTATCGGCAAGCCTCAAGGTGACTCCTCCCACGTCGGCGGTGTCCTCAAGGATATCTCTCGTAGTACCGGCAACGGAGGTGACGATTGCCCTATCCTCCCCCAAAAGCAGATTGTAAAGGGAGCTTTTTCCCGCATTGGGCTTTCCGCAGATGACAGTCCTCACCCCTTCGGAGACCGCTTTGCCTGTCTTGTAGGTGTCGCTTAACTTTTTAATGTTTTTCAGTGTCTCCGAGACGGCATCACAGATGGTCCTCTCGCCCTCGTCGCCCACGTCCTCTTCGGGATAATCTATTGCCGCATAAAGCGCTGTCATGGCATCGAAGAGCTTTGATGAGATATCCGCAAGGCGGCTTGAGAGATTTCCCCTCACTGCCCCTGCCGCAAGCTCCGCACGGCTCTTCGTGTCCGCATCGATGAGTTTTCCCACAGCCTCTGCCTCGGTGAGAGTCATTTTTCCGTTGACGAAGGCTCGGCGGGTAAATTCACCCGGGCCCGCAGGCTCCGCTCCCGCCGCAAATACTGCGGACAGCACCTCCCCCGTCACATAGATGCCGCCGTGACAGGACAGTTCCGCCATGGACTCTCCGGTGAAGGATCTCCCCTCTCCGTAGAGCACGCATATGCCGGAGTCGATGGGCGCTCCGTCTTTGATGATATCTCCGTAGACCGCAGTGCGAAGGGGGATATCACGCTTTTTATTCTTCGGTTTGAAGCATTTTTCAACTATTCGCCCCGTATCGGGGCCGCTTATTCTGATGACGGATATGCCGCCCTTGCCGTGGGGGGTTGAAACGGCGGCTACCGTTGCGAAGGGATCCTTGACGTACAATTGGCACCTCTCATCAATAATCGTGGTTTCCGGTGAGTTTTATTATCTTCGAAATATTGTCATCTTTTGCGGCCTTGTTGCGCCGTATCTCGCCGCAGCTTTCACATTTGTGGATGATGACGTAGCCCTTTTGGGGGGATACGTCCGCTCCCACCGGTCGGAGGAGTCCTCCGCAGTCCGATGCCCTATCTCCGGGGAAGACGTCCAAATGGAGAGACCATAGGCAATAAGGACAGTGGTTCCTCGATGTGTAGCCCAAGGGTGAGACCTCTCTTTTGCAATGGGCGCAGACGAAGCCGCTGTCGTTTTTGGTGAATTTCTTCTGTTCCATTTTGTTTTTCTTTCTTTTTTCCTTTTCGCGCATGATCCTTTGCAACTTGGGAAAAATGATCTTGATCTGATATTTTGGGGGTCTTAAAATGAATACTGTAAAAATGGCGGTGAGCCTTTTGATCCTTTTCCTTTCCTTCTCGCTGCTGTCATTATTTCCGGTTTGTGCGTCGCCGGACGGTGTCTCGGTGGACGGCGGGGAGGAGATCTCCTCCTATGGTGACATTGCCGCAAGCGGAGAGGCGGGGCGCCGAGCGGTGTCTACAGTCGTGGATGAGCCCGACCTTCGATTCAAGTGCTTTGTGGTGCTTTTGATGTTAATATCCATCGGTTGCATAGTCACTTTATTCTCCGTGGCAAATGAGGATACGGTGACAGTCAGAAGCGTTGGAGGGTCTCGATCATAAGAGCCATGGCCCGCTCTGCGGTCATGTGGCGGATAGCATCTCTTGAATGCTCCGCACCGAAGTGCTCCGTCAGTGCGAAGGCACCCTTTGGATGGGCGATGCCGAAGCAGACCGTTCCCACGGGCTTTTCGGTACTTCCTCCGGTGGGACCTGCGATGCCGGTGACGGATACGGAAATGTCCGCACCGGTGAGCTCTCTCACTCCGGTGCACATTTCAAGCGCAGTCTCCTCGGAGACCGCTCCGTGCTTTTCAAGAGTCTCATGGGACACGCCCAAGACCTTTTCTTTAACGTGGTTGGAATAGGAGACTACTCCGCCGGCTATCACGTCGGAGGAACCGGGAACGTCTGTCAGCATCTTGGAGATGAGGCCTCCGGTGCAGCTTTCCGCAAAGGACGCGAAATACCCATTTTTTCGAAGGGCGAGTATTGTTTTTTTCGCAAGTGGGCTTTCAAATTCGATATTTTCCATGGTGCGCCTCCTTTTTCGATAATTATTATAACACACTGACTTGAAAAGTCAAGACGGCACGGGGCCGTAAAAAAGATCGGCAGTCTGTGCGCCGATCTTTTTGCCGTATTACTCCATTCCCCGCAGCTCTGCATGGGGTATTCCCGTCCTTGCCGCCGCAAGGAGAGCCGTCATTTCTTCTTTTGAAAAGGGAGCTCCGAAGGACAGGATGTCTCCCGAATCCTTGAACTGTTGAATGAAATAACGGTCCACCTGTCCCAGCCACCGTCCTATGGCGATAAAATCCGAAAAGGAGTGGATCCCTTTAACGGCGGTGGTGCGAAATTCGTATTCCACCCCGCTGTTTTTTATCATTTCAACGGAACGCTCTATCCTTTTTACGTCCACGTCCGTTCCCACGGCTCTTGAGTAGCCCTCCCTTGAGGACTTGATGTCCATTGCAACATAGTCCGCAAGTCCGGTATCAAGTATTCCCTCAAGCACTTCCGGCAGGTATCCGTTAGTGTCCAGCTTCGTTTTGAATCCCAGATCCTTGACCTTCTTCAGAAAAGCGGGCAGATCCTTTTGCAAGGTGGGCTCCCCTCCGGTAACGGCGACTCCTTTTAGGATGCCGTGCCTTGATGAAAGAAACTTGAAGAACTCCTCCTCCGTCACCGTCTCCTCCGCTTCAAGCGTGACAAGAGAAGCGTTGTGACAGAAGGGACAGCGGAAATTACAGCCGGGGGTAAAGACCGTGCAGGCGGTATGACCAGGAAAGTCAAGAAGTGTCAGTTTTTGCAGTCCGTCGATCTTCACGTGACCCTCTTATCTTACGGTAAATACCGTTCCGTTCGGAGTGTCGGTAATGTCGACGCCCATTTCGGAGAGCTCGTTTCTGATGGCATCCGCTGTGGCAAAATCGCGCGCCTTCTTAGCTTCCGTGCGACGGGCGATCATATCTTCGATCCTGATGGTGAATTCGTCCTTTTCTGCGACGGGAACTTCCTTTGCGGCTGATTTCTCGGCCTGCTTCTCTTTCAGCCTATTTGCCGCCTCAAACAGCCCCAGAGACATGACTTTTTCGTAGTCTTTGAGGAGAGCCGTCTTCGTTGCTCCGTTTGTCTTCGCTTTGAAGACGTTATAGATCTCGGTGATGCCGTTGGAGGTGTTAAGGTCTCCGCCGAGAGCTTTTTGGAACTTCGCCTTGTATTCATCGAATACCGCACTGTCCACCTCTCCGTCATTCTCGTTGACAGCCGCTAATTTTGCCACTATCTTATTGTAGGCTACCGCAGCGTTGTCAAGAGCTTCCCAGGAGAATACAAGGGACTTTCTGTAGTGCGATTGGAGGCAGAAGAGACGGTAGACGAGGGGATCGTAGCCCTTTTCCTCAAGGAGAGATACCGTCAGGAATTCTCCCTTCGATTTGCTCATCTTACCGGAGTTGGTATTCAAGTGGAGCACGTGGAACCACTGAGGGCACCAGGGGTGACCCAGATATGCTTCGCTCTGGGCGATCTCATTGGTGTGGTGGGGAAATGCGTTGTCGATACCGCCGCAGTGGAGGTCGAGATACTCACCGAGATTTTTGACGCTGATGGCGGAGCATTCGATGTGCCATCCGGGATAGCCCACTCCCCAAGGAGAGTCCCACTTGAGTTCCTGATCGTCGAATTTGGATTTTGTGAACCAGAGAACAAAGTCAGTCTTGTTCTTTTTGTTTCCGTCCGCTTCGACTCCCTCGCGAACGCCCACTTCAAGGTCGTCTGCGTTGTGGTTGCCGAAAACGTAGTAGTTTTCGAGCTTTGACGTGTCAAAGTAGACGTTGCCTCCGGAGAGGTATGCGTAGCCCTTTTCCACCAAGGTCTCTATCATTTTTATGAAGTCCTCGATGCAGCTCGTTGCGGGAACTACCGTGTCGGGCTTTCTGATATTGAGTTTTTCACAGTCTGCGAAAAAAGCATCGGTGTAGTATTTCGCTATTTCCATTACCGTTTTATGCTCTCTCTTTGCCCCTTTGAGCATCTTGTCCTCGCCCGTGTCCGCATCGCTGGTGAGATGTCCCACGTCGGTGATGTTCATGACACGGTCCACTCGGTTGCCCTCGTATCTCAGGTATTTTTCCAGCACGTCTTCCATGATGTAGGAGCGCAGATTTCCTATGTGGGCAAAATGGTAGACGGTGGGACCGCAGGTGTACATCGTCACCCGGCCCGGCTCGTGAGTAACTAATTCATCTGCCTTGTGAGTCAGCGTGTTGTAAAGTCTCATTCTTTTATCTCCCTGTTTTTGTCTTAGTTCTGTTTTTGTTTTTTTGTTAGCAACTGCATCCCGATCGCTTCGGCGTTCGGGATCGGCGCAGTCCGCACGGTATGAAGCCGATCAAAACGGCCTTGTGCAGCCGCCCGGCAAAGAAGCGAAATACTGTCTCGGTGTTGCCGCCTTCTTATTTCGGTATTTTATGATCACGAGGGCAAAGCATCCAGCAGAAACAGCAGCCGATAGCGCAAAGGCGATGAGAAGCAGGAGGGGTATCTCCGACATCATAGCCACAAGATAGCTTCCCGCATTGAAGCCGAAGTGGACGAGCATCGGTGCGATCACCGAGTCGCTCTCGTCATAGATCAGCGCAAGCACCGCGCCCACCAAGGACGTGAAGATGAAGGAGAGTACGTTTCCGTGGGCAAGTCCGAATACCGCGGCGGAAATAATGACAGCCGCATACTTGGGCATTATCCGCCTCAGTTTTCCAAAGCAAGCGGCACGGAAGATCAGCTCCTCAACTATCGGAGCGCAGACGGCGGTCGTAATGAAATTGATGATGGGGTCTGCGTTTTCAAGATACTTGTAGGTGTCGTTGTAATTTTGGATGATCGTATCGGGAAACGGGATGAACGCCATTCCGATGGAGATGAAATAGTTCAGCGCCACGCCCAAAAGGATAAGCACCGGTATCATTCCCGGAAGGGAAAAGCGGAGTCCGATCTCCTCTTTCAGATCTTTTTTTCTTATCAAGCCGAACCACAAAAAGACCGCACCTGTGGCAATGACCGCACATATGATCGAAATATGTCCCGTGTAGGAGAGTAGCAGCTCCGTAAGCTGATCCGGATCCGAATAAACAGAGCCCTTCGCCATTTCAACGGCGTAGATGATCACCGTAGCGGCGATCGATACGACGTATTGGATGACCGTGTAGAGAAGGACGAACGCAATGCTTTGGAAAAAGCCGAGAACTATCCTTCCAAAGGACGGATACTTCGGCACGGTATTGCCGCAATAACAGCAGAATCTGCAATTGTCCGAAAGAATACTGCCGCATCTCTTGCATTTTTTCATGTCACTACCTCCATTCTGCCATCGGTCTCAAGTTATTATATAACAGCGAATCAAAAATTACAATACCATCTTTGAAAATCAAAGCATCGAATGGGAAGAAAGTCACCTGTCAAGAAAAGCACAGGCTGCAAGGGCGGCGGTGGAGCCGTCGGCACAGGCTGTGGTTATCTGGCGAACTCCCTTTTCCCTGCAGTCCCCGGCGACGAAGATGCCGGGGGTATTGGTGAGGCATCTTTCATCACTTGCAAAGTAGCCTCTGTCGGAAAGGAGAGCCAGATTTTCAAAGGCTCCATTTTCCGGGATGAGACCGATGGCGATGAATACTCCGTCGCAGTCGATCTTTTTTTCTTCTCCTGACACGGAGATATTGACACCGCAAAGTCCGGTTTCGTCGGATATGAAGGAGGATACGGTGGCGTTTGTGATCACTTCAACGTTGTCCTTGGCCGTTAAAACATCGGCAAGCCGGGCCTCTCCCGTCAGTTCGGGAAGGTTTTGGATGACGGTGACCTTTTTTGACGTTTCCGAGAGAAGGATAGCTTCTTGAAGAGCGGAGTTTCCTCCTCCGACGACTGCCACGTTTTTCCCTTTGTAGAAGGCTCCGTCGCAGACTGCACAGAACGAGATCCCCTGTCCCACAAGTTCCGTTTCTCCGGGAATTCCCAGCATACGGTGGCGGACTCCGGTGGCGAGGATGACGGCACGGCATTCGTACTCACCGTCCTCGGTGACGACGGTCTTGACGTCCCCGTCTTTGACCGAGATCACTCGCCCCGGCTCGATCTCGGCTCCCTGCAGAAGCACCTGATCTATGAGGCGGTCGGCAAATTCGTTTCCGCTCATTTCATTGAAGCCCGGATAATTCTCGATCTTCGGGGAGAAGGTTATCTGACCGCCGAAGGTGTCCTTTTCAATTACGAGCACGGTTTTGCCCGCTCTGCGAGCGTAGAGAGCGGCGGTGAGTCCCGCAGGACCTGCGCCCACTATTATGATATCGTACATAACTATCTCCTTACAGTGACGAAAAGGGGGATCCGACCGAAGCACACCGCCGCGGCAGATCCCCCTTCGGGTCTTATTCTTTCATTTTATTTCGCCAGGTATTCTTTGATGCCTTCAACTCCGGCAAAGGCGTTGAATGAGTCGTCTGTCACCTCAATGAGGGTGGGAGCCTGCTTGAGTCCGTAGTGGCGTGCCAAGTCCTCGTTGTCCTCAACGAAGATCTTTTCATAACTTACTCCTGCCTTTTCAAGCAGAGCCGCCGCTATTTTGCATTTGGGGCAGGTCTTCGTTGCGAAGAGGAGCAGTGCCGTCACTTTTTCTTCCTTGACAACGGTCGCATCGGATCCGCAACAGCAACCGCTATGGTGCAGATGGGATTTTTCAAGCACGTAGGCTTTTCTGTCCTTGAACTCCTGTGCCTTACCGTCGTTCCAGTTCTGTACGGGACGGTAGTAACCGGTGATACGGCTGTAGACTTCGGTCTTTTCGCCGCAGTCTCCGCAAACGTACTTTTCACCGGAGATGTAGCCGTGGTTCTTACAGACAGAATAGGTGGGGCTGAGAGTGTAATAGGGCAGTTTGTAGTTCTCGGCAATGGTCTTTACGAGATTTGCCGCAGCCTTCCAATCGGGAAGCTTTTCACCGAGGAATGCGTGGAAGACGGTTCCCGATGTGTAGAGAGTCTGGAGCTCGTCCTGGATATCAAGAGCCGAGAACACATCCTCCGTGTAGCCCACTGGCAGGTGGGATGAGTTGGTGTAGTAGGGAGTCTCGCCTTTCTTGCCGGCTGTGATGATATCGGGGAAGCGCTTTACGTCGTGCTTTGCAAGACGGTAAGCGGTGGATTCTGCGGGGGTAGCCTCAAGATTGTAGAGGTCGCCGTACTTCTCCTGGTAGTCGGAGAGCTTCTCTCTCATGTGGTTGAGAACATCCTTTGTGAATTCCTGTGTCCTCTTGTCTGTCATGTCGGCGCGGAGCCATTTTGCGTTGAGACCCACCTCGTTCATTCCGAGAAGACCGATGGTGGAGAAGTGATTTTCAAATGTTCCGAGATAACGCTTTGTGTAGGGGTAGAGTCCCTCGTTCAAAAGCTTTGTGATGACGTCTCTCTTGATCTTGAGGGAGCGTGCGGAGATGTCCATCATCCTGTCAAGCCTTGTATAGAAGTCCTTTTCATCGGCGGCCAGGTAGGCAATTCTCGGCATATTGATGGTAACGACACCGACAGAGCCGGTGGACTCGCCCGAGCCGAAGTATCCTCCGGACTTTTTGCGAAGCTCACGAAGGTCAAGACGGAGCCTGCAGCACATGGAACGGATGTCGGAGGGCTCCATGTCGGAGTTTACGTAGTTTGAGAAATAGGGAGTTCCGTATTTGGAGGTCATCTCAAAGAGGAGACGGTTGTTTTCGGTCTCGGACCAGTCGAAATCTCTCGTGATGGAGTACGTGGGGATCGGGTACTGGAAGCCTCTGCCGTTGGCATCGCCCTCGATCATTATCTCGATGAAGGCCTTGTTGACCATGTCCATCTCACGCTTGCAATCGCCGTAGGTGAAGTCCATCTCTTTGCCGCCTACGATAGCAGGTGCGCTCTCAAGGTCTGCGGGAACTGTCCAGTCGAGAGTTACGTTGGAGAAGGGAGCCTGAGTGCCCCATCTTGAA
Organism: uncultured Ruminococcus sp.; assembly: GCA_964629225.1. Lineage (GTDB taxonomy): Bacteria > Bacillota > Clostridia > Oscillospirales > CAG-272 > RUG14199. The sequence goes on from CAZVQC010000004.1 coordinate 51,984, forward strand.
GGTGTGTTGACACCGTAGATGAAGGATTCGATGCATTTCTTCACTTGATCGTAGTCCAGATTATCCGCCTTTACGAAGGGAGCGAGGTAAGTATCGAATGAGGAGAATGCCTGAGCGCCTGCCCACTCGTTCTGCATGATGCCGAGGAAGTTGACCATCTGGTTGCAGAGAGTTGCAAGGTGCTTTGCGGGAGCGGATGTGATCTTGCCGGTAACACCGCCAAGCCCTTCGGTGATGAGTTGGCGGAGAGACCATCCTGCACAGTAGCCGGTGAGCATGGAGAGGTCGTGAAGGTGGATGTCCGCGTTCTTGTGGGCGTTTGCTATCTCGTCATCGTAGATCTCGGAGAGCCAGTAGTTGGCGGTGATGGCTCCGGAGTTTGAGAGGATGAGTCCGCCGACGGAGTAGGTCACCGTGGAATTCTCCTTGACACGCCAGTCGTTGATCTTGACGTAGTTGTCAACGATCTCTTTGTAGTCGAGGATGGTGGACTTTACGTTACGGAGCTTCTCTCTCTGGCGTCTGTAGAGGATGTATGCTTTCGCTACCTCCGCATATCCCGCCTGTACGAGGACGGATTCTACGCTGTCCTGGATATCTTCCACTGCGATGAGTCCCTCTTTGATCTTCGGCTCAAAATCAGCCGTTACCTTCAGTGACAGAAGGTCGATCACCTGGGGATGAGTCTGTGTTTCCTGCGCGTCGAAGGCAAGGGTAATCGCGTCTGAGATCTTTTTCAGGTCGAACTCTACGATCTTGCCGTCTCTTTTTTTAACTTGGTACATGAGGCGTCCTTCTTTCATAATGTAGTTATGTTATCGCCCGTCGGGGAACGGCGGGCAAAAATCGCTGTCGGGTAACAGTATAGCATGGTAGCGATACAAAGTCAAGTGCCATTTAGCACAAAAAACACAACATATTGTTGTTGAAGAACACAAGAATCACCATATATCGTTTTTTTGCCTCGGAAGAGATTGCCTTTTTAACCCCCTCGAAACAGGGCGTTTCGGGCTGTTTTCGGAGAGAAAAAAGAAGTTTTTTATTTTTTTGAAAAAAGGTATTGCAAAAGCGGAGAAAAGGTATTATAATAGTTGTCGAAATGAATGATTGCTATGTGATGTTTGCAGGAAATGCGCTTGCGCGACCGAAGGAGTAACACTCTCAGGTGTCCGAAAGGATGAGGACTGTGAACGGATAGGGCTTTGGAGAATCCCACCTTGAGTTGGGTGCCGAAGGGGCAAGACGGCGTTGCCGTTAATCTCTCAGGCAAAAGGACAAAGTGACCCGATCATCCCATCCGGAGTGTTTTTTTCGTTGGGCTTTTCGGAAGATGTTTGTTTTTTCAGGACCGCTATCCATGGTAGCGGTCTTTTTACGTCTTTCGAAAAGGAGAATTCTAAAATGGATCAGGTCATGGAACAGGTATTGAATGCCGTGAAGACCGTCAACAGCTACCTATCGGACTACATTTTGATAGTGCTGTTGGTGGGAGTCGGCATCTTCTTTACTCTGCGCACGAGATTTGTTCAGGTGCGCTGTTTCAAGGAAGGATTGAAAGAGGTGTTCGGAAACATCTCCTTCAACGGAAAAAAGAGCAAGAGCGGCCTCAGTTCTTTTCAGGCTTTGATGACGGCAATTGCGGCACAGGTGGGTACCGGTAATATCGTGGGTGCTTGCGGTGCGATCATGATAGGCGGTCCCGGTGCGATCTTCTGGATGTGGATAATAGCGTTTTTCGGCATGGCAACTATCTATGCCGAGGCAGTGCTTGCGCAGAAGACAAGGGTGGTAGATCCGGACGGTTCGGTTGCCGGTGGACCTGTCTATTATATCAAGAAGGCCTTCGGCGGCGTATTCGGCAAGATACTGTCGGTGTTTTTTGCCATCGCTACGGTGCTCGCTTTGGGACTCATGGGAGCAATGGTACAGTCCAACTCCATCAGTGAAGCCTGCAACACCGCCTTCGGCATTCCGAAATGGATCATCGGCATCGCAGTCTGTGTTTTTGCCGCACTCATCTTCATAGGCGGGCTCTCCCGCATCGGTTCGGTGGTGGAAAAACTCGTCCCTGTAATGGCAGTGCTCTACATTGTCGGGGGACTTGTGGTCCTTGCGGTAAGAGTGAAGTACATACCGGAGACATTCGGCATGATATTCAAGTACGCTTTTGACCCCACCGCTCTTGTGGGCGGCGGCATCGGCTACGCTCTCAAGACTGCGATAAGTCAAGGTGCTAAAAGAGGACTTTTCTCAAATGAGGCGGGAATGGGCTCGACTCCCCACGCCCACGCAATGGCAAATGCCGAGAGCCCTCATAAGCAGGGAGTTGCTGCGATGATAGGCGTCTTCATCGACACCTTCGTCGTGCTCACGATGACCGCCCTTGTGGTGATCTCCACCCTGTATGCCGGCGGCGGAGTGCTCTCCGGGGGTATTGTCGGCGAAGTCGCTCCGGATCTTACGAAGGCTACCCTTGCTCAAACGGCATTCGGCTCGGTCTTCGGCTCGTCTCTCGGAAACGCCTTCGTTGCTATCTGTCTTTTCTTCTTTGCGTTCTCCACCATCATCGGCTGGAACCTCTTCGGACGTATCAACGTGAAGTTTCTCTTCGGAAAGAAGGCGGATATCCCCTACTCTGCCATCGCCGTCATCTTCATCTTCCTCGGCTCTCTTCTTTCAAACGATCTTGTGTGGGAACTCACCGACATGTTCAACCAGCTCATGGTCATCCCGAACGTCATTGCCATCATCGCACTGTCAAAGACTGTGGCAGAGGAAGTGAAAAAAGCAAGAGAAAAGAAAAAGCAAGTTTCCAAAATAAAGTGATATTAATAAAAAAGCTCCCCTGTGGGAGCTTTTTTCAGCCTTTTATCTTTTCCAAAATTTCCGTTCCGATGAAGCCCACTTCTTTGAAAGCCTCCGGGTCATGACGGATGATGTAGTCGATGTAGCTCTCCGTCATGAGGGCGCTGAGACGGTAGCCGGCGGGATTCATGTGGCCGTGAAGAAAGTATCTTTTTTGGAACTCCCCGTCGTAGACAGGAGCGTATTTGTAGAAATTGAGGTGGTAGGCGCGGTCTAACTTCTCTGCTATCCTGTCAAGGAGATCCGCCATCTCGCCTCTCGTCTTATCAAGATCGCTGCCGTGACGGGGCATTGACATTAAGAAGATGAAGGCATCCGGCTGCATCTTTTTGATCTTCGACAGTATCCTGCCGTAGTATCCCGCAAAAGTTTCCGGATTCTTTTCCGGTTCATCGACGTTGATATCATTCTCACTTCCCATCTCTCTTTTTTCCATGAACAGGTCATTCGATCCCAGCGCCACTATGTAGGCAGAGCATCTCTTGGCTTTGTCCTCGAAGCCGACTTCATGTGAGAAGAATTCGGTGAAATCGTGAGCGGTCATTCCGCCCTTTGAAAAATTGAAGACCGTGGCTCCGGTGTCCCTTGCAATGAACTGTCCCCAAGAGAAATCGTAAAGATCGTGAAAACCGGGAGTTCCCTTCGGGTCCCTTGTTTCGAATTCTCCGGAAGAGAGACTGTCCCCGACACATCCTATCCTTCTGAAAATAGCGGAGAGACCGCCGCAGGGAGGGATGGTATCAAGGGGCTTTTCGTTTTCATTGTTTTCAAGATAGAATCTGAGATCCATTTTTCCGTCCTTTAACTGCCGATCAAAAATCGGCGTGTTGTCTTTTTATTTGATTTTAGCAGAAACGGAGGCGGTTTGCAACAGTTCGGTGAAAATACTTCCGTTGCCTTTTTCTTGACAATCATTAAAATGGGTGATAGAATACCGTTACCGAGTTCATACTATGTCGGATGGGCTTGGAAAAAGCATTAAGGCAGGATATGGCAGTGTACGACGAACTGACGAAGGTAGATATTGAAAAAATGCAGGCGGAGATCGACGAAAGAAAGGCAAGAAACGCCTCTCTGAGGGAGAATATCCGTGCGGCAAGAGAGCTTGGAGACTTGAGCGAAAACGATGAATACCGAAGTGCAAAAAGGGAATTCGGCAGAAACAACAGCCGGATCAGGTACCTTGAGAGCATGATCAATACCGCCGTCGTCATCACCGATGAGTCTGCGGAGGATACGGTGGGGCTTTTCGATTGGACGGAGCTCTACTATGAGGATGACGATGAAACGAGCACTATTCGGCTTGTCACCACTCTCAGAAACGACGTTCTCACCGGAAATATTTCGAAAGAAAGCCCATTGGGGCAGGCGATCTTCGGAAAGAAGGTCGGAGACAGAGTTCAGGTCAAGGTCAACGATAAGGTCAGTTATTACGTTGTCATAAAGTCGGTCAAAAAGGGCAGTGACGACCCGGACCTTCCCATTTCCGCTTTTTAGAAGATGTCGCAATAACACCGTTTCCCGTGCATTTCCCGATCTTTAACATCGGGAAATGCACGGGAAATCTTTGTTTGTCCGATCCTCCGGTTTTTGGAACATTTCGCACCGGATAATGACAGAAAAAAACAGTGGGAAACAGCCTTTCTCTTTTTCCGTTTGCTTTAAAATCGTCCCGTAAGATGACTTGCGAAAGGACGTAAAAATGGAAAAGAAACTGAAACTGTTAAAGACCGGAGCGCTCGGCCGCTTCGGTGAGGCGTTTTTGCAAAAGCGGGAAGAAAGAAATAAGGAGGGGACAGCAAAGGGAGGGCTTAAAAGAATCATTTTGCCCCTTGGAGCGTTTCTTTTGTCATTTGCTGTGTCGGGGACGGAACTTGCCCTCGGGGTCTTCCCGTTTGGGGTGGCTCTTTCCTGTGCCGCATCCTCTTTTGCCGTCGCTGCGGCAGTGGCTGGGGGAGCTGCTGCATCTCTTGCGACGGTTGGAGAGGGGGTACTTGCTCCCGTGGCGGTGACGGTGACGGTTTTTGCTTTTCGAGCCCTGCGGGCGCTTTGGCACGGTTCCCGATCGGGAAAAGAGAGAACGGGCACCTCCATGGGAGCTGTTGAGCGGATCGTTTCCGGTTTTGAGATGAAGGACTCCGGCAAAATGAAATTATCCCTTGCGGTGGCGCTCGTTTTGGGGGTGTTGAATGCCTTTGGCGGTATCAATTTTTGGTACTATGTTTTCGCGGGAGCCTTCGGTGCTGTGATGATACCGATGCTCTGCTTTGCCTTGTCATCCCTCGGAAGGCGGAATGCAAGACCGGTGATGAAGAAACTGGGCGTTTCGGTGCTGTCCTTTGCGGCGGTGCTGTCGGTGGCGGACGTCACGGTGCTTGGCATGAATATCGGTATTATTATCGCCCTTTGCGGGACATTCTACATAGCGTGGGCGGAGGGTATCGAGTTTGCCGCTTTGTTTGGGATCGTGACGGGACTTGCCCTTCCGGAGACCCTTTCCGCCTTGTGTCCGATCGGAGGGGTCGTGGCGGCGGCGCTCTTTCCCGTTTCTTCCGGGGCGGCTCTGATAGGAGGAGCGGCGGTGTCTGTCAGTTGGGCGCTCCACGCACTGGGACTTGCCGCCATATCCGAGGTGATGCCGGAGATACTGTTTTCTTCACTGCTTTTCTATCCGGCTATTTCCTTCGGTATCCTACCGGAAAAGATAAAGTTCTTTTCCGTTCCCGATACGGCGGGGTGGGAGCCACAGGCAAAGGGCGGAGCTTTTGAGAGCACCGGGGACAGACTGCGCCGTATCAGCGGTGCGTTGAGTTATATGTCCCACATTTTCGGAAATCTATCAAAAAGGCTGAGGATCCCGTCAAATTCCGAATGCATGGCTATCTGCCTATCCGCTTTTGGAGACGCCTGTGTCACCTGCGGCAAAAAGAAGCTTTGTCACGGCATGGAGGCGGCGGGAGGCAGACGTGCCGCTTCGGTGCTTGCGGAAAAATTGAGGCAGAACGGGCGCATTACTGTGTCTTGCGTCCCTGAAGCTTTGCAGAGAGGTTGCCCTGCGATAGATGACGTTATCAGTGACATCAACCGAGAGTACGGTAAGGCCTTCAAAGAGGGGGTAAAGTGTGATAAGACGGCGGTGGCGGCAGAAGACTACGGGAATTTTGCCGCCCTGATAGGGGAATGTGTCGCAGTTTGCGAGAAGGAAAACGAGAAAAATGAGCTTTTGACCTGCCGACTTGAGAAAAAGCTGGACTCCCTCGGAGTTTCTTTTGAGGGCATCGGTGTCTACGGAGAACGGCGCCCCAGAATCTTCGTTCGGGGCTTCAGCGCAAACGATCTGACTTACGGCGCGGAGGACCTGAGGGCGAGCGCCGAGGAGACGTTCAAGGTTCCCCTGACGGAGCCTTGTATGTCCATGGATATCGACAAGCTCAATATGTTCATGGAAGCAAGACAGCGTTTTTCCGTCAAGAACGGGAAATACAGCAGCAGAGGCGACAGGAGCGAGGCAAACGGAGATGCGGTGGCGTCCTTTGAGGGGCCTGACGGTGACTATTATTTTCTGATCGCGGACGGGATGGGAAGCGGCAGGGAGGCGGCCCTCACCGCAAGGATAGCGGCGGTGTTCCTTGAGAGAATGCTCTCTGCGGGATGCACCCCGGAGACCGCCCTTGTGCTCCTTAATGATTTTACAAGGGAGAGGCGGATCGAATGTTCTTCCACCGTGGATCTTTTAAGGATCGATCTTTTCACCGGAAAGGCGGTCTTTATCAAGAGCGGTGCGGCCCCCTCATTCGTTCTTCGTGACGGAAAGCTTTTCAAGCTTGAGTGCGGAACGATGCCCATGGGGATCTTAAAAGAACTGTCGGCAAGGAGTGTGGAGTTTGATCTTGAGGACGGGGACACGGTGATCATGATATCGGATGGAATAATGGCCGAGGATCGGCCGCCCATGTGGCTGTACGATCTTATATGCGACGGGGAAACGGAGCGAGAGCCTCCCTTTGAGCTTGCCAAAAGGATAGCTGCGGAATCAAAGAAGCACGCATTCCGCCGCGATGATGCCACGGCGGGAGTCCTCAGGATAGAAAAGACTGCCTGACGGCTGAGTTTTTTTGAAAAAATGCTTTCGTTTTCGGTGCTTTTCTGCTATAATTTAAGGTAGAAAAGAGGGTGATACCGTGAAAGGATCAATGAAAAAAAGACCGAAAAACAAAAGGAGCGGCTCTCCGTTTTCTGAAAGCGAAAGACTGAGGGTATTTCTAGGAATGATAACGGTGGGAGGGTATCTTGGCTCCTTCGTCTACGTTCTTCGGGGCGGCGTATTCAGCAACGCCCAGACCGGGAACATATTGCTGTTCTCCATTCGTCTCGGACAGGGGGAGGGCTTCAAAGCCTTCTATTATCTCATTCCGGTGGCGGCGTATCTTGCGGGGATCGTGATATCGGAGCTGTTCTCGGTGAGGCTCTCATCAAAAGGAATGCTGTCATGGCCGACGGTGTTCGTAGCGGTAGAAGCGGTGGCGGTGCTCGTTCTCGGTGCAGTGCCCGCAGAGGCTCCGGTGCAGATATGCCAGATAGCGGTGAGTTTCCTTGCGGCGATGCAGTACAACACCTTCAAAAAAGCCGAAAACGAGTCTATGGCAACGACGTTTTGCACCAACCACTTGAGGCAGACCGGCGGTGCTTTTGCAAGGTGGATATTGAACCGTGACAGGAAAGAGGGCAGAAGGACCCTGTCCCATGTGGCGATGATAGCAGCCTTTGTTTTCGGAGCGGCAGTGTCGGCTGCTCTTGGAAAGACGTTCGGCGTGAGGTCTCTGTGGTTTGCGGAGATACCGCTTCTCGTGATCCTTGCGGATCTTATCGGAGCTGATGTGGCGAAGGTAAAGGCGGCAAAGTGAGCGAAGCGGCTTTGAAAAACGGCAATGCAATGGATTTTTCAGAGGGTACGGACTCCCTTGACCGTCAAAAAATAGGGTCTATTCTCAAATGCCGATGCCGCAATAGATCGGGGAAAACGGAGCTTGGACAGTGTTTCAAGCCCCTTTTCTTTTTGTTTTCCTTTCTTTCTTCCGTTTTTTCTGCCTTGTGTGACGGTCTTCTGAATTTGTGCTGATCTTTCGCATTTTCTATTGACAGGGAGAAAAAGGCGAGTATAATATTAGATATTCCAATATTAGAACATTTCGGCTCGGCCGAAAGAGAGTATCGGAGGTACTTATGACAGAGCCCGTCATCACCGCAAGCAAGATCTTCGGGAATGCAAACAGATTTATCGAGGCCTACCACCGGGTGCTCCGCCCTATCTGCACGAAGACGGGGCTTCCGCCCATGGCAGTGGATATAATGATGTTTCTTGCCAACAACCCCGACAACGGGACGGCGAAGGACGTTTGCTTTTTTCGAGGGTTGAAGCCGGGAATAGTTTCTGTCCACGTGGATAGATTGGTGGAGGAGGGGCTTTTATCGAGAACCGTGGCGAAGGATGACCGACGCCGTATGCAGCTTATCTGCACCGAAAAGGCGATGCCTCTCGTGGAAACGGGACGGAGCCTTCAAAAGGAGTTTGCAAAGCGACTGCTGTCGGGGCTCGGGAAGGACGATATCAAGGCCTTCATAGACTGTCTCTCCGTACTCAATGACAATATTGAGGACATTCGAAAAAACGGCATCTAAGAAACAAAAGGGAGGATAGAAATGATCAAATTACTCAAAAATATGCGGCGACGGGAGACGGTAATGGCGCTCCTTTGCATCGTCCTCATCGTGGGCCAGGTCTATTTTGATCTGAGACTCCCGGACTACATGACGGAACTGACGACTCTTATCAAAACGGAAGGGGGAACGGCGGAAATACTGACGGTGGGTCTTAAGATGCTTGGGAACACCGCCATCAGTGCTCTGCTTGCCATAGCCTGCGGTTACCTTGCCGCAAAGACGGCATCGGGGTTCAGCTTCACCGTTCGGGAAAAGTTGTTTTGCCACGTTATGGACATCGGATGTGAAGAGATGCAGGAAGTATCCGTTGCAAGCCTCATAACCAGGACTACCAATGACATAACTCAAGTACAAATGCTTATCGCCATGGGTCTTCAGATGATAATAAAAGCTCCCATAATGGCAGTTTGGGCGATAGTTAAGATACTGGGCAAGAGCTGGGAGCTTTCGGTGGTAACGGCGGCATTTGTGGTGGTACTTTGCACGACTGTCTTGCTCATTATGGCGACCTGCATTCCAAGGTTTCGTCTCGTTCAAAAGACTACCGACCGTATCAATCGGGTCGCAAGGGAGAACCTCACCGGTATCAACGTAGTTCACGCTTTCAATGCGGAGAATTATCAAAATGAAAAGTTCGACTTTCCAAGTCGCAGGATGCTGAGCTTGCAAATGAAGAATCAAAAGCTCTTTGCGGTGATCCAGCCGGCGATGACCTTGGGAATGAACGGTCTCGCACTTGCCATCTATTGGATAGGAGCGGCCCTTGTCAATGCGATCCCCGTGGCAGAGGCGACAACGAGACTCTCAATGTTCAGCGAGGTGCTGGTCTTTAGCACATACGCTACCTACATCGTAATGTCTTTTATGATGCTTGTGATGATCTACATGATGTTTCCGCAGGCACAGGTGTCGGCAGAGCGAATCTGTGAGGTGCTTGACAAAGATCCGTCGGTCAAGGAAGGAGCTCTTTCCGACGGTGTTGAAGTCGGTACCGTGGAATTCAAGAACGTCTCTTTCCGGTATCCGAACGGAGGGGACGACGTGCTGACTGACATCAGCTTCAAGGCGGAAAAGGGTGAGACCGTAGCAATAATAGGTGCTACGGGAAGCGGAAAGAGCTCTCTCGTGGGGTTGATACCCAGGTTTTACGATGCCACCGAGGGAGAGGTCTTGGTGGACGGAGTCAATGTGAAGGATCTCTCCTTTGATGCGCTGTATTCAAAGCTCGGATACGTCACCCAGAAGGCGGTCCTGTTTTCGGGAAGCGTGAAGGACAATATCTTCTTCGGTGAAAAGGAAGGGCGGGCAGAAAGTGACCTTGACCTTGCGGTGGAACTGTCTCAGTCAAAGGAATTCCTTGAAAAGTACCCAGAGGGAACGGATCACCCGATAGCCCAGATGGGAAGGAACGTATCGGGAGGGCAGAAGCAAAGGCTGTCTATAGCCCGCGCCATTGCCAGAAGGCCGGAGATACTGATCTTTGACGACTCGTTTTCGGCGCTGGATTACAGAACGGATGCAAAACTCAGAGAGGGGCTTTCCAAAAAGCTTGAGGGTACTACGAAAATAATAGTTGCTCAACGTATTAGCACCATCCGTCATGCAGACAGAATAATAGTGCTTGACAGAGGTGAGGCTGTGGGCATCGGCACCCATGAGGAGCTGATGCGGAACTGCGGTGTCTACCGTGAGATCGCATCATCTCAGCTCAGCGCGGAGGAGCTTGCCATGGGAGGTGAAGCAAATGAAAAATGAGAAAAGAAACGGAAACGTAACATCGGCGCTTTCGAGACTTTCAAGTTACATGAGGCCTCAGATAGGAGCGGTCGCAGTGGCACTGGTACTTGCCGCCCTCAGCGCAGTGATGACCATCATCGGTCCGGATAAGATAGGAAGCATTGCAAATGTCATGTCGGAGGGGCTTTTCACCGGCATTGACCTTTCACAGATAGCAAAACTCGGCGTCTTCCTTGCGGTTATCTACCTGTTGAGTGCTCTTTTCGGGTTCATACAGCACTACATAATGGCGGTAGTGACCCTTAAGATGTCCTACAAGATGAGGGGAGAACTTTCGAAAAAAATCAACAAAGTCCCTCAAAAATACTTCAATACCACGTCTCAAGGTGATATCCTCAGCAGAATAACCAACGACGTGTCCACCCTTCAGCAGGGACTGACCAACAGTCTCCCCACCATAATCAGCGCCGCAACTCAATTCGTCGGGTGTCTTTTGATGATGTTCGTCACGGAGTGGAGGCTTGCACTGATATCTCTTGCGGTGACCCTCGTGGGAATGGTGCTGACATTTTCGGTCATGTCTCGATCCCAAAGGTACTTTACCGCCCGTCAAAAGAGCCTCGGTGAATTGAACGGCTACATTGAGGAGATGTACTCTGGCCACGAAGTGGTTCGCATCAGCCGAGGGGAAATGGGGGTAAAGGAGCGTTTTGCCGGGCTGAACCGTGCCGTGTACGATGCCAACTGGAGATCTCAGTTCCTGTCGGGAATAATGCAACCTCTTATGAACGTGGTGGGAAATGTTGCCTACGTTGCGGTCTGTGTCTTCGGCTCGATCCTCGCCATCGGCGGGAAAATAGAATTCGGCGTTATCGTGTCGTTCATTCTCTACGTGAGACTTTTCACGTCTCCGCTGACCCAGATAGCCCAGGGAATGACGAATCTGCAGACCGTGTCCGCATCGGCCCACAGAGTGTTTGACTTCCTTGAAAGCGAGGAGCTTTCTGATGAAAGCGAAAAGAATGGGGCGCCTTCCGACGTGAAAGGAAACATAGAATTCAGCCACGTCCGCTTCGCCTATCCCGATACTCCGGAAAAGACGGTCATAAAAGATTTTTCCGCCGCAGTCAAAGTGGGTCAGAAGGTGGCGATAGTAGGACCCACCGGCGCGGGAAAGACCACCATGGTCAATCTGCTCATGAGATTTTTCGAAACCACCGACGGGGAGATACTGATCGACGGAGTCCCGATAACCGACATGAAGAGAGAGGACGTTCACAGCCTGTTCGGAATGGTGCTCCAGGATACGTGGCTCTTTGAGGGGACCGTGCGGGAAAACCTTGTCTACAATATGAGCGGTATCGGGGACGGAGACCTTGAAAGAGTTCTTCGCGCCTGCGGTCTTGACAGGTTCGTAGCCTCCCTTCCCGAAGGTCTTGACACGGTGCTCTCCGAGAGCACCTCGATCTCGGCGGGACAGAAGCAGCTTTTAACCATTGCAAGAGCCATGCTCCAAAATGCCCCGATGCTGATACTTGACGAGGCGACTTCCTCCGTAGACACAAGAACTGAGCTGATCATTCAAAGAGCAATGGATGAGTTGACGAGAGACAGGACCAGCTTCGTTATTGCCCACAGACTCTCGACCGTGAGAAACGCCGATCTTATACTCGTGATGAAGGACGGCGACGTGGTGGAGAGCGGAACCCATGAAGAGCTCATGGAAAGGGGCGGCTTCTACAGCGAGCTCTACAACAGCCAGTTCGAAAAGGTGGCATAAGTCGTTCGGAGGGCCGTCCATTTCGGTGACACCGGAGACGGTCCTCTCATTTGCGAAAAGCACGCCGAAGGCGGAAAAGCAATCGGAGGCTCTCTTTGTTGCCGTCGGGATGCTGCGTTGCAAAACGTGGGGAAAGACCAAGCTTGCGGCGTGGGACTTGTTGCATGATCGCATTGATCTGCCCGCTTGCGGCCGTGTTGCGCCGCTAATATCAGAAAAATTTCGACAAAAGTGCCCAAAACACTGCGGGATTGTTGAAAAAAGAGAAAAAATCCGAATTTGGGGGTAGAAATTCTGTCGAGTATGTGGTATAATGAATCTGTTATATCGTGAGACGGGATGCCCCACCACGGCTGTTTGTAAAAAATACTATTAAGGACTGAAAGGCGGATTTACAAACATGGAAAAGAAAACAAGCAGAAAGCAGGACCTCCTTGCGGAGCGTCAGGCTCAAAAACTTGAAAGAAAGGCAAGAGAAGCCAAGGCTAAAAAGAAGGCGAGCCTCACCAACGCATTGATCATCGCGGTCGTAGTTGTGCTCGTAGTCCTTGCAGTCGGGCTATTTGCTTACAAGCAGGTCGTCGTCTCCGGCGTTATCGAGAGACACACCACCGCATATTCTTCGGAAAACTATGAAGTGACCGAGTCTATGTTCACTTACTATTTCAACAACATCTATCTCGGCTCCCAGAGCACGCTCTCTTCCTACGGACTCGACACATCAAAGACTCTTGAGGAGCAATCTTCCTTCTACGATCTGGTCCTCAGCCAGGCGAAGGCCCAGTCTGAGCAGTACCTCATTCTCTGTGAAGCGGCAAAGGCTGCCGGAGTAGAGCTTGACAGCGACGACCTTGCGGAGATCGAAGAAGAGATCGGCCATCTCAAGGAGCAGGCAAGAGAGTACGGTTACCCCTCCACAAACGACTTTATAAGACGTATGTGCGGAACCTGCGTCAACATCAAGGATGTTGAAAAGTGCCTCAAGTTGAACGCACTTGCAACAAAGTACGCGCAGATAGTCACCGATGAAAAGGTCTGCACGGATGAGGAGATCAATTCCTACTTTAACGAGCACTCCGAGGAATACGAAACTATCGACTTCCTCATGTATTCATTCCCGGCTCTCAAGGATTCCGACGGAAACCTTGATGCAGACAGCGTAGCCGAGATGAAGGCAAAGGCGGCAGAGCTTGCGACCAAGAACGACGAGGAGAGCTTCACCGCGTATGTTGAGGCTTACGTAACGGAAACTAAGTCCGCAGGTCTTGAGGAAGGCGAAGAGCCCGATCAAGATGCCATCGACACGGCAGTGAACGCTATCAAGAAGTCCATGACTCTCAGCGAAGCAAAGACCTCCGTTTCGGACATTTACGAGTGGTTGTCCTCCGATGACACTCCCGTCAACGGAACTACGGTCTTCGAGAACAACGAGACCGGCGAGTACTTGGCTTACCTGAAGCTGACAACGCCTTACAGAGAAGAGTATGTGACAAGAAATGCCGCACTCGTTCTCTTTGAAAATTCCGAAAATACCGATGCGGACGGTGCCGCTGCAAATGCAAGCGAGTTCATTGCTCGTTTTGAGGAGTCCGAGACCAAGAATTTCGAGACCTTCACCACCATAGGAAAGGAATTCTCCGATCACGTTTCCTCTGCTCTCTCCGAGAACATAAGGAAGGATGATACCAGTGCGGCCGAGGTAGTAACGTGGCTCTATACTGACGGCAGATCGGTAGGTGACTACGGTACTGCTACCACGTCGGACGGTGTTTACGCCATCTTCTATGACAGCGACGGAAAGATCGCATGGATGAGCGACGTTGAAACTCAGCTCAAGAGCGATGCATACGCCGCAAGATATGAGGAGTTTGAAGCAGCTTATGCCGTCACTGCAGTTGACGACGTTATCAGCGGTGTGAGATCCGTCTCACTTTCGACTTCAAGCAACTGACAAAGAAAGACAGAGCGGCACGGCGTGACTGTGCCGCTTTTTTCGATTAGGTTCGTTTTTGTGTTTTACGGCGAGGGAAAAGGAAAATGATCTATCTTATCGAAGACGACCCCAGCATCAGAGATCTGGTGGCCTACACGCTCAATACGACGGGACTCGATGCAAAGGGCTTTGAAAGGCCATCCGAGTTTTGGAAAGAGATGAAAAAAGAGGTACCGTCCCTGGTGCTTCTTGACATAATGCTGCCGGAAGAGGACGGACTTTCTATCTTAAAGAAGCTCAGAGGAAAGAAAAGTACCGAGGACATTCCCATTATCATGCTGACGGCAAAGGGCAGTGAGTACGACAAGGTGCTCGGTCTTGATACCGGAGCCGACGATTACATACCGAAGCCCTTTGGCATGATGGAACTGATATCGAGGGTCAAGGCGCTTCTTCGCCGTGCCTCAAGAGGTGTTGGGGAACGAAGCTCGGATGCGGAGGAATACCGTGTCGGGGAACTTGCCGTATTCCCGAAAAAATACGCAGTATTTGTGAACGATACACCGGTCACTCTTACCTTGAGGGAATTTGAACTGCTTTTGTGTCTTTTGGAGAACAGAGGTATCGTAATGTCCCGTGATGCCCTTCTTAACAACGTATGGGGTCACGATTTTGACGGGGAGAGCCGCACGGTGGACGTCCACATCAGAACGCTCCGTCAGAAACTTGGTGAGGCAGGCGGCCTTATTGAGACCGTTCGCGGGATTGGCTACAAAATAGGAGGAGAGCTTTGAAGGACAAGCTGTTCAAGCACATTTTTTTAGCGTCCATGGCGGCGTTTTTCTTGGCACTTGCTCTGAGCATCGTAGTCTCCTACAAATTCTTAACCTTGAGCCATTGGGCCGAGCTTGAGGCGGAAGCGGGGTATCTCTCGGCGCTGATAGAGGAAAACGGGTCGGATTTTCTTTTCGGCATAAGTGAGGATCAGGATTTCAGAATCACCTTGATCTCACAGACAGGTGACGTTATATTCGACAGTGTCGGCGGCGGAAAAACGGCGGAGGATCACTCGGATAGAGAAGAATTTGTTGAGGCGATAAAAAACGGAACGGGACGCAGCTCCAGATATTCCACCACTCTTTCCGAAAAGACCACCAACTTTGCCGTGAAGCTGGAGGACGGTCTCGTTTTGAGAGTCTCAAACAGTCAGATATCTCTCTTTACTCTCGCAAGGGGAATGCTGTTTCCCTTCGTGATGTCTCTCACCTTCGCTCTTATCTTCTCGGTCTTTCTTGCATCTCGACTTTCCAAGAGCATCGTAAAGCCCATTATCGCCATCGACCTTGACGATCCGGATGAGAGATTCGTCTATCCGGAAATGAAGCCGTTGGTGGAAAAAATAGAAAAGCAGAACCGCCAGATCCATGAGCAGATACGGGAAATAAAAGAGGCTCACAGAGAACAGGACGTAATGAGGCGAGAATTCACCGCCAACGTGTCCCATGAGCTGAAAACGCCGTTAACTGCGATATCCGGAAGTGCGGAGATAATAAAAAACGGGCTTGTAAAGAATGAGGACATCCCCCGCTTTGCCGGAAATATCTACGATGAGGCACAGCGGATGATAACTCTCGTTGAGGACATTATCAAGCTGTCACAACTTGATGAAAACGAAGTACCCATTGCCAAGGCCCCCCTTGATCTTCTTGAGGTGGCGAAGGCGGCGGCGGGACGCCTTGAAAGAGCGGCGGCAAAGAGAGGGATCACGGTCGATGTCGGAGGAGACAGCAGTACCGTTATCGGGGTCTCCACCATCGTGGATGAGATGATATTCAACCTCTGTGACAATGCGATCAAATACAATCGGGATAATGGGTCGGTAGAAGTGACCGTGACAAAGTCTCCGGAAAAAGCGACAGTGTCCGTGAAGGACTCCGGCATAGGTATCCCAAAAGAAGAACTGGGACGTGTCTTTGAAAGGTTCTACAGGGTCGATAAGAGCCATTCAAGGCAGATCGGAGGCACCGGCCTTGGTCTTTCCATTGTCAAGCACGCAGCGGCCTTTCACGGGGCTGAGATCGGCATCACAAGCGAAGTTGGAAGTGGCACCGAGATCACGGTGACCTTTCCTCTTGCAAAGTGATGCACAGCTGCGAAAGCGGAGAGGAACAGATACAGTATCGCAGCAACACCGGTAACTCAAAGGGGCTGTGCCGGAAAATGTCAAAGCTCGACTCGGTTGTGTTTTATAGAAACACTGACCGCCGGATCTTAGGAAAAAGATACCGGAAATGATAATAACGAAGGAAACGCTTCCCGATCACGGGAAGCGTTTTTTGAAAGAACAGATCGGATAATTGACCGTTTTACACGAATTTTACAAAAGTGGAACTGCAGATTTTACGTTGATGTAGGATAATCTACGCTGATAATAATTGATAATAATAACGAGGTGTCGCTATGGATATCTTTTCCATCATCTCCCTTTTGGGAGGGGTCGCCTTCTTCCTCTACGGAATGACAGTCATGTCATCCGGTCTTGAGAGGATGGCAGGCGGAAAACTTGAGCAGATGCTCAAAAAAATGACGTCAAAGCCCGTCGCCGCGCTTGCGCTGGGCGCGGGCATCACCATTGCCATCCAGTCGTCATCTGCCGTAACGGTGATGTTGGTGGGACTTGTCAATTCCGGGATAATGAGCCTCGGACAGACAGTGGGAGTCATCATGGGCTCCAACATCGGAACCACATTGACTACCTGGCTTCTTGCCATGATAGGCATCGAGTCCGAAAGCGTTTTTCTTAAAATGTTGAAGCCGGAAAATTTTTCCCTTCTCTTCGCTCTTGTGGGTGCTGTTCTGATAATGAATTCAAAGAATCAGAAAAAGAAGGACGTGGGTTCGATCTTCCTTGGTTTTGCGGTCCTGATGTTCGGTATGAACCTCATGAGCGATGCGGTGGCACCCCTTGCGGATTCTCCGGAATTTTCAAACATGATGACCGCCTTTAACAATCCCCTTCTTGCAGTCCTTGTGGGTGCGATCTTCACCGGGATCATTCAAAGCTCCGCCGCATCTGTGGGTATCCTTCAGGCTCTTGCAATGACGGGAGGGGTCAGCTACGGAATGGCGATACCGATAATAATGGGGCAGAATATCGGTACCTGTGCGACAGCTCTTATCTCCAGTATCGGAGTCAGCAGAAATGCCAAAAAGGTGGCTATCATCCACATATCTTTCAACGTTATCGGCACGGTAGTCTGCCTGTCTGCTTTCTATCTCGTTGATGCTTTTGCCAACTTCGCCTTCGTTGACACTCCCATCGGTACCATGGGCATCGCCGTTATCCACACGATCTTCAACATTGTTACGACGGCACTGTTGCTCCCCTTCATGAAGCATCTTGAGGCCCTCGCCAATCGGATACTTCCCGATAAAAAGCCGAAAGAGGACAAAAAGACGGGCACCGTCCTCGACCCAAGGCTTCTTGCGACTCCCTCCGTTGCGATTTCCGAGTGCAATGAGGTAACGGTGGAAATGGCGGCCCTTGCGGAAAGGAGCCTTTTTGCCTCCTTTGATACCATCGGAAACTATTCTGAGAAGGCCGCAGACGCTCTGCTTGAAGCGGAGGAGGAGATAGACGGGTACGAGGACCGGCTCGGAACCTACCTTGTCAGCCTTTCGTCAAAGTCTCTTTCATCATCCGATTCAAGAAAGGTGTCGAAGATGCTTCACGTCATTGGCGACTTTGAGCGCCTCGGTGACCATGCGGTCAATATCCTCAAGACTTCGAAAGAGCTTTGTGACAAGGGACTTTCTTTCTCCGAAAAGGCGACCGAGGAGATCGGGGCTTTGATAACGGCACTGAAGGATATCGTCGAGACTACCATCGGCGCCTACAAAAGCGGAAGTGTGGAGACGGCAAAACGAGTGGAGCCCCTTGAGCAGGTCATAGACGGGCTTGTGTCCGAGGTCAAGGAGCGGCACATAGAACGTCTTCAGCGGAACAATTGCACGATCGAGATGGGGTTTGTTCTTTCCGATCTGCTCAATAATTTTGAGAGGATCTCGGATCACTGCTCCAACATAGCGGTCACTATAATCGAGCTATCCCACGATACTCTTGACACCCACAAATACCTCAACAACGTGAAGTACGGAAATCCCAGATTCAGCGAGCTGTTCGATGAATACGAGGCAAAATACGCACTGAAATGAAGCGTCCCCGTTGAAAAGCCCTGCGGCAATGCCGCAGGGCACTTTTCGTCTTTTATCGTTCTTCTTCGATACCGTCCTCCTCGACGGTGACGAACTTAGTGTACTGTCCCATCCAACCCATTTTAATGTTGCCTTGGGAGCCGTGACGGTTCTTTGCGATGATGATCTCCGCTTTGTTCTGCTTTTCCGGATCATCCTTGTCGTACTCGCCGGGGCGGTAGATGAACATTACTATGTCGGCATCCTGCTCGATAGCACCGGAGTCTCTTAAGTCGGACAGAACGGGACGGTTGTCCGGTCTTTTATCCGAGGCACGGGAGAGCTGGGCGCAGGTGATGACCGGAATAGCGAATTCCTTTGCCATCAATTTGAGGTTTCTCGATATCTCGGCGATCTCTTGGACTTTGTTCTCTATTCTGCGTTCGCTCTGCATAAGGCCCAAATAGTCGATGACTACCAGCCCCACGTCCTTGATACGGCGAAGCTTTGACTTGATGCCGGTGACGGTGACTCCCGTGGTGTCGTCTATGAGGATCTCACAGCCGGTGAGCCTGGAGGCGGCACGCAGAAGCTTTTCCCAATCCTCGTCATCGAGAGTACCGGAACGCAGCTTGTAGGAGTCCACCAGAGCCTCACTTGACAGAAGTCTCGTTGCAAGCTGTTCCGTGGACATCTCAAGGGAGAAGATGCAGACTTTTTTCTTGCTCTTCATCGCCGCATTGACGGCTATGTTCATGGTGAAAGCAGTCTTTCCCATTCCGGGACGGGCCCCTACGAGCACGAGGTCTCCCTTTCCCATTCCCACAAGGACGTGATCCACTCCGGAAAAGCCGCTGGGCATTCCGATGGCGGCCTCTCGGTTGGTAGAAAGCTCGTGAAGTCGGTTAAATGACATCATGATAGCGTCTTGGATCTTGACGAAATCATGTGTCTCTCTTTGCTCCGCAATGGAATAGATGCGCTGTTCTGCCGATTCCAGGAGACGCTTTGTGTCCTCCGTCTCGGCATAGGCATCATTTGTGATCTCTGTGCAGGCTCCGATGAGGGCGCGGAGTATCGACTTGTCCCTAACGATCTTGGCGTAATCTGTGACGTTCGATGCAGTGGGGACGGTCTCGGAGATCAGGCTGATGTATTCTTTCCCGCCGGTCTCATCATAGGCTCCGCTTTTTACAAGCTCATCAATTAGAGTGATGATGTCGATGGTCCGGCTCTTCAGATACATCGTCTGCATGGCGGAAAATATCTGCTTGTGCTCCGGGAAATAGAAGTCGTCGCTCGTTATGATGCCGACTACGGAGTCCATGCTGTCCGGTTTTATTAATATCGCACCCAAGACGGATTGCTCCGCCTCAAGGGATGCCGGCAGTTTTCTTGAAAGTTCCTCGTTCATTTTGTTCCCCTTGGCGGATCAGTCGGATACTACGACGCTGATCGTTCCGGTGATTTCGGGATAGAGCTTCACGACGAGGCTGTAGGTGCCGAAAGCCTTGATGGGGCCGTCGGAAACTATTTTTCTGCGATCCACCTCAAGGGAATGCTGCTTTTTCAGTTCTTCGGAAATGTCGCTGGTGGTAACGGAACCGTAGAGCTTTCCGTCAGCCCCGGCTTTGCCCTTTATCTTGACCACAACCGTTTCGAGCTTTGCTTTCAACTCCTTTGCGGCGGCGATCTCAAGATCGATCTTGTGCTGCTTTGAGGCTTCCTTGTTTTTGATGTCATTCATTGCCTTGGCATCGGCGGCAACCGCCAGTCCTTTCGGAAAGAGGAAGTTCCTTGCGTATCCGTCGGAAACGGTGACCACCGAGTCCTTTTTACCCTGTCCTTTTACGTCTTTCAAAAGTACTACCTTCATTTTTGTGTCTCCTTTTTTCTTTCATTGACGGTGCTTTCGTCAAAGTATTTGTCGATGGCATTTTTCAAGAGCTCAACTACTTTTTCCATGTCGGCGCCCTTGATTTGAGCGCCTGCCGCATCGAAATGTCCTCCGCCCTTCAACTGTTCGAGGATCAGCTGAACGTTGATGGTACCCACGCTTCTTGCGGAGATGTGGATGGCATCCGATATCTGCATCAGCACGAAAGATGCCTTGATGCCTTTGAGCTCAAGTAATTTGTCTGCGGCTCTCGATGCGGGAATGTTGTCGTCGCTGTCTCCGACCCCTTCTCCGATGGCAATCGCCGTGATATCACGGTAGATTATTATGTTGGAACGGAACTTGTTTTCCCTTTCGTAATCGTCAAGGGACGTCTTAAAGAACTCTTGGATCGCAGATATGTCCGCCCCCCTGTCCTTGAGGTACAGCGCCGCACTGAAGGTTCTGGTTCCGGTGTTCTTTCTGAATTGGTTGGTGTCGAGAAGGATCCCTGCGAACATGAGATCCGCCTCTCTCGGAAGAAGGAGTTCTTCGGGAAGCACCTGCTCCAGCATCTCACAGACAAGCTCGCAGGTCGCTGATGCGGACGGCTCGATGTAAGAGAGCAAAAGCTCCTTTGGAAATTCTCCGGTCTTTCTGTGATGGTCGATTATCATGATGTTATCACAACTCTCAACGAGTCTCGGTTCCTCGAACACGTTGATGTTGTTGACGTCGGCTACGATGAGAAGCGTGTCGGGCCCCACAAGGTCAAGCGCGGTCTCTCCGTCTGTCAAAATGTCGGAATATTCGGGGACGTCCTTGATCCAGTCAAGACATCTTTCGATACCGCTGAAGGACAGATCGGTGACGATGTTGACTTTGGCACCGCAGAAAAGGCACATTCTCGCAATGCCGACGGATGCTCCGAAGGCATCAAAATCCGGGCGTTTGTGAGCCATAATGATGACGTTGGAAGCTTTTGAGATGTGGACCAACATCTCGCTTGCTACGATCCTCGCTCTGACTTTTCCCTTCTTCTGGATGGTCTTGGTCCTGCCTCCGTAGATGCTGTGAGAACCGTCACGGTTTTTGACCACCACCTGGTCACCGCCTCGCTGAAGTGCCATTTCGAGAGCCGCCTGCGCGCCCTTTTCCTTTTCGGCGAAACTGCCGCCGATGTTGGCAATGCCCATGGACACCGTGATGGGAGTGCTTCCCGAGCCAACTCTTACGTCGCGGATCCGATCCAAAATGTCAAAGCGCCGTGCCACAAGGTCGTCGAATTTTTTTGCCTCAAAGAAGAAAATGTATCTGTCTGCCTGGTATTCTTTCAAAATACCGTTGGCTTCCGTTGCGAAATTACGGAGGATGCCTTCTGTCTCCGAAGACGCGTATCGGTACTCCTCCTGTTCGTGCTGAAGCAGCTCGTCAATATTGTCCACCATGATGTAGGCAACCATGACCTCGTGGTCCGCAAGCTCGCTTTGGGCTTTTTCAAGTTCGGTGATATCTCTCAGTGAGTAGAGTTCGTAGAGCTTGCTTCCCACGGAAATATCGGAGACGGAGACTTCGTAGAGCCGTCCGTCCGCAACGGCTCTTGCCGTTTTGTTTTCATCCGGCTCCGTTATGAAATCGAGAACTTCGGTGGAAAGGGAGCCTCTGAGAGATTTGACGGTCTTGAGTTTTGCCGCCGCATCTCTGTTGTACCACAGTATCCTGTCGTCCTCTGCCTCGGCAATGAATGCCGGAAGCTTCACGGAGGTCATGGCAGAGAGCATGATCTCTCCGAGGAGGGGATGCAGCTCGGATTCTTTGGTCTCAAGGTCGATCTTCGGCCGCATGAAGCAGACCGCAAGGATGATGCAGACCGCATAGAGCCCCAGCATTATCAGTCCGAAATAAAGCGGGTCGATATCCGAGAATGACACTGCCGCCACGTAGATCGCAAAAAACACTGCGGCGGCAAAGGCCGGAAGAAGGATGCCGAGAAAGCCGTGAGACATGGGCCTCATTTTTTTCGGTCTCATTTGAAAAACCTCCTGTCAGCTAAAAGGAAATTGGTCGGTGCTGTTATTTGTCTCTGTTACGGGAAATAAGGGGCTTTACGATCTCATCCTTTACGATGCCGAAAGCACCTCCGAACGATACTATAACAAGGGGCAGAAGCAGATCGAAGAACAGCAAAAGGATGAGAAGCGGCCAAAGCATCGTCACAGACGGCCGGATCACTATCGTGTTGGGGCCGAGCTTCCGGGCGGCAGCCTTCGTTTCTCTCGTTCTTTTGACAATCATTGAAATGCCGACAGTCAGCATTGCCGGAAACATGACGACGATCACGTTCGTTACCGTAAAGTAGAAAGCGTTTTCGGTCTGAAAGGACGATAGAATGAGTGCGAGGATACCTGCCGATATGAAGACCACCGCCGCTACCGGATCTTTTCCCACGGCGATGGGGTGGGATGTTTTGTCGTTTTTTATCTTTCTTGCGAGAAGGAAGGTAAGGAGAACACCTACCGCCGATATGACCTCAAAGAACACGGCGATGAAAGCCGGCATGAGATTGAAGGTCCTGACGAGGGCTTCCGTTATCTGTTGTTCGGTGACTGTGACATTTGAGCCTGCCGCCGATACCGCCGCCTTCATAAGCTCATTCGTTGAGGAGAAAAGCTGATCTAAGAATTCGGATGCTCCGGAAATGATGTTTCCGTAACTTTGAAAGATGAAGTACAGAGCTGACAATAGCGAAAAGATCAAAGCGGTTACCGTGGCACTTATTACCGTTCCGAAAAAGGAGACCTTCTTTTCAAGGCAGATGCCCACGACCGTTCCCAAAACGGCAAAGGAGAATGCGGGGATCAGAGAAGCCGCTGCATCTCTTGAAAGCAGAAATAGCGCCGTTGCCGATATGATGGGCGCCGCAAGAAGCACGGCGGGATATTTTGAGGTGGAAAATACTGCGGCGAAGAATATCGATGCCGCAAACATGAAGAAAACGGAGAGGGTGGCGATACCGGACAGGGTCCCCAATGCCGTCGCGGCCGCGGTAAAGGCGATGGTCTTGCCAAGAGAGAGTGCGCCGACCCTGTTCTCGGCACAGCCTTTTTCAAAAGAGGGCACAGCTTTTTCTCCGTCCATTTTTCTCCGTCCTACCTTTCTTTTTCGTATTGACCGATAAGTCACCAATTTATCAAATCCTATTATACCAAAATCTTCAGGCTTTGTAAACCGCAAAAATGAAAATAATAGTACAGAGTATCAAGTGGCAGAAAAAGGGCGAGATATCAAAAAAATCCCGAAGCCTTGGCGTTTTCTGTTGCAAAACGGTTTTTTATCTTATATAATGTAACGAGAACAGAGCAACGCGAGCAAAGCGGAGGAAAAAATGAACGGGAAAAACGATACCGAAAAAAGGCTTTTGAAAAAACTGTCCGGAAAGAAAGCGGTGCTTTTGGGTGCCGGGGTATCCAACACCCCCCTTGCCGCCTTTTTGACACACTACGGCGCCTCGGTGGAGGTGCGGGACAAAAAGACGAGGGAGGAGCTGGGAGAGAACGGCGACGCCTTTGAAAAGTGCGGGGCCATTTTGGTACTCGGAGACGGATATCTTGACGGTATCAAAGGAGATCTTGTTTTCAGGTCTCCCGGATTTCGTCCGGATATGGAAGCGCTGGAAGAGGCAAGAAAAAACGGAGTCACAGTCACATCGGAGACGGAGCTCTTTATGGAACTGAGACCGGCATTTGTCATCGGTGTTACCGGAAGTGACGGAAAGAGCACCACCACCACCCTGATATCCAAGATATTGGAGAAGGTTTTTGATGGCACCGACAGAAACGCCTATCTCGGCGGCAACATCGGTTTTCCCCTTCTTGACCGTGTGGTCGGAATGAAAAAAGAGGATGTGGTAGCGGCGGAGCTTTCGAGTTTTCAGCTCATGACAGTCTCCCGTCCCGTCGACGTTGCCGTTATTACCAACGTTACGCCGAATCATCTTAACTGGCACACCGGTATGGACGAGTACATTGCCGCCAAAGCGAACATTTTGAAGGGCGCCGGTCGCGCGGTGCTTAACTTCGGAAATGAGATCACAAGAGAACTTGGGCGGGGGCTCGATATCCCCATCACGTATTTTTCAAGGGAGCCCATTGCCTCCGGGGAACTGCAAAAAAAGGACAGCGCGATTTTCCTTGAAGACGGAAAGATAGTATTTTATGAAAAGGCAGACGGCCACAGAAGAGTCGTCTTGGACAGAAGTGATATCCTGCTTCCGGGTCTCCACAATGCGGAAAACTACATGGCAGCGTTTGCGGCAACGGTCGGTATCGCGAAGGACTGTGATGTTTTGGAGGTAGCTCGGACCTTCGGAGGGGTGAAGCATCGGCTTGAACTGATACGAGTCGTTGACGGAGTCAGATGCTATAACAGTTCTATCGACTCCTCTCCAACACGAACTGCGGCGGCGCTCAGCGCTATAACCGACAGACCGATCAATATCATCTGCGGCGGATACGACAAAAAGATACCCTTTGCTCCCCTGGCTCAGGCACTTGCGGACTGCCCCAACCTTAAGACGGTAACTTTGACCGGAGCCACGGCGGAAAAGATAAGAGAGGCGATAGAAGCTCTTCCGGAGAAAAAAAGAAAAAAACTTCGGGTATTTGAGCAAAAGGATCTTAGGGCGGCGGTGCTTGAAGCCAAGTCCCACTGCGACAGAGGGGACGTTCTCCTGCTATCTCCCGCTTGTGCAAGCTTTGATGCTTTTAAAAACTTTGAGGAGAGAGGCGACTATTTCAGAAAGATCGTCTCGGAGATGTGATGGACGGAGAAAAAATGATCGATGTGAAAAAACTGCTCTTCGATCTTTCCGCTCTCGGAACAGTGACGGGAAGGGAAAAATCGGGAGCCGAAAAGCTGCGGGCACTTGTGGGCAGCTATTATGACGAATGCTATTTTGACAGGACCGGAAACGCTGTTTTTATCAAGAGATGCGGAAAGGCGGGAGCGAAAAGGATCCTGCTGGATGCTCATTTTGACGAGATAGGATTTGCAGTGACCGGCATTTGCGACGGTGGCTTTTTGAAAATATGTCCCGTAGGCGGCTTTGATCGGGGAATACTTCCCGCATCGGAGGTGATCATCTACGGCAAGGAGACCCTCTTCGGGGTGATAGCCGCCACTCCCGCACACCTTCAAAAGCCCGGCGAAAACAAAAAGAATCCCAAGTTCGAGGAACTCATTGTTGACACCGGATACGAAAGAAGCGAGCTTGAAAAACTCGTATTCGTGGGAACTCTCGTGGGCTTTCGCTCCAAATGCACGGAACTTCTCGGCGGTAGGGTCTGCGGCGGTGGATTTGATGACAAAGCCTGCTGTGCCGGCATTACGGCGGCGGTGGCTATGAGCGACCGCGACAGGCTTGCCGGGGACGTCTATGCCGTCTATTCCGTCAGAGAAGAGATCGGAGGAGAGGGACCGACCCTTGCGGCTTTTGACATAAGACCGGATGCGGCACTTGTGTGCGACGTGACCTTTGCACAAACGCCGGGGACGGAAAAGAGTCAGACGGTACTCTACGGAAAAGGTCCGTCGGTGGCGATAAGCGCCACCTGTGACCGGGATCTCGGAAAGAGAATAATGCGGATAGCAAAAGAAAAAGGTATCCCGCTTTCCATTGAAGTGGTCGATACCGACAGAGGAACAAATGCAGCGGCCCTCGCCCTTGCAATGGAGGGTATCTCCTGCGTTAATATCAGCATTCCCATCGGGAATATGCATACCTATAACGAGGCCCTTGAGATCTCGGATGCCGAGAATTTTGCAAGACTTCTCAGCGCCGTCATCTGCGACGGATCCGTTTTCGAAAAGGAGGTATGGGCATGAGTCTTAAAGAATTCTACGGAACGGAGCTTCTTCGGGAGCTGTGCCTTGCCTTCGGTCCCTCCGGGGAGGAGGGCGAGGTGGCATCCAAGATACTCAAATGTACCGAAGGGTGCTACGACGAGCGGATCCCCGACGGAATGCACAGCGTGATCTTGAAGATATCCGCAAGAAAAAAAGGCAGCGCTCCCCTCGGAATAAAACGGCTTTTACTCTCGTCTCACATGGATGAGGTTGGATTCATCGTTAACGAGATAACCGACGAGGGGTATCTTAGATTCCTCATCCTTTCCGGCAGTGACACAAGGGTCTGGAAGGGTAGAAACGTTACCGTAGGAAAGCCCGGGCACACGGTAAAGGGATACGTTGGGGCAAAGCCGATCCATCTGATAAAACGGGATGAGAGGGATACCTCGACCCCTCCGGAGGAGCTCTATGTTGATATCGGAGCAAAAAGCCGAGAGGAAGCGGAGAAATACGTTTCCGTGGGCGACCTTGGAACCTATGACAGCGACTTTGTCAGATTCGGCAGTGATATGAGGATGATAAAAGCGAAGGCTATCGACGACAGACTCGGATGCGCGGTCATGTGTGACCTTGTGAGAGATGTGTGGAAAATGAAGGATGAGCTTTCCTTTGACGTCTTTTTTGCCTTCACCTGCAAGGAGGAGTTGGGTCTCTCCGGCGCCGCCTGTGCCGCTTATAAGGTGGACCCGGATCACGCACTGGTATTTGAATCCACCTGTGCGGCGGATATCGACGGAGTTCCTCCCCACAGACAGGTCACGGTTCAAGGCAGGGGAGGAGCGCTCTCTATAATGGACCGCTCGACAGTTTACGATGGGGAGTTCACCGAGTTTTTGAAAAAAACCGCAGAGGAGAAAAAGATACCGGTGCAGTACAAGCAGTACGTCTCCGGCGGCAACGATGCGGGAAGCATCAGGAAAGTCAGAGCCGGAGTAAAATGCGCCGCCGTCTCGGCGCCGGTGCGCTATATCCACTCTCCTTCCTGCGTTTTGCGGGAGAGCGATATGTTCGCAATAAAAGAGCTTGCGCTCAGTGCGATAACAGAATTATGTAAGTGAGGTCGTCATGTTTCAGATATTAAAAAAATACGTATCGGTTCAGGCAGTATCCGGACGGGAAGAAAAGCTGTCGCAGGTAATAGAGGAGGCGGTGTCGCCTTATGTTGACTCCGTCAGACGGGACGCCACGGGAAATCTCATCGCATTCAAAAAGGGAAGCGACAGAGATGCGAAAAAGCTGATGTTTGCCGCCCACATGGATGAGATCGGCTTTCTTACTACTTTTATCTGCGAAAACGGCATGATAAGAGTTGCTCCCGTCGGTGGTATCAGCTTCGTGTCTGCGGCGTTCACCCACGTTGTTTTCGAAAACGGAACGAAGGGAGTCCTTGTGACCGAGAGCGGAACGAAGCCGGAGGAGATAAACGGGGACAATATCCTTGTTGATATCGGCGCACAGAGCCGAAAAGAGGCCGAAAAACGGGTCTTTGTGGGCGAGAGAGTATCAACAGTACCCTCCCTTGAAAAACTCGCTAAAAAGAGGGTCTGTGGCCGGCCTATCGACAACCGTATCGGATGTGCCGTTATGACGGAGGCACTAAGGAAGATCGTCGACTGCAAAAACGACACATACTTCGTTTTCACCGCCCAAGAGGAGGTGGGACTTCGAGGTTCCCGTCCCGCCGCATTTGGAATAATGCCCGATTTTGGAGTGGCGGTGGACGTCTGCTCTACCGGGGATGCCGAGGGAGACAAATTCATGAATGTGAAACTTGGCGGCGGAGCCGCCGTTAAGGTCAAAGATGCTTCCGTCTTATCCGATGCCCCATTCGTTGAGACTATAGTCGGCATCGCAAAGAAACGGGGCATCAAGCACCAGATGGAGATCCTCATTAAAGGCGGAACGGATGCCGCCTCCATGCAGCTCGCCGGATCGGGGGCAGCCGTGAGCGGTATTTCGATACCGACAAGATACATCCACTCTTCAGTGGAAACGGTGGACCTTGAGGACGCCGAAGCAGCAGCGGAACTGATCGCAGCACTCGCCGAGACTTCGCTGAAATAAAATGTTTCTAGTGATAGCAAAAGGAGCTACCCCAAATGCATCGAAATCCGCATTTGAGGCAGCTCCTTTGTTATTCTGTTAGATCGAATGGACAAGCACTGTCTGAAAGTCGCGCTTTTTACCCATCTTTACGGATAATGACACGGTTTATGCAATTAGTTGTCTGCTCGTGCCCAAACATATATTAAAAGCGGCGTTTTGCTAATTATGTTTGGATCACATTGCTTGAAAAGATTTATCTTTTAAATTTACACCTTTTTTGCCGAGAGTATTTAAGCAATCGATATTGGCGGATGTTCCTTTGCTTTTACCGATCCGGATCATAATTCCCATTTGTTTTAACCTTACAGGTTTTTTCTGCAAAGTGTATTTGATTTTATCTTCTTCATTTGAACACTTTTGAGCCTGAAAAGCAGTTTCGACACAACAAATATCGGTTTGAAGCCACTGGAGCAAAACATTTTGCTCACTAAGATAGTACAGAGTATTCCTGTTGTCAAATCTATCTTAGATCAGGGATCTGTTTTTTTCTTGAAAGGAACGGGAAAGCCTTGAATTTGATCGGATTACTGTAATTTTGATGTGCCGTCCCTTTCTTTTTTCCAAGATACGCTTCATCGCCGCTGCAGATGCGAGATATCCGGATGCTTGATATAACATGAATGCCCTTGGCGGCGATACGGTTGCCGAGGCGTTTTATAACGGAGCCGATCGGCAGTATGAGAATGACAGTTGATGCTTTCGCAAAAAAGTACCCGACGACACCGGTCGTCGGGTACTGCTGTTTTTTAGATGGATCAGAATTCCTTCTTAAGAGGAACGCCGTTTGCATCTTTGTCAAGAGAACCTGTGAGAAGTCTGATGAAGTCCACAAGTGCCCAAATGCTTCCGCCCACACCGGTGCACACGGTAAGTACTATCTTGATGATGCCGTACTTAGTGTAGCCGAGGTAGAAATCGTGGATACCGAATCCGCCGAGGAAGAAAGCGAGGAGAACAGCCGCCAGCTTGGACTTAGCCTCTCCGCTTGCAGAACCTTTTACAGCCGCACCGCAGTTTACGCAGATAGCCGCACCGGGATTGATCTGTGCGCCGCAGTTGCCGCAGAAGTTCTCGCCTGCGCCTTTGGCAAAGCCGCAATTCATGCAAGCTACAGCATTCTCATTTAACATTGCTCCGCAATTCTTACAGTACATGATTACCCTCCTATGTAAAAAATGATATGTATTACCCAATTGACCGTGGCAACAAGTGCAACAGTCAACAGTAATATCTTATGTATCCATCTCTTATTACCGAAAAACAGGTACCAGAATACGTACGGCATCAAAAAGATCACCGCATTGTATTTGAAGGCTGCCACAAGATCGCCGCGCAGCAGTGCAAAGAGCGCTCTGGTCATTCCGCATCCGGGACAAGGTATCCCGAATAACACCTTAAACACACAGGGTATTCCGAGGCGACCCATTACAAGGTACGCCACACCGAAGTACAGTGTGAAAAGCAGTAATAAGCAGATCTTTTTTTGTTTTGAACTAAGTTTTTCGATCATTAGACCGATCCGAGCCGTTCACTCAGCCCCTTTTGTTGTAGTCCTCACACATAAGGTTAGTAGCTTTGAAGAGTTTGTGCGTGTAAACGAAGGGTCCTACGAAAATAATAGAGCCGAGAACGTTCCAAAGCCAGTAGTCGGCGCAAGAGAAGTTGTAATTGATACCTCTTCTTGTGAGCTCCGCACCAATCCTGTTGGAGATCTTATGAGACCAAACGATGCCGGCGATACCGCAGGTGATGGGGTTAATAAGGAAGAAGAGCAGGCAGTAGTGCATGGTCTTCTTTCCGTCATAACGGCTTGCGACGGTATTGATGTCGCTGCTTACGGATGACATTACGACGAGTCCGTAAATGCCGCAGGTGATAAGGGAAAGAAGTATGTACTTGACGAGTCCCTTATTGGTCTTGAGCTGTCCGACAGGTGCGCTCTGTACCGCACAGCCGCAGGATGTGCAGATAGCTGCGCCTTCATTAACGGCAGCTCCGCAGTTGCTACAGAATTTCATAGCAGTCTCCTTAAGAATAAAATAATATTATTAAAACAACTGCACACTGCCGTAAAAACTGACCTTAATTCAGCATAAAACCTTATGAAAGTCGAATAACGGAAGTTTTTGTTGTCTAACAAGGCGATTATACCATATGGATCCTCTTCTTGCAAGGGGGGGTTAGCACTTTTTCGGAATATTTTGTGAAAAAACGAAGGGCTCGTTTTTATTTGAGACAAAATGATCATTAGTTTTTTCAAAATACGGAGGGCAGGAACGGCTTTTTGATCTTTTTCGGTGGAGGCTATGCTTGAGGATGTCATATGTTTTGCTCCTTATTTTGTTTTTCCGTAAATAGGGGCGGACAATGTATCACTTTTTGAAAAAATGGGGGATCGTGATGTTGCCGAAAGGGGAAAAGTATGGTAGAATGATATTTTAGAGGGCTATGCCGAGATGTTTGAAGGGGACGGCGTGCCGGATAGGGATCTTTATGTTTTTCATTTGCGATATAGACTGAGGCGAGGGGGAACTTTGGTATGGATCATTTCAAATTAGTATCGGAATACAGACCTACGGGGGATCAGCCGAAGGCTATCGATTCTCTTGTGTCGGGGCTTGAGTCGGGTATGAAGTACCAGACTCTTTTGGGCGTTACCGGGTCGGGAAAGACCTTTACCATGGCGAACGTTATCGAAAGGATGGATCGTCCGACACTTGTGCTTGCCCACAACAAGACCCTTGCGGCGCAGCTTTACGGGGAGTTCAAGGAGATGTTTCCGGATAATGCGGTGGAATATTTCGTTTCTTACTACGACTACTATCAGCCCGAGGCGTACGTGCCGGGGAAGGACATCTACATTGAAAAGGACGCCTCCATCAACGATGAGATAGACAAGCTGCGTCACAGTGCCACCTCCGCTTTGTTTGAGCGGCGTGACGTCATCATTGTTGCCAGTGTTTCCTGCATCTACTCTCTCGGCTCTCCGGAGGAGTACTCCTCGCAGGTAACCGGAGTTCGGGTGGGCATGGAGGTATCACGTGACGACATAATAAAAAGGCTCGTCTACGTCCAATACAACCGAAACGACCTGAGCTTTGTGAGGGGCACGTTCCGGGTAAAGGGAGACACGCTTGAGGTCTTTCCCACAAGCTCCGACGATACTGCTATTCGGATCGAGTTTTTCGGGGACGAGATAGACCGCATTGCGGAATTCGATCCTCTTACGGGCAAGGTGAAGAACTTTATCTCCTATGCGGCCATCTACCCCGCAAACCACTATGTGGTGGCTCCCGAAAATCGGGAGGCGGCATTCAAAGAGATAGAAGAGGAGCTTGAGGAGCGGGTAGAATACTTTAAGAGCATCAACAAAAATATTGAGGCACAGCGGATCGAGGAGCGGACAAGATACGATCTTGAGATGCTTCGGGAGATCGGCTTCTGTTCCGGCATTGAAAACTATTCAAGGATCTTTTCAAGACGTCCGCCGGGATCGACTCCTTACACGCTGCTCGATTACTTTCCGAAGGATTTTCTTCTTTTCGTGGACGAGTCCCACGTAACTTTGCCTCAGGTAAAGGGAATGAGCGGAGGAGACCGAGCCAGAAAGACGAATCTGGTGGAATACGGGTTCAGACTTCCCTCGGCTTATGACAACAGACCTCTTTTTTTCAATGAATTTGAAGGGAAGCTGGGGCAGGTGGTGATGGTATCCGCTACCCCTTCGGATTTTGAAAAGGAGCATTCCGAGCAGATAGTCGAGCAGGTCATCAGACCTACGGGACTTCTTGATCCGGAGATAGAAGTGAGACCGGTATCCACTCAGGTGGACGATCTTATCGGTGAGATACGCTCCACCGTGGCACGGGGAGAGAGAGTTCTTGTCACCACGCTGACAAAGAAGATGGCGGAGGACTTGACCGAATATCTTGACAGTCAGGACATCCGTGTCAAATACATTCACCACAGCATTGAGACCATGGAGCGGGTGGAATTGATACGGGACCTTCGTGCCGGTGTCTACGACGTTCTCGTGGGGATAAATCTGCTCCGAGAGGGCATAGACCTGCCGGAGGTGACCTTGGTGGCGATACTGGATGCCGACAAGGAGGGCTTCCTCAGAAGTGAGACGTCCCTTATCCAGACGGTGGGCCGTGCGGCGAGAAACGTCGGGGGACGGGTGATAATGTACGCAGATACCGTCACCGACTCCATGAGACGGGCAATCGATGAGACTGCAAGGCGACGTGCCATCCAACAAAAGTACAACGAGGAGAACGACATCACTCCCACTACCGTCAAAAAGGACATCAGAGATTCCATCGGCATCAAGGATAATTCCGCCACTGCCCGTTACAAGGGCGGCAAGAAGCGCTCCGAAGAAAAGCCTCGCAGTGCTTCTCAGACGAAGGATCTCATAGAGTCCATGAGAGCGGAGATGAAGCAGGCGGCGAAGGAACTTCGCTTCGAGGAGGCGGCTTACCTCAGAGACCGCATAAAAGAACTTGAAAGGCAGGAGGAGAAATGAAGAAGATCCGCATTCACAGCGAGACGGCATACGTTGTCTCAATGACCGTACTGTCTTTTGCAGTCGCAATGATAGCGGCGACGAACTACGGGGTATCCATGATAGTTGCCCCGGCTTACATACTTTCGCTCAAGGTGCCGTTTTTGACCTTCGGACAGGCCGAATACGTAGTGCAGGGAATTTTGTTCATCGTATTCTGCCTTGTGATGAAGAAGATAAAGCCGATATATTTCACGGCGTTTTTCACGGGAGTCATCTACGGAGCCATTCTCGATCTGTGGAGAACGGTGATACCGCACTTTGATCCGAATGTGACGGTGCCGGGGGTGCTTCCGATCCCAATCAAGATAACATATTTCGTGCTTGGAACGGTATTGACTTCTTTTTCTGTGGCACTCTCCTTCAAGACCTACTTTTACCCCCAAGTCTACGATTTCTTTGTGAAGGGGGTCAGCGGAAAAATGGGCGTCGATAGGGCAAGATTCAAGTCCGTATTTGACTTTTGCTCCCTTGCGGTGTCGGTGATAATGACTCTTCTTCTGTTTCACGGCATAAAGGGCGTCGGCATCGGGACTATTATAATGACATGTGTGAACGGAGTTTTGATCGGCTTCTTTGACAGGTTCTTTGACCGACATATCGATTTCGTTCCCGCTTTCGGACGTTTTTCGAAGTTTTTCGAGATATAGGAGCAGTAAATGGAGAATATTGACCGCTTGGCAGCCATGATCTCGGAAGGGGGCGGCACCGTCTTTTTCGGCGGTGCGGGAGTGTCCACCGAGAGCGGGCTCAAGGACTATCGGAGCAAGGATGGCATCTACAACACGGTGACCGACTATGGTTGCCCGCCGGAGGAGATACTGAGCGCAGACTTTTTCCACGCTCACACGGAGACTTTTTATCGATTCTACCGGGACTACTTTCTCGGTGAGGCACATCCAAACAGAGCACACAGGGCGCTTGCGAGGCTTGAGGATATGGGACTTGTCTCTGCGGTCGTCACCCAAAACGTCGACGGCCTTCATACCGCCGCCGGTAGCCGCAACGTAACGGAGCTTCACGGGACGGTGGAGGACAATTACTGCTTCAGATGCGGAAGGCATTTCGATCGGTCCTATATCGGAAGTTATGAGGGCGCGGTGCCCCATTGCCCCTGCGGAGGGATCATCAAGCCGAAGGTCACTCTCTACGGTGAGGCCCTTGACGGGGAAGTCTGCGGACGGGCGGCAGATGCGATATCCCAATGCAACACGGTCATCGTGGGAGGGACGTCTCTCACCGTCTATCCGGCGGCAACGTTCCTCGGATATTTTCGCGGAAAGAACCTTGTGGTGATAAACAGGGATCCGACTCCGAGGGACAAAAAAGCGGACCTTGTATTCAGGGAGAGCATCGGGCAGGTGTTCGAGGAATTGATGGAGGTCATCGGGAATACCCGAAGCAGATGAGCGAAAACTATTGACAAACGGGATCTTTTCTTATAAAATCATAATATCCAACGAAAGCAGGACCTAAAAGATGAAAAAAACAGCGCTGATACTTGCGATCATAGTGATCGCACTGTGTGCATTTGCCTCCTGTAAAAAGGGAGATACCGCAGATCCGACCGCGCCGGAGGATACAGCCTCGGTGGAAATGGATCCTATTACCGAAGGCGGCGATGCCGGAAGCGAAGCCCCTGCCGTCACTACGGCAGCTCCCGCAAAGCTTCCCGCAAAATTCGATGAGATGACGGACACCTGTGTCATTGCCATCTCCCAAAAATGGAGCAAGGCTCAGCTTAGAGAAAAGGACCTTCCGCAGATACTGGCGGAATGCTACGGCGACAACGCACTTAAGACTGTCGGGTACAATATCATCGACATTGACGGTGACGGAGTTGCGGAGTTCATTCTCGGAACGGTACCCGGAGCGGTGGACGTTCCCTATGAGCGCACCATATTCGCCATTTACAGAGAAGGTGCCGACGGAAACGCGGAAAAGGTACTTGAGAGCGCAGCGGGCGTGACCTACCACTACGCCGGCGAAGGTATCTTCGTTAAGGCGGAAGGCGGCATCTACACTGCGTTTGAGTACAAAAACGGTGAGCTCGCAGCCACAGGTACCACCGTCGGAGCGGACAGTTACCATAACTTTGGACTGATCCCCTTTGTGAGCTGAATTTGATATGACGAAAAAGCCCTTGAAAGCGAAAATGCTTTCAAGGGCTGATTTGTGTTTTAACGGGGTTCACAGAACGCTATGTGAGCCGTTTTAAGGCGTTTTACAGCAGCTTTGTTTTTTCGAAGGCCGAGACTACCGCCGATGCCGCAACGCCTCTAAAAGAGCCTTTTTCGAGGGCGAGAACACCTTCTATCGTTGTTCCTCCGGGGGAACATACCATGTCCTTCAGCTTTTCCGGATGTATGCCGCTTTCAAGAGCCAGTTTTGCGCTTCCGAGGAGTGTCTGCTCCGCATACAAAAGCGCCTTGTCTCTGGGAAGACCGCACCTTACTCCACCGTCCGCAAGGGCTTCGATGAACATGAATACAAAAGCCGGACCGCAGCCGGATACTGCCGATGCCGCATCGATGTATTTTTCTTCAATGCGGTCAAGTCGTCCCGCCGCCTTCATGATATTGAGAAAACCTTTTTCATCCTCCTCGCTCACCTTCTCCGAGAGGCAATAGAGTATCATTCCTTCACCGACGGATGCGGGAGTGTTGGGCATTATTCTGATAACACGGTCATGTCGGGATGCCGCTTTGATATCGGCTACGGAGACTCCCGCCGCCATTGAGACAAGGACGGTACTCTCCTTGAGATAAGGCGACACCGTGTCGGCAACGGAGGCGATAACGTTGGGTTTTACTCCGAGAAAAACAAAGTCGCACTCTCC
Organism: uncultured Ruminococcus sp.; assembly: GCA_964629225.1. Lineage (GTDB taxonomy): Bacteria > Bacillota > Clostridia > Oscillospirales > CAG-272 > RUG14199. The sequence goes on from CAZVQC010000004.1 coordinate 87,509, forward strand.
CGCCACGGTCTCAATGTCCGAGGGGATCCCGAGGCCGGCATCGGCTTTCTTTTTTACTGCGTCGGATGAGATATCGTAAATTGCAACGGCCCCGCAGTCAACGCTTCCGCGCACCGCATCAAGAAGGGCGCCGCCCATGTTTCCGACTCCTATGAATCCTGCTTTGTATTTCATTTTCTACCTCCTCAGCGAATGCTTCCGTCTCCGTGGATGACGTATTTGTAGCTATTCAGTTCTTCAAGTCCCATGGGGCCTCTTGCGTGGAGCTTCTGCGTCGATATCCCCATCTCGCACCCCAGCCCGAAGACTCCGCCGTCGGTGAATCGAGTGGAGGCGTTCACATAGACTGCCGCGCTGTCTACGTTGGCGGTGAAATATCTTGCGGTATCTTCGTTTTCGGTGATGATCGCATCGCTGTGACCGGTCGAATGGGCGAAAATGTGCTCTACTGCCGCCTCTGCCGAGTCAACTACCGTCACTGCCATTTTGTAATCGAGGAATTCTCTGTCGAAGTCGCCCTCCGCTGCGGGGATACCGTGTCGGGAGAGGGACAGTGCCGTCCGATCCATTCTCATTTCAACGGGGATCTCACCCGCTTTTTCTCTTTTTTCAAAAAGCACCTCATCAAGAAGTGGAACAAAGCGTTCGGCCACGTCCTTGTGAACGAGGCAGACCTCCATGGCATTGCACACCGAGGGTCGGGAAGTCTTTGCGTTTTCAACGACTTTTACGGCCTTTTTAAGATCCGCGTCCTTGTCAACGTAGATGTGGCATATTCCGGTACCGGTCTCGATACAGGGGACGTCGGCATTTTCAAGACAGCTTTTTATGAGCCCCGCTCCTCCTCTGGGGATGAGCAGATCGATGTAGCCGACACCCTTCATAAGCTCCGTTGCGGATGCTCTTGAAACGTCCTCCACGAGAAGGACCGTATCTCTCGGCAGACCGGCTCTTTCAAGCCCCTTGCCGATGGCATCTGTGATGGCGGCGGCGCTGTTATGCGCCTCTTTTCCGCTTCTTAAGATGCAGGCGTTCCCGCTCTTCACCGCAAGGGCAGCGGCATCGGATGTCACGTTGGGACGGCTTTCGTAAATTATGGCAACTACTCCCAGCGCAACGGAGACCTTTTCTATCTTAAGACCGTTTTCGAGAGTGTCGGAATAGAGCACTCGCCCCACCGGATCCGGCAGAGCCGCGGCTTCCTCTATCCCTTTTGCCATGGCGACTATTCTGTCCCCGTTCAACATCAGCCTGTCGATCATCACGTCGGATATCTTTCCCTCGGCCGCCGCCAAATCCTTCTTATTGGCTTCTAAAATAACGTCTTTGTCCTCGACAAGTGCCCGCGCCATTTCACGCAGAGCACCGTTTTTCACCTTGGTGGAGGCCGATGCTACGTGTTTCGAGGCGGCTTTTGCCCGTTTCATTATCTCAAGTGTTGTCATACCGAAGTCTCCCTCATTTTTTATTTCCTATGAATCTGGTGCCGACTTTTTTTCCATCTGCGATATCGTAGAGTATGTATGGGTCGCTTCCGTCCACGATTACGGTGTCGCAACCTGCCGCCGTCGCTATCTTTGCGGCGGATATCTTCGTCTTCATGCCGCCGGTGCCGACACCGCTTCCGGCGCCTCCGGCTATCTTTTCCACATAGGCGTCGATGTGTTCTACCTCCGGTATCAAAACGGCATCTTTGTCAAGGCGGGGATCTGCGGTGTAGAGGCCGTCAATGTCCGTCAGCATGACAAAGAGATCGGCTCCGACGCTTTCCGCAACTATTGCCGCCAATGTGTCGTTGTCTCCTATTGCCACTTCAAGTTCTCCGGTGGCGACCGTGTCGTTTTCGTTGACGATTGGCAGTGCCCCAAGGGACAACAGCTCGGAGACCGTGTTGGTGAAATTGGTCTTTCTGCCCTCGTCCTTGATGTCGTCGGCCGTGAGAAGTATCTGGGCAACCGTGTGATTGTACTCGGAGAACAGCTTGTCGTACGTGTACATGAGCTCACACTGGCCGACGGCGGCTGTCGCCTGCTTCAGAGAGAGTCTTGTGGGGCGCTCCTTAAGGGCGAGTTTTCCCATTCCCATGCCGACGGCGCCGGAGGAGACGAGAATAATGTCACTGCCGGAATTCTTGATATCACTGATGACACGGCAGAGCCTTTCCATGTGTCTTATGTTCAGCCTGCCCGTGGGGTAGGCGAGAGTGGATGTGCCCACTTTAATAACGGTCTTCATCCTTTTGTTCTCCTTGCTGCTTTTCTTATTGGTACAAACGGGGGCTGAATATCAGCCCCCGTAGTTTGTCGGGGCAAGTACTTTTGCCCGTTATCTTTTGACTTCTTCCATTATGAATGCTTCGAGAACATCTCCGACCTTGATGTCGTTGTATTTCTCAAGTCCGATACCGCATTCATAGCCCTGGGATACTTCCTTGACGTCATCCTTGAATCGGCGCAGGGACGAGATCTCATCCTCAAATACCACGATACCGTCACGGACTATCCTGATCTGAGCGTTTCTCGTTACCTTACCGTCCTGGACATAGGAGCCTGCGATAGTTCCCACGTTCGGAACGTGGATAGTCTGGCGGACCTCCGCATGACCGAGAAGCACTTCCTTGTAGGTGGGAGCGAGCATTCCCTTCATAGCGGCGGTTATCTCCTCGATGCACTCGTAGATGATCCTGTAGGTGCGGATGTCCACATTCTGTCTTTCGGCGGAATCGATGGCGCCCTTGTCGGGACGGACATTGAATCCGACTATGATGGCATTGGATGCGTAGGCGAACATGACGTCACCCTCGGTGATACCGCCTGCCGCAGAGTGGATGACCTTAACCTTGACCTCATCGTTGGAGATCTTCTCAAGGGAAGCCTTGACCGCTTCCGCAGAGCCCATAACGTCTGCCTTGACGATGATATTGAGTTCTTTCACGCCGTCCTTGATCTGTGCGAAGAGATCGTCCAAATTGACCTTGGCATTGGCCTTGAACTGATCTTCCTTTGCTGCCGCACGGCGCTGTTCGGCAAGTTCTCTTGCCATCTTTTCGTCTTCTACCGCATTGAATTCATCGCCGGATTGAGGCACTTCGGCAAGACCGATTATCTCAACGGGGGATGAGGGACCTGCGACCTTGATGCGCTTGCCCTTGTCGTTGGTCATTGCGCGGACACGTCCCACAGCGGTACCTGCGATAACTATGTCGCCCGCATGGAGAGTACCGTTCTGCACCAGCACGGTAGCCACAGGACCGCGACCCTTGTCGAGCTTTGCCTCGATGACAACGCCCTTTGCTCTCTTATCGGGATTTGCCTTGTATTCTTTGACCTCTGCAACGAGGAGGATGCTTTCGAGAAGATCGTCGATACCCTGTCCGGTAACTGCGGAGACGGGAACACAGATAACGTCGCCGCCCCATTCCTCGGGAACGAGGGAATAGTTGGTGAGCTCTGCCTTGACAGCCTCGGGATTTGCAGTCGGCTTATCCATCTTGTTGATAGCCACGATGATCTCTACTCCGGCAGCCTTTGCGTGGTTGATAGCCTCGATAGTCTGGGGCATGATACCGTCGTCTGCGGCTACGACGAGGATAGCGATATCCGTCGCCATAGCACCGCGGGCTCTCATGGCGGTGAATGCCGCATGTCCGGGAGTGTCAAGGAATGTGATGTCTTTTCCGTCCACGGATACCGTGTAAGCGCCGATGTGCTGGGTGATACCGCCGGCCTCTCCGCTGGTGACACTGGTGTGTCTGATGGCGTCGAGGATGGACGTCTTACCGTGGTCAACGTGACCCATGACACATACTACGGGTGCTCTCGGACGGAGGACCTCTTCGCTGTCTTCCGCTTCCTCAAAAAGTTTTTCTTCTATCGTGACAACGACTTCTCTTGTGACCTCCGCCTTGAACTCATCTGCGATCAGGTAGGCGGTGTCAAAGTCCAGTATCTGGTTGACCGTTGCCATGGTGCCCATCACCATGAGCTTCTTGATGACTTCGGCGGCGGTGACTTTGAGTCTCGATGCCAGCTCACCGACGGAGATCTCATCGGGGATGGTGATCTTCAGGGGTTGTTTCTTTGCCTTTTCAAGCTGTTCCTTTTTGAGCTTCTCCATAGCCGCTTTTTCCTTGTCGCGATTCTTGGAGCTTCTCTGGTCTCTGGTGTTCTGCTTCTTGAGTTTCTGCTTGTTGGACTGCTTGTCGGAGAGAGCATCGGGAGCAAAACGATCCAGTTTGTCATCGTATTTGGAAAGATCCACCGTGGAGGAGCGGGTGTCCACCACTCTTGTGGTACCGGTTCTCTGCCTTCCGGCATTTTGAGCCTGCTTTGCCTTTTGTCCTGCGTTCTGAGGGGCATTCTTGTAGCCGGTGCCGGATACGGAGGGAACGCTGAAGGAACTCTCCGCTTTTGCAAAGCGCTCTCTCTTTACCTTGTCTATGTCGTCCTTGGAGGGCATCGCATTGGTGCGAGCGGCTGCGGGCTTTGCTTTGGGAGATAACTCCTTTGAAGCGGGAGGAGCCTTCTTTGCTTCCTCGGCTCTCTTTTTAGCCTCAGCTTCCTTTGCAAGCTTTGCATCGTATGCGGCTTTGTATTTTGCGGCTTCACGGCGAAGAGCTGCCATTCTGGGATCCTCGGGCTTTTCCTCTTCTTTTACCGTCTCCTTTGGAGACTCCGCCACGGGCTCTGCCTTCTTGGCTTCTGCCTTTTTTGCCGCCTCTGCTTTGCGCTTTGCCGCAGCTTCCGCCTCGGCTTTTTCTTTTTCTGCTTTTTCGGCAGCGGCCTTTGCTTCTTTTTCCGCCTTCAGCTTTGCTTCCTTTTCTGCGGCTTCCTTTTTCTTTTCTTCCTCAAGGCGCTTTTTCTCCGCAAGATCACTCTTTCTTCCCTCAAAGATCCTGCTCTTTTTGGCAAGATAATTGTCAAGATCCGTGATCTGAGCGGACATAGTCAGCTCATTGAAGAACAGATTGAACTCTTCCGGCGTGAGAGACGAGGAGGATTTCTTGTTGGGAATGCCCGCCTCTTCAAGGGCCGTGATGAGCCCCTTTGTGCCCTTCATGCCGAGGTCCTTTGCCAATTGGTTGATCCGGAACATGGATTCCTGTGCCATTCTGTATTTTACCTTATTTCCACCCGGTGGAAATATCCTTTCTCTGAGAGTGAGATCGAGATGATCCGATGATCTGTTTGTTGATCGGTGCTATTCAGCACTTAATTTGTTTGAGGTGGGATCGTCGTTAACGTCTCTTTCGAGCCTTCCGTCGATCCTTCTTTTGATCCTTTGTAAAGTGCGGCGATCGCCCGCGCAAGTGACGGCTCTGTCACTGCCGCTGCCGCCGTGGGAGCACTCTTTCCGAGAACCTCTGCCAATTCGTCTCTGGTGGCGCCGCAGTCGAAGAGAGAGACACCGTAAAAGGAGCATTTGTCACGAAGACGTTTCGCCGTTCTTTCGGAGGCATCCCTCGCTATTACGACGGCGATGGCATCCGCTTTCGGATGCTTCCTTATTGCGATCTCCGCAAGCTCGCTTCCGATGGACACCTTCCCGCATCTCCTTGCAAAGCCGAGGTACGAAAGGGTCTTTCTTTTGGTCTCATCAGACACCATCCGTCAGCGTCCTTTCCATTTCTTCTATTTGCTTTTCTATCCTGTTGAGTATCTCCTCCGGGATCTCCACCTCAAGATTTTGAGAAAAACGCTTTTTCTTTCTCGCAATCTTGAAGCATTCGGACCTGGGGCAGAGATATGCGCCCCTTCCGTTGCGCCGTCCCGTTGCATCAAGCTCCACCGCGCCCTCAGGCGTGCGGACTACTCTTATAAGACTGCTCTTCGGAAATGATTCCCCGCAACCGAGGCACCGTCTTTCCGGGATCTTTTTAGTTTTCAAATCTGACCTCCGGGTCAACAACCCTTGATATCGATCTTATATCCTGTCAATTTTGCCGCAAGCCTTGCATTTTGTCCCACCTTACCGATGGCAAGGGAGAGTTGGTCATTTGCGACAAGGATCTTTGCGCTCTTTTCGTTTTCAAGCTCCACCGAGATGACCTCTGCGGGAGAAAGTGCCGCCGCAATGAAGGTGGCGGGATCTTCGGAGTACTCGATGATGTCGATCTTCTCGCCGTTCAATTCGTCAAGGATGTTTCCGATCCTCATTCCGTGATTACCGATACAAGCGCCGACTGCGTCAACGTCCTCGTCCTTCGACCATACGGCGATCTTCGTGCGGCTTCCCGCTTCTCTTGCCACGCTCTTTATGAGAACGGTTCCGTCTTCGATCTCCGGTACTTCAAGTTCGAAAAGTCTCTTGACGAGTCCCGGATGAGTTCTTGACAGAGTGACGAGAGGTCCGTCCTGACCTTCTCTTTTCACCTCGGTGATGAAGACCTTGATCTTGTCGCCCACCTCGTAGGTCTCTCCGGGGATCTGCTCGTTCTTGATAAGAACAGCCTCGCTTGTTCCCGTGTCGATCACGATGGCGCCGGTGTCGTCTGCGGACTTGGTAACGGTGGCGGTGACGACCTCCTCGCGCTTCTTCTCGTAGTCCTTGATCATGTTCTGCGTCTCGGCCTCTCTGATGCCTTGGATTATCACCTGCTTTGCGGCGAGGGCGCTGAGTCTGCCGAAGCTCTTCGTCTTTATCTCCGTCTCGACCACTCCGCCGAGGACGTGCTTTTTGGAAATTGCTTTCGCTTCTTCAAGGCTGATCTCCGTTTCGGGATCGGTCACCTCTTCCACGATGTTTTTCTGCTTGAATACCTTGACGTCCTTCTTGACCGGGTCAAGAACGATGCGAACGTTTTCCGAATCGTGCTCCTTCTTGAAGGCACTCTTGAGTGCCGCCGCTACTTTTTCGAGCATATAGTCCTTGGGGATGCCCTTGGTCCTTTCAAGTTCGTCAAGAGCGTCAAAAAATTCCTTGTTCATTTGAAATGTAACCTTCCGTATTTTGTATTTTTGTGTTGTATCTCTTCTTACGTCACCGCACCGGAACAAGACCTCAGCCCAAAGAGCTCCAGTCAAATACCGTGTTTATCTTTGCGATGGCTTTCTTTTCGATCTCGTATGCGTCATTTCCGGACACGATGACGATCCTGTCATCGTAATTGTCGTTGAGAATTCCTTTTACCGACTTCTGCCCGTTGTAGGCGGTGAACAGTTTTGCCTCCACCTCAACGCCGAGGCAGTAGTCAAAGTGTTCGTTTCTCGTCAGCGTTCTCTCTACGCCGGGGGAGGAGACCTCAAGCCGGTACGAACCTTCTATCGGGTCGGCGGAATCAAGGATCGGGTCGATGGCGCGGTGCATCTTTTCACAGTCGTCGATGCCGATGCCGTTTTCCGAGTCGATGGTGATACGGAGCACGTTTTCCGCACCCTCCTTAACGTATTCCACGTCCCAGAGAACATATCCGAATTCCTCCGCCAAGGGCTCTGCCAATTCTCTGACGGCCGAAGCGGTATTTTTCTTTCTTCCCTTTTGCTCCATAGTCTCCTTTCCGCCGCATGATGCAGCCTTGTAATCTAATAAGAGAGAGGGCGTCGACCCTCTCTCCTTCTACTTACCATAATTCTTACTTTAACATTATATCACGCCGGATTGCGCTTTTCAAGGGGTTGGAAACATAAAACACTATTTTCGTCACCTTGCAAAAGCAACTGTACCGCGGAGAGTCACTCCTTTGTGAACATTGCTTCAATTTTTGTCACATATACTCGGTGAAAGTCCCCGCCGGGATAGTGTGAGAGCATTTTCTCATCGATGAAGCAGTCTTTTTTCAGCATGTCGGAATAGAGCTTCCGACAAACGAGAACGCATTTTGCTTCTTCTATTGCGGGGGTGTCCTCAAGGAATGTAACGTGAAAGCCCACGTTGGTTATCTTGTCCTCGTCTCTGCCGCTTTTCGTGCCGAGATAAGAAAGTTCGCTTTTGTACTCTCCGCCGAAGAAGGAAAGAGTCATCATGTCCGCATCCTCGGTAAAACCGTAGGTGAACCTCTGCGGTCGGATAAAAACGAATGCCACCGGCTCGTTCCAAAGCTTTCCGATACCGCCCCAGGAAGCCGTCATGGTGTTGACAGCACCGTTTTTCTCCGCAGTGACCAGCATCCAATCTTTCCCGATCGCATCAAAGGTGTTGTACGGAAACTCGCTCAGCTCTTTTTTTACAAATCCCATCTCGTCCTCCGGGTAATTATTTCGGTATCATTATATTCTGTTTTTTATCCCCTGTCAACTCTCTTCAAAAAAAGCCGGTAACTTTTCTCACGCTATTGAATTCGTCTCTCGAATGTGATAAAATCAAACAAGAAAAGACAGGAAAGGACATCGGTATGAAAAAAATTGAAAAAGCCCTTCGCAGATTACCCTTTGAGTGGAGGCTTGCGATAACGGTCATCCTGACTGCCGTTCTTTGCGTCTCCTTCTTCTTTTTCGGCAGAAGCTGCGGTATGAGGACGGCATCGGGGGTAAGAGATGCGCTGTCGGCGGGGGAGGATAACGGCGAGATCGGCGTGATCCTCAAGGAGGAAGCAAGGTGGGACATTCCCGACTACGTGGACTACGATCCTCTTGTTTTGAATGAGTACTCAAGGCCGGGAACGGAACTCAAGACGGTGAACGGAGTGGTGGTACATTACGTTGCAAATCCCGGTACCACCGCAGAGCAGAACAGATCCTACTTCAACAATCTTGCCAAGACTCACGAGACCTACGCAAGCAGTCACTTTCTGATCGGACTTGAGGGTGAGGTCGTTCAGTTGATGCCTCTGGACGAAGTAGCCTACTGCTCCAATAAGAGGAACGAGGATACGGTGTCGGTGGAGTGCTGTCATCCGGACGAGGACGGCAAGTTCAATGACGAAACGTACGAAAGCCTCATAACGCTCCTTGCGGATCTTTGCAAGAACTACTCGCTGGATCCCACCACCGACATAATCAGGCACTATGACGTCTCCGGCAAGATGTGCCCCATCTATTACGTTGAGCACGAGGATGCATGGGAGATGCTCCTCGGTGACGTTTCGGAAAAACTCGGCGCAAGCGCATCCGACACTTCGGAAAAATAAGCGGAAAAAGAACGCAGGCAACGGCCTGCGTTCAATATTCGCTTGTTGAGTTCGGCTTTTTAAAACTCAGCCCTTGTAGAGCGGAATGCCCTTCCAATCGCCGTCAATCCAAGTAGCGTAGGGACACACGGGCGTTGTGCCCACATACATACCGAAGTAGACGCCTGCTTGGTTCGCAAATCCGGTGCTTCCGCACTTTCCGACCACGCCGCCGAGGGCGACTTCGTCACCTACCTTGACGGTGGCGGATGAGAGGTGACCGTAGACTGTCTTAAGACCCCATCCGTGCTCTATTATCACTATGTTTCCTGTGATGTCGGTGCTTCCCACGTAGACTACGATGCCTGCGGCGGTAGCCTTGACATCGGTGCCCTCTGCGGCTTTGTATTCAACACCTTCCTGACGGAACACCGCTTGGGTTCCGGAGATCGTGTAGGATCTGCCGTAGTAACGGTTGATGGCGTTGTCCTCAAACACCTTTGTGAAGGCGGTAGTGTCGTCAAAATACTTCACGTCCGATCCGGATGTAAAGATGCTTATCAAAGCATCGGATGCGGCGTTCTTGTTAATGTCGGAATAAAGTGCCGCCTTGTCGGCTGCGGCTTTGTACTCCGAGGCTCTGTAGGTCTTGGGGTTGACCTTCAGTGAAAGGTCCTTTGTAACTCCGCCGTAAGTAAGACTGAACTTTTGGTCTCCACCTACGGATGTGAGACTGATGGGAACGAAGGCACGGACGTAGTCTCCGTCCTTGTAGAACGTGGGCGTGAAGCCCACTTCGGGTTCACTTTTGAATGATATCTTCGACAGGTCACTGACGTTCTTGCCGGTGACACAGACGAATTCTCCCGCATTGACGGAATCCACGGAAAGGTAGAACTCGGCAGGAGCGCTGACGTTGAGAACGAAGGAATAGGATACCTCACCCCAGTTTTCTCTGTCACTGCTTTCATCCCATTTTGCGGTAACATCGACGTTGAAGGTCTCGCCGCCGGTCAAAGAACCATAGGAAAGATCCTTGTAAGCACCCTCGTAGACCGTGTTTCCCGTCGCCGCATCCTTAAGGACGATACTGAAAAGATCCGGCTCAACGGAAAAGTCCATCGCAATGGAGCCCTCCGCCGCATATGCCAGCTTTTCGGATGTGATGAAGGCGCCTGTCTCGGCGGTCATCTCATTGCCGTCGATATCTTTGTACTTCCAGAGTGCCGCCTTCGGCTTCACTCCGCTCTGCTCTCCGAGAAGGGTGAGCGTGGGAAGTTCCGATGCGGGATAGAGACTTGCGGCAAAAGCAGTCTTCAAAAAGTTCTTTGCATCGGATTCGGATATCTTGTATGCACGGCCGTCGCCGTTCATATAATATGATTCGGTACCGGTCAAGTCGAAGTAGTACTGAAACGCAGTCTCGGTACTGCCGTTGGACATGGTGACAAGATAGAAGGACTGAGTGCGCAGAGGCTCCGGAAGTTCCCCTGCCTCGATCGCATTGTCGTTGATATTGAGGAAGAGCTGGATCATAGCGGCGCCCGTCGCTTCCTCCCTGTGCAAAACGTAGCTCGTTCCGTTGAGATCCGCTACCGTGATGGATGCCACGGTCTTTGCGGTGGCGGGGCCGTCCTTTTCTCTGTTGTAATTCACGAACATTACAAGGGTGGGGACGAACACCGCTATTGCGAGAACAATGAGAAGCAGTCTGTTTTTAATGACTTTGTTCATAGCGTGCCTTTCTCTCATTTCTGTTTGATGATCCGATCGACGGACGGCTGAAAAAGCACAGCCGGCTCGCACAATGACCGAATTTTATATTATTGTACAATATTTTTCCGCCGAAATCAAGTCTTAGTATGAAAATGACTTGAAAGGCGGTGCCCAAAGGGGCCTTTTATTGCTTTTTTTACTGATTTTTCCGCGAATGACCGAAAAAGTCTTCGCCGTTTTCCGAAACAGAGGTGTTTAGATCTTGAAGAATAATACCGTTTTTATCATTTCGGCAGTTATTGCCGCCGTTACACTGCTATCCTCCTGCGGTCTTTGCGGTGGAACGGTGCAACAGGGGGATACCCCGGTGAACACGTGGGAGGACACGTCCGATATCCAAACAGAGGCGCCGTGTGAGTCGGATACGGAGAGTGAGGAGCCGGCAGATACCGAGAGGGTCTCGGAGAATGAAGGGTCTCTTTTCATCGGAGATTCAAGGACCATAGGTCTTCTTGAGTACGGAGACCTTGAGGGTGACTTTTTTGCCACCGTGGGAATGAGTGTCTACAATATCCTCGGTGCGAAGGTCTCGGTTGACGGGGAGGACGTGTCACTTGAGGAGGTGCTTGCTCGGAAAAACTACGAGAGCATCTACGTGATGCTGGGCATCAACGAGCTCGGTTACGACCTTGACCATACGGTGAAAAAATACGCAGGGCTTCTTGACTTCATAAGAGAAAAACAGGACGACCCCACGATCTATGTGGAGGCAAATCTCCATATTACAAAAAAACTTTCGGATGCGGACGGCTACCTTTCGAATCCCGCACTTGATACTTTGAACGGCAGGCTTATGGAACTTGCAGACGGAGAGCGTACGGTTTTTATCGATGCAAATCCACTTTTCGATGACGGAAACGGTGCCCTTGACCCGACAAAGGCAGCGGATGACGTTCATCTCTTCGCAGGATACTACTCCGAGTGGGGACAGTGGATAAAAGACGGGGCTTACTGAACCCGTGCTCTTGACAGAAGCGCCCGTTTGTGGTAAAATCGACAAAAAGAAGATCAGGCGACAGCCGGGCCCTACGGCAACAGATAAGAGCATCTGTGGGATACGAAAAGTTCCCCGGATGCTCTTTTAAGAGCCGCAGTGTGAAATGCCGGACTTGAACGGAGGTATCATGGAATCATCGGAGCTTAAGAAAACAGTCTACAAAGTCTCGGTCAATACCGTGATCGTCAACGTAGTGCTGTCTCTATTCAAATTCATAGCAGGTATCATTGCATCCTCCGGAGCGATGATATCCGATGCGGTCCACTCCGCATCGGACGTCTTCAGCACCTTCATCGTCATGATAGGAGCGAAGATGTCGAGCAAAAAGCCCGATCCGGAGCACCCATACGGACACGAGAGATTTGAATGCGTCTCCGCCATCCTTCTGGCGGCGGTGCTTTGTGTGACCGGTGTTGCCATCGGGTACGGCGGCGTTATGAAGATATTGTCCCCCACGGAGGCGCTGCCCGTTCCGGGAACGCTTGCCCTCATTGCGGCGGCGGTGTCGGTGGTAGTCAAGGAGGGGATGTTCCACTACACGAAGAGTGCGGCGAAAAAAGTCAACTCCGGGGCTTTGATGGCAGATGCATGGCATCACAGAAGCGATGCCTTCTCCTCGGTAGGCAGCTTTATCGGTATCCTCGGCGCCCGTCTGGGGCTGAAGATACTCGACCCCATTGCAAGCGTTGTCATCTGCCTCCTCATAGTAAAAGCCTCTTACGACATCTTCAAGGACTCAATTGATAAGATGACCGACAGATCCTGCGACAGGGAGACTGTGGAAAAACTGCGGAAGATAATACTGTCGGTGGAGGGAGTTATCACCGTGGACATGATAAAGACCAGGCTCTTCGGTAACCGCATCTACGTGGACGTGGAGATCGGAGCAAAGGGAGAGATCACGCTGGAAGAAGCCCACGGCATAGCGGAGAGGGCCCATGATGCCATCGAAGCCTTCTCTCCCGATATCAAGCACTGTATGGTCCACGTCAACCCGAAATGAATTCCGAAAGGAGATCAAAATGAAAAAGATAAATACCGTTCCGCTTCCGAAGAATCTTGATGAACGAGGAGGAGAGACCCTTCTGTCTCTCTTTTATCTCTGCCGCGATCCCGCATTCTTCGGTGCGGCAAACGCTTTTTCCGACACGGTGGATAGACTGATAGGTCTTGCCCTCGCTCCCTTTGATGAAACGGATGGGGAAAAGAGACTTTTTACCCCTTTGACCGAGGGAAACGGTAATGAAGTCTCCGCCGATACAAAATCGTCCCGCCCGAATATCTTCATGATAAAAAAGGGCAGGGACATGAAAAAGGGAGCCTTCATTGTGGATATCGATCGGGACTGCACCGTGATAGCAGGTGACAGAGAGGGTCTGTGGGGCGCGTTTTCTTTCGTTTTGCAGGCACTTGAGCGCACCTGCGACAAATATATCAGGCTGCCTCGCTGTCGGGCGGAAAACGCCCCGGATCACGCCTTCAGAGCGCTTATGGTGGACGTGGCGAGAAAGTTTCACCCCGTTGACTGCCTTTTCAGGTACGTTGATGCGGCAGCGCTGTGCGGTATCGACCGCCTCGTTATCCATTTCACCGACGATGAGAGCTTCACTCTCCCCTCAAACGCTTTTCCGGATCTTTGCACCAAAGGGCGCTGTTATTCAAGAGATTCTCTTTTGGCTCTCGGTGAGTATGCCGCCGACAGGGGAGTTATGATAGTGCCTGAGGTGGATATGCCGGGTCATTCCGCTCGGTTCAACCTGAAATATCCCGACGTCTTCGGCAGTTGCGGCATCATCGACGCATCGAACGTCGCCTTTGAAGGCCTCAAAAAGATACTCCGTGAGGTCGCGGAGCTGTTCCCTTTGTCCGACTACATCCATATCGGCGGTGATGAGGCGGTGCTCGGCCGTTGGCTCGACTCTGATTCGACCTTGGAATACATGGAGAAAAACGGCATCGGGGACGTGACGGAGCTCTACGCCCGCTACGTGGGGCAGATGGCGAATTTCGTTCTGTCCCTCGGTAAGACCCCCATCGTATGGGAGGGCTTCAATGAAAAGTACAATGACTTAGTTCCGAAAGAGACCCTCGTCATTGCGTGGGAGAGTCACTATCAGATAGCACCGAGGCTTGTAGATGGTGGCTTCCACATACTCAATGCCTCATGGAAGCCGCTTTATGTTCTCGCTCCCTGGCAGATGTGGAGGCCGGATGAGATACTGTCGGATTGGGACACCTGCAAATGGGATCATTGGTGGGAGGGATCTGCCGCCTTCAAGGAGCCCATTACCGTGGCAAAGGAAGCCCCCGTTGAGGGAGCGATGCTCTGTGCTTGGGGAGACTACCTTAAGAATTACGAGAGCCCCCGACTCGCATCTCAGCTTGAATTCCGTTCCGTCATACCAAGACTTCCGGTACTGTCTGAAAAGACGTGGAACAGAGATACCGTCCATACTCCGAGCACCCTTAAGGATGCCACGGAGAACTTCATAAAACGCCTTGAGGCGATCCTTTGTGAAAACTCCTTCAGAGGGTACTTTTAGGACTGTGATACGAAAGAGACCTGTAGCGATACCGGCTCGAAGCCCGGAGCGGAGAGATCTGTTTTTTGCTTGGCGCAAAGAGTCGGGTCGATATCAAGGCATCAAAGCCGAATGAAAACGAAAACAGAAAAAGAGACTTGGGACACCGTTCCGAGTCTCTTTTCTCTTTCAGCCGTTTTTGCGAAAACCGCCGCTGCCGAAAAAAGCACTGTGCCGGTACCGGCACAGTGCTTTTTAACATAATTCAGTTACTTGCTCTTTTTGGAATTCTGTCCGTAGAGGAAATTTGTGTCGTACATGTATGAATTCGTGCTTTGAAGCTCGTTGAAGGTGGCGAATCCGTACTTTTCCGACAGTGTCATTTCACCGGAGAACAGATTCACCCCAAGACCCAGTCGCTCTCCGGGTATCTCCACTCCCATAGCCGCTAAGGTTGAGGGGAACATATCGAACTGGGAGAGATCCCGCTCTTTGGTCTTTATCGGCTCCACTGCGGAATTGATAAAGCAGTTGTAGACACGGCGCTCGTAGCTCTCGTCTGAGATGATGGCAGACACTGTCTCAAAGTCCATGCTGATATGGTCGCCGGAGATAACTATTGCTGTGTTTTCGTAGAAATCCTGCTCCTGTATCCACTCGATGAATGATGCAAGCTGGCGGCTGGCGCAGGAATAGACGTTCACGTACTGCTCTTCGTATTCGTCATCGCAAAGATCGCAAACATAGCCCTTTGGGGAATGGGTGTCCACCGTCAGAGTGTAGAATGCGAAGGGCTCATCCTTGCTTGCAAGCTCCGTTAAGGTCTGCTTTGAGTACTCATACAAATACTCGTCCTCCATGCCCCACCAGACGAAATAGTCCTCCGGGATGAGCCCGGACTCATGGGCGGTGTGGATGTCGCGGATCTCATCGACGCCGTGCTGACCGAAATACTTGGAGCGACCTCCGAAGGATGCATCCGAGCCCAACACCAAGGTCTGGTAGTACCCGTTGTCACTCAAGATATCGGTAATGGAAGTGACTCCCGGCAAGAATTCCGAATAGTCTCCGTAGGTGTTGCTGTCAATTGGGATCATAAGGGGGATGCCGGATGTCTGAGATACCATTGCAGCAATGGTCCAGGTGGCACCGCTCGCCTGAAAACAACCTCCTACTCCGTCGGTGGTGGAGAAATTCACGTTGTTTTTCGCAAGTTCTAAAAGCTCCGGCATGGCGTTGTTTTCAAGAACGCCGCCTTCCTCCTTCGAAAAGAAGGTGTTTTCCATGGACTCAAGGTAGATGTAGATGAGGTTTCGCTTTTTTTCGGGAAATGACAGCGCCACGTCCTCCGGAAAAACGTATTCATCCTCATAAAATTTGCTGTCGGTCGTCATTTTCACGATATATTCGGGAATGCCGAGATACGTGGAGGAGTGGAACAGCAGTGCAAAGAGCAGCACTACCGCGATCAATGACGATGCAGTCTTGTTTAGAGGATAGAATTTGATCCGTATCTTCCGTCCGATATTCAAAAACAGCGATGACGCAGATCTGAAAAAGAGAAGAAACAGAGTCAGAGCGGAAAATATAACCGTCGGGGGAATTGCGTAATTGTAGTAGCTGAGCATAATTTCTTCCGCGGTTCCGGAGAGGTCGGAAAACAGAGTAAAGAGCACCGAGTCGAATCCGGTGTCTCCGTATTTCATTCCGAACCACCGTGCGGAAAAGAGCGCCGCATATGCAACTATCACTATTAGGCTGACTAAGATGACGTAGATCACCTTGCCCACGGTCCTTAAAGTGCGTTTCTTCGGATCCTTCATTCTTTCGTCACCTTGACACCCTTGTGGATCAGCGCGGCAACGCATCCCACTATCACGGCGGCAGGGATGGCGATCACCATGTAATTGAGCATGATAGAGGGCGACATATCCCCGCTGTAGAGGGTAAGCCCCGAATCCGCAGTTTCAAAAACGAATTTCTTAAAGACGGCGCAGACCACGTTAATTGCCACGTTACTCACTGCATACAAGTACACACAACTCCTTTTGGCAATATGTCCGCCGCATATCCGGTCGCAAATACAAACGGATATCACCGCAGGAAAAAACAGAGAAATGAAAAGAAGCATTTCCGCTGACCTCCTTGTCTTTTTGTTGTTTAATGTAGCAATTATACTCCTTCGGTCGAAAAAAGTCAATCGATTTTTATGTGTTCGTTCTGATGCTTGTGTGAAGATCCTCTAAAAAACGGAATGAAATGCCCCTTGCGAGTCGGATCGGGAATACCTCCTTCCTTTATTTGGCAGAAAAACCGAAAAGCCGGACTGGGATCACTTGGGTTTTGCCCGAAGGCGTGATATACTGTCGCATAAGGGGATTTCTGTCGGATCCCTTTTGATGGGAAGCTATCTTCCGGGAGAAGGACTTTTTATTTGGCGGCGGATCGAAAAAGCGTTGCTTTCAAATCTTTTTCGATGCCGGAGTTGCTTCCGTTATCACCGTTGATCACGTTCCAACCAATGATGCAACCGGTAGCCACCGCAAGAATTATAACTATGTTCTTAAACTTCATTCTCATTATCCTTTCCGCAAAAACAAACTGTGTTACGCAAAAATACGAGGGTCTGTACTGGCTGCAGTCCCTCGTATCATTAGTACCGGAAGGAATTTATCCGGTATGCTCCAAAAAGACAGACAACCGAACATTTTCCTTTGGTTTGCGTTGTCATCTATTATTATCGTTTCGTTGGATATGTTGAACTGCCTGAAACCGCATTTTGCGAAATTACAGAGCAGACACAAGAAAAGGCGTATCGGTTGAATATCTCCCGAAACCGCTGTCTGCTTAACAAAAAAGAGCAAGGCACAAACCTTGCTCGGTACATAACGAATAAGACGAAAGAAAGACGAAAAGAAAAAGAAAATAAAAAAATCGAGTATTCATAAAGTCAAATCCCTTAAGAATACTCGATATGGTGCGAATATTCATAACCAACCTAATTAGAATGCTATAAATCCGGTGCGAATACACATATTTAATCCGCACATTTGTCTTTTTCATCGGCTTTTCGTAAAATGTAATCAGTAAATACGAGGAGGCTATTAGGTGAAAAGAGAAAAATATTATTTGGCATTAGACGATTTTGAAAAGCGACTTATTATCAACTGCTTGAATGAAATGAGGAATGCTTTGATAGCTAAAGGCAAGTACACCGATGCGGTTGATGAATTACTAATCAAATTTGCAAACGCCA
>CAZVQC010000005.1:0-102908 GCA_964629225.1 uncultured Ruminococcus sp.
GAATCCTGAGCTTGTTATTTATAAAAAGAGATAATCAAATTCCGATTTGTCGAAATGAAATTGATGGCAAAGTTTTTCATAAAAATGCATCCATAGTAACATTTGCACCCATTTTGAACTTGTATCAAAATTTGAAATTACTCACAAAAAAGCCCGATGACTTGCATCGGGTCTTTTTTTGACTAAGTGTGCCTCTTGCGGCACGACAAGCACCCCTACGGTGCGTGAGGCTATGCTTCGCATTGTGAACTTTCCCGGTGAAAGTCACGGTGCGAAAGAGTCATTTCGTACCACGCCGTTAAGCCGTTTTAAGGCGTTTTTTGAAGCTTTTTCCTCTCGGGGGGTATTCCCTATCGACGGCACCGCAAAAAGGGGCAAAATAGGCTTTATTCGGCTGCAAAAAGCGACCTTGCGGGACGGCAGGCTGTCATTGTTGCCGCATCTCGGTCAATAATTTCTCACAAAAAACTCCCCCCCATTTTCGGGGGGAGTTAAGTTATTGATCACGGAAGGACGGTCATGAAAGTGTTATCTTACCGCTGACATAAAGGCGAAGGGTAAGGACGTCTCTTGCAGTGAGCTTTCCGTCGCCGTCAAGGTCTGCGCTTTCGGAAACGAAATCGGTTGGCTCGATACCGGAAAGGTACTGCTTGAAAACGAGGACGTCGGTGGATCTCACGTAGCCGTCGCCGTCGATATCACCCGCTACTGCCGTCGCTTCAAGCTTTGCGTAGAGAGTCATGGGAGTCTTTGCATAGCTTACGGATGTGACGGGCGCGCCGGTAAAGTCGGAGGTGAAATACCAGCCGAGGAAATTATAACCTCCGAGGGAGGGAGCATCGGGAGTGAAGGTGTTTCCGAGGACGCCGGTGACGGGGGTGACTTTGCCGTTAACGCTGAGGTTGACGGTACCGTACTCGATATCCTTCTTTGCCACAAGTCTTATCTGGATCTTATTGATGTTAAGGCTGCTTGATGCACTGCTCGTATCGCCGACACGGGTGCCGTTCTTGGTCCATGCGCTCCAGCCGTTATAGCCCTTTGCGGTAACGTTCTTGCTTTGGAGGATACGGTACTCAATATCGAAGTAATTAGCCAAGTTACCGGTAAGTCTTGCGGAGAATGCGGTGATGTACTTGCCGAAGTCATGGCTTTCACCGGCATTCAGGTTAATGCTGTCAGTGCCGCTGTACAGTGTGTAAGTGAGGGATCCGCTGACGGGACTGCTTCCGATATCCATCTTGAATCCGGTCATGGAAGCGCCGTAGGTCATGGTTCCGCCGGAAACAGCCGGGTGCCACTGGGCGTTGTAATTACTTGTCCACGTGAGAGTTTTGTCGGTATAAGCGCCGTAGGGGGAGTAGGTGAGCATGGGATGTGCGCTGCCGTATGCGGTGGCAAGGTAGGCACATCTGGCAGTGACCCACGTTTTCATTTTATTTGTGACGTAATTCACCTGATCTGCGAAGGTACCGCCCACAACGTCATCGGCTGTTGTGCTCAGGTCAACGAAGATATAGTACCACCTGATGTAGTTTGCCATGAGGGAGTTCCACTGCTTCTGCTGATAGTAGTCAACAAGTCCGTTGATGTGCTCTGCGGTGAGGATGTCCTTTGCGGTGTTCTCAAAGTAGTCATTGACCATCTCCGTGAACTCCGGGTATCTGAAAAGCTGCTTGTAGATGTCGCAGCGGTACTCGTCCGTGTTCTCCACAAGGTTCTTGACAAAATCGGAGTTGGTGCTTGACTCGCAATCGGTCTGGAAGCCGCAGATACGGTCAAAGTCCCAAACAGGTCCGCAGTGGATAACGTCTGCCGCACCGTCGAAGTAGAAGTAGGTACTTGCCAGCATGCAGTCTATCTGCTCAAAGGTCTCATTGAGGAAGTAGTACTGAATGAAGGAGTCGACATCGATGTGCTTTGCCACATCCTCCCAGGTGGAGGAGGTACTGTAAAGTGCCGATTCAAAGGAATTTATCTTGTTTTTGGCAAAGGCTTGGACCTGCTGACTCAAGGCTATCGCCTCGGGAGTGCTGGTGTCCTCAAGATCGGTGACGTATTCCTTGAATACGTAGGGCTTTTTGCTGAGTGTTGCGGCAAAGGAGATATCCGTTCCGTCAAGACGCTTTGCGGATTCCATCTCAAGGAGGACGCCGTACTCGTCTTCAAGCTCCACTCTTCCCTTTCCGATCTCATTCTTCTCGATGAGCTGATAGGTACCGTTGTACTCGCCGTCAATGAAAAGATCAACGAATTCGGATTGGGGAGTGTCGGTCATGCCGAGCTCGGTTGCAACGTCAAACGCCACCTTGCTTTTGATGCCGGTGCCGTCAAGGTAGTTTGCGAGAAGTACCCACTTCTTTGCCTTGGGCATTCCGAAGAGGGATGTTTTCGAATCAAACTTGATCTGGTAGGGCTTCTTGATGAAGTAGAAAGTGGAGTTACCTCTCGTTTTGAATTCAATCTGAGTGGAGGCAAGATCGTACTGACCGTTCTCGGAGCCCGTGATCTGAGCGTGAGCTTTAATCTTCTTATCCTTGTCTGCGTGGATAGTATCAAGGCTGTAGCCATCGTCAATGGAGATGGAAAGCGCAGGGAGCACCGTCCTCTTGATCACGAGGGTAACGGAGTTGACTTTCACCATGGAATCGTGGGCTGCGGACATTACAAAGGTCTTTGATCCGCTGTCGTAACTGACGGCTCCGGTAACGCTTCTGAAACTGTTCTTTGCGTTGACGGTGACGGTATCACCGGTGAAGCTGCTGGGGAGCATGATGTAATGGATGCCGCCTTCCTCATAAGAGCCGACGTTGAAAGCAAGGCCGGGATTGGAGGCTGCGGTTGCCCAATAGGAGTAGCTTGTGATCGAGGTACCCGCAAATGCCGGCGGCACACTCGTTACCAGCATGACTGCTGAGATGATGAACACAAGTGTGGTCTTCAAGAATTTTTTCATGTTATTCCTCATTTTTCGTGCAAAGCACGTTATTTCCGATAAAGACGAACTCAAAAGTAACTACATTATAATACCAAGCAGCTCAACTGTCAAGTAACACAAAGGACTTTACACAGATTTTACTTTCCTGTAGCAAATTTACGAAGTTCAAATAAAATAAGAGGTCCGGCGGGCCAGATCACAGTAAAGATCAACGCTTTCCGTCTGCCCAGATCCTCCCATTGAAGCGGACTATCTTTCTTTATCGGGGACAGATGGCGTGCCAAGACCGAACTCACCGTTCCCACGCTCGAACGGTGCCTTCTTGCAAAACTCATTGACGGCGGGGAATTGAGAGACACATCAACAGAGTGAAAAGTCAGCCCAAAAAAGGAAAAGGCGGCACTCCTCGTGAGTTGCCGTCTTTTAAGAATCAAAAAATAAAAAGTTGTGAAAAACGATTGACAAACGCCGTCTGCTGTGCTATAATACCAAGGCGTGATAGATGAAGGCATAGCTCAGTTGGTTAGAGTACCTGCTTGACATGCAGGGGGTCGGTGGTTCAAGTCCACTTGTCTTCACCAAAATGACCAAGTCCAAACGGACTTGGTCATTTTTTATTTCACTCTCTTAATATGTCGGACTTTACCCGACTTTACCCGACTTTGGGCGAGATCGATCATAAGTTCCGATGGAAGATTTTTCATTCAATTGAAGTGATATCGTAGGGAGTGGTCTGGTAGACGAAGTAATTGAGCCAATTCGAGAAAAGGAGATTTGCGTGACTTCTCCACTTTACGACGGGTTCCCTTGAAGGGTCATCGTCCGGATAGTAATTTTCGGGCACTTCAATCGGAAGACCCAGGGATACGTCCCTTTCATACTCGGCTTTCAGAGTGTCCGGATCATACTCCGAATGACCGGTGACGAAGATCTGACGCCCCTTGTCGGTGGCAACGCAGTAGACTCCCGCCTTTTCCGATGTGGAAAGGAGCTTCAGCTCGGGGATCTTGAGAACGTCCTCAATATCGACGGTGGTGTGCCTTGAATGGGGGACGAAGAAGGTGTCGTCAAAGCCCCTGAAAAGTATCGGGTTCTTTCTGTCAACAGTGTGCTCAAACACCCCGAAGAGCTTTCTATCAAGTTTTCTTTTGGGTATTCCGAAATGATAATAGAGACCTGCCTGAGCGCCCCAGCATATGTGGAAGGTACTGTGAACGTGAGTTCGGCTCCACTCCATTATGCGGCACAGCTCATCCCAATATTCCACCTCTTCGAATTCCATCTGCTCCACCGGTGCGCCGGTGATGACCATTCCGTCGAAGTTCTCTTCCATCACGTCCTCAAAGGTCTTGTAGAACGCCAGCATATGGTCCTTTGAGGTGTTCTTTGACTCATGGGTGGCGGTGTGGATCAGTTCAAGCTCGATCTGGAGCGGTGTGTTTCCGAGAAGCCTTGCAAACTGGGTCTCGGTCTTCACCTTGTTCGGCATCAGATTGAGAAGAAGTATCCTTAAAGGTCTTATGTCCTGAGTTCTCGCCCTCGTCTCCGTCATAACGAAGATATTCTCGTTTTGAAGGACGGAGGTGGCGGGAAGAAGATTTGGTATCTTAATGGGCATTGTGTCTCTCCGTATCAGTTTTTAGCGGCCGCTAAAGCCTCGTCTATGTCGCTTATGATGTCGTCGATGTTCTCAATACCCACCGATAGGCGAACGAGGTCGGGAGTTATCCCGGCATCCTTCAGTTGGGCATCTGTGAGCTGGCGGTGGGTGGTGCTTGCGGGGTGGAGCACAGACGTGCGGGCGTCCGCAACGTGGACTACTATCGATGCAAGTTTCAGTGAATTCATGAATCTAACTGCGGCTTCCCTTCCACCCTTGACACCGAATGATACCACTCCGGAAGCGCCTTTGGGAAGATACTTTTCGGCAAGAGCGTAGTCGGAGGAGCTTTCAAGACCGGGATAATTGACCCATGTCACCATGTCGCTCTTTTCAAGATGGCGGGCTACCGCAAGTGCGTTTTCCGAATGCCTCTCCACTCTCAGCGCCATGGTCTCAAGTCCCATGTTGAGAAGAAATGCGGTCATGGGCTGAGGTGTGGAACCCAGATCTCTCATGAGCTGTACCCGTGCCTTGGTAATGTAAGCGGCTTTCCCGAAATCCCTTGTGTAAACGACTCCGTGGTAGCTCTCATCCGCCTCGCAAAGCTCCGGATATTTGCCGGATGCTTCCCAGTCAAAATTACCGCTGTCAACGATAACTCCGCCAACTACCGTGGCGTGACCGTCCATATATTTTGTGGTGGAGTGGATGACTATGTCACATCCGTGCTCAAAGGGACGGCAAAGAACGGGAGTTGCGAAAGTATTGTCCACTATAAGTGGAACGCTGTGGCGGTGGGCTATCTCTGCATATCTCTCGATATCCAAAACGCTAAGAGCGGGATTGGCTATCGTCTCACCGAACACAAGGCGGGTGCGGTCGTCAAAGAGGGCATCCACCTCACTGTCTGTCATATCCGGGGTGGCAAAGCGAACCTCGATACCCATCCTCTTCATGGTGACGGCAAAAAGATTGACCGTACCGCCGTAGATGGAGGATAGGCTGATGAAATTGTCACCGGCACTTGCGATATTGAACACCGCAATGAGGCTTGCCGCCTGACCGGAGGAGGTACACATAGCTCCGATACCGCCCTCAAGAGCGGCTATCTTCTTTTCAACGCAGTCCACGGTGGGGTTAGAGATGCGGGTATACATGTGTCCGTCCGCCTTAAGGTCGAAAAGATCTCCCAAGTGCTCGGAGGAATCGTACTTGTAGGTGGTGCTTTGATAGATGGGGAGGACTCTCGGCTCGGAATTGCCGGGCTTGTAGCCCTCTTGGATACATTTTGTTTCGATAGCGTAATTTTTCATACTGAGGTCTCCTTTTTTCGGCTTTTCTGCTTCATAATAACAGTATAGCTTACCTTTTTTGAAGAATCAATATCTTTTTGGATTTTTCCCTCTTTACAACCGTTTTTTTTCGCTGTATAATGAGTTAGAATACAAACGGAGGCAAAGAGCAAGATGAAAATGATCCTGTTTCAGGGTGACTCCATTACGGAGGCTCAAAGAAAAATGTCCGACCCGTTCAACATGGGCGCCGGCTACGCGGTGATGGCGGCGGGGATACTGGGGTGTGAATTCCCCGGCAGATACGAATTTCTCAACCGAGGCATCTGCGGCAACAAAAGCAACGATGTGCTCGCAAGGACGAAAGAGGATATCATCGATATCCGTCCGGACGCGATGAGCCTTCTTATCGGTGTCAATGACGTTTGGCACGAGATAGACTGGGGTGCACACGTCGGAAGAGAGGGTTTCACAAGAAACGTGAGCGAGATTGTAGAAAGGACTCTCACCGCTCTTCCCGAATGCAAAATAATGCTCCTTGAGCCCTTCGTATTCAAAGAATACGCCACGGTATCCACCGAAATACAGCCGGACAGATGGCAGAGATTCGAGACAGAAGTGCGCCACCGTGCCGAACTTACCCAAAAGATAGCGAAAGAGTACTCACTCACATTCGTCCCTCTTTGGGAAAAGCTTCAAGAGCTCACCGAAAAGACCGAGGTGCGCCATTGGTCGGAGGACGGTGTCCATCTTCTTCCCTGCGGTCACCTTGTAGTGGCAAAGGAATGGGTGAAGGCGTTCAAGACCCTCGGAGTGTGAAAAAAGAAAAGTGCGGCTCCCCGATAAAGGGGAGCCGTTTTGGAATTATCTTGCGATGTATTTTTTGACGGTATCGGATGCCGCATCGGGGCTGATGGAGGACGTGAGGACACAGTCCACAGCCTTTGCGTTGACCAATTTGTCAAGCCTTGTGATCATAGCATCAAATGCCTCGGTATCGCCGCCGATGATCTTGAGTGCGGAGTCAACGTAGAGATGCTTCACGTCATTGTTGCTGGCAAGGATGCCTGCGACAAAGCCGTAGAGAGCATCGGCACTGTCGATGCCGGACTCGTCAGCCTCAATAAGTCTGCACTGATACTTGATATCAAACCTGAGCTTGTTGCCTTTTTCTATGCAAACAACATCACCGTCCGTGGTGTCGATAGCGGAATTAACGAGTTCGATAAGGTGCTTGGTCTTTCCTGTTCCTTTGAGACCGATAATGAGTTTTAACATACTGTACCTCCGAGAGTAATATGAAGGGGGTCCTTCTGCACTATATTATACAACAACATTTGTGATAATGCAAGACGCTTTAGCGGTTTTTTCAAAATTTCAGCTGTCCTTCACGATTTTTTCTCGGAATCGGCATTCAAACTGCCGTGTCAAAGGGTCATGTTAACAAAATAAACGTAGAAATAGGGTGGCAAGATAGGGTAAAATGACAGTCGGCAGTGCTAAACTGAAAATATTCGGGAGGATAATGATGAAAAAAATTCTCATATCCGGCATCACACTGATACTCATGTCGGCCATTTCGGTAGCTACAGCGGTCACCATAGGCGCCGAGGGCAAGGCCAACGCCATTATTCTTGATAACGGTGACATTTCAAGAGTACTTATGGAAGACGGCTACTCCGAAGGAGATGTTGACGCAAACGGCAGGGTCAACGCCCAGGACTCCCTTCTGCTTCGCCGATGTATTTCGGGGAGCATCGCACTCACGGATAACGTCGCTTCGATGGCAGAGATCGACTGTGACGGCAAGCTGACGGCAAGAGACAGTCTGACTTTGAGACAGATAGTCGCAGGCTCAACAACGGCTCCGGTAGTAAGAGCAGAAAACGCCACTGTGACCAAGGTCACCGACAAGGGAGCGAGGATAGCCTCCTCAAGCGGCGATACGGTATCCGTCAAGATCGATCTTGAAAATGCCGTCGCAGACTGCAAGAACGAAGGCTACCTTGTTATTAAAGGAGACCTCTCTGCGATAGCTGACCGAACTTCTCTTTTTGCTTCTCCCATATCCGGAA
Organism: uncultured Ruminococcus sp.; assembly: GCA_964629225.1. GTDB lineage: Bacteria > Bacillota > Clostridia > Oscillospirales > CAG-272 > RUG14199. The sequence continues at coordinate 7,909 of CAZVQC010000005.1, forward strand.
GATCCGCCACGGCACAAGCGGCAAAGACATCGGTCGCCCTTGACGGTCTCACTTCCGGCGGATGCATAGTGCCCCTTGCCGCCGTCGGTAAAAACATTACCGGTGCAATAGTGGGATTCGATATTCCCGCCGGCACGTCGGTCACGGTAAGCGAGATCTTTGTAGCAAACAGCCTTGATGCGGCAAAGACGGTATTTGCCGACAGGATATTCACCGAAGAAGCCGCCACACCGAAGACGCTGACCTTCGAGGGCCTCGGAAACTCAGTGGCGATGCGTCTCGGCAACATGACGGATGACGACAGAAACAACACGAACGGCGGTATGTTCCACCACTTTACAAATTCAAAGTGGCCCACGGTCACTGTTGACGAAAACGGAAAGCTCTACCTTGCCGCTTCAAGCGCAAGGATGGCTCACGTTGACCCTTTCGGCGCTACGATGATGGCAACGAGTGAGGACGGAGGCGCTACCTGGAGCCGTCCCACACAGATCAGCAACACGGTCCTTGACGACCGGGATGCGGGAATAGTCTACCTTGGTAACGGAAAACTTCTTGCAACCTACTTTACCACCTCCGCCGACTCATGGCTTCCCGGCGGTGCCAACTACTCCATGCTGAAGCCCTACAGTCAGGGCGGACAGGCTCCCTCTTGGGCGGCGACCTGGAGCTCAAGCTATCAGCCTACCGGCGGTATCATAGGAGTCCACTTGGATCTGCTCCGCTACATCATGCGGACAGATGCGGCCTACGATCTGTCCGAAGGCTCCTATGTCATAAAAAGCGATGACTACGGAAGGACCTGGAGCACTTCCCTCTATTCGCTCAAAGGATCGAATTATTCAAGCGACATTGCAGAGGAGCTTAAGAGTTTCAGATACAACGCTCCCGGAACCAGAGTTCCTGTGACAAGCTGTCACGGACCAATTCCCCTTTCCGACGGCTCCGTTCTCTACTGCGGCAAGGCGATGGACTCCACCGATCTCCAAGTGGACCACATGGGAGTCTACAAGAGCTTTGACGGCGGCGACACATGGAAATATCTCTCCGAGATACCCATTCCCGAAGGATTCTATCCCAACAACTTCCACGAGTTGTCGGCAACAGAGCGTGATGACGGAGTCATCGTCTGCGCTATCCGCACTCAGGACTGCAATGACAAGTCTGTGAGCCCCTCTCTCACGGTCTACCTGACCTATTCTTACGACGGCGGCAACAGCTTTACAAAGCCCGTCCCCGCAGGAAAGGATTTCACCGGTGCTCCGCCCCATCTCATCACAATGGACAACGGGGACATCGTAATGACCTATTCCGACAGGACCAACCCCAGATGCATCAGAGCCACCGTCAGCACAGACGGGGGCATCACCTGGTCCAATATGGCGGCGATAACCACCGGTTTCCAAAGCGGTGACGACATGGGATACCCCGCAAGCGCCGCTCTCGGTGACGGCACCATCTGCACGGTAAGCTACGGAACGAATTTCGTCGGAGGTCAGTCCTACGAGGGCTACTCCTCGATAATCGCCACCCGTTGGAGCTACTCATTCAACTGATAACGAGATACTTAAAGCGCCCCGGCGATCCGGGGCGCTTTTTTCTATCTTGTTCTTTTGGCGATACCGTTCCGGAAACCGACACAACAACGGATCAGTTCATCCTCGCTTCGAGGGCAGCCTTCTGTTCTTCATATCCGGGCTTGCCGAGAAGAGCGAACATATTCTTCTTATAAGCCTCGACACCGGGCTGATCAAAGGGGTTGACACCCAGTGTGTAGCCGGAAACAGCGCAAGCAAACTCGAAGAAGTAGACGAGCTGACCGAAAGAATTTTCCGTTCTGTCAGCCACTTCAAGAACGATGTTGGGAACGTTTCCGTCGGTGTGAGCAAACAGAGTTGCCACCATTGCGGCATTATTCACATCCGCAAGCTCGTGACCGGAGAGGAAGTTAAGTCCGTCCACATTGGCCTCGTCATTGGGGATGACCACGGTGTCGGTGGACTTTTTGATGTCAAGGACGGTCTCAAAGATATTGCGCAGGCCCTGCTGAATGTACTGGCCCAGTGAGTGAAGGTCGGTGGAGAAGATGACGGAATCGGGAAGAAGACCCTTGTTATCCTTGCCCTCGCTCTCACCGTAGAGCTGCTTCCACCACTCGCAGAGCATCTGTGCCGCAGGCTCGTAGGAGACCAAAATCTCGGTGACCTTTCCGTCTCTGTAGAGAGCGTTTCTGTAGGCGGCGTATCTGAGGGCAGGGTTGGTGGCAACATCGGCGTTGAAGAGAAGCTCTTCTCTTGCGGTCTCGGCGCCCTTCATCATGGCATCGATATCAATACCGGCAACTGCGATGGGCAAAAGACCCACTGCGGTGAGGACCGAGTATCTGCCTCCGATGTCATCGGGCACCACGAAAGTCTCATAGCCCATCTCATCGGAGAATTTCTTCAAAGTACCGCGGCATTTGTCCGTGGTGGCGAATATCCTTTCACGGGCACCATCCTTGCCGTATTTTTTCTCAAGGAGCTCTCTGAAGATGCGGAAGGTGACCGCAGGCTCGGTGGTAGTTCCGGACTTGGAGATAACGTTGACGCAGACGTCACGCCCCTCGCAGATTTTAAGGAGATCGCTCAGCGCAGAGGAGCTGATGGAATTACCGGTGAAGTAGACGTCGGGAGTGTCCTTCTTAAGAGAATTGTAGAGGGGGCTCTTAACGTACTCTATAGCGGCACGGGCGCCCAGGTAACTGCCGCCGATACCGATGACAACAAATACGTCGCAGGACTTTTTGATCCTCTCGGCGGCATCCTTGATGCGTGCGAACTCTTCCTTATCATAGTTGACGGGGAGATCCACCCAACCGAGGAAATCGTTACCTGCTCCGTTTCTGTCGATAACTTTTTTGTGAGCCGCTTCTATTTCGGGCGTGATACTGTCAATCTTATCCGCTCCAACGAAGCTGCTTACGAATTTTTCGGAGATTTTAACTTCCATTTTACTGTGCCTTTCTGTCTTTTCAAATGCATTACCTCACAATGATACAACACCACGGCGCAATTTTCAAGTAATTTTTCCCGATTTTTCAAAAAAACTGTCAAAATCCGACTAAGAGAGGCAAAAAGTCCCAAGCATTCGCCAAAACAATCCGAAATAGGTAATTTTTTCTACGTCATGGGAGGCAACGATGTCACTTTCGCAAATGGCCTTTCCATCAAGAAGGTACCTGACAGTCCCCACTTTATCACCCTTTTTAACGGGAGCCTTCAGTTTTTCCCGGTATTCCCACTCGGCGGTCACCTTTTGAGCCTGCCCCCTTCCCACAAGCGCAGAGCATTTTTCATACTCCGTTCCCACCGTGCTTTCGACTCCCGACGTGACCTTAACGTCATCACCACCCCCCGCATCCGCTCGGAAAACGGAATAATTGGCAAAGCCCCAGTCGAGAAGAGTTTTTGCGCACTCCGTCCTCTTGTCGCGGGTGGGAGCACCCATTACAACGGCAATAAGGTGGAGTCCGTCCCTCTCGGCGGTGGCGCTGATACAAAACTTGGCTTTGGAAGTGGAACCCGTCTTGAGGCCGGTGGCACCGCTGTAGAAGCGGATCAGCCTGTTGGTGTTGGAAAGTCCGAAGGTGCCGTTTCTCACGGTATCCATCCAAATGGTCGAATACTCCGTAATAAGAGGGTATTTGAGAAGTTCTCTTGAAGCAACGGCGATGTCACGTGCGCTCATAACGTGATCCGTAACGGTGTCGTCAAGGCCGGTGGAGTTTTCAAATCGGCTGTTCTCCATTCCAAGTTCTCTCGCCTTTTCATTCATCATGGCGATAAATGCGGTCTCACTGCCGCCAACCGCCTCCGCAAGTGTCACGCAGGCATCATTTGCGGAGGCTACAACGGCGCTCTTTAACAACTCATCCACCGACATTTTTTCTCCGGCTTCGAGAAATATCTGAGATCCTCCCATAGAAGCGGCATACTCACTGATCGTCAAGATATCGTCGGTCCTTAGCTTTCCCGCCTCTATCGCTTCCATAGTAAGAAGCAACGTCATTATCTTGGTGACGGATGCGGGAGGATGGGGCTCATCTCCCGACTTTTCAAAGACCACCGTACCCGTCTCCGCATCCATCAAAACCGCCGACAGACAGTCAAGTTCAAAGGGAGCGTTTTCCACACTTCCGCCGGCGTTTTCGGGAGATGCGGCGTTCTCTGCCGTCATTTGAACATTCTCCGCTTCGGCAGAAAAAGTTCCGGCGGGAACAGCAAAAAGAAGACAAAAGCAGATAACAAGGGAAATAATTTTTTTCATATCATCACCTCAGTGAAAGATATGCCGCACTTCCTGCGTTAATGTCAACCGCAGTCCTCCGATGCGCAAAGTTCCGACACGGTGACGAATTTGTATCCCCTCTCAAGAAGGGTCGGTATCACCGTCTCAAGTGCCTCCGGTGTTGGGCTTTTGCCCGCAATATAGTCGTGCATGAGGATGATGTCTCCGCTCTTCACCGTATCCAGCACCCGCTTTACCACCGTGGCGGAGGAAGGGTGCTCCCAATCTCTCGTGTCCACGGACCAGAGAACTATCTTGATGCCGGATGCTTTCACGCTGTCGATAAGATCCTTCCCGAAAAGTCCTCCGGGAGGGCGCAAAAGAGTTGGATCACTCTCGGTGATGTCGGTAATTATCGTCCTGGTCCTGTCGATCTCCCTCTCAAGCTCGTCCTTCGGAACGTTCTTCAGATAGGAATGAGCAAAGGTGTGGTTTGCCACCTCGTGTCCACCGATCTTTTCGGCCTCCACAAGCTCGGGATAGTTTTCCGCATTCTCCCCGATGACGAAAAAGGTAGCCTTCACTCCGTAACGGTCAAGTATCTCAAGTATTCTCTCGGTGTGTACCGGGTGTGGCCCATCGTCAAAAGTCAGGGCTATCTTGTTTTCCCCGTTCGGCACCTTGGATACTATGGGAGCCTCCGCCGCCGAAAGAGACGGTACGAGAGCTATCGCAACAAAAAATGCAAGAAGTGCCGAAAAAGACGACCTTACCATCCTTCTGTCAGTCAAGTGCATCAAGAGTTGAAAATTCATAGCCGTCACTCCTCCAAGCATCGATAAGATCCCCAAGTATGGCGGCGTTTGTGGCAGAGGTTGGGTGAAGCAGTATGATCTCACCGGTGTGGGTAGCGGACAGTATCTTCGCTTTTGCCGCTCCCGGCTCGGGCTGCTTTGCGTTATCCCAATCCGCATAAGCAAAGCTCCAAAAGGCTGTCTTATAGCCCATTTCCGATACCCAAGACAGTCCCTCCTCATTGAACCTTCCCTCCGGTGGACGGTAGAATTTTGCACACTCAACTCCGCACTTTTCCGAAAGAGAGGCCTCAAGGCTCCGTATCTCCTTTTCGAATTCTTCTTTTCCAACCGCCGTCATGTCCTTATGGTGGGCAGTGTGATTGCAGATAAGATGCCCCTCGTCCGCCATCCTTTTCACAAGATCGGTATTTCTTGTGACAAGGTTCGACAGGACGAAAAATGAGCCCTTCACGTTCTTCTCTTTCATGACATCAAGGATCTTCACGATATTACCGTTCTCATATCCGGCGTCAAATGTCAGGTAGATCACCTTCTGTCCGTCTGCAACGTTTTTATCCACATAGTACCCGCCGTACCTTTCAATGAATGCCATCTCACCGTCGCACTCCGGCACTTCTCCGTTCTTCGTGTGACGGCAATACCAGTTATATGGCGTTTTGCTATCGGCACAAAAAGCGGGTACGGAGGCTGCAAGTATCATGCCGCCAACAATAATAAAAGCGAAAACTCTTTTCATTTTTTCTTTTCCTCCTTCAAAACGGTTTCCATTCTTATTGTCCCATGTGAAAAAGAAAAAAACACAGGCACATTTTTCAAGGAAGGAAAAACGCCCTGTGAAAATATCCCGCAAAAAACAAAAATTCCCGTCGGAGCATGACGGGAATTAAGTTATTTAACTGACTCAGCCAATGCTGTTGAAAGCCTTTGTGAACTGGCTCTTCTTGTGAGCTGCCGCATTCTTGTGGATGATATGACGGCAAACTGCGTGGTCGATCTTCTTAACTGCTGCTTTGTAGCACTCTGAAGCCGCTGCCTTGTCACCTGCTTCTACTGCCGCATAGAACTTTTTAATAGTTGTGCGGAGCTGAGACTTGAACATCTTATTGTTGAGAGTCTTAACGCTGGTAACTTTTACACGCTTTTTTGCTGATTTGATATTCGGCATTTTTGTCCCTCCTTGTCATTTTGATCTTGCGATCTTATTATGATTGATCTTGTGATCATGATCCGTGACGGCTGAGAGGGTCCGTCTCGGTAACAATCCATACTCTGGTATTATAGCACAGTTTTTTCCCATTTGCAATAGTTTTTTGCAAAAATAACTCTGTTTTTCCAAAAAATATTTTTCTGCGCCGAGATCGGTGTTCTCACCGTCGGTATTCGGCAGATGATCACGCAAGGACAAGGCGGATATCCTCTTCATTCGGAAAACACGGAGAGGTAAAACCGACTGTGGTGACGTTATCGGGCAACTCACCGGGCATTGGGCACCACAAGCGGAATTCAGTGACGTACGGTACCGCATCACCGCCGGTATTCGGGAAATATCCGACGAATCACCTTCATGACGTTGACTAAAAAAACTCTTTACGCCGCCCGATATTTTTTATAAAAAGTCTTGATAGTGAAGGAAGGATGTGATAAAATGTTAGAATAACGGGTCAGCGGCAAAGACCCACCAAAGAAGGAGAATGAAATGGAGAGAGCGAAGAAAAAGAAGGAAGAGACTCCGTTCATCTGGGATATCTACGACATTGCGGAGGCGTTCGTACTCTGCACTGCGACAATAGTAGTGGTATTCTGCCTGTTTTTCAGGCTGACGATAGTAGACGGCAATTCAATGGAGAGGACTCTTCACAACGGAGACTACCTTTGCGTTGAGCAGCTCTTCTACACCCCGAAGCAGGGGGACATAGTGGTAGTTCACGACACCAACAAGACAGGCATCTACGGAAAGCCTCTCGTGAAGCGAGTGATCGCCACCGGAGGGCAGACCGTGGATATCGACTTTGACACTTGGACCGTCACGGTGGACGGAAAGGTGCTGGATGAGCCCTACCTCTACATCGCAAAGGATCAGAAAGTGACCTCTGACTGGACCTACCCACTGAAGGTACCCGAAGGAGAAGTCTTCCTCATGGGTGACAACAGGAACCACTCCGGGGACAGCAGAAGCGCCTACGTCGGCACGGTGGATGAGAGATGTGTGGTGGGAAAGGCCCTTTTCCGAGTCTTCCCCTTTGACAGCATAGGCTCCGTCTACGGAAACCTTGAAGATTCGGAAGGATAAAACAGGATGCCATCACAGATAATACAGTGGTTTCCGGGTCACATGGCAAAGACTCGCCGCATGATCTCGGAAAACTTGAAAAATTGCGACATCGTGATAGAACTTTTGGACGCTCGGATACCGGCGTCCTCAAAAAATCCGGAGATAGCTGCCCTGACCGAGGGAAAGCCGGTGCTGACTCTTCTCAACAAGTCGACACTCGCATCCCCCGATGTGACGAAAAAATGGGTCGCCCACTACGCCGCACGAGGTGCCGGAGCCATTCCCATCGACTGCGTAAAAAACGAAAATATGCAGGCTGTCGGCACGGCGGTGAGAGAGATACTCCGTGACAAGATAAAAAGATTCGAAGAAAAAGGAATGAGCGGCAGACGGCTCCGCGCCATGATCGTCGGCATTCCGAACGTCGGAAAGAGCACCTTCGTCAACAGGCTCAGCAAGTCAAAAAAGGCGAAGGTGGAGGATCGCCCCGGCGTAACTCTCAACAAGCAGTGGATCACCACCGACATGGGATTCGATCTTCTCGACATGCCGGGCATTTTGTGGCCGAAATTCGAGGACAGGGTAACGGGTGAGAACTTGGCACTGACCGGCGCCATCAAAGACGCCATCCTCGACACGGAGGAGCTTGCCTGCATCCTTTGTTCCCGCCTTGCGGCAACGGCTCCGAGGGAGTTTTCGGCGCGCTACAAGCTGACCGATGCCGACATTGACGGAAAAGAGGGCTATGAGATCCTTGAGACCGTGGGAAGAAAAAGAGGTTTTCTTATCTCCGGAGGAGAGATCGATACCGAGAGGTGCTCGCTGATGCTCCTTGACGAGTTCAGAGGATGCAAGATAGGCAGGATATCTCTCGAAGTACCGGAGGTGTGACTTGCTGGATATCGGATTTGACAAAAGTTTTCTCGACAGCGGAGTTTCCCTTCTTGCCGGAACAGACGAAGCGGGCAGAGGGCCTCTTGCAGGTCCCGTGGTGGCTGCCGCTTGCATCTTGAAGCCCGGGGTCGTGATAGAAGGCCTTGACGACTCAAAAAAGCTTTCGGAGAAAAAAAGAGAGGCTCTCATCGACACTGTCAAAGAGAGCTGTCTTACTTACTGTGTCGCCCTTGCCACACCGGTGGAGATCGACACGCTCAATATTTTGAACGCTTCCCTTCTCGCCATGAGACGGGCGGTGGAGGGGCTTTCGGTGGCACCGGATCTGCTTCTCGTTGACGGAAACCGTGACGGAGGATTCGGCGTTCCCACCAAGACGGTAATCAAGGGTGACGGGAAGTCTCAGTCCATTGCCGCCGCATCGGTACTTGCCAAAGTGACAAGAGACCGTCTTTGCGAAAGCCTTGACCGACTCTATCCCCTCTACGGATTCAAAAAACACAAGGGCTACCCAACGAAGGAGCACAAGCTGGCAGTGTTCAAATACGGACCCTGCCCGGAGCACAGGACGTCATTTTTATCGTTTTTGGAGAGAGACCGTGAGAAACTTACCGATCTTCTTTCGAAGGAGAATGATACGTAACAGAAGGATACCCCGTCATATCGACGTTGGGCGCGTCGGGGAAAAGTTCGCCGTAAGATTCCTGAAGCGGTGCGGCTACCGCATTGCTGAAAAGAACGTTAACTGCGGCAGGAGCGAGATCGACATCATCGCCGTCAAGGACGATCTTTGCTGCTTTATCGAAATCAAGACCCGTCTTGAGAACGATGCGCTGATAAAGAGTGCCTTTCGAGCAGCGGATACTGTCAACCACAGCAAAACGTCATATCTTATTAGGGGCGTTATGAATTTCTGCTCAAATAACTACGAGAGGTACGGAAGGTATTACAAATCCATCGACATAATAGAACTCTATCTTCGGGAAGAGAGATACTTTTACAAACTGCTTGACGTGACCCATTTCAAGAATGCCGTCAACAGACTGAGGTGATATTGAGGTGGTATTTTGAGTGATCTTTTGAGAGTGGCCGATCTTCACTGCGACACCGCTACCGCTCTGTTCGACAGGTGCGAAAGTCTTGACGGCAGATCATGCCACGTGTCACGGAAATATTTTTCCGAATTTTCAAGCTACGTACAAGTCGCCGCCGTATTTTCCGAAAAAGGTCTTTCGGACGGAGAATGCTATCGCCGTTTTTTCAGGGTGACCGAGCATTTCAAAAAGACGAACGGAGTCGCTTTTTGCAGAAGATACGAAGAGGTGGAAAGCAACGTCAACGCCTCAAGACCTGCGTTCATACTGTCCCTTGAGGATGCAAGGCTCCTTGACGGGGACTTGGCTCGAATAGATCCGCTCATAGTCGAGGGGATGAAGATAATAACGCCTCTGTGGGGCGGTTCTACCTGCATAGGAGGCTCTTTCGACACGGATGAGGGCCTGACCCCTTTCGGAGCGAAAACAGTGCGATATGCCGCCGAAAACGGGGTCACAGCCGACGTATCCCACGCATCGGTAAAAAGTGCTCGGATGATACTTGACGAATGCGAAAGGCTGGGCACTACCGCAATTGCCTCCCACAGCAACTCCCACAGTATCTTTCCCCATCCGAGAAACCTGAGGGACGATGAAGCACAAAGAGTAGCGGATCTCGGCGGAGTCATCGGCATCAGCTTTGCACCGCAACATCTCGGCGAAAAGAATGCCGGCATCACCGACATCTTAAGACACACCGACTACTATCTTGAAAGATTCGGCGTGGGGGCAGTCGCCCTTGGCGCCGACTTTGACGGAGTGTCATCACTCCCCGTCGGTATCGCAGACCAAAGCGGCCTTGCCGCTCTTCGGGACGCGATGCTCGCTCACGGCTACGGAGATGAGACTGTGGACAGGATATTTTTTAAGAACGCAACGGATCTTTTCAAGCGGATACTGAAATAACATAAGGAAGGGTAAAAACCATGAATTTTCAAAGCACAAGAGACAAAAGCGCGGTCATAAGCACCGTTCTTTCCGCCGAGGCGATAAAAAGAGGGCTTGCTCCGGACGGCGGCCTCTATATGCCCCAGTCGATACCGAAGGTGGATCGGAACTTCATAGAAGGTCTTGCGGACAAAAGCTACGCCGAGCGTGCGGCGGAAATAATGTCCCTCTTCTTGACGGACTATGACAGAGACACACTCTTAAATGACTGCATGACCGCCTACGGCGAGGACAGATTCCCCGAAGGAGCTGCTCCTCTCGTTCATCCCGCCGAGGGTCTCTCGATCCTTGAACTCTGGCACGGTCCCACCTGTGCCTTCAAAGACATGGCGCTTCAGATAATGCCGAGACTCCTCTCAAGGGCGCTGACCATGACCGGAGAGACACGCCGTGCACACATCCTTGTCGCCACCTCCGGAGACACCGGCAAGGCGGCTCTTGAGGGCTACCGTGACGTTCCGGGCACCGATATCACCGTATTCTACCCGGTGGACGGAGTCAGCTCCATGCAAAAGAGACAGATGACGACTCAAGAAGGAGATAACGTCTCCGTCTGTGCCGTAAGAGGAAACTTTGACGATGCCCAGACCGGAGTAAAGCGGATCTTCTCTGACAAAGAGGCGGCACAGGCGGCAGATGAAGCGGGATCCTTCTTCTCCAGCGCCAACTCCATCAACTGGGGGCGTCTCGTTCCTCAGGTAGTCTACTATTTCTCTGCTTACTCGGACGCAGTGAAGGACGGAACGGTGAAACTCGGAGAAAAACTCAATTTCTGCGTTCCCACCGGCAATTTCGGCAACATCTTCGCCGCTTACATAGCAAAAACCATGGGACTTCCCGTGAACCGTCTCATCTGCGCTTCCAACTCCAACTGCGTTCTCACCTCTTTCTTTGAGACCGGTATCTACGATCGTGACCGAGAGTTCTACAAAACTATGTCCCCCTCAATGGACATCCTCATTTCAAGCAACCTTGAAAGGCTTCTGTTCTCGGTTTGCGGAGCCGAAAAAACTGCCGAATACATGAGAGAACTGAGCGAGAACGGCAATTACCGAGTGGCATCCGACATCATGGATGAGATACGCTCCGTATTCCACGGCGAATGTGCAAATGAAGCGGAGACTGCGGCGGCGCTGAAGGAGACGTTCGACTCCTTCGGCTACCTTGCTGACACCCACACCTCCGTGGCGCTGAGCTGCTACAAAAAATACAAAGCCTCGACCGGAGATGAAACTCCCACCGTTATAGTCTCCACCGCCAGCCCTTACAAATTCCCGAAGGACGTTCTCTACTGCCTTGAGAGAAATGCGGACACCGACGATGCCGGTGAACTTCTTAATATCCTCAGCGGAGCGACGGGCACGAATATCCCGAAAAAGCTTCGGGCGGTATTGGATCTTCCCGTGAGATTCAAAGAGACCGTCGCCCCCGGTGACATGATGTCCTTTGTCGAAAGAAGTTTTTGACAGAAGATGGCACTGTTTTCAATAGCCGATCTTCATCTTTCCACCGCCGCCGACAAGCCTATGGACATTTTCGGCCACCGTTGGCAGAACTACATGGAAAAACTTGAGAAAAGGTGGAATGCGGTGGTGTCCGACGGAGACACGGTAGTGGTTCCGGGAGATATCTCATGGGCTTTGAAACCGGAGGAGGCAGTACCCGATCTTCAGTTCGTCGACAGGCTGAATGGAAAAAAGATCATCGGAAAGGGCAATCACGATCTGTGGTGGGGGACGGTATCCAAGGTAACTAAGCTGATGGACGATGCGGGGATCGCCTCTGTCTCTCTTCTTCACAACAACGCCTTTGCGGTGGAGGATTTCATCATAGCCGGCACAAGGGGATGGTACGTGGAGGAAAAATACCAAAGCGCCGTTCAAAATGCGGATTTTGAAAAGATCAAGGCAAGGGAATGCGGACGGCTGAGGATCAGCTTGGATGCGGCGATGAGGCTGAAGGGGGAGAAGCCCCACTCACAGATACTAGTCTATCTTCACTTCCCTCCCGTCTTTAACGGATTCATATTCAGAGAGCTTGTGGACGTGATGCATGAATACGGCATCAAAAGATGCTTCTACGGTCACATCCACTCCTCCTATGATATTCCGAGAACTTCGGTGTTCGAGGGCGTCAACATGACGCTGATATCCTCGGATCATCTGGATTTTACCCCCATGATCACCGCCTTTGAATGAAAAGTTGGTCAGTGTGACGGGAATTTGCCGCTATTTTATTATATTTAAGTGAAAAACGGCATTGACAAAAGGCAAAAAAAATTGTAGAATGTAGTTTGTGATAATAACGAAAATATTCGGAGGATATCAAAAATGAGCTTGAAGGAAAAGAAGCTTATCGAAACCAACAAGTACCAGCTGGACATCTCCATTGACAAGGCGACCTTTGACGACGCCGTCACAAAGGTGTTCAAAAAGCAGTCCAAGAGGATCTCCATCCCCGGCTTCCGCCGCGGTAAGGCTCCCCGTTCCATCGTAGAGAAAATGTACGGTGCCGGCATCTTCTATGAAGACGCCATCAACGACCTGCTTCCCGCTGCATACGAAGAGGCTGCAGAGGCATCCGGACTTGACATAGTCGGCCGTCCCGAATTCGACATCGACACCATCGACGAAAACGGCGTCACAATCCACGCTACGGTATTCGTGAAGCCCGAAGTGAAGATCGATGGCTACAAGGGAATCAAGGCTACGAAGCCCGAAGTTACCGTTGCCGACAGCGAGGTCGAGGCTGAGCTTGAGAGAGTTCGTGAGCGCAATGCAAGAATAACCGACGTTGAAGACCGTGCGGCAAAGGACGGCGATATCGTGAACATCGATTTCGACGGCTACGTTGACGGAAAGCAGTTTGACGGCGGCAAGGCCGAGGGTCATGAACTGACACTTGGTTCCCATTCCTTCATCGACGGCTTCGAGGATCAGATCGTCGGTCACTCCGTTGGAGATGACTTCGACGTGAACGTCACCTTCCCCACCGATTACCACGCAACAGAACTTGCCGGAAAGCCTGCAGTCTTCAAGTGCAAACTGAACGGCATCAAGGTGAAAGAGCTTCCCGCACTTGACGATGAGTTCGCTACCATGGCCTCCGACTTTGATACCATCGATGAATACAAAGCCGATATCAAGGCTAGAATCATCGATAGAAAAGAACACTCCGCAGAGCACGAGGTTGAGGATCAGCTCGTTGACGCTCTCGTTGACCTTCTGGATGCGGACATTCCCGACTGTATGTTCACCGAGGAGACCGAGAACTGCCTCCGCGACATGGACAACAACCTGAGAATGCAGGGGCTGGATCTTAAGACGTATCTCCAGTACACCGGCGCAACTCTCGACAAAGCCCGTGAGGAACTTCGCCCCCGCGCTGTAAAGCAGGTAAAGACACGTCTTGCACTTGAGAAGATCGCTTCTCTTGAAGGCATCGAAGCTACCGCAGAGGAGATCGAAGCCGAGATAAACTCCATGGCAGAAGCCTACAAAGTGGACGTTGAAGAGGTAAGAAGACTCGTTCCCGAGGACGGTCTCAAGGCCGACATCACCGTAAAGAAGGCGCTTGACCTTGTGAAAGAGTCCGCTGTCGTGACCACAGAGGGCAAGAAGCCCTCAGCTAAGAAGACTCCCGCCAAGAAAGCCGCTTCCAAGGCTGACAACGAGGATGAGAAGGCTGCGGAAAAGAAGCCCGCCGCAAAGAAGACGACGGCTAAGAAAACTGCCGACGGAGATGCGGAAAAGAAGCCCGCAGCTAAAAAAGCTCCCGCTAAGAAAGCTGCTCCCAAGGCTGACACCGAGGGTGAGAAGGCTGCGGAAAAGAAGCCCGCCGCAAAGAAGACGGCAACTAAGAAGGCTGCTCCCAAGGCTTCCGAAACCGAAGAAAAATAATTTTCTGACCGTGATACCGCTGCCGATGCAGCGGTATCTGTGTCCATAGCAAAAACTCAAAAAAAGGAGAATATCGACGAATGAATCCAAACGAGATCAAAAACAACGTCCTCGTCCCCATGGTGGTGGAACAAACAAGCAGAGGTGAGAGATCCTACGACATCTACTCAAGGCTCCTCAACGACAGAATAGTCTTTCTTTCAAGCGACGTGAACAGCGCCTCCGCCTCCGTGGTGGTAGCTCAGCTTCTCTTCCTTGAGGCGGAAGACCCGGACAAAGACATCTATCTCTACATCAACAGCCCCGGCGGAAGCATTTCCGACGGAATGGCGATCTACGATACCATGAACTACATCAGGTGCGACGTGTCCACCATCTGCATCGGTATGGCGGCAAGCATGGGTGCTTTTCTCCTTTCCGCAGGCACTAAGGGCAAGAGGATCGCTCTTCCCAACAGTGAAATACTGATCCACCAGCCCCTCATCTCCGGCGGCCTCAGCGGACAGCAGACCGACATTCAGATCCACGCCGATCACCTGCTCCGCATCCGTGATAAGATGGAGCACATCATGGCTGACAACTGCGGCAAGACTTTCGATGAGATGCACGCCGCCTGCGAGAGAGACCACTATATGAGCGCTAAAGAGGCTCTCGAATTCGGTCTTGTAGACAAGGTCTTTGAAAAGAGATCACCCTCCGAAAGGACAAGAGATGAGCAATAACGACAGAAACAGCGGCTTCGGCGGTATCGGAGGCATGGAAGGATCCGGAACTACCGGCGCCAAGTGCAGTTTTTGCGGCAGGAGCGAGAAGGAAGTGTCTTTTCTCATCCCCTCACTGACGGGAGCATTCATCTGCGACCGCTGTGTTGACGTGTGCAATTCCATCATCGATGAATTGATCGGGGATGCCGACGGGGATGAGGAGATCATTGACGCAGGCTCCATCGACCTCAAGAAACTGCCGAAACCGAAGGACATAAAGAAGGCACTTGACGAGTACGTTATCGGGCAGGACAAGGCGAAGATAGCCCTTTCCGTTGCGGTCTACAACCACTACAAGCGCCTTAAGAACAATTTCTCACCGGATGTGGAAAAGGATAAAACGGAACTACAAAAGAGCAATGTCCTCCTTATCGGCCCCACCGGTGTGGGAAAGACCTTCCTTGCCCAGACCTTGGCAAAATGCATCGACGTGCCCTTCGCCATAGCTGACGCCACAACTCTCACCGAGGCGGGTTACGTGGGTGAAGATGTGGAGAACATTCTCCTCCGTCTCATCCAAGCGGCGGATTACGACGTAGATCGGGCGGAGCACGGCATCATCTACATTGACGAGATCGACAAGATAGCAAGGAGAAGTGAGAACCGCTCCATCACAAGAGACGTGTCCGGTGAAGGCGTTCAACAGGCACTTCTCAAGATACTTGAGGGCACCGTTGCCAACGTTCCTCCCCAAGGCGGAAGAAAGCATCCAAACCAGGAATTCATCCGCATCGACACCAAAAACATCCTCTTTATCTGCGGCGGAGCCTTCGACACTCTCGACAAGATAATCGAGAACAGAAAAGGCGGCAGTACAATCGGTTTTGCCGGCGAAGTAAGATCCAAGACCGTAAAGGCCGACACTTCCCTTTTCTCCGACGTGACTCCCCACGATATCGTCAAATTCGGACTCATTCCGGAGCTTGTGGGACGGCTTCCCGTCATTGTGGGACTTGAGAGCCTTGATGCGGAAGCACTGATAAAGATACTGTCCGAGCCCAAGAACTCCCTTGTGAAGCAGTACCAAAAGCTCTTTGCCATGGACGGATGCAAGCTTGAGTTCGGTGAGGGAGCACTAAGGGCCGTGGCTGACATCGCAATCAAGCGAAATACCGGTGCCAGAGGTCTTCGCTCCGTACTTGAGGAGACGATGACCGAGATCATGTTCGAGATCCCCTCGGATGAGAACGCCGCTACGGTGACAGTTACAAAAGAGTGTGTTACGGACAAGGCAAGACCCACCGTTAAGCACAGAAAGCCGAAGACGGGCTCAAAAGCCTCTTCTGAGGCCGAAACAGCCGCCATTCTGCCTTCTTCCGACAGCTGAGCGGCAAATACCGTCAGAAAATAAAAAAACACCGAAAAGGGGCTGAAAACAGCCCCACGGTAAGACATTATAACAGTTTGCTTTGAGCGGATAGCGAAAGCCTCCTTCGAAATTCGAAGGAGGCTTTTTCAGATGCTCTTATACAAGGCGATATTTCAAATACCGAGACCCATCTCGAAGGCTTCCTTCATTGCCGCCTTCCCGATGATCTCTCCCTTTTCATAGTTGCCGATACCAAGGATCTCTCCCCGTTCCTCAGCACCTTCAACACAGTCTGCCCAACCTCTGAGGCAAGCAAGCGTAGTCTCTGCGGCAGATAGATCATTTTCAGCGGCGGTGACGATGTAGTAAAACTCCTTATTTTTCACTTCAAGCCAGCGCGCCACCGTCCTGTCGATGACTGCCTTAAGCTGAGCGTCCACCGAGTAGAAATAGACGGGGCTTGCCACGACAATAACGTCCGCTTCGATGATCTTTTGAAGAAGGGCTGCCATGTCGTCCTTTTGAACGCATTCCCCCTTTTCTTTGCAAGCGTAGCAGGCACGGCAATATCCGATCTTTAGCTCCGACACCCGGATCTTTTCCACGTCGTGACCGGCACCTGCCGCTCCCTTTGCGAACTCATCGCACAGAAGGTCGGAATTCCCCCCTTTTCGGGGACTTCCGGACAGTATAAGTACTTTCTTTCCCATTTCGGTATCCTCCGTTATTGAAGTTTTGCGCCGTCCTTGAAGGCGTCCCCCACCTTCTCGCCAAGGACGTAGTAAGCACGGTTCATTCCGTCATATGTGATGGGGCGAAGCTTACCCGGATCCACTTTGCCGTCTGTGAGGACCCTCTCATCGGCAGAGACATTCACCACCCGTCCCACAAGTCTGCAGGTCTTATCATCGTAAGAGACGAGAGTACATTCAGCCGCCATGGGAAGTTCCTTGAAAAGCGGAGCATCAACGAACTCGCTCTTAAAGGGAGTGAATCCCGCCTTTTCGAGTTTTTTGTCCTCATCCTTCCCGGACACAAGCCCAACGTAGTCACAGGGGACCACGGTGTCCAAAGTTCCCATGCTGACTGTAAAGGCGCCTCTTTTAATGATGTTTTTTACCGTGAGATGACCGGCACTCAGGCACATTGAGACCTCATCGGCTTCACTGATACCGCCCCAGGCGGCATTCATGGCATCTGCCCTTCCGTCCTCACAATACGTCCCGATAATGAACACCGGCTGGGGGTAGATCACCGGCTTTGCTCCGAAGTTCTTTCTCATTTTATTATCCTCACTTTCACCAGTTCTTGGTTTCTTTTTCGCTTTCATGATTTTTCCGTCTCTCATCCACCATCTTGACGAACCACTCCACCATTGCGGGATCGGTGTGGGAGAAGAATGCGCTCTCTTTTTTGTCAAGCTGTAAGATGAGCCCCATTTCCTCCTCCGTCAGATCAAAATCAAAGACGTCAAAGTTCTCCCTCATCCTTTCAATATGAGTGGATTTCGGTATCACCACAGTCCCTCTCTTAAGATGCCAACGAAGGATGACTTGCGCTGCAGTCTTCCCGTAGCGCCGTCCTATCTCGCAAAGCAGGGGGATCTCAAACATATCTCCCCGTCCCTCACCGAAAGGAGCCCACGCCTCATCTTGAATACCGTACTTAGCGAGCCACTCTCTGTCGGCTGTCCTCTGATTCAAAGGGTGGATCTCGATCTGATCCACCGCCGGCACTACCCTTGAAAAGGATGCGATATCAACGGCGCGGTCAGATGTGAAGTTGGATATCCCGATGGCCCTGATCCTTCCTTCAAAATAGAGGTCCTCAAGCGCCCGCCATGCTCCGTAGATATCGCTGAAAGGTTGATGAAGCAGGCAGAGGTCAAGATAGTCCGTCCGCAGCTTCTCCATTGACTCAAGCACCGACGAGCGGCACTCCTCATAACCGTAGTGCTCGATCCAAACTTTGGTGGTGAGAAATATCTCATCTCTCAAAATGCCGCTCTTTTCGATGGCGGCCCCCACCTCTTCCTCGTTGAAATAAGACTGAGCAGTGTCGATAAGTCGGTAACCTACCCTGAGGGCATCCGAAACACAGCGCTCACACTCGCTTTTTGTCACCTGGTAGACACCGAAACCCAGCATGGGCATCTTGACGCCGTTATTCAAGGTAACTGTCAACATTTCTATCCTCCTTTGCCGGATATCGGTTGATTTTTCACCGATACCGTGGTATCATATTACTGTTCAAGCAGATGATAGCAGTTAAAGTGGACTTTAAGTCAAGCGGTTTCAAAATAAATTAACAAATTTTTCGGAGGTCTTTATGTTCTACACAGTGGGAGAGATGGCAAAAAAGCTGGGGGTCGCCCCGTCTACACTGAGATACTACGATAAGGAGGGGCTCATTCCTTTTGTGGACCGCTCAAAGGGAGGTATCAGAGTCTTCAAGGACTCGGATCTTGAATGGCTCCGTATCATCGAATGCCTCAAAAAGACCGGAATGCCCCTTCGGGATATCAAAGCCTTCGTTGAAATGGCAATGGAGGGAGATGCCACTATCGGGCGCCGACTTGATCTTATCAAAGAAAGAAAGCGGGCGGTATCCGATGAGATAGAAAGACTTAGGTGCACTCTTGAGACCCTTGAGTTCAAATGCTGGTATTACGAGACCGCAAAAGCGGCAGGTACTACCGAGGTTCCGAGAAATATGTCGGATGACGAGATACCGGAGCGTTTCGTCAAGGTACGGCGAGAACTGAAAGAACACTGACCACCTATTGGCGACACTCTTCCCTTCGGTCGCCGGTAAAATAACGAAAGCGGCAATGCATTGCATTGCCGCCTTTTTTTGAAGTTATCAGTCAACGTCCTCGGTGGTTGCGTTGGACTTCACGTCCTCACGGGGTCTTGAGTCACTGACGAATCTGAATTCAACAGTCTGACCGTCATAGACAACAGTCTCGCTCTGTCTGCCGGAAGTGGATTCCTGTCCGTTGACAGTTGCCTTCCAGTAGGAGTAGTAGCCTGTGGTGGCGTCGGTCTCATCGACCTCAACGATGCCGTTGACAGCCTTCACACTGTAGCCGTCATTGGTCAGCTCGTAGCCATTCTCAAACTCAAGATAGATGAGAGCAGCCTCTGCAGCCTTCAGTACTGTGGGGGGATTCTGTTCCGTTCCCTCAACGGTAACTGTCGCCTGACCGATAATGTAGTCATCATCGGTGAGAGCCTTCGTGGTCTGTGTTCCGTCGGTCTTCTTGCTGAGTTCCTTCTGCTCTTCGATATCAAGCTGCTTTTGAACGTCATTGATGAAAACGACCTTGACTGTGGAGTGAACCTTGCCGCATCCTGTCAGAGCGAGAACGGAGCAAAGCATCACTGCAACGAGAAGAAGAGATACTATTCTTTTTACTTTCATGATATCCTCCATGATATTTTTCTCTTATTAAAGACAGTATATTACATTTCGGCGCAAAAGTCAATAAGAAATGCGTTAATTCTCAGTGTTTGACCCGTCCCCGTCGGAGGGCAGTGCCGATGAGTTCCAGTTGTTGAAGTCGGTATGAAGAGCGCAATAGCAGTTGAACTGGCTGTTTGCGTTGGTGATACCGGAGTATTTGTCTCCAAGGTAGTAATAGTAGAAGGGGA
Source organism: uncultured Ruminococcus sp. (assembly GCA_964629225.1). Classification (GTDB taxonomy): domain Bacteria; phylum Bacillota; class Clostridia; order Oscillospirales; family CAG-272; genus RUG14199. The sequence continues at coordinate 27,829 of CAZVQC010000005.1, forward strand.
CGGTGGATGAGCTTGCGGGCTTTGAGGAGCCGATGTCTCTGTAGGAATACTGGGCATCGGTGATGTAGACTTGGTAGTCGAACTCACGCTTCACGTCAAGCAGTCCGTACTTGACCGTCTCGGATGCAGGACAGTTGGGTCCTGCCACTCCGCCGCCGCTCTTGCAGTAGTCCACCATAACGTGGACGTTGCATTTCTCGGTGGGCTTCGTAGCCTGTGTAAAGTATCCGGTTTCCGCACGGCTTCCTCTGGGGTCGGCGTAGCAGGCTTCCGTCATGAGAAGCCCCGAATCCTTGCAATAGGTCTCCTCCACGATGCCGGCGGCATCGTGGAAGCTCTTCACCGCTTCACCGCCGTTATTGGCCTCGTCAAAATATTTCTGATGGAGTACCGTCATTACAGTATCCCACATGGTGACGGCAGGGTTGCCTCTGAACTCTGTGAGGGACTGGTTAAGGTCATAGCCGAACCACACGCCGGCCACGTAATAGGGCGTGTAACCCACGAACCAACGGTCGTAGTCCTCCTGGGTGGTACCGGTCTTGCCGGCGCAGCTCATGCTTCCCTTAAGGGTGATGCTGGATGCGGTACCTGTGGAAACGACTTCCTGCATCATTTTGGTCATGACAGTCGCAGTCTGTGCGCTGATCGCCACGTCCTGCTCTACCGGGTTGTCAAGGATGACGTTGCCCTCGTTGTCGGTGACCTTAGTCCACAGACGGGATTTTGAGATGATACCGTCGTTAGCGAAGATGCCGTAGGCGTTGGTTATCTCCTGAACGGTGAGACCGTAGGAGAGCTGACCGAGGGAGAGTGGTGCGGGCGCCTTGTCCGTTACCACGGTACCCCATGCGGTCTCCTTGGCATCAAGAATACTGTCTATCCGCAGTGTGTCGTGAAGGAAGGTAAAAGAGTTTTCAATGCCCACCTTATCAAGAGTCTTCATCGCCACCGTGTTTTTTGAAGTTCTCACAGCCTCATGAATGGTGGTGAGACCGTCGTATCTGTTGGGGGCGTTCTTAGGGTATGCCACGTTTCCGTTGAATGATACCGGGCTGTCATCGATGGCAGTGCCGTAGGTGACAAGTCCGTTGTCAATGGCGGGAGCGTAGACGGAGATGGGCTTGATGGAGGATCCCGGAGGTCTCTTTGACTGGGTGGCACGGTTCAGTATCCTGTTACCCGCCTTCTCTCCGCGCCCACCCACAAGACCAAGCACGTCACCTGTGAAGGGGTCACATACGACCATTGAAGATTCGGGTTGCTCCGCATTGGAGGCACTGGGGAAATACTCCGTATCCCGACGGTAGATATCCTCCATGGTCATCTGGATATCGTAGTCCATGGCCGTGTAGATCTGCAGACCGCCGTTGTAGATGGTCATGCTGGCAACGTAGCTCGAGTAGCCGTAGTTCTCCATGAGGGCGTCTCTTACGGATGTGAAAACGGCATCGGTATACCAGGAGTTCACCTCACGCTCAACGTCACTGCCCTCGGTATTGCCGCATACAACGAGTTTTCCCTCGCCGGTCTCATCATTGTAATAGGTGGCATCAAGGTATTCCTGCTCACTTATCTTGCCGTACTGCCACATCATGTAGATGATGTCATTGCGGCGCTTTCTGTTGCCGTCTTCCTCCTCGATACCGGTCTCCTTATCGGTGTAGTACGCCACATCGTGACGGAGAGGCTCATACTTGGAGGGATTTTTGACGATGGCGGCAAGAGCGGCGCACTCCTTGAGGTCAAGCTCACTCACGTCCTTGTTGAAATAGAAATTCGACGCTGCCTGAACACCTCTGCAGTTATTGCCGAGGTAGACGATATTGAGATACATCTCAAGTATCTCCGACTTGTCAAGCTGCTTTTCCAGATTCAGCGCCCGGAATATCTCCTGGACCTTTCTTTGGATGGTGGCATCGTCATCACCGGTCATGTTCTTGATAAGCTGTTGGGTGATGGTGGAACCGCCGAAGTCGCCCTTTCCGAAGAAATAACCGAATACGGCCTTCGTGGTCCTGACCCAGTCAACTCCGTTATGGCTCTCAAAGCGGTGGTCCTCAATGGATATGAAGGCATCCTTCAAGGCATCGGGAAACTGATCGTAGGATGCCCAGATGCTGTTGTCCGCTCCGTAGAGCCGCTGATTTTCAAGTTCCACCGCAGTACCGGTTCCGTTGATACGGTCTTCCTCGGTGGCATACTCGGTGTAGTAGAGTCTTGTGGTGGTGTCCTTTCCGGCAGTCACAAGAAGAGACGTGTCGACGGAAGGGTCGATGTAGTTCTTGATGTAGACTGTGAAAACGGTGCCCACGATGATACCGGTTATCATTCCGATGAGCATCACCGTCAAAACAGCGTTGAGAAGAAAAGCGAAGATGCGGAAGAACACAGTCCCCACTATCCCGACGATCTTCTTTGCCTTTTCCTTTTTTTCATCCGAGGAGGGATCGGGTTCACATGAGGATGTGCCCCCTACTTTTCGAAATCTCTCGGCAAAGCCCGAAACGATCTCTTTTATCCGCTCCGAGAAGGATCCTTTCGTTTCCAAAATTTCACGTCCTTTCTTTTTGCTCGTTCTATAATACCACTTAATTTTGGCTATACTGTTAACAACGGCCCTTATGCCGCGGAGGTCTTGTGTGAAAAAGCTTGCAGTTGCCGCACTGTTTTTGATTTTTGTACTTCTTAGCATCATCTCATCCACATTCATAGGGTGGAAAACGGAGAGCGGCGACGTTGGTGACGGTGCTTCCCGGTCAAGTGGGGCGGACACCTTGGAAAATGATGTCGGATCATCGGTGAGAGGCGACAGCGCGGGATCAGGCACCTTTGACGGCACCTTGCCGAGCGGTCATGACAGCGACGGCTTGAAAGACGGCGATATCGACTGCTTTGACGACGTCAATGGCGGCAACGTGATTTCCGATAATAACGGAAGTGAAAGCGATGCCTCTCTTGTGGAAAGCGGGCATCCGTTTTCCAATGATGCCGTAGCGGTGTCAAAATTCGATGGCGATGAAAAGTTTCGCGTGTCGGAATATGACGGAAAAGTCGCCGTATTCAAGGAAGGAGAAACAGATCCCATGTGGGTGCTGTCCTCATCTGTCCTCTTGCTACCGAGCGCCGACCGAGACCTTCTTAAAGAGGGGATCGAGGTGACGGGAAGCGAGCTTGATCTGCTGCTGTCCGACTTTGTCGGGTAGTATCACTTAAGTACCCAGTTGCCCTCGCCCAAAACGGCGTCTAAGGCCTCTGTGAGGCTGTTTGTGATGCGAACGGCAAGTCCAGCCTCTCTGTAGTACTTCCCTTTGCTCTCACAGTAAAAAACCACCTTTACGGTGCCCACACGGCCTTCAAGCTCACGGTGGACCTTTTGGTATTTTTCGCTCCTTACGTCGTCGATCTTAAGGTAGAGAGTTCTTGTGTCCTCACCGGGGGCATCCTCCGTTACGGGGGCATCCTCCGGTATCTCCTCGATCTTTTCCGCTAGCAGTGTGACGCTGTCATCCTTGATAGATACAGTGCAGTCGGCAGAGATGACCCTGTCCGCATTCAGAAAATAGGCACATTTTGAAAAGAGCTTCGGAAAGACCACAAGCTCGATCTCTCCGTCACCGTCGTCAAGGGTGACAAAGGACATGGTGTCGCCGTTTTTGGTCTTCTTGTCGCTTCTCTTGGTTATCATGGCACAGACGGTGACCTTGCTTTTGTCACCGATACCGCTTTCATCACCTTGCAAAATGCCGGTGATGCGGTAGATAGGGACCGCTCGCTTTTTCGAGATGCCTCTCTTGTAGCCGTCAAGGATACTGCCGCCGAGACAAAGTCCCATGCTCTCCTTTTCAAAGCGAAGCTTCTGCTTCAGAGGCAGTTCTTCAAGGGTCGGGATACTGAATCTTGATGCGCTCTCGTCCGTCAAAACGGAGAAGATGTCCACCTGCCCGTCGATCTTTCCGAAAGAACGGTCTCTTGATGCCATCGCGTTGTCAACACAAGCCAAAAGGCTGCTTCTGGTATTCTTGAAACAGTCGAAGGCTCCGCTTTTTATCAGCATCTCAAGCTGACGGCGGTTGAGTTCGGTATCCGCAGTGCGCTCTACGAGGTTTTCAAATGATGAGAACTCACCGGCAGTCTCCCTTTCACGGGCGATGGCATCCGCAAGATTCTTGCCGACGGTAGCCACCGCACAGAGGGGAAATCTGACCCCATCACCGTCGGAGACGAAGTATGAAAAGCTGCGGTTCACATCGGGCGGAAGAATGGCGATCCCACTCTTGCGGCACTCAGAAACATACTCGGACAGCTTTGATTGGTAACCCATCTCCGCGGTCATCAGAGCCGAATAGTACTCTCTTTTATAGTGGGTCTTCAGGTAGGCAGTGCGGTAGGCGGTAACGGCATAGGCTGTGGCATGGCTCTTGTTGAAAGCATAGCCGGAAAAGCCCTCGATGTCGGAGAATATCTTCTCCGCCCTGTCCTTGGTTATCCCGTGGGATGCCGCCCCTTTTATGAAGTTTTCCCTTTCACCGGCGATAACGTCGGCTTTTTTCTTCTTTATCGCCCTTCTGACACTGTCGGCTCTTCCGAAGGAGTAGCCTGCCACCTCCCTGAATATCCTCGCAACCTGCTCTTGGTAGACAAGGCACCCGTAGGTGGGTTCAAGTATCGGGCGAAGCAGTTCCGCATCATATTTTATTGCGGACTTGTCTTGCTTGTTTTCAATGTAGGCGTCCACGGCTCCCGCTTTCATGGGTCCGGGACGGTAAAGTGCTATGGCGGCAATGATATCGTCAAAGCACTCGGGTTTCATTTGGGTGAGTTTCTGCCTCATTCCGGCGGAATTGAGTTGGAAAACGCCCTCGGTGTTTCCTTTTGATATGAGACGGTAGGTAGCACTGTCATCATAGGGTATTTTCTGTGCGGAAAACTCCGGCTCCCGCTTTCGTATCAGCTTCTCTGCCTCCGCAATGACGGTCAGATATCTAATTCCGAGAAAATCGAATTTAAGAAGTCCGAGCTCGGCAATGGTATCCATGTCAAACTGGGTCACCACATTGCCTCCCGCCGCCGAGATCGGCACGTAAGACTCCACCGGCTCCTCGGTTATCACCACTCCCGCCGCATGGGTGGATGCATGTCTCGGCATTCCCTCAAGGCTGAGAGATATCTCAAAGAGATCTCTGACGGATGGGTCCTCTTCCACCCGCTTTTTAAGAGCGGGCTCTAAAAGGGCATCCCGGAGAAGGACGCTTCCCTCCCTCGGTATCAGCTTCGCCACCTCATCAACCGTGGAGTAGCTCATTCCGAGGGCACGTCCCACGTCTCTTACCACCGCTCTTGCGGACATGGTACCGAAGGTGATGATCTGAGCCACCCTGTCGTCACCGTACTTCTCCTTCACGTAGGAGATGACCTCCTCCCGACGGTTGTCGGCAAAGTCGATGTCAAAGTCGGGCATGCTGACTCGCTCCGGATTGAGAAAGGACTCGAATATCAGATCATATCTCAAGGAGTCGATATCGGTGATACCCACAAGGTAGGCGACAAGGCTTCCCGCGCCGGAGCCACGCCCCGGTCCCACCGCGATATCACGGTTCTTCGCAAAGGAAACGAAGTCACGGACGATGAGAAAATACTCCTCATAGCCCATGGATACTATCACCGACAGTTCGTACTCAAGTCGCTCAAGATAGTCACCCTCGGAATATTCTCCGTCAAACAGGATCTCACCGGATGCGTGCTTTTCGGCAAGACCTTCTCTTGCAAGTCTTTCAAGCATTGCTGACGGTGCCTCTCCGCCTTGACAGACGAATCTCGGAAAGGTGACATTTCCGAAGGTGAAGTCGAAGTTACAATTCTCGGCTATCCTCTCGGTGTTTTCGATAGCACCCTCATAGGATGAAAAGAGTTTTTCCATCTCGTCGGTGCTCTTGTAATAGAATTCATCGGTCTCAAATGACAGGCGATTTCCGTCGTTAACAGTGGTGCCCGTCTGGATGCAAAGGAGGATATTCTGACTTCTCGCATCCCTCTTTTTCAAATAGTGGACGTCGTTGGTCGCCACCATGGGTATGGAGCATTTCTCGCTGATGGCAGAAAGTCCTCTCAAGACGGATATCTCCTCCGGAAGCCCGTGGTTTTGGATCTCAAGGTAGAAGTTTTCCTCACCGAAGATGCGACGGTATCTAAGTGCCGTCCGCTCGGCAGCCTCCGTGTCTCCCGACAAAATAAGGCTCGGTATCTTTCCGCCGATACAACCGGTAAGGCAGATAAGCCCCTCACTGTAACGGGAAAGCAGCTCCTCATCCACCCTCGGCTTCGAGTAGAAGCCCTCGGTGAAACTTTTCGACACCATGGCTATCAGGTTCTTGTAGCCCGTTTCGTTTTTCACAAGGAGGATCAGGTGGTTGTAGCCGCCGACTACCCTGTCTTTTTCAAAGCGTGAAGCCTCCGCCACGTAGACCTCGCATCCGATGATGGGCTTCACGCCATGTTTTTTGCAGGCCTTGTAAAATGCCACGGCACCGTACATTGCTCCGTGGTCGGTCAGTGCAACGGCGGTATGTCCTGCCTCTTTTGCGGCAAGGGGGATCTGATCGATGCGGCAGGCGCCGTCAAGCAGACTGTATTCACTGTGAAGATGCAGGTGGCAAAAGCCGCTCATTTCGGATCCTCCTTTCAAGTTTTCACCGATATCCCGGTGTTATTCTACCACCGGATCGGATATTATTTTGTCAATCAAGGTCGTTTGCCATTTCCGATATCCTGTCAAGCCGGTGCTTGACACCGGATTTTGAAATGGGGACCTTGTGGAGCCTGCCAAGCTCCGCCATTGACACCGTGTCATTTTCAAGCCGCAAATAGGCAGTCTCCCGAAGGTCCTCGGGAATAGTATCGAGTTTTCCCTTTTCCTTCAGTTTTTTGATCGCTGCGACATACTGTGCCCCGGCGGTGACAGACTTTTTTATGTTGGATGTTTCAAAGTTGTTCGCCCTATTGATATCATTTCTCGCTTCTCTTAAAAGTTTTAGATTGATCATGTCAAAAGCGATGCCGGATGCCCCGATGAAACCGAGAAACTCCTCAATGGTCTCACTGTTCTTAAAGTAGACGGTGAAACGGGAGCGGCGCACTCCGCACTTGGGGGAAAACCCTCTGCTTGAAAGCACTTCCCGCGCACAGTCACGGAGTTTTTCATTTGGAAATGACATTTCAAGATGGTAACTTTTCTCCGGGTCGGTGACGGTGCCGAACTTGATGAAGAGGCCTCTTAAAAAGACCGCACGGCACTCGTCGCAGAGCATTCTGTCACAAACTTCGATAACGTCGTCTGCATCGTCAACGTCAAATGCCTCCGAGAGTTTTCTCTGCGTTACCCGACAGCACCCGCTCTTCGGAGGCTTCAGTATGATGAGCGAGTCTTTGACTCTCCTTGAAAAGCTCTCAGTCAAGGGGCTCACCCCGTCCGACGGTGATGACCTCACATTCGATCTCAACGCCTTCCTTTTCAAGGACGGTCTTTTTTATCAGTTCTATAAGTGCCTTAACGTCGGCACTCGTGGCACCGTTTTTATTGATAACGAAGCCGGCATGTTTTTCCGACACCTGGGCGCCACCGACAGACGCTCCCTTAAGTCCGCAGTCGTCGATCATCTTTGCGGTGAATCTGCCGGGCGCACGCTTGAAGGTGCTTCCGGCACTTGGATACTCAAGGGGCTGCTTCTCACGGCGACGGCTCATAAAATCCTCCATCTCCGCTTTTATCTCATCCCCGTCACCGGGTTCGAGGGCGAAGGTGGCATCCAAAATGATCCTGTCACGAAAGTCTCTGTAGGAGGAATGTCGGTAGCCGAAGAAGTGATCCTCAAGGGACAGAGTCTCGACTTTCCCGGTAACGGTATCGAAATATCGGGAGCTTTCAAGCACCGCAGATACCTCTCCGCCGTAGGCGCCGGCATTCATGAGCACCGCACCGCCCACCGTTCCGGGGATACCGTAGGCGAAGGAAAGCCCCGAAAGTCCCTCCTTCTGTGCCACTCTTGAAGCCTCGGTGAAGGAGCATCCCGCACCGAAGGTGAACTTATTTCCCTGTCTGGACACCCCGTTCACGGAAAGCATCGACAGGATGACTCCGCAATATCCCTCATCATCGAAAAGAACATTGGAGCCCTTTCCGAGGACGGTCACGGGACATCCGGCTTTTCTGGCTTCACCGACGGCAAAGGACAGTGCCGAAATATTTTCGGGTACCGCAAAGAGCTCGGCAGCACCTCCTATCTTGAAGGTGGTGTGGTCTCTCATCGGCTCCGCTCTCAAAACGGTAAGACCGCCGTTCTTACTTGAATACTCACTGAAAACTTGAAATAGTTCTTCGTATTTTTCCATTGACACCTCCGTCAAAGTCCCAAGATACCGTCAAGTTCCGCAAGGTCTCCGATCACGTAGGTGGGACGTCTTCCGTCGCAGTCTCCTCCCTTCGGTGAAAACCAGCAGGAGTCGATACCGTAGCGGATCGCCCCGTCGATATCCGAAGAGGGTGAGTCACCGACAACAAGATATTTTGACAGATCCCCGTCTCCTATCTCGTCGATTACCCCATCAAAGAAACCGGGATCCGGCTTTGCCGCCCCCATGGTCTCGGAGATGAAGACCTTTTCGATGAGGGGAGTCAGCCTTGAGACGGAAAAACGGCTGCTCTGCACCGAGGTGAGGCCGTTTGTCACAACGAAGACCCTCACCTTTCCGAATAGTCTTTTCAAAAGGTCGTAGGAGCCTGCGATCTCGAAAGTCTGCCCTCCGAGGGCACGCTCGTATGCTCCGGCTACCTTCAGGTGGGAGCCGTCTGTGATACCGTGTTTTTCAAAAAGGATGCGGTAGCGCTCCGTTTTCAGCGCCTCTCTTGTGATGCCTCCCTTTTCAAGAAGTTTCCACAGGCTGTCATTGATGAGATGATACTCCTCGTAAATCCCGTCCGATGAAGGGACTCCGCACTCCTCAAGAGCGATCTTGAATGCCTCCCTCTCACATCTGTCGAAATCGAAAAGGGTGTTGTCGGCATCGATGAGAAGATATTCGTACTTTCTCATCTTATGCGAGCACCACTCGGTGGTATGTTTTCTTTCCCTTCTTAACGGTGATGCCGCCCTTGACCTGATCAAGAGTGACAGCGGCGTCAAAGCCCTCTGCCTTCACGTCATCGATCATAACGCCGCCCTGTTGGATAAGTCTCTTAGCCTCTCCCTTAGAGGGCGCAAGATTCGCCTTAACGAGAAGGTCGCAAACGAGGAGTTTTCCGTCGGTGAAATCGTCATCGGACAGTTCTGTCGTGGGCATGTTCTCGGAAACACCGCCGGCGGCAAAGACCTTCTTTGCGGTGTCCTCTGCCTTTTTAGCCTCATCTTCTCCGTGGACCATCTTGGTGAGCTCGTATGCGAGGATCTCCTTGGCACGATTGAGCTCGCTTCCCTGCCATTTGTCCATCTCGTCGATCTCTTCAATGGGAAGGAACGTGAGCATTCTGATGCATTTCAGTACGTCTGCATCCGCAACGTTTCTCCAATACTGGTAGAAATCGTAGGGAGACGTCTTGTTCGGATCGAGCCAAACTGCGTTGCCTGCGGTCTTGCCCATCTTCTTGCCCTGTGAGTCGGTGAGAAGAGTGATGGTCATGGCGTGGGCATCCTTGCCCAGTTTCTTTCTTATCAGCTCCGTGCCCCCCAGCATGTTGCTCCACTGGTCGTCGCCGCCGAACTGCATATTGCAGCCGTAGTCCTTGAACAATTTGTAGAAATCATAGGACTGCATGATCATGTAGTTGAACTCAAGGAAGCTGAGTCCCTTCTCCATTCTCTGCTTGTAGCATTCCGCACGGAGCATATTGTTGACTGAGAAACAAGGTCCCACCTCACGGATGAGATCCACGTAATTGAGTTTCAGGAGCCAATCGGCGTTATTGACCATCATGGCCTTGCCCTCACCGAACTCGATAAAACGTTCCATCTGGCGCTTGAAGCACTCGGCGTTGTGGTCGATGTCCTCTTTAGTCAGCATCTTTCTCATGTCGGTCCTGCCGGAGGGGTCTCCTATCATCGTGGTACCGCCGCCTATGAGAGCGATGGGACGGTTTCCCGCAAGCTGGAGCCTCTTCATGAGAGTCAGTGCCATAAAATGACCTGCCGTGAGGCTGTCTGCAGTGCAGTCAAACCCGATGTAGAAGGTGGCCTTTCCCTCGTTGACCATGGTACTGATCTCCTCTTCATTGGTGACCTGAGCGATCAGTCCTCTTGCTTTCAGTTCGTCGTAAAGTTTCAATTTTCCGGTTGCGGCATTCGCCGCACTCCTTTCGTGATTTATCTTGATGTTATTATCAGCAATTTTATTTTTCGTGCTTATCAAGCATCTCCACAGCCGCTTTTATCTGTTTGTCGGTGATGTTGATGCCTCCTATTATCCGAGACAACTCTCCGATCCTTCCCTCTCGGTCAAGCTCGGTCACCCTACTCTCAACTCTGCCGTCCCGTTCCGCCTTGGAGATCTTAAGATGGCAGTCGGCAATGGAGGCGATCTGTGCCGAGTGGGTGATGCAAATCACTTGACCCGACGAGGACATTTCGGAAAGTTTGATCCCGATGCGCTCGGATGTGGCACCGGAAACTCCCGCATCTATCTCGTCAAACACCGAGGTCAACGACTTGCATCCCGACTGCATGGTGCTCTTCACCGCAAGCATGATACGGGACAGCTCTCCTCCGGAGGCTATCCTTCCGATAGGCTGGAGGCCGTCGCCCACGTTAGTTCCCACAAGGAACTCAACATCATCCTTTCCGTCGGAGGAAAATACCGTTTTTCCCTTTCCGTCAAGGCGTGTCTTCACCGAGATCAAAAATCTTACCTTCGGCATGTCAAGCTCGGTGAGCACCGAGGTTATCCTCGGTGACAGGTCGGATGCCGCTTTAAGGCGAAGTTCACTGAGCACTTTGGAAGCGGAAAAAGCCTTCTTCTCGGCATCCCTCACCGCTTGGCGGGCATCCTCAAGAGCATCATCCCCGTTTTCAATCTCACCGATGCGGCTTTTTATCTCATTTTTCTTCTCAATGATGTCAGAGACAGTGTCACCGTATCTGTTTTTCAACTTCTTGATGAGAGCAAGCCTCGTCTCCACCATGTCAAGCTTCTTTTCCGGGTCGTCAACGTCGCAATCACCCAAAAGATCCGCTATCCGCTCGGAGATATCAAATAGTTCACTGCGAATATCATCGAGACGGATCGCCGTCTCTTCCGCATCCTCAAAAACGTCCGCAAGACCTCTTATGGCGGCTGCCGCCCTGTCCACCATGTAGCAGGCGGTAACTCCCTTTTCGTTGTCCGCAAGGGTCCTTTTCACAACGGAGACGCTCTTTGATATCTTCTCGATACTGCGGAGCTTCAGCCTCAGTCTTTCCAGTTTTTCTTCTTCCTCGGGATCCGAAAGCCCGGCTCTGTCGATCTCCGAGTAGCGATGCTTCAAGATGTCAAGAATCATCTCTCTGTCATCGAGAGAGGTCTTCAGTTTTTCAAGACGGCTCTCGGCATCTCTCAGCTCTTTATAAGCGGCTCTGTAGCACTCAATTTCGCGTTCGTTCCCGATATAAGAGTCAAGAAGAGCGGTCAGCTCCGACTTTTCCGTCAGTGTTCCGCTGTCAAACTGACCATGGATCGCCGCAAGTTTTTTTGCCACCTGCTTAAGCACCGAAACACCGACAACTCTCGAATTGATCTTGGCGGTGGTCTTTCCCTCGGCGCTCAGTGTCCTTCTTATGAAGATCTGACCGTTTTCGTCGGGAGACGCTCCCGCAGACTCAAGATCCGCGCGTATCCCCTCAAGTCCACCGAAGAGAAGCGATACCTCCGCCATGCTCTCACCGGTTCGAACAAGTTCCTTATCCGCCTTGCCACCGAGGGCAAAGCAGATACAGTCGATGATGACGGACTTTCCGGCACCGGTCTCGCCGGTCATGACGGTGAAGCCCTCACGCAAGTCACAGCTGAGCTCTTTTATCACCGCACAGTTGGAAATAAAAATGTTTTCAAGCATGAAAAGCTCCTTATCAACCCTTGCCTATCATCCGTCTAATCTCATCGCAAAGAGCGAGGGCGGCCTCCGGGGTGTGGGTGACTGCGAATATGGTGTCGTCTCCGCCGACACAACCGAGGATGTCAAACTCATCGGTGGAATCAAGATTGAACGCCACCGCTTGGGCAAGTCCCGGAAAAGTCCTTATCACCACGATATTCATAGCCGCCTCAACGGACTTTACCGAGGAGAGGAACGCAGCATTGTAGATGTGGTTCTTTTCTTCGGCAACGGCGGAGGGAGCCACGTATTTGTAGCCGCCCTTCTCGCTTGATACCTTCACCAGTTTCAATTCCCGAATGTCTCTTGACACCGTAGCCTGCGTGACGGAAAAACCCATGTTGGCAAGCTTCGATATCAGTTCCTCCTGAGTCTCGACATCTCCCGTGGATATCAGTTCAAGTATTGCATCCTGTCTTTTGTTTTTCATGATATTTCCTTTCAAAAGGGCCTTTCCGAGAGTTTTCTGTGGAGGACGTTGAGGAATCCTCCCTCTTTTACTCTCACCAGCCTCGTTACGGTATCGCTTTTTTTCACTGTTATCGTGTCGTCGCAGAATATCTCCACGTTCTCACGCCCGTCTGCGGTAAGAAACATTCTGTTCTCCCTGCAATGAGGATCCTTCACAGTCAGGACCGAGTCCCCCCTGAAAACGATGGGACGAAGCCCAAGGGAATGGGGGCAGATGGGCGTTGCGAGAAGACATTCCACCGACTGGTAGATCAGTGGTCCTCCCGCCGACATGGAATAGGCACTGGAGCCGGTGGGAGTGGAGATGACGATGCCGTCGGCAGCATAGCCGGTAATGAAAACACCGTCGCAGAAAAGATCAAATGACGACAGCCTTGACACGGGTCCGTTTGACAGAACAACGTCGTTGAGACAGGGTCTTATCCTAACGTTCCTGCCGTCTCTTCCGGTTATAACGCAGTCAAGCATCATCCTGCTTTCCGTCTTGAAGTCACCGTTCAATATTTTCGAGAAAAGATGGATCTCACCGAACTCAAGCTCCGCAAGATATCCGAGAGAGCCGAAGTTGATACCGACTATCGGTATCGACAGCCCCGACGAGCGCCTTGCCGCTTCGATTATGGAGCCGTCTCCTCCCATGACCACTATCAGCTCCGCCCCCAAGTAGAGCTCCTCTTCCGGAAGGAAGCGGACGAAGTCGGGGGTCGAGCCGAACTGATCCTTAAGATCCAATGACACCCTGACACGGGCTCCAAGATCTCCGAGTGCTTCGGCTACCTTTTTTACCGCCGCCGGCTCGATCGTCTTCTTAAGACCGAAGAACAGAACACATTCCCTCAGCAAAGTACCACTCCTTCCACGGTTTCATCACCGATCCTATCGCCGTGACCCTTTGCGAACAGTGCGAGGAATTCACGGTTACCGTCTCCACCTTTGATGGGAGACTCGGTGAGCTTTGTGCAGACAAGTCCTGCTCTGTCTGCCGCTTCTATAACTTTTTTAACAGCAGAAAGATGCTGTTTTTTATCCTTCACGATCCCGCCCTTGGAAAGGGCACTTCTGCCGCACTCGAATTGAGGCTTTATAAGGGACACCAGAACGCCGTCATCCTTCAGCACCGATGATACCGGAGAGAGTACCAGTGTCTGGGAGATGAAAGAGATATCCATCACTGCAATTTCAAAGACGCCCACTGCATCGGCCGAGAGCATCTTCGCATTGAATCCCTCAAGATCCGTCACTCTGGGATCCTTCACAAGACTCGGATCCAATTGTCCGTGACCGGAATCAACGGCAGTTACGGATGCGGCCCCTCTTTTGAGAAGGCAATCGGTGAAGCCTCCCGTAGAGGCCCCCACGTCGATGGCGGAAAGTCCGGTCACATCCAAGTCGAACGCATCAAGGGCAAAATCAAGCTTCACTCCGCCTCTGCCGACAAAGTCAAAGGCTTCCTTTGTCACCCTCACATCCCCGTCACAGTTCTCGGAAGGTCTCGTTACTACCCGTCCGTTTACGGTGACGAGCCCCTTGAGTATCAGCTCCTTAGCGTAGCTTCTGCTTTTGGCAAGGCCGCTTTCCGCAAGAAAAACGTCAAGTCTCATTTCACTCTCTTGTCAAGATATCGGGGCAGCTCCCTGAGGAAGCCCTCGGTGTCGTAGGGGGCAATGACCGCCGCCGCCCGTTCCGAGAGACTTGCACACTCGGCCTCGGCCTCTTGGGGAGTCATGAAAGACAGAGCGTTGACTCTGCCGTTCTCCGAGTCGATACCCGTCTTCTTTCCAAGAACCGATGCATCTCCGAAAAGATCCAAAAGATCGTCTCTTATCTGAAAAGCAAGACCGATGCACTCACAGTACTCCGAAATGGCATCGACGGCACCCTCATCGCCGGCACCATCGGTAGCCGCTACGTGTCCGAGCAGAGATGCCGCTTTTATCAGAGCCGCAGTCTTCATGCTGTGGAGCCGCTTAAGTTCCGCAAGATCGGTGCTTGAGCCCTCAAGGTCGATCTGCTGTCCTCCCGCCATACCCAAAGGACCTGCAAGACGGGCCAGCACTCTGCAACCGAGAGCCGCCGCTTTTTCACATGGATGGGATGCAGCTCTCTCGAAAGCACAGGTGAGAAGAGCATCTCCCGCAAGAAGAGCGGTTGCCTCTCCGAACGCCTTGTGGCAGGAGGGCTTTCCCCGTCTCATGTCGTCATCGTCCATGCAGGGGAGGTCGTCGTGGATCAGGGAATAGGACTGTATCATCTCAAGCGCCGCCGCAAAGTCAAGCGACTCCCTCGGATCCTTCCCGAAGGCACGACAGGTCTCAAGCACCAGAACGGCACGTATCCTTTTTCCCCCGCCCAACAGCGAGTATCTCATGGCATCTCTCAGCTTGCCCTCTCCGATCACATCCCGTGACGTGACCTTTTCAAGATATTCCTCAACCAAAGCGGCATCTGCCGCAATTATTTTTCCTACTTCCACGAGCGCCTCACATCCCGACTTCGGCGGCGGGATTGAAATCACTCTCACCGTCCTCAGTCAATAGCTTCACTTTTTTGATGGCGGCATCAAGCTCACCCTCGCATCTTTTCACAAGGGTGACCCCTTCCTCAAAGAGGGTAAGTGACCTTTCAAGCTCCAAGGAGCCGCGTTCCAGCTCCGCCACTATCTCCTCAAGCCTCGAAAGCGAGGCTTCAAAGCTCATTTTCTCATTCTTTTCTTCCATCTGTGGATCTCTCCCTTCCCGTCACCTTGGCAAATATCCGTCCGTCCGAGACCCTAACGGTGACCGAGTCCCCGACTTTCACATCATCTGTGCTCTTAAGAAGTTTTTCATCCTCCGAAAACACCGCACTGTATCCTCTTTCAAGCACCGAAAGGGGATTCAGTGAATTAAGCATCCTCGTTTTGGATGCGAACAGAACACTCTTGTTGCCAACAATGGTCTGCTCCGCCATCTCAAGCCGACGGCGAAGATCCGTGACCCTGTCCATTTTTATCTCAAAGGTCGCCTCGTGTCGTTTGAGCACTGCCGCTTCGGACAGTTTGGCAAGTCTTTGCCGCCTCCGCTCAAGCCCGTGCTCCTCGGCGGACACGAGAGATGAAAAGAGATTTCCCACAAGGTATCTTATCTCCGTTTCATCCGGCACCGCCAATTCCGCCGCCGCAGATGGGGTCGGTGCCCGCCTGTCGGCGGCAAAGTCGGAGAGAGTGAAGTCCGTCTCGTGTCCCACAGCGGATATTACCGGTATCTCGGATGCCGCAATAGCTCTGACAGTCTTCTCGTCATTGAAAGCCCAAAGGTCTTCAATGGAACCGCCGCCACGGCCTGCGATGATAACGTCACATCGATGGGTTCGATTTAGAAATTCTATCGCCCTCACTATGTCCGAAGGGGCTCGCTCTCCCTGGACAAGGCAGGGACAAACGCAGATTTCGGCGTACTTCCAACGTCTGGTGATGACATTGATAATGTCCCTTACCGCCGCCCCCGACGGTGAGGTAACGACACCAACCGCCCTCGGAAACCTCGGCAGGGGTCTCTTTCTTGAGGGATCGAATAGTCCCTCGGCGGACAATTTCGCCTTTAACTGCTCGTATGCCACGTAGAGAGCACCTTTTCCCAGGGGCTCCATGGACTCGGCGTATAGCTGGTACTGACCGTCCCTCGGAAAAGTGGACACCCGTCCGAAGACGGTGACCTTCATTCCGTTTTCCGGTCGGAACTTGACGTTTTGAGCACTTGAGCGGAACATGACCGCTCTGACCACCGAGGTCTCATCCTTCAGGGAAAAGTAGAAGTGCCCCGTTGCCGCATGGTATTTGAAATTCGATATCTCCCCTTGGACGCCCACGTCTCTAAGTTGTGGGATCGTGTCGAACACCTGCTTTATGAAGTTGTTTAGTTCACTGACCGAAAGGGGTCTCGGAAATCTCATTTCCTCCGGTGCATCATCGTAAAACATCATTTCCCCCGAATCTCAGCTTCGTAAGAAGAGCACACCCCACCCCATTATCCGACGAAAGATCGGGACGGGCAAAACGGCTCGAATATTTCGAAAGTCTCTTTTTGATGGCGCCACAGCTCATGACTCCTCCCGCAAACACCGTCTCACTGCTCGGATAGGACTCAAGAAGATTTTGTGTCAAAAGCTCAAGCGCATCCGTCACCGCCCCGATAACAAAGGCGGAGGTCAGCGGGGCATCCTTCGTTCTGCGAAAAAGCTCCGCAGCTTTGTTTTCAATACCCGACAGGTTGCAATCAAGTCCCCTTACGGTGCTTCTGTATTTCGGCACCTTCCCGCTGTAGGAGGCGGCGAGTTTTTCCATCTCGGCTCCTGCCGGGAATTTAAGTCCCATAAGGACGCCGATGCGGTCGATAACCTGACCCGCGTTAAGGTCAAGGGTGCCGCCGATGCGCTCGATCTTTGAAAATCCTTCACCGGAACCGGTGACCTTCAAAATGTCGGTGGTTCCTCCGGACACGTGAAAGGCGAAAAATTCCTTTTCAAAAAGATCCGTAGAATTCGATGACAGAAGAGCCGCCGCAACGTGTCCCGCCTGATGGGAGAATGTGAAGTGCGGCACCGAAAGCACCGCCGCCGCCACCGATGAAAGGGACTCTCCCACGGTAAAACAGGGCATGTAAGAGCCCTCACTGTCTCTCGGAGCGGAGGATGAGCCCACCGCCCAGATGATCCCGGCGGGATGATCGCGAAGAAGTTCTTTGATCTTTTCGGAAACGAACTCAAATGCGGCGGTATGGTGGAACACCGCATCGCTCTGTCTCAGTCCTCTTTGGCCTTCAGCCACGGGAAGAAGTTTCTTTCCGTTAAGAAGCACCGTCATATCCCCGTCAACTGCCGCCACCGAGGTGGTGTAGTTGCTGGTGTCGAAAGCGAGAAAGATGTCAGTCATGATCCGCCAAGCCATCCACGGCAATGTTGCCGCCGCTCTTTTCGGCGGCGTCGCCCTTCGTATCCGCTATGTATCCCTCGGCTCTCGCAAAGGAGTTGAGGATACCGTTGATGAACTTGGCGGAACGCTCGTCATCGTAGGTCTTGGCAAGCTCCACAGCCTCGTTGATCACCGCCTTGGGAGGAGTCTCGGTGAATACCGTCTCATAGACCGCAAGGCGAAGGATGCTCTTTGCGATCCTTGAGATTCTGGATACCTTCCATCCCTTGGAAAACTCGGATATCCTGCGGTCAAGCTCACCGGCGGATGCGACACATCCGGTGAAGGCGGTCCTGACAAATTCGGAAAAGACGTCCGATGCTACGGCACCGTTTTCTTCGGCATCAACGCCCCCCTCGGCAGTGGACACAACAGGTGAAACTCCTTTGACATCACCGCCGATAACGTCACCGTCATTATCCTCCGTCATAGCCTCGGCCTTGGCTTTCAAAAAGTCATCGGCGGAGAGGCCGTCGTGGAATGAGTATTCATACAAAAGGCAAATGAGCGTTTCCCGCTCCGAATGTCTTGACATATTTTGGATCCTCCGATCCTACCCGTGGGCAGAAATATTATTATATTATATTATACTATGAATGGCGGCGAAAGTCAACGAATTCCGCCAACTAATTGACATCATATCGGAATAATTATCCGTTTTTTTCGAAAAACAGTCGGCAAATACCGTCTCAATGTTGCAACATCGGCAAAAATGTGGTACAATGGAGAAAAACCGAAAGGAGAGAAAACGATGAATGAAAAAGAAAGACCGAATCTGTCACGTTTTTTAACGAGAGCCTGCTCGATCTTCACCCCAACGGTACTGGCACTCTACCTTGTGGCGTGGCTGATATCGGACGGCAAAGTGAAGGTCCCCACCGCAGGAACCGTGTTTGCGGTCTTTGCAATGTCCCTTCTCATCTCCCTTTCCACTTCTCTCTACAAGTCGGAGAAACTGTCCTTCTTCGCCTCCCACAGCATCAATTTTCTCATTCTCGCCGTCGCCTATCTCTTTCTCGTGCTGCTCATCCGAGGCAGTGCTTCAAGCGGCATCGCCATCCTTGTGGCAATGGCGTTCTACGTGGTGGTATTTGCCGCAGTGACCGCTGTTATGGCAGTTAAAAGAAGGAAAAACCGAAAGAAGATCACCGATGTGAAAAAGTACGAGACAAAATTCGATTGAAAATGACCGATGGCAAAAAGCCCGTCAAACCGCATAAGCGGCGACGGGCAGTTTTTATTTGGCAAGGTCGTTGTAGAAGATGATCTCCTCCGGGAGATAACGGTTCACCATCTCCCTTGCTTTGTCCTCGTAATATTTTTCGTCCTTCGGCTGATCCAAAGTATTCTGCATGGCATCGATCTCGTCTTGTATCTGCCGATTCTGCTCCTCGATCAGCTCCGCCTCAGCCAGCTTTACGTTGGTATCTATCTGCAGTTTCACCACAGTGAGAACGCAGAAGAAGACAAAAAGCACCACGATCACCGTTCCGAGAAGACTCTTTTTCATTTTTCACTTCCCCTTTCTTAAGACGGGCCGTCTCTTCGAATCTCACCGAAGGATACCGTCGTCTTTGAAATGTTTTTTATAAAGTCCGCCGTAGTCCTTGTGCGGCGGCGCAAAACTGCCTTTTTTACCGCCCTTCCGACGGGTATGATCAGAATGTATCTGACAGCCCTCCATAACAGCTCTAAAGGGGCGATGGCCGCCCACAGTGCTATGTTGACCCCAAGGATCAAAAGCCTTGCGAGAAGCCCCGAAATACGGCCTGTGAGCCGTCCTACGGTGACCCTGAATACCCAAAAGCCGAGGCAGAGAGACGCAAGGATGAACCAACGGAACCTGCCGTAATTGAACCGGTAGAGAAACACGGAAAAGACGATCCCCGAGATAAGAAAGAATACTACGTCCCGAAGGGAGATCATGATATTCCGAGAGAGGCTCCCGTGAAAGCCCCTAAAGCGCTTTTTAAGAACTCTGCCGTAGGGTCGCTCATCTCTATTTGCAACGTCCTTCGGCACCCAAAGAGAAAAGGGGATCTTAACGGCATCGAACACCCCACCGAGAATAATTCCCAAAAGAAAAGCAAGAAAGGTCACCCATGTCAGGGCGAGCATCGAGACGTTCACTGCCTCAGCCGATGCCTCGGTCCTTTTTTCTTTTTTTGCCCCTTGCGCCGTCAAGGTAAAATACGCCGCCGATATTTCCGACGACCGAAAGCTCTCCCGAATCACTGTCGAATCTGTCGATCTTGAGCTCTTCTCCCACAAGAGTCAGCCCTCCCGTCCGGCAGGTCATGGATATCTCGCCGTCGGTGAAGGACACAACGTCAAAGATCCCGGTAAGCATAGCTTCCCGTCGGTCTTTCAAAACGATATTGTTAGGTCTTTCGGAAATGTCCAAATTATCCCCTCCGTCACATCATCTAAAGCATGATATGCGGGGAGATTTCGAACTATTACTTACGGCAGTATCTCGTACATTGAGGATGCCTCGTCCTTTCCAACGTGTTCAAGTACTTCCCGAACCGCGAAACGCAAAGTCCTCTCGCCGAAGGTTATCTCAACGGTATCCCCCACCTTGACGTCATAGGAGGCCTTCGCCTTTCTTCCGTTGACGGTGACGTGCTCCGTGTCGCAGGCCTCGTTTGCCACGGTACGGCGCTTGATTATTCTGGATACCTTCAAAAATTTGTCAAGTCTCATATTACCACCTGCGGCATTGCCGCATCATTATTTTGTGACAGCCGATGCTGCCGGTTATTTACCAAAGCAGAACTGCGAAGAGGAAAAGGATCATTCCACCGCAGATGAACACGGAAGAAATACGTGCCGATGTTAGCGTTATTTCACGCCAGCGCACGACGACTAATCTTTTTTGCGGTCGCTCCCTCGGCGGGATGATGACGGGGAAAGATCGGTCTTCCTTTGTGCCGGCGAACCGGCGGACGTCGGGCAAATGAAGTGCCGAAGCAACAATGAAATGGGGGAGCGTAACACGAGCACACTCCCCACGAACTTCATCAATATTAACTAACTTATTTGTTGATCTTTGCTTTGAGAGGAGCACCTGCAACGAATGCGGGGTACTTGGAAGCTGCGATCTCGATAGTCTTACCGGTAGCGGGGTTGCGGCCGGTGCGAGCAGCTCTTTCTTTAACTTCGAAAGAACCGAAGCCGATAAGCTGAACCTTCTCGCCTGCTGCGAGTGCTTCTTCGATTGCTGCGAATGTTGCTGCTACTGCTGCTTCTGCATCTTTCTTTTTAAGATCTGTCTTGCTTGCTACTACTTCGATAAGTTGAGTTTTATTCATGGTTCTGATCCTTTCAATCACTTTCTGCTTTAGCAGTTTTTTTGACAAGGTCATTATACCATCATAAGTCGCTCTTTGCAAGTGTTTTTCAAAAAAAATGTTCAAAAATCCTAATTTTGAGGCGTTTTTTTGCGTTTTCCCCGTCAAAATCGCAAAAGCGACTCGGTTTTCAACTGATAATATGTTTCTTTGCCAACACGCTTGCTATCTTTTCACCCTTGGGAAGCAGTTTAATATCTGATGCGGACACCGCCTTCAAAAGGACGATGCAGACCAAGTAGACCACTGCCGCAAAGCAGACCGAGAGAAGGGTGATCACCTTGTCGGGCACCGGAAGCACTTCAAGGAGAAGCCTGTCACAACCGTAGGCGGCAAGGGCACAGATAACGGCGGAGACAAAGGGCTTCACGAAAATGCGACCTATTTTCGGCACATAGCCGATCTTCTTTGCCACGAAAACGAAATTGAGAAGCATGGTAGTGAGGTAGCAAAGGAACGTACCTATGGGAGCGCCGTACATTTCGATGCCACGGGTACCGATGAGAAAATAGCTTGAAAGAAGCTTCACCGCAGCTCCCGCCACCATCGAGATGATTGGAAATACTTGGTACTTATGAGACTGCAGGAAAGAATTCGTCACCGACAGCATTGCAAGGCAGAAAATGGAGGGCGCAAGCACACTGAGAAGAGGTGCCGCCATCCTTGCGGAGTCATCGGTGAAAAGGAGGCTGAGCACCGGATAGGACAGCGCCGACAGCCCGAAGGCACAGGGGAGGGAGATCAAGGAGCAGACCCTCAGAGAGCTCTCCATGGTACTTGCGATAAGCTTCTCCTTTTTTCCCGCTACCGCCGCCGAGAGCACCGGAACTATCGATGCGGTGATGGGGTAGATCAGTGATGGCGGCAGATTGAAGAGCGTCACAGCGAGTGTCTTGTAATTTCCGAATTTGGCGGAGACCTCGGAGGTGCTGTAGCCGAGGGACTGAAGTCGGGATGACAGTATCATTCCGTCGATGACGTTGGTAAAGCTCATGACCGAGGCACTGAGAGTTATCGGGATGCCGATGAAGAGAAGGTTCTTCACGATCAGTTTCGTCGGCGTTGCGTAGTTGTCATCCGCCACAACGTTCAGCGCGGCGTTGTAGGATGCCTCCTCCCGATTGAAGATGATCTTTCTTATGATCAGGTAGAGCATTCCGAAGGCGGATCCCACCGCAAGTCCAACGAGAGTGAAGGCTGCAACGATGTGAAATCTGTAGCCTTTGTTAAGCGCGTAGGTGGCAAATAAGATGCCCAGTGTCAGCTTTCCCACCGCTTCGATCACCTCGGAGATGGCTGTGGGCACCATGTTCTGATAGCCCTGGAAATAGCCTCTGAAGGCACTGGCGATGCAGATGAAGAACAGAGTGGGCGCAACGGCTATTATGCACCATCTGGCATCGGGCAGACTGTAAAGCGCGGCAAAGCCCCTTGAAAAGAGGATCATTACCGACATTCCCACAAAGCCCACAGTGCAGAAGATGGCGAAGACTACTTTGAATATCTTCTTCGCATCCTTGAAACGACCCTCGGCACGGCTTCCGGATATCATGATGGAGACGGCAACGGGAAGACCCGCCGTTGAGATCATGTAGAACCACGTGTAGATGTCGTAGGCGGCGCTGTAATACCCCATGCCCTCGTCCTCCAAAAGCCTCTGGAGGGGCACTTTGAGGAATGCGCCGATGACCTTCACCAGGATATTGGCGACAGTCAGCACGATAACTCCCGAAAAGAACAGCTTCTTGTTGTCCTTTGCCTTCACGGGGGCGGTATTATCTCTCTTTTTATTGTCCATAGTATTCTCCGTAATAATCCTTGTTTTATCCGATGAATTCCCTGAAAAGGGAATCGCGAGGGATCATATCCTCCGTTATGAGAGGACAGCGCACCTTTTCAAGCCGTCCGTAAAGATCCGACAGCTCCGAAAGATCGCCGGTCGCCCCCATCTCCCGATCGATAAGAGGCAGAAGAAGCCCTCCGATGAACATGACCTCGTAGCCGAGAAGGGAGTTCACGGTGACGTCCGCCCGTTTTGCGGCGGGAAAGATACTCTGCTCCTCATTCAGCCTCACGTTTTTCCAAAGAGACAATGTTTCGGCAACGCCGGTATTTCTCACCCGTGCATCCCGAACTATCCTTCTTGCAAGTCGGATCTCGTTCTTCGAAAAAACGGTGTCCATGACGGAGCAATCCCTGGCAACGCTGATAAATACCGACGTGTGGAGCAAGTCCCCAAATGCCGCAGTCAGCTCCGGATAGGTGGCTTGGATGCCCTCAAAGATAAATATATCGTTTTTTCGGGGCAGGTATTCGACGTATCCGCTTCGTCTCCCACTTTTGAAATCATATTTCGGCAGTTTTACGGCACTGTCCGAAAACAGTCCGCAAACGCAGTCATGAAAGCAGTCAAGATCGATGGCATCGGCGCTTTCGTAGTTCACGTTCTTCATTCCCCGAAGACCGTCTTTGAAAAAATCGTCAAGGGAGATGACGGTGGCACGGTAGCCCTTTTTTTCGATGGCATCGGAGAGTTTTTCCGCCGCAGTGGTCTTTCCGCTGCAGGTAGGACCGGAAAGCGTGATCAGCCTGTTATTTTTTGAAAGGGTGTCCTCCGTCAGAGTCTCAAGTTCCGCCGACACTTCCCTCTCACACTCAAGAACCAGCTCTCTCGCTTCATCGGTGGCAATCGGTATTTTTTCGATAAGTTTCATTTTTCCACCCCAAAAGACGTCATGAATTCAGAAACTTCAAAACGTCACCTTCAAACCGGGCATCAAGCAGGGATGGGTCGCATCCGGTCTTTTCCGAGATGTACTCGTAGGGATACTTGTTCTCGAAGATACGAAGCAGATCCCGCTTTCCTTCCGGTGAGTATTTTACTATCTTGGTAACTGCGGAGGCGCCCACCGCAAAAACGGTGTGGTACTCCTCCATCATTATGATGTTATAGATGCCTTCATGACCGGGAAGTGAGTAGCCGGTGTTCTCAAGGTTGCCCACAGTATTCTTCTGCCGGTACATATAGTAGGGGCGAAGCCCCGAGGCAACGAAGGTATCGTATCCGTAGCGGACGGAACGTGCCGCCTCGGCATCCACGCTTGAAAAGACGTCCTCCCCGGAGTGTCTCAGCTCCGCCGAGCGCTTCACACAGAAGGTGTGGAGCGTCACGTTCTCAGCCCCGAGCGCCGCTATCCGGTCGGCGGTTGAAGCGAAACTTTCGAAGGTATCCCCCGGAAGTCCCGCGATAAGGTCGATATTCACCGAGGGGATACCGACATTTCTCGCCGCTTCAAAGGCTTTGAAGAACATATCTGCGGTGTGCCGCCTTCCCAAGGACTCAAGCAGGTTGTCATCCAAAGTCTGGGGATTCACGCTGATACGGGTAACTCCGTTTGCAAGGGCGACTTTAAGTTTTTCCTCAGTTATGGTATCGGGACGTCCCGCCTCAAGAGTGAACTCGTCAAGGGATGAGACGTCAAAGCACTCGGAGACGGTGGAAAGAAGATCAGACAGTTCCCTTTCCGTCAACACCGTCGGCGTTCCGCCGCCGATATAGATGCAGGAGACCTCAATACCGAGGCGCTTTATAAGTGCCGCTTTTCGCCGTATCTCTCCCTTTAATATTTCAAGGTATTCGGGGATCAGGGACAGCAGTTTCTTCGACGTGAAGGAGACAAAGGAACAGTAACTGCATTTTGACGGGCAGAAGGGGATGGCGATGTAAAAGCTGCATTTTTTCCGAAGGTCGGGGGTCATCAGCTCCTTTTCCGCAAGAGCCACCTCCACCGCAAGTTTTGCCTTCTCCGGCATCACCGAAAAGCAGTTTTCCAATTTTCTTCGGCAATCATCCTCTCCCATGCCCCTTTCCATGTCCGCCATGACGAGTTTCGACGGGCGAACACCGGTCAGTATCCCCCACGGGGGAAGAAAACCGAAGAGCTTTTCTCCCGCTTGGAGAAACGCCTTGGCAACCACCGCTTTTTCGAACAGCGGCGTTCCGAAGAGTGGGTCACTTCCGTCCGATGCAAAGCTGCCGTGAGCCACCCTCCCGTTTTCACCGAGGGTCACGTCGCAAAAGCACCTGTCACCGTCTTTTTGGAGGGCCACCTCCGCAAAGGTGCCGTCATCCTCCCGTTTTTCCGAGAACCGTGCTCCGGGAAAATAGATCAGGCAGAGCGTCTGGGCGTAGAAGGAATTCAGATCCCCTCTCACCGTGAGCCTCATTTTTCTCCCCCTCTCAGCACCTTACTGTCCATTGGGACGGTAACGGGGCCGTCATTGACCAATTCCACCGCCATATCGGCGCCGAAAACGCCCCGCTCCACCGGAATACCCTCTCCCGCCAAAAGCTCGCAGAACGCCTCGAAAAGAGGCTTTGCGACGGTGGGGTGAGCACTGCTCATAAAATCCGGTCTGTTACCCTTTTTATAGGAGGCAAGAAGAGTGAAATTGGGCACTGCCAAAATACTTCCGCCGATATCTTTCACCGACAGATTCATCTTGCCGTTCTCATCGGTGAAGACTCTGAGTTTTGATATCTTTGCGGCAAGAAGCTCGCAGTCTCTCAGATCGTCCCCCTCGGCAACTCCCAGAAGGATGAGAAAGCCCTTCCCGCAAGAGCCCGCCACTGTGCCGTCCACCGACACACAAGCCCTTTTTACTCTCTGCAATATCGCTATCATAATACCCGTTCCTTAATCTCAATTAAAGCCCCTTATGACATCGATCACTCCGTCGATGCCCCTG
Source organism: uncultured Ruminococcus sp. (assembly GCA_964629225.1). Lineage (GTDB taxonomy): Bacteria > Bacillota > Clostridia > Oscillospirales > CAG-272 > RUG14199. The sequence goes on from CAZVQC010000005.1 coordinate 53,465, forward strand.
AGTCTTGACACTATCGAATCGTAGTGGTCGGTGTTCTTGCATCCTATACCGAGGCTCAGTACCATCTCGTCGTCGGTGCGGCTCTTTGTATTGATCTGAGTAATGGAGACCTTCATATCCGCAAGAGCCTGGGTGACAAGGGCAAGAAGTCCCGTCTTGTTCTCCGCTCTCACCTGGATCATCGCCTCAAATACTCCGCCGTCGTTCTTGGCGCCTGCCGATGCATCCCATTCCGCCGGTATCCAGCGCTGGAAGAACTCCTCCTTCTGCATTCCCGCCACCACATTGGGGCAGTCCCTTTTGTGGATGGAGACCCCGTAGCCTTTGGTGATGAAGCCGATGACCGCATCACCCGGAAGCGGGTTGCAGCACTTGGCGAACTTCACCTGGTAGCCGCTCTGACCGTCAATGACGATTCCGCTGTCGGATCTGATGTTCTTGGGCTGCTTTGTCACCACCTGCTCCGGCTCCGTCAGAGTTTCCTCCGGCTGAGTGGGCTTCACTATCCGATCGAATTCGTCCTTTATCTTCTGTGCAATCTTGCTGACCGCAAGCCCGCCGTAGCCGATGGCGTTGCAGAGATCGTCCGGCTCATGCATCCCCACTCTCTGGGCGATGTTGGCGATGATCTCCTCCTTTTGGGCTTCACTTGCGCCTTTTCCGCACTTGGCTATCTCCTTTTCGATGTCGCTCCGTCCAAGCTCGATATTCTCGCTTCTCTTTTCCTTTTTGAACCACTGACGGATCTTGTTGCGGGCCTCCCCCGTCTTCACTATCTTCAACCAGTCACGGCTGGGTCCCTTCGATGCCTGAGAGGTCAGTATCTCCACGATCTCGCCGTTTTGAGGAACTCTGTCAATGGGAGCTATCATGCCGTTTATTTTGGCTCCTATCATCCTGTTGCCCACCTGAGAATGGATAGCATAGGCGAAGTCGATGATGGTGGAGCCTTGAGGCAGGGCAATAACGTCACCCTTCGGGGTGAAGACGAAGGTCTCATCGTGGAAGATATCGATCTTGAGAGCGTGCATGAAGTCGTCCGGATCGATAGCCTCGTTCTCCACGTCGAGAAGTCGGGAGATCCACTTCAGCTTCTCATCGATCTCCCCACGGCTCTGCTCTCCGGATTTATATTTCCAGTGGGCGGCAACACCGTACTCAGCCACGTGATGCATCTCCCTTGTCCTGATCTGGACCTCAAAGGGGATGCCGTCACGTCCGATGACGGTGGTGTGAAGAGACTGATACATATTGGGTTTCGGGGTGGAGATATAGTCCTTAAAACGCCCCGGAACGGACTTGTAGAGCTCGTGAATGATGCCCAGCGCCGTGTAACATTCCAGTTCAGTATCCACGATTATCCTCAGTGCGTAGAAATCGTAGATCTCATCGAAACTCTTATTCTGGTTGTAGATCTTCCTATAGATGCTGTAGACGGTCTTAACGCGGCCTTCCAGCGTGTAGTTGATGTCATACTCATCCAGTTTTACCGAAATGTACGCCCGCACCTTGTCGATAAAGTCGATGTTCTGACCGTATTTTTCCTCGATGTGACTGCTGACCTCCTTGTATCCGATGGGGTCAAGGTAGGCGAGGGCAAGGTTCTCCAGCTCCTGCTTCACCCTTTGCATTCCGAGACGGTGGGCAAGGGGGGCGTAGACGTGCATCGTCTCAAGGGCGGTCATCCGCCTCTTGTTCTCCTCTTTTGCCTCAAGGGTCCTCATGTTATGGAGCCGGTCGCAGAGCTTGATGAAGATGACCCTGATATCCTTCGACATGGCGAGAAGCATCTTGCGGATGTTCTCCATGTGAGCCTCTTCCTTGTCGACGATGTTGATGTCCTCCATCTTCGTCAGTCCGTCCACAAGCATCGCCACTTCCGCGCCGAACAGTCGCCTCAGTTCCTCAAGGCTGGTCTTGTCGGAGCAGTCCTCCACAGTGTCGTGAAGGAAGGCGGCGCAGATGGAGTCGGTGTCAAGGCCAAGTGCCGCCACTATCTCCGCTACGGCGATGGGGTGGATGATGTAGGGCTCTCCCGTCTTGCGAAACTGCCCGTCGTGCATTACAGCGGCGTACTCGAACGCCATTTTGATCTTTTCGATGTCGTAATGCTTCCCACTGCTCTCAAGAAGGGAAAGCAATTTGTCGATGTTGGGTCCCCGATCCTCGGGGCGAATGTCTTTGTTCATTCTCTCACCTGTCAGTTTTTTGTTTTTACCGTTTTTCTTCTTTTTGCTTTTCTGTTATTTTCTTTTTCGCGTCGGCATTTGCCGCCCGCTTTGTCGCCTCATGACGGCAGGGTCCTCATCTCTCGGAAAAGACGCAGCTTTTGACCTTTTTCAAAATGCCCGATCTTTCAAGATCCGTCTTGTCTTTTGTGAAGACGTACTTGAACCGATAGCACTCCCTCTCTCCGTCGCATTCATCGGCACCCAAGAGATTCAGTTCTCTGAAGACCAGTATCATAGTCTTCACTTTCACATAGCCGCAGGGGTGTCCCTCCTCCGTCAGGAGGTTCGAAACAGCCCTTACGGTGAGCTCTTCATGGCCCATGCGTATCTGACGTCTCAGCAGGTTGTAAAGTGCCGCAAAATCGGCTCTGGCGGGCACTGTAGCGCGTTTCTCGCCTTCGGTAAGGTCTGATGGATCGAAGGTACCCTCAAGGATGGAGGAAAACCGCTCACGCTCCGAGATCTCACGGTCAAAAAACTCCTTTGACAGAGCAACATCCCTCAAAGTGAGCTGCACCGTCCGCCTTCCGGAAAACTCATTGACCGCAAGATTGAAGATCACGTCCACCTTGTCTCCGGGGAAGATATCAAGGGCTTGAAGAGTCATTCTGAAAAACACCGCCGCGAAGGTGACACCGCTTTTTTCAAGGGTGATGCGAAGGTGCTTGCCCTGACCGATGGGGGTCACGGTCTTGAGGGTCGCCCCTCTCATCAGGAACACCGGCACCGGGTTCGCAACTCCGAAGGGCTCAAACAGCTCAAGCTCCTCGCAAAGTGCCATGGAGACATCCTCCGCCTCAAGTTCAAGATCCGCCGTCACCTTGTGAGCCTTCGTATCGGGATCAAGTTGGGCAGCGGCAAATTCGCACAGCTTTTTCCGAAGGGCGGGAAGGTCTTCTCTTTTCACGGTGAGACCCGCCGCCAATTTGTGGCCGCCGTACTTGACCAAAGTATCCTCACAGTATGTAAGTGCCCCCACGAGATCGAAGCCCTCTACACTGCGGCCGGAACCTTTTCCCACGTCGTCTCCGGCGCCGGTGTTGCCGTCCCCCTCAAAAGAGACGAGGATCGAGGGCTTTCCGGTCTGCTCCGTCACTCTGGATGCCACGATGCCGATGACACCGTGGTGCCAAGTCTCTCCGTCAAGAAGGATGACGGGGTCGTTTTGAAGTTCCGGATCCTCGGAGATCTTTCGAAACGCTTCCTCGGTCATCCGGTTCTCAAGCTCCTGTCTCTGCCTATTGATCTCACAGAGCCTCGATGCAAGGCGGACAGTCTCGTTTCTGTCCTCCGAGAGAAAGAGTCTTGCTGCGGTTGATGCGTTCTCTATCCTTCCGGCTGCGTTGATCCTGGGAGCTAATGTGAAGCCGATGATGCCGGAGGTTATCTTTCTTTTTTCTTTTTTCTTCGGGGAGTCCGCCGAAACGGCGTTCAAAAGCTCCTCTACGGCAGGTCTTGGAGAGGTACTCATCATTTGAAGGCCGAGGCTGACTATCAGCCTGTTCTCATCTCTGACCGGCATCACGTCCGCCACAGTACCTATCGCCGCAAGGTCACAGTACCTCATTGCTATCCTCTTGACACAGTCCGAAAGGCTGTCATCGGGAAAGCGAAGGGATTCCATGGCGCAAAGGAGCTTGAACACAACGCCCACTCCGGCGAGATCCTTGAAGGGGTAGGGGCAGTCGGGACGTCTCGGATCGATGACCGCAATGCAATCCGGGAGTACCGGACGGCACTCGTGGTGGTCCGTCACTATCATCTCCATGCCAAGTTCCCTTGCAAGGAGCGCCTCATCTGCTGCGGTGATACCGGTGTCCACGGTGATCACCGTTTTCCACCCCTCATCCGCAAGTTTTTTCAGTGCATCGGGGGCGACACCGTAGCCGTCCTTCAACCGGTCGGGGATGAAGTATCCCACGTCGGCACCGATGGAGGAAAGATAGGAAAAAAGGATGCAGACGGAGGTGACTCCGTCCACGTCATAGTCGCCGTAGATGACGGTCCTCGAATGGGACTCCACCGCCCGAAGTATCGCTTCGGCTCCCTCTCTCATATCCTTCATAAGGAACGGATCGTAGAGCATCTCGTCCCGCTTCTCAATGAAGCGGCGCGCGCTGTCCGTGTCCCCAAGCCCCCTCAGTTTAAGCAGCGCACCGCAAGCGGGGGTCAGGTCAAGACTTCGGGACAGAGCTAAAATATCTTCGTCGGCGGAAAACTCCCTTGAGGAAAGCCTCGCCGCAAAGTTTCTGTTCAAATGATCAAGCATCGCTCTTAACGCTCCGTACTATCTCAGTTATCACAAACTGTTCTTTTTTCTTTTTTCTCAGTTTTTCAAAAAGGGCAAGTCCCAAAAAATACAAAACGAAGGATGCCACCGCCGCAAGGGTGGAAACCGGACCGCTTTGATATCTTGAAAACACGAACCAGACCCCAAAAGCCACCAGTATCGGGCAAAGGAAACAAATAAATGCGCCGAGAGTCACGTTCCCATCGGGAGTCTCCACCGTAACGGTGTCACCCACGGATGCATCCGCACCGTTTTTCGCTTCCACTCTGAAGCTTCGGTCACCGCCGAAGATGCGGTACATCGCGCAGTCACCGTCACAGTTTTTGTGACATCCGTCGCACATGGTCCGCCTCTCCACTTCCACCGTGGCACGTCCATTCGTAACACCGATCACTTTTGCAGTCTGCTTCATAACTGTCCTTTCTACCTGTCGGCGGGAGCAAATCGTCTTATAACGGCAGACGCAACTCTCATGCCGTCTACTGCGGCGCTGACGATCCCTCCGGCATAGCCCGCTCCCTCGCCGCAGGGGTAGATGCCGTCGTGACCGACGGCACAAAGATCCTCTCCCCTCAATATCCTGAGAGGTGCCGAAGTTCTGGTCTCAAAACCCGTCAAAGGGATCCTATCACCGTCAAAGCCTTTTATCTCACCGCCGAAGGCGGTGATGCCCTCTTTCAGCATGGAGGTGACAAAGTCGGGAAGTAATGAGGAAAGATCGGCTCCCATGACCCGTCCGCCGCCGTAAGTTGGACTCACATCCCCGATATCAAAGCCCGACCGACCGGAAAGGAACCGTCCGAAGGTCTGGATCGGTGCCGAGTAGTCACCACCTCCGGCGGCAAAAGCCGCTCTTTCGAGGCTTCTTTGGAATTCGATGGCTCTCATGGGGTCTCCCCCGAAATCATCCTTCAAGACCGACACCGCAATGGCGGCATTGGCGTTTTTTCCGTCTCTTTTTCTGTTGCTCATTCCGTTGGTGACCACGCCTCCCGTCTCCGATGCGGCGGTGACCACCTCTCCTCCGGGGCACATGCAGAAGGAGTAGACGCCTCTGTCGCCCTTTCTTCGGGACAGAGAATACTCCGCATGGCCGAGGATCTCAGAGAGAGCCTCGTCACCATACATGGCGCGATCGATATCCCGTTGGAGATGTTCTATTCTGACACCCACGGAAAAAGGCTTCGCTTCCATGGCAAATCCGCTTCCAAAGAGGGTCAAATAGAGATCCCTTGCGCTGTGTCCCACCGCAAGTATCACCGCCGATGCGGCGATATCGCCGTCCCCTGTGACTACCTTGCCCGAGTCAACGGAGGTGACCTTGGTGTTGTAGCGTATCTCGCCTCCAAGCTCTCTTATCCTGCGGTCGAAATTCTTCACCACATCCCGAAGCACGTCCGTTCCGATGTGGGGCTTCGCTTTTGTGACCACGTCCGAGGGAGCACCCATCTCAAGGAATGTCTCAAGCACCTTCGACGTCAGGGGGTCACCGATGCGTGTGGTGAGTTTTCCGTCGGAAAAGGTTCCGGCTCCCCCCGCTCCGAACTGAACGTTGTTCTCGGTATCAAGGGGACCGCCGTTTTTGAAAAGCTCCACCGCGCGACATCTTTCGTCCACGTCCGCTCCCCTCTCAAGAACGAGAGGACGGTAACCCATCTCCGCAAGGAGAAGAGATGCGAACATTCCCGCAGGACCGAATCCCACCACGACCGTTCTGCCCCGTTGAGGCTCCGATCCCGGCTCTACCTTGAAGGGCTCCGTGTTTTTTATTCTGACCGAGTTCTCCCTCAATCTTTCAAGTCCCCCGTCGGTGACCCGACACCGGGCACTGACGGAGTAGACTAAGGTGATGTTGTTTTTCTTCCTTGCGTCCACGGACTTCTTGTAGACCGAGAGATCCGTGACCGTATCCACTCCCGGTATCCGAAAGAGCTTCCGCTTCGCTTTTTCTATCGCATCGCCGTCACCGCCGCCAAGGGGGATCTTGACCGCGGAGACGATGACTTCGATCTCTCTGCTTTTCATCAATAGATCACGACACTGACGCTGTAGGGAGTGCCGTTCAGGTACACGTCATAGACTCCCTCAAGCTTCTTTCCGATGACCTCCACCGTGGCGGGGACCGATACCTTACCGGAGCCCGATGCGTAGTCAGCTACGCTTGCGGTGACCTTGATATCGGCAGAAGTAAGCTGGGAGAGTGCCTCCTCGGGACCTCTTAAGCGCACGTTGATCTGCCTGTCGGAGATCTCAATGCTGTTGGTGCCGCTTGCCACCTCGATATTCGAGACGATGAAGTTCTTGGTGGCAGTCCCCACCTGCTTCACCGTCACATTGACGGTGGACTCATCCACGTAACTGTAGCTGTCGCTTTCCGGAAGTTCGATACCCGTGAAGGTCTTCACGTTATCGATGACTGTCTTTTCGTTGAAGGTAGCCACGTTGATATTTGAGATCCTTGAGATCACCGAGGGCTCGCCTTTTATCATCACCTTGGCGGGAGACACCGTGATCTCGGTGTTATCGGCGTTCATATAGCCGTACTCAAAGCTGCAGACAAGGGGCACTTCCTTGGTGGCAAAGACCGGTATCTTCACCTTGACTTCCTTTTTCGAGAACTGGAGGTAGGGATTGTTCACCGTGTCGCCCTGGTTTGAGACCGCATTGAGAGTTCTGACGGTCTCCACCGTTTTTTCTATGATACCGGCGGAATTGAGATCCACGTTCACGACGGCATGGTCCAAAAGAGCCACCTCCGTCTTGGGTCCCGTCACCACCACGTCGGTGATCTCCGGCTCCGGATCTCCGTAGTCGAGTTCTCCGCTCTTGGTGATGCCCACCACCGCCACCTTGACGGGTAGAGTCACCTGGGCTTTTTCGTCCACGAAGACACTGACGGTATCGAAGTCGCTTCTCACGAAGAACATTCCGGACGGAAGAGTCGTGGACAGAGCCACGTCGTACTTACCTGCCGCACCGATGTGAGACAGGTCGGCTGTGACCTTGATGTCATTTGCGGAGTACTTGCTGATCACCGTTTTTTTGCCGCTTACGGTGATGTTGACGGTGTAATTGTAGCCGCTGTAGACGAAGAGCCCTTTCCTGTCCTGAAGCTCATTTGTGCCGGCAAGCTCCACGGTGACTCCGGAAAAGGTCTCCTCGTAGCTGTCGTTATCTACCTGGATAACGTAGTACCAGAGCATCACCGCGAGGATCGCACAGACTATCACCGGTACTACTCCCAGTATCTTCTTTTTTACCGAGGACTTCACGCCGACACCCTCCCCGTCACGGAAGGTACCGCTTTCCTCCGGTGGAGTGTCGGCTCCGCTTGCTTTTTCCGTCCCGCTTGGTATCTTTCCGTCAAGAGCGCCGTTATCCGTCACGATGCCGGCTTCTTTTTTCTCGGTTCCGTTATTGTCCGCCATAACATTCTCCCTTCCGAAGGATCATTTCGAAAAGCCGCCGTCGGGCTTCTCTCTCACCTTGATGTTTTTATTCTTTGAAAGACGGCTCTTTGCTCTGATGACCGCCTTGACACTGTGGGGTATCAACTTCTCACGCAACACCTCTCTCAATGTCTGATCATTGCAGCCGGAGACGAGCTTTCCCTCGTATGCGTAGGAGACCGTGCCGGTCTCCTCCGATACCACCACCACGAGGGCATCGGAATTCTCCGTAAGACCCACTGCCGCGCGGTGTCTCGTTCCCAGATCCCTGCTGATAGTATCCTGGGTAGTCAGTGGCAGGACGCATCCCGCCGCATAGATCCGATCCTTCTTCACTATCAGCGCACCGTCATGGAGAGGCGCCTTGTTGTAGAAAAGGTTCTTGATGAGCATGGCGTTCACCGAGGCATCGATGACTGTTCCGGTGGCGGAGTACTCACCGATCTTGGTGGTCCTCTCAAAAGCTATCAGCGCCCCGGTCCTTGTTGCCGACATATCCGCCACCGCACGGCAGACCTCATCGATGGCATCGGACATCACGTCCTGATCCTTGGAGCCTGAAAAACTTTTGATGCCGTTGATGGAGGATCCTCCCACCTTTTCAAGGAGAGATCTCAGCTCCGGCTGGAACACCACGACAAGGGCGACAAGGCCCACCTGAAGAAAGTTTGAAAAGATGAATTGCATCGTGTGCAGATCCGCAATCTTAGTCACCGCCAGGATCGCAATTATCAAAAGGACGCCGAGAGCAAGCTTTCCCGCTCTTCTGTCCCTGACGAATTTGTAGGCAAAGTAAAGCACAACAGTCACGCTGGCGATATCAACGAAATCAACGAAGCTCATCGTTGAAAAGGTCCTCTGTATGCTGTCGAAAATCTCCTCAAGCCACACCGGCATCGTTCTCACCTCTCAAATTCTCCGCTTTTTCGCGGCAAGTTACAACTTTACAGATACCATTTTACCACATCTCGCCCGTTATTTCAATAAGTTGCGCTAATATTATTATTAAAAGAGTTGTTAAATCCGGCACCGACGAGGCTCTCTTCCGATATTTTATTTTGTTTTTTCGCTCTCATTCCAAAAACTTGATTTTGCAAGCAAATTTGTTACTCATAGCATCCCAAATATCTGAGCAAATTAAACTCGAACAACAAGTGATGGAGCATCAAGGAGAAAGCATGAAAAAAGACAGAGGACGTACTGCGGCTGTCGCCGCGGTAATAACACTTATATTATTGACAATCCTGCCTCAGTCGGTGTCGGCGCAGGTGGGAGAAGTTCAAAAAAATGAAAAAAACTTCGCTGTGGCGAAAAATGATACCGTCTGTCTCGGAGGGATGCCCTTCGGTGTCAAACTCTACTCGGAGGGCATCTCCGTCGTGGGCTTTTCCGACGTTGACACCGAATGCGGGGCAAAGAATCCGGGAGCTGCCGCCGGTATTCGTGAAAATGACGTTATTATCTCGGTAGATCAAGTAAAAACGGACACGGTGGAGGACTTCATTTCCGTGATAGAAGGCTCAAACGGTGCCGACCTTGCGGTGAGTATCCGACGGGGTGAGGATGCGGTAACGGTGAGACTGAAGCCGGAGTTGAGTCTGACCGACGGAAAATACAAGGCGGGCATCTGGGTAAAAGACAGCACGGCGGGCATCGGCACCGTCACCTTCATACTTCCGAAAACGGGAGCCTTCGCAGGACTTGGTCACAGTATCGGGGACCCGGTGACGGGAATGCCGATGAAACTTAAGAAAGGGGTGGTCTGCCGGGTGGATATCACCGGTGTTGAAAAGGGGATAGCCGGCACTCCGGGGGAACTTAAGGGCACCTTTCTCCCCGGTAAAACGGGCACTCTCGTTTCCAATACCGACAGCGGTATCTTCGGTATCTTCGGTGCCGAGATATCCGAAGGCACCGACCTCATCCCGGTGGACGTGGCAAGTGAAACGGACGTCAGCGAGGGGGAAGCCACCGTGAGATGCACCGTGGGAACAGAGGGGACAAGTGAATACTCGGTGAAGGTGTCGGAGGTGAAGCTTGAAAAAGGAGAGACAAAAAATTTCGTCGTCGAAGTCACCGACAAAAGGCTTCTTGAGAATACCGGCGGCATCGTCCAAGGGATGAGCGGAAGTCCCATCATCCAAGACGGAAAGCTCATCGGAGCCGTCACCCACGTTTTCGTTTCCGACCCTAAAAAAGGCTACGGTATCGCCGTTTGGAACATGATGGACAAGATGCCGCGGATACTGAAATAGCAAAGATTCCCACCCTCCGCCACTGCATAAGAACCACCCTTTCAAGTCAATACTTACCGTAAGTAAGACAGAAAGGGTGAGGCGATGTATTTCGGGAAGGTGGAGATCTGCGGGATCAACACGGCGGAGCTGAAGACACTGTCACAGGAGGAGAAAAAAGAGCTTCTCATCAAAGCAAGAAAAGGGGACAAGGCCGCCCGTCAGTCACTTATAGACGGGAATCTCAGGCTTGTACTCAGCATAATACAGCGCTTCAGCGGCAGAAACGAGAACGCCGACGACCTGTTCCAAGTGGGATGCATCGGTCTTATCAAGGCCATCGACAATTTCAACACGGAGCTTGACGTGAAGTTCTCCACCTACGCTGTGCCCATGATAATCGGTGAGATACGCCGGTACCTGAGGGACAACAATTCAATTCGCATTTCCCGCTCGGTGAGAGATCTTGCCTACCGTGCCCTTCAAGCAAGGGAGGAGCTTCAAAGAGAGACCCTGCGGGAGGTGACCACCGAGGAGGTGGCGGCAAAACTGGGTGAAAAATGTTCCGACGTGGAGGCGGCACTTGAGGCGATAGCCGACCCGGTATCCCTCTATGACCCGGTCTACAACGACGGCTCCGACGCAGTCTATGTGATGGATCAGATAAGAGACCCCTCAAGTGACGACAATGCGTGGCTTGAGGACATCGCTTTGAGGGAGGCTCTTAAAAAGCTGGGAGATCGTGAGAAAAAGATCATCGCCATGAGGTTCTTCAAGGGAAAGACTCAAATGGAGATCGCAAGCGAAATCGGGATCTCTCAGGCCCAGGTGTCACGGCTTGAAAAAAATGCCCTTCAAAGCATCAGAAAAAACATGGAGTGATCCCGAAAACAGCCACGATACCGAAGTATCGGGGCTGTTACAGCTTTTATCACAAGCAGGTGCTTTTTCGAAAAAAATAAAAAAACTCCCCTTCGGGAGTTTTTTCGTTTCTTTGAGTGGCAAAAGCCGCTGCAAACAGAAGTCAGCGAACGCTGGCCTGCTTGCGACCGCCTGCAATGTGCTCAAACCTGACTGTTCCGTCAACGAGAGCAAACAGAGTGTCATCGGAGCCGCGACCCACGTTCACGCCGGGATGGATCTTGGTACCTCTCTGTCTTACGATGATATTGCCGGCAAGGACTGCCTGTCCGTCAGCTTTTTTAACGCCAAGACGCTTCGACTCACTGTCACGGCCGTTCTTCGTGGAACCGACACCTTTTTTGTGAGCAAAGAACTGCAAACTGATTCTGAGCATTTTAATTTCCTCCGATTTGTGATATTAGACGACGTCTTCGTCATCAAGAATTTCGACTGTCAGGTTGTCATAATACTCCTCGGCAAGGGAGCAAAGCTCGTTGTAGTAGCCGGTGAAAACGCCGGAGACCGCAAACTGAGTCTTCTCATCCTCCGCATAATCCGGAAGCGCACCGAGGCAAGTGACAGTGATCTTCGCCTCCTCATCGTCAACAAGATACTGAATGTCGGTGTTGAATGCCACCTCGATCATGTTGACCGCGAGCATCGTCATTGACGATATTGCGGCGCAGAGCACGTCCTCTCCGGCATCTCCGAAGCAGGCGTGACCCACTTCTTCAAAACCGTAAAAGACACCGTCCCGTCGATAGAAAGTAATGCGGGTCATTTTCAGCCTTCGATCTTAGCGATCTGGACCTTTGTGTAGGGCTGTCTGTGACCGAGTTTTCTCTTCTCGTTCTTTTTGGGCTTGTAGGTCATCACGTAGATCTTCTTGGCCTTGCCGTTTTTAACGACATTAGCTGTGACCTTAGCGCCCTCGATAACGGGAGAGCCGACCTTAAGACCGTCGTCGGAGGAGATAGCGAGAACGGGGAATTCAACCGTTGCGCCTTCCTCGGCATTCAACTTTTCAACGAACACGAAGTCGCCTTCTGCGACCTTGTACTGCTTTCCGCCGGTTTCGATAACTGCAAACACGAAAAGCACCTCTCTTTCATTTCTGTCTCGCTGAGGTCGGTAAGCAGAGCTTTTAGACCGACATCATGCGGCAATTGCTATTATAGCACTTTTATAACAACGATGTCAACGGCAAACGGAGAAAAAATCTGATTTTACAATTTGTTTACAAAGCACTCCCCGCCCTCGCCATCCTTCGAAGCAAAAGCATCCCAAAGGAGGCTCGGCGCACCGGCACCTGACCGTTTCACCGCAAGTCATTTCCGAGGTCTCAAAAGCAGCCTTTTAAGATCCCCTCAGTTTTTTTACGAAATATTACCGTAGCTTTCGCTCGTCCTGTTCTTCACGCTTCTCACAAGGGCTCTCCGAAGCGTTTTTGGGGGCTTTTTCGCTTTCCGTGTTAATTCCCCCGTCCGGAGTATCTTCCCCTTCAAAAACCGCCTTATTTTGAACTTCGGAAGCACTCTTGCTTGCCGCATCGCCTTCGGACAAGTCGGCATCTTCCGGCACCGTCAAGCTCTCGTTCAAGTCTTCCGCAAGATAGGCGCTCTCACCTGCGTTTGCGGGACGTCGGTAGCCGAGAAGCATCAGGACTACGCAAACTATGAAGCAGACCGCTCCCACAAGCTGGGATATTCTGATGCCGCCAAGCCACAGACTATCGGTGCGAAGACCTTCGATGATCGCTCTTCCGAAACCGTACCAGCCTGCGTAGAAAATGAAGATCTGTCCGTGGAAGCGCTTCTTTTTGTAGAAGGCAGCTATGATGGCAAGTCCCACAAGGTTCCAAAGGGACTCGTAGAGGAAGGTGGGGTGATAGTAGGCGGTGGAATAGAACTCGCCACCCACCTCCGTCGCCTTGTGGATGCCCATTCGGATGAAGGACTCGGTCTCTCCACCGTGAGCCTCTGCATTGAAAAAGTTGCCCCATCTTCCCACTATCTGTCCGATGAGGATGGCGGGAGCACCGATATCAAGCAAAGTGGCAAAGCGGATCTTCTTCACCCTTGCGAAAACGAAAGCCGCAAAGCATCCGAGAATGATGCCGCCGTAGATGGCAAGGCCTCCCTCCCAAACGCTGACTATGTTTTTGAGGGTTTCAAGGAGATCTCCTTTTACATGGAATTGGTCAAATTCGAACGCCACATAGTAGAGTCGGGCGCCCACGATAGCGGCAATTATGCACCAGAGTGCAAGGTCGATAAGATCATCGCTCTTGACTCTCTCTATCTTCGCTCTCGTCATGGAGTAGAGGACTCCCAAAAGCATTCCCGCGGCTATGAGCACTCCGTACCACATCACGTCTTTTCCGAAAAGAGTGAAGGCTACTCTGTCGATGTGAAAGGGTCCGATACCCAGTCCCGGAAAGGACAGGTACGTGACCGCATCCGCAATTGCAACACCGTTCATACTGTGACCTCCTGTCATCGGCATCACCGCGGTCAGTCGCCGCAGTTCTCCCAGTTGTGATAGATTTCCTGAACATCGTCGTTGTCCTCAAGATGCTCAAGAAGGAGATTCATGTTTTTGATATCATCCTCGTTTTCAAGGGTGACGTAAGTCTGAGGAATCTTGTCAAGCTCTGCGGAGGCGATGACGTATCCCGCCCCCTCAAGGGTATCCCGGACTGCATCAAGGTCGTCGGACTCGGTGTAGATGACGAATGCATCCCCGTCCTTGGCAAAATCGGCGGCACCTGCCTCAAGGGATGCCTCCATCAGCGCATCCTCCTCGATCTCTCCGTCCTCGTCCTCGATGACGATAACGCCCTTTTCGTCGAACATATAAGAGACGCATCCGGACTGTCCCATGTTTCCGCCGTACTTGTCGAAGAAGTGGCGAACGTCGGAGGCCGTCCTGTTTCTGTTGTCGGTGGTGGTCTCAACTATGAGAGCGATACCGGAGGGACCGTAGCCCTCGTAGGTGATCTCCTCGTAGGAGACTCCGTCGGCTCCGCTTGCTTTCTTTATGGAGCGCTCAATGTTATCGTTGGGAACGTTGAGGCTCTTAGCCTTGGAAATGAGATCCTTCAGCTTCCTGTTGACGTTGGGGTCGGGACCGCCTGCACGGACTGCAACTGCGATCTCTTTTCCGATCTTGGTGAAAACTTTGGCCTTTTGAGCGTCGGTCTTCTCTTTCTTGTTTTTGATATTATTCCACTTTGAATGTCCTGACATAACGTACCTCTTATATTTTTTCGGGAGTCTTGAGACAGATCAGCCTGAGGGCATTGCCCACGGTGAGCTGAGCCGCTCTTGTCAAACGGAGCCTTGTGTTCCTGACCTTTTCGTCATCCGCCGAGGCTATCTGACAGTTGTGATAGAATCTGTTGAAGGAGGAGCACACGTCGATAACGTAGCGGGTTATCACCGAGGGCTCGTAGTCATCAAGTGCCGAGAGCACCTTTTCCGGGAACAGAGCCACCGTCTTGAGAAGGTCGCTCTCCTCCTTGCAGTTGATAACGGGAGGGATGCTCTCATCCACCGCTCCGCCCTTTTCAAGCAGGCTGTGGCAGCGAGCGTAGGTGTACTGAGCGTAGGGCCCCGTTGCCCCGTCAAAGCTCAGTGCGTTTTCAAGCATGAAGTCGATGTCCTTGATACGACTGTTGTAGAGATAGTGGAAGACGATAGCCCCGACTCCCACAGCCTCTGCTATCTCATCTTTTCCCGGAAGGTGCGGATTCTTTTCGTCCATGACCTCCGTCACCTTGTCGATCGCCATCTTGAAAAGGTCTCGGAGAAGAACTACGTTGCCGCTTCTGGTGGAGAGCTTTGCCCCGTCGATGCTGACGGTGCCGTAGGGCACGTGGACCAGTCTGTCGGCCCACTCGTAGCCCTCAAGTTCCATCACCTTGAACCACTGTGCGAAGTGAAGGCTCTGACCTGCGGAGGTCACGTAGACGCACTTGTCGAAGTTGTAAGTCTTCATACGGTAGACTGCCGCCGCAATGTCACGGGTGGGATAGAGAGTGGAGCCGTCCTTCTTAAGGATCAGGCAAGGCGGCATCCCGTACTCTTCAAGATCCACGATGGATGCTCCGTCGTCGATCTTAAGAAGCCCCTTTTCACGGAGCCTGTCCACCTCCGCCGCCATTTTGTCGGAGTAGAAGCTCTCGCCGTTGTAGCTGTCAAATTCGATACCGAGCTGACGGTAGGTGACGGAATACTCCTTGAGGCTGATGGAAATGAACCACTTCCAAAGCTCCGTATTCTCCGCATCGTGCTCTTCAAGCTTCTTAAATTCCGCTCTCGCCTCATCGTCCAGCTCCGGATGCATCTCCGCCTCCGAGTGGAACCTCACGTAGAGCGCCACCAGGCCGTCGATGCCTTCCTTTTCTATCTTCTCACGGTCGCCCCATTTCCGATAGGCGACTATCATCTTGCCGAACTGAGTACCCCAATCCCCCAGGTGATTGATGCCCACGCAGTCAAATCCGGAGAACTCGTGAATGAGCTTCAGAGAGTGACCGATGACCGTGGTACCGAGATGCCCGATATGAAAGGGCTTTGCCACGTTGGGAGAGGAGTAGTCGAACACCGCCGTCTTCCCTTTTCCCGTCTCGTTCGAGCCGTATCTGTCGCCCATCTTTTCCACCGTGGGAAGGATGGTATTTGCAAGGTAGCCGTCGGATATCTTGAAGTTGAGATACCCGTTCACCGCAGTGACTTCTCCCACTTCACATCCGTACTCGCCCCCTGCCAGCGCCTCGGCTATCTGCACCGGTGAGCGGCGGAAGGTGCGGCTCAGCTTGAAGCAGGGCATCGCCACGTCTCCCATGGTGCTGTCCGGCGGATATTCGAGCATGGAGAATATCTCCTCGGCGGGAAGGGCCGCTCCGGGGAATGCCGTTTCGGCATTCTTTCTTACGTACTCAGCTAATTTTTTCTTGAATTCTATCATTTTTTCGAGTGTCAGTTGTCATCATCGATGAGGGGAAGCTGACTCTCCTTCGTTCCTTTGATTTTCTTTTCCTGCTTGTCAAGAAGGTTATGTATCCTCTTCATGGGGTTCAAGAGGCTGCTGATGCTCTCGTCATGATTGAGAGTATCGATGATGTAGGCCACGTATTTGCACATATTGACCTGGGTAAACCACTCTTTTTTCAGTATCTCATCCGGCACGTAGACTAAGTTGGTGGCGAATATCTGAGTGAACACGCCCTCCTTGTAGGCTTTCTCAATAGCCTCGATACCGCTGGTGAAGATGGCGAAGGTTAGGAACAGGAAGATCCTCTTCGCTCCCTTTTCCTTAAGTTGGAGAGACACATCGAGGATGGACTCGCCGGATGCCAACATATCGTCAACTACGATGACGTCCTTGTCGCGGATGTCACGTCCTAAATACTCGTGAGCCTCGATGGGGTTTTTGCCGTCGATGACGATGGAGTAGTTACGTCTCTTGTAGAACATACCCAGTTCAATGCCCATTACAGACGCATAGTACATGCTTCTGGACATGGCACCTTCGTCCGGTGCACAGACCATGATGTCGTCCTTTGAGAAGCTGACGTCGGGGAATCTCTTCGTCAGCGCCTTCAACATCTGGTACGTGGGTCTCACGTTGTCAAAGCCGATAAGGGGGACTGCATTCTGGACTCTGGGGTCGTGAGCGTCAAAGGTGATTATGTTGGTGACTCCCATGTTGGCAAGTTCTTGGAGCGCCAGTGCGCAGTCAAGGGACTCTCTTGTGGTCCTCTTGTGCTGTCTGCCCTCGTAGAGCATGGGCATGATGACCGAGATCCGTCTCGCCTTGCCGCCGAGAGCCGCTATTATCCTCTTAAGATCGGAAAAATGATCGTCGGGGCTCATGCGGTTTTCGGTACCGTACATTTTGTAGGTGACGCTTCTGTTGAACATATCGGTGAGAATGTAGACGTCGTGTCCCCGCATAGATTCGTGAACTATCGCCTTAGCCTCGCCCGAACCGAACCTGGGACAGTCTGCTGTCATGAGGTAGGATTTCTCATCTCCGTGCCGTCTCCACTCTCGCAAGTACCTGTCCACCTGGTCGACAAAGCCCTCACAGCCCTTCATTCCAATGACGCCGAGCTCTCCGTACAAATTATCCATGTCAAATTCCCCCATAAAATTATTTTATTAACTTATTTTATTGAACGCCTCACGGCGCATTTTACTTTGTTATTTCCGAAAAGAACGGACGTCCTCAAGAGACCGTTGAAAGAAATCTTTCATACTGCCTGTCCCAAGCCGCCTTTTCCGCCTCATTCGGCTCGTACGTGACAACGTCAAAGGAGCGTCTCACGGTCTCACGGGCACTCTTAACGTCACCGATCTCTCCGGAGGCGATGAGCTGCATGGCGATATTGCCGATGGCAGTGGCTTCAACGGGTCCCGCCGTGACGGTCTTTCCGGTGCAGTCCGCAGTGTAGCGGCAAAGGAGTTTGTCCTTCGTTCCGCCCCCCACTATGTTGATCTCCCGATAGCTCTTTTGGCAGAGATCCTCAAGCATCTCGGCGGTGCGACGGTACTTGAGACAGAGGCTCTCGTAGATACAGCGGACGGTCTCGCCCACGGTAACGGGTCTTCCCTGTCCCGTCCTCTCGCAATAGTCACCTATTCTGGTCGGGATATCTCCCGCAGGACTGAATGCGGGATCGTCCGGATCGATGAAATAGCGGTGAGGCTCGCACTCGGAGGCCAACCTTTCAAGGTCCGCAAAGGAGAATTCCTTCCCCTCTCTCTTCCACTGACGGCGGCTCTCCTGGATGAGCCACAGCCCCATGATGTTCTTCATCACATTGACACGTCCTCCGACGCCTCCCTCATTGGTGAAGCCGTACTTTGCGGACAGCTCCCCGATGATGGGGTTCTCGTTCTCCGTTCCCATCAGCGACCAAGTGCCGCTGCTGATGAAGAGGAAGTCATCGCTCCGTGCCGGAACTGCAAGCACAGCACTTGAGGTGTCGTGGGATGCGATATTGACCACAGAGGCTCCCGTGTGTCCCGTCTCTTCGTCCACCTCCGGAGTGAGGGGGCCCAAAACGTTTCCGGGCATCACTGTTTTTTCAAAAAGTTCCGAGGGGATGCCCAGTCTGTCAAGCACCTCCTTCGAAAACTCTCCCGTCTTCGCATCCACAAGGGATGAGGTGGTGGCGATAGAATACTCGCAGGCACGCTTCCCCGTCAGAAAATATCCCAAAAGATCGGGCGTGAAAAGAAGGCTCTTCGCATTTTCAACGATCCAAGGGCGATCGTGAAGATCCGCATCTATCTGGAACACGGTATTGAAGCTCATGGACTCGATACCGCAGACGCGGTAGAGCTCCTCATAAGAGATCTTCCCGTAGACACGCTCCATTGCGGAGGCAGTTCTTTCGTCTCTGTAGTGGCAGGGGACGGAAAGCAGTTGACCTGCGGCATCGATGTAGCCGTAGTCAACGCCCCAGGTATCGATGCCGACGGTGTCCACACCGCCGGATGCGGATGCCTTCAGTATGGCGGTTTTGATCTCAAAGAGAAGCCGAAGAGTGTCCCAATAGAAATGCCCCGACACCGAGACCGGGTCGTTTGAAAAGCGATGTATCTCCTCAAGGCGGATCTTACCGTCCTCAAGAGTGCCGATGATCCCCCTGCCGCTGGATGCGCCAAGGTCGATGGCAAGTGCTCTTTTTTTCGACATAGTATTCCTCCGCGGTGCTCAGCTTAAAATGGGCACCGGTACGCTATCTTAACTTATTTCATAACTATTATAACTTGTTTTCTTCGGGTAGTCAACCGAAAAAAAGCACAAATAACACCTAATTTCACAAAAATGCGGCAAAAACGGTGTTTCCCGAGAAAAAACTTTCAAAAAAGCCCTTCCGATCTCCTCACAGATCCGCTCCGACAGCTTCTGTGGGAGGAATCCACATCAGGCAAGAGGCGCAAATACCGCAAAGACCCTCCTGAACAGCCACCTTAAGATGCCGATGTGACCGTCACCGTCGGAAAAGGCACTTGACTTTTCCACGATGGAGTTAAAGTCCCTCACCATGTCGCCTATCGCCGGCACCGATGAAAAGAAAGCGCCGCTCTCAAAGCTGAGATAGAAGCTCCTGTAGTCCGCATTCGAGCTTCCCATGACGGCGTAGGCACCGTCCACCAAAAGCATCTTTTGATGGAGAAATCCCGGCGAGTATTCGAAGACCTCACAGCCGAGGGAGAGCAGACGGGCTGCGTACATCCGTGACAGCTCCCTGACGTACCACTTGTCGTAGACACCGGGAAGAGCCAGTTTTACCTTCACTCCTCTCCCGAGGGCATTCTTAAGGAAATTTATGACGGTGTAGTCCGGCAAAAAATAGGGTGTGGTGATAAGAACGGAGTCCCTTGCGGAATCGATCAGGAGCGAGTAGACGTCACGGCAGATCCGACGGTCCTCGTAGGGACAGTCGAAATAAGGCACAGAGCAGCCCCCGTCATGGAAAACGGGCACATCAAAGGTCTCGGCCCTCGGAATGTCGAAGTCGTCTCCGAGCTCTCCGTAATAGCAGGACAGAAATTCATTCGCAAAAAGCTCCGCCGAGCCTCCTTCGATGAGGCATCCCGTGTCCTTCCACGATAGGAAGGGGCGGGTGATGTCGGCGTACTCGTCGGAGAGATTGATCCCGCCGATGAGCACGGTGCGACCGTCCGCAACGCAGACCTTCCTGTGGTCACGGTTGTTCTGCCTTGAGGTCATGAAGGGAGATACCTTGTTGAAGACTCTCACCGCAACTCCGGCATCTTCTATTTTCCGAAGAAACGTCCTGTGGATCTTCAGAACGCTTCCGACGTCATCGTAGATCAGCTTGATCTCCACTCCCTGCGATGTCTTCTTTTTGAGGATCGGCAGAAAACGCGACCATATCTCCCCGTCGGAGATGATGAAGTAGTCAAGAAAAACGTAGTGGCGGGCACTCTCCACTGTCTCAAAGAGTTTTTCGAAAAAGTCCGTGCCATGGGAGAGGTAGGTCACCCGATCGTTCTCAAAAGCTGCGGAACCGCAGGCGGAACGGAGGTAGCCCGTCACTCGGGACGCCACCGGA
Organism: uncultured Ruminococcus sp.; assembly: GCA_964629225.1. Lineage (GTDB taxonomy): Bacteria > Bacillota > Clostridia > Oscillospirales > CAG-272 > RUG14199. Next base: position 73,669 of record CAZVQC010000005.1, read on the forward strand.
TCATCGGGGTCGGTCTCCGGGTAGTTCTTCTGCCGGTCTTCCCGAAGAGAGGAGATATAACGGGTCATAAGACGGGAACGTCGGCGCAGTTTCGTCCTTCCGAAGAACATATAGAGTGCCACCCCCGCAAAAGTGTTGAGAAGCAGCACCGTCAGCCACGTCACCTTGTAGGCGGGGGCAATATCGGAGCTTACGATGCGAAAGACAAAAACAAGTTTCAGTATCACAAGGAAGACGGAAAAGGCGTAGAAGAGCCGACTGAAGGAGTGCATCAGCCAAAGCACCAAGGAAAGCTGAAAAAGTACCGCAAGCAGTGCCCAAAACAGCTTGCTGAAGACAAATCGGAACACCTTCTTAAAAAAAGTCATGAGCACCTCCCTCTAAGCGGTCCGACACTGCCGCCCGTAACGGTATTTTGCCCGAAACGGACGGAGTGACTCGGTTACAAAAAATACTAACGGCAAAAACGCGCCCTGCCCGTCCGAAAAAAACAAAAGCAGGCCGGAAGGACAGCAGTGCCGGGAAAAACAAAAAGTAAAAAATTGTAAAAAGAGACCGCAAGCGGTCTCTTTTCGTTCTTATTTGTATTTGCGTTTGCGAGCAGCTTCGGATTTCTTCTTTCTCTTTACGCTGGGCTTCTCATAGCACTCTCTCTTGCGAAGCTCTGCCTGAATACCGGAACGCTGGCACTGACGTTTGAAACGACGAAGCGCACTGTCAAGGGACTCACCCTCTTTTACTCTGATCTCAGCCATCTTTATCCCTCCCTTCGCAATTAGGAACTTGAGAATTTCTCCTGGTTATTATAGCACGGGACAATGCCCCGTGTCAATAGCAAAATGGCGATTTTTTGATTTTTTCCGTGGTTTTTCCGAGGGAGGGGAGATATTGCGGGGGAAGTTTTTTTGCAAAAAAAGTTATCCCGAGAACCCAAAAAATGCAAGCTTTTTCGGTGAACCTCCGACTCTTCCGAAACGGACTGTCTCCCCCTCTCAAAGACTGCGGACAGCGCGACGATCCGGTCATGCCGAGAGAAAAACTTCACCGATCAGCCTTCCTTGGAACGTGAGAAAAACACTCGCCAATGCCCTTCCCAAAAGTTATTTGGAAGGGGTTTGGGGAGGGCTTTTTTGAAAAAAAGCCCTCCCCAATAAATCCCTCGTAAAAATTCTTATTTTGCCACAATGTTGACGATCTTGCCGGGAACGTAGATCTCTTTGATGACGGTCTTTCCGTCAAGGATCGCTTTTATCCTGTCATCGGCTTTTGCGGCGGCGATGACGGTAGCCGCATCGGCACCTGCGGGCACCTTAACGGTAGCACGGAGCTTTCCGGAGATCTGAACCGGCACCTCGACGGTGTCGTCCACGCACTTGGACTCATCGTAGCTGCTCCAAGGAGCGAGAGCCGCCATTCCCTCGAAGCCGCACATCTCCCAAAGTTCCTCGGTAACGTGAGGAGCGAAGGGATTGAGCAGAGTGATGAAGGTCCTCATCTCGCCCTTTGTGATGCTGCCCTTGTCGGAGATCTCATTAAGAAGAGACATGAGAGCGGCGATGGCGGTGTTGAACTTCATGTTTTCGATGTCGCTTGAGACCTTCTTCACCGTCTTGTGGAAGGAGGATTCAAGCTCCTTCGAATAGGAGTCGCCGTCCACCAAAATATCAAACAGATTCCAAACACGGTCGATGAATCTCTTGCAGCCCTTGACGCTGCTGTCTGACCAGGGTGCCGCCTTCTCATAGTCGCCCATGAAAAGGACATAAGTTCTGAGAACGTCCGCACCGTATTCGTCCACCACGTCGTTGGGATCCACCACATTGCCCTTGGACTTGCTCATCTTTTCCCCGTCGGGACCGAGAATGAGTCCCTGGGCAGTTCTCTTGGCGTAGGGCTCGGAATAAGGCACCACGCCCAGGTCGAAGAGGAACTTGTACCAGAACCTTGAGTAGATAAGGTGGCGGGTAACATGCTCCATACCGCCATTGTACCAATCGACGGGGAGCCAGTATCTCAGCTTTTCCTCAGCCGCCAAAGCATCGGCATTGTGGGGATCGATGTAACGGAGGAAGTACCAAGACGAGCCTGCCCACTGAGGCATGGTGTCGGTCTCCCGTCTCGCCTTGCCGCCGCAGTGGGGACAAACGCAGTCCACGAAGGTCTCCACCTTGGCAAGAGGGCTCTCGCCGTCGGTACCCGGCTCGAAATTCTTCATTTCGGGAAGCCTTAACGGAAGCTCCTCATAGGGCACTGCAACGATACCGCACTTGGGGCAGTGGATGAGGGGGATGGGTTCTCCCCAATATCTCTGTCTGTTGAACGCCCAGTCCTTCATCTTGTACTGAACACCGGCCTCACCGATGCCCTTTTCTTCGAGGAAGGCGATCATTTTTTCAATGGAATCCTTCTTGTTGTCGATGCCGTTCAAAAAGTCGGAATTGACCACCACACCGTCGCCGGTGTAGGCTTCCTTCTCAATATCTCCGCCTTTTATCACCTCGATGATGTCGATACCGAACTTCTTTGCGAATTCCCAGTCACGGCTGTCGTGGGCGGGAACTGCCATGATAGCGCCGGTACCGTAGCCCATCATAACGTAGTCGGAGATGAAGATAGGTATCTCCTTGCCGTTCACCGGATTGATGCCGGAGAGACCTTCTATCTTAACGCCGGTCTTGTCCTTGTTAAGCTGTGTCCTCTCAAGCTCCGTCTTCTTGGCACATTCGTTTTTATAATTTTCAAGTTCTCCGTAGTTGGAGATGGAGTCTTTGTACTTCTCGATAAGAGGATGTTCGGGAGCCATTACCATGAAAGTGACTCCGAAGAGCGTGTCGGGACGGGTGGTGTAGATGCGGAGCTTCTCGTCTGTTCCCTTCACGTCGAAATCCACGAAGGCACCCTTGGATTTTCCTATCCAGTTGACCTGCTGCATCTTCACGTTGGGAAGGTAGTCCACCTCCTCAAGGCCCTCAAGGAGCCTGTCGGCGTACTCGGTGATGCGCAAATACCAAACGTCCTTGGAGCGCTGAACTATCTCGCTGTGGCAAATGTCGCAGTGACCGCCCTGAGAATCCTCATTGGACAGCACCACCTTGCAGGAGGGGCAGTAGTTCACAAGAGTCTTGTCACGGAAGACGAGACCCTTTTCGAACATCTTGAGGAAGATCCACTGAGTCCACTTGTAGTAGTCCTCCTCCGTGGTGTCGATCACTCTGTTCCAATCGAAGGAGAAGCCCACACGGCGAAGCTGAGAGGAGAACCTCTCGATGTTCATGTCGGTGACCTTTCTCGGATGGATGCCGGTTTTGATAGCGTAATTCTCCGTCGGGAGACCGAAGGCGTCAAATCCGATGGGGAAAAGCACGTTGTAGCCCTCTTTTCTCCTCTTTCTCGACACTACTTCAAGCCCGGAATAGGCCTTGATATGACCCACGTGCATTCCCGCTCCGCTGGGGTAGGGGAACTCAACGAGAGCGTAGAACTTGGGCTTGTCGCTCGTGTCCTCTGCGTGGAAAACGCCGCTCTCCTCCCACTTTTTCTGCCATTTTGCTTCTGTTTTTCTGAAATCGTATTTCATAAGTACTCCGAATCAACGAATTTCTCAGTCTTCCGTCGTGAGGCTTGAGATATCCTCCTCAACGGTGCCCTCGTAGAGCTTGTCGATATTATAAAAATCTCTTGCATCCCGACCGAAAATATGGACGATGACACTGCCGTAATCCAGCAGTATCCAGCTGTCACCTCTGCCGCCCTCAACGTGACCGGGCTCGATGCCGCACTGAGTCATCCGGAACTCCACCTCGTCCGCAAGGGACTTCACCTGAGTGCGGGAGTTACCGGTGCAAAGCACGAAGTAGTCTGAAAGGGTGGTCTGCTCCTCCACATGAAGAAGCTTCAGATCCCTTGCCTTCTTTGCATCCAATACGGCGATGATGAATTCGGCAGTCTGCTTTGGAGACGCGTCCGTCGGAAGCGTCAAAGCCTCGTTTTTCATTTCATTTTCCATTGTTTTTCCCCTTTCATGTTATCTTTTTTTGTGATGTTATCTTGATGACGTCATCGGGGGCCCCTTCGTCAGGTCTTGGGCGTTTCCTCTCCGCTTACAAGGCCCGCCGCACTGTAGACGTACTCCAGCGCCTTCTCTTTGGGAGCACTGTAGATGGTGCCGCCGTCGTCAAAGATCCGATCCGGGTCGAAGTTCTCGTCGGTGATGCCCGCTCCGGAGTAGTTGAAGTAGGTGGAGATGATATCAAGAGTTGCCGCCCGGTTGATGTGGTAATAAGAAAGTCCGTCGGTGCCGGGTGCGGAATTTCCGGGGATCGTGATGAAGATAACGTTCTTAAGAGCGACTCCCGCCAGCTTGTCCGCAAAATAGATCATGTCGGTGGTGGACAGGTTGGTCACAAGGTTCTCGCTGATTATGCCGCAGATCTTGGTGAAGTTGAGAAGCCCCATCTTGTTCTTGAGAGTGTCAAACAGGGATGCCATGAAGAGCTTCTGCATGTTGCCCCTTCCTATATCACCCTGAGCATAGGTGGCGCGGTAGCGGACCACCTGCTCCGCCTGCTTGCCGTTCAGAGTCTGTTTTCCCGCCTTGATATTGATAGTCAAGTTCTGATAGGGGTCAGTGTAGTACATATCCTGGGGAACGTCCATCTCAACGCCACCTAAAGCGTCCACGATATTGACGAACTGATCCAGGTCCATGATGCCGTAGTAGTGGATGGGCATTCCGAGGTTCTTGCCCACAAAGTCCGCATAGCCCTTGATGCCCTCGAAGTCCGGGTTCTCGGCGGAGTCATCCTTGTAGTAGTTGAAAACGCCGTTCATCTTGTGGTACCAGTAGCCGTCATAGTCAACGTAGGTGTCGCGGGGGAGCTGCATCACCCTGAGCGTCTGGTCTGCCGCATTGAAATTGATGAGCAGAGACACATCGCAGAGGTTAGCCGCTCTGTCGTGACCCACGATGAGGAAATTGTAGATGTCCTCATCCAGCCTCACGTCGGTGAGATTGGCATCGTCGGATTCCGCAGCGGGGTCTGTTGGAGGAACATAGCCGACGCTTGCGGGCTGTTTCGGTTTCATTGAATCGATGATAGCCGAGAAGAGTCCCGCCTCCTTGAGGATGAAGAGAAGCAAAAGGAAGCCGGCGATGACCGCCGCGGTTATGCTGACCACCTTAAGGCTCTTGGGGATCCTTGACTTGTTACCGCTTTTCTTTGAGCTCATCTCGGAGATGTCACGCTTTGCGCCCCGACCGTTTCCGTCTTGAGGGCGAGCCGTTCTTCTCCTATCTCCGTTTTGACCGTTATTCATAGAAATTTCTCCTTACCTTTCATCACTTCGATGAAATAGTTCCGGGCTGCCACCGTATCGCCGTCTATGAGGGCTCCCTCTCCGATGAGGCAATTGACCGTCATGTCGAAGGAGAGCACCATGGTGTCGATGAGCACCTCAAGGGGGCTCTTATCTCCCTTTTCAAGAGACGAGTAGAAATGCTCCCTCAGTCGGATGCAGTCCTCAAAGGTCCTTGTCTTCTCAATGTAGTCGGCAAGATAGATGATGCTCTCAAAGAGCGTCATACCCCGTCTTCCGGTGGTGTGCCATCTGATGCCTCCTATGACGTTTTCCGATGCGAAGCTTGGAAAATCAAGTGTGATAAGTCGGGATGCGGTCTTCGCATGGAAGGTCTTGGGCGACAAAATGTCCTCACTTCCGACTATTATATCAAACTTCTTGCAATATTGCAACTGTTTTTCCAAAGTTTGCGCCTTGGTGATGTCGTGAAGCAACGCCGCCGCCCGAAGTTCCCACGTGCCGTCAAAGCCGAAGATCGAACCGAGAGTCGCCGCTTCCTCCTCCACAGCCAGAGTGTGAAGGTATCTTTTTTCGGTGAGATAGGGTCTGACTCTCTCCCGAAGGGAGGCTATCGCCTCCGGTGAAAAGCAAAATGAAGTTTCACTCATTATTTTTTCCTTTTTATTCCGCCTCATGCATCGAAGGACAGCCGTAGAGCCCGTTTTTTCTGATGATATCCATGACCCCGTCCCGAACGTAGGGGGAGGAGCCTTCCCTTCTTATCTGCTCACGCACCTCGGTGGAGGATATCTCGGTGACAGCGGTGTCAAAAACGGTGATGCGTGCGCCGTATCTTTCATGAAATTTTTCGGCGCAGTCCCTCATTTTTTCAAGGGTGTCAAGATGCCTCGGCACCGCCACGAAGGAGCACTCCTTAAAAAGTTCCTCCGCCCTGTGCCATGTGTCGAGACTGAAGAGCATGTCGTCTCCGATAAAGAGAGTAACGTCCCCGAGGGGAGCGAAATGTCGGACGGTGTCGATGCTGTAGCTCTTCCCTTCCTTCTCCACCTCAAAAGCGGATACCTCCACACCGGGGATAACGTTCTCAAAGGCGGCGCGGCACATCTCAAGACGAAGGTCGCCGCATACCCCCCAATGAAGCGTTTTATGGGGCGGAATTCCCGCCGGCATTATTATCATTCGCCGAGGCCGAAAGCGGCTGAAAAGCGCCTCTATCGCCCTCTCGTGCCCTATGTGGGGCGGGGAGAAGGTGCCTCCGTAGATAGCTATCTTCATAGCTCGATCTTCTTTTTCTTTTTCGACTCTCTGTAGAGCACGAAGCAGCGCCCCACAACGGACACCACGTCGGATGCGGTCTTCTCCGATATCTCGTCAGCCGCCTCCCTTGCGGAGTATCCGCTGTTCTCAAGTGCTTTTATTTTTATCAGCTCCCTTGCCTCAAGAGCCTCGTTAAGTCTTCTGACTATCTCCTCTGTAACTCCGCCCTTTCCTATCTGGAAGATGGCATCGTAGTCGTTGGCCATGGAGCGAAGAGTCGCTCTCTCTTTGCTAGTCAACATCTTTGATCCTTTCCTCAGCCTGCGAAGACGGCGTTCAGAAGTTTTGCCATCTTTTCCACCGCACGGCCTCTGTGACTGTTTTCGTTTTTTTCATCCGGAGTCATCTCCGCAAAGCTTTTTTTCGCCTCGGGAACGAAGAACAGAGGGTCGTAGCCGAAGCCGGAATGCCCCGTCCTCTTTTCCAGTATCTCCCCCGTCACCTCGCCTCGGACGGTGAACACGTCCACGTCTCTTGAGGATCTCACGTCCGCAAGGGCATCAAGGTCTCCTCTGTCCGCAAGCTCCTTGGGGATGACGATGTCCCGTGCCTTTGGGATGACGAGCGCCATCACGCAGACAAAGGAGGCACTGCGGTCACAAACTCCCTCCATTTCGGAAAGGAGCTTCTCGTTGTTCTTCTCGTAGTCGTGCTCCACTCCCGCATATCTTGCGGAAAAGATGCCGGGGGCACCTCCGAGAGCATTCACGGACAGTCCCGAATCGTCCGCAAGGGCGATGTATCCACGCCGCGCGGCGGCAGATGCCTTGATGACGGCGTTTTCCTCAAAGGTGGTGCCGTCCTCCGGGATGTCCTCGGTGATGCCGATGTCGGCAAGGGACAGAAGGCGGAACGAGAAGTCCACCTTGTCCGAAAGGAGCCGCGTCAGCTCCGATATCTTGTTTTTATTTGAGGTTGCAAGAACGAATTCTACCATTACTTCAGTCGAGAAGTGCCGAGACGAACATGGCGGGGTCAAACTCTTGCATGTCGTCGATGCCTTCTCCCACTCCTATGAATTTCACGGGGATGTCCAAAACTCCCTTGATGGAGAAAACACATCCTCCTTTGGCTGTGCCGTCAAGCTTTGTGAGAACGAGGCCGGTGATATCGGCGGCGTTCTTGAATTCCTTAGCCTGGCTCACTGCGTTTTGACCTGTGGTGGCATCCAGCACCAATAGAGTCTCCCTTGCCGCATCGGGAAGTTCACGTGTCAACACCCGGTCGATCTTCGCCAGCTCATCCATCAGGTTCTTTTTGTTTTGAAGCCTTCCGGCGGTGTCCACTATGAGCACATCGCACCCCCGCTTCTTTGCCGCCTGTGCCGCATCGAAGACTACGGCGGCGGGGTCGCTTCCCTCATTCTGCTTGATGAGATCCACTCCCGCTCTGTCGGTCCACACCTGAAGCTGTTCTATGGCGGCGGCACGGAAGGTGTCGGCGGCTGCCACGAGAACGTTTTTGCCCTCAGCTTTCAGCTTCGCCGCTATCTTTCCTATGGTGGTGGTCTTTCCCACTCCGTTGACTCCGATGACGAGGATCACCGAGGGGGTGCTGGAGAGATCAAGCTCCTTTGCCTCTCCCACCTTGTCACGGAGTATCTCCCGAAGGGCGTCCTTTATCATGTCCGCCTCCTTCAGTCTTCCGTCACGGATCCGCTCCCGCAACTCCTCCATCACCTCTTCCGTGGTCTCGCCCCCCATGTCGGAACAATAGAGTATCTCCTCGATCTCCTCAAGAAGATCCTCATCTATCCGAACGAAGCTCTTCGCAACATTGTCAATCTGTGCGAACACCGCGTCCTTGGTCTTGGAAAGACCCTGTTTCAGTTTTTCAAAAAATCCCATTTCTTTTCCTTTCGATACTGTCATTCCACAAGGGAGTTCTCCTCGATGGCCTTCTCGGAAACGCTTCCCACGTCGAGAACGAAGACCTTGGAGACACCGCTCTTCGGCATTGTAACACCGTAGAGAGTGTCCGCCACCTCCATCATTCCGCGTCGGTGGGAGATAACTATCATCTGAAGTTCCTTGGAGTAGCGCTTCACGTAATTTGCCACCCGCACCACGTTCACCTCGTCAAGCGCCGCCTCGATCTCATCGAAGATGCAGAAGGGGGAGGGGTTGACTTTGATGAGAGCGAACAACAGTGCGATCGCCACGAAGGACTGTTCTCCGCCGGAGAGCAGTGACAGGTTCTTCACCATCTTTCCGGGAGGTGCCGCACTGATCTCGATGCCGGAGGTGAGGACGTTTTCCGGATCCGTCAGCGACAGATGGGCGCTTCCGCCTCCGAAGAGCTCCTTAAAGACCTGTTTGAAGTTTTCGTTGACACGGTCGAAGGTCTCGGTGAACATGGCCTTCATCTCCGTCTCCACCGACTCTATTATCTTCTCAAGTTCCGTTTTCGATCTCGTAAGGTCCTCTATCTGACCCTTCAGGTGATCGTAGCGCTCCTTTTGCTCCGCATACTCGTCAATGGCATCCGGATTCACGTGGCCGAGGGATTTGATGGAGCTCTTAAGCTCCGACAGCCTTCTGAAGACCTCGGGTCGCCTCTCCGCCGTCACCGGGGGAAGTCCCAGTCCCTCTGCGGCTATCTGGGTCAGTTCGTACTCGTCCCAAAGGCGGGCAGTCATCTTCTCCGCTTCCGTAGTCAGGTTGGCAAGTTTGTTCTCGTTCTTGGTGTGGGCGACGAAGAGTATCTCCTTTTTGGCGGCGATCTCATCGAGCTTCCGCCTTATCTCATTCAGTCGTCTCTCGTAATCAAGAGAGCCCTCCTCAAGGCCACGCCTCTCGGATTCCTCCTTGGCGAGAGTGTCTCTGAGAACGTCTGCTTCTTTTTTCTTCTCTTCGATACCCGCCTCGTTGTCGGCGATCTTTTTGAGAAATGTCTCTCTCTCGCTCTCCCTTCGGAGGATCTCACTCTCTGCACTTCGGGCTTCCGCCTCGGCAGTCAGTATGAGACCTTCAAGGTTTTCCCCGTCCTTTCGAAGCTCTGCCATTTTTATCTTGATCTCGGAGAGTTTTTCAAGAAGCTCCGCCGCCTCGTCCTCGATCTCCGAGGCACGGATGCTCTCGTTCTTTCTCGTCTCGGCTATCGCCTCGGCACGGGAGGTGAGACTGTCAAGAGATGCCGACAGTTCCTCAAGATCCTTTTTACCCCGATCCTTGGTCTCGTCGATGTGGGAGAGTTCCCCCTTAAGATCCTCAAGCACCGATCTTGCAACGGAGATCTTGGCGGAAATGCCGCTCTCGGCGGACATCTCCGTTCTGAGAAGGGCGTCGGTGATACCGAATTTTTCCTCAAAGGAAGCCCTCTCGCCGGCGATCTCGGCAAGTCTGAGCTCGCCCTCTTTTATCCTCTTTTCGATCTCCCGTGATTCCTCTTCAAGCGCCGATTTGTCCTCCGAGAGCTTCGCAATGTGGGAATTTCTCGTCAGAACACCGCTGTCACGGCGAACGGAGCCTCCGGTGAAGGAGCCTCCGGCGTTCACCTGCTGACCGTCAAGGGTGACGGCGCGGACACGCCACTTAAGATCCCTTGCCATATCTGCGGCGTTGTCGATGGTGTCGAACACCGGGATACGGGACAAAAGATAGCCGATAACTCCGGAGTACCTTGAGTCGCACTCCACCAGCCTGTCGGCAAATTCCACAAATCCGGGATACTCCGCCGCACGCTTCACGTCGGCGGGGACTTCTCCCGCCTTCACCGTTGTGATCGGGTAGAAGGTGGCTCTGCCGTTTCCGCTTCTCTTGAGAGAGGCTATGGCGGACTTTGCCGCCGCCTCGTCGCTGACGATGACGTTCTGGAGATTTGCTCCGAGGGCAGTCTCGACTGCGATTATGTAGCGGTCCTTCACCTTGATAAGGTGAGACACCGGCCCCATTACTCCGGAGAGTCTTCCGGATGAGGATTCGTTCATAACGTATTTTACGCTGTTATTGTAGCCGTCAAAGTTCTCGGACATTCGCTTAAGTGCCCCGATGCGGCTGTCAAGAGCCATTATCTGAGATGAGACGGAGGAAAGGTCCAGCCTGTCGCGGTCAAGTGCCTCCGCCACCTCGGCAGATACCCCGTCGCATTCCTTCATCTTCTCCGATGCCTCATCGGATGCGGCCTTATAAAGCGCCACCGTCTCCCGAACGTCCGCCTCTTCCTTTTCGAGCCGTGCGACCTCGGCGCTCTGCTTTTCGATATCGGAGATAAGAGACCCCTGTCTGTTTTCTCTGTCCGAAACGGTGTTCTTCAGAACGTCCAGACGGACCCTGGTATCGGCAGCTTCCTTTTCAAGTGCCTTCTGCTCCTCGAACCGATCGTCGATGAGAGCCTCAAGGTCCCGCACCTCCGAGAGCTTTTTCTCCCTCAGTGAATTCATTTCGAAAAGTTCTTTTTCCGCCGATGAAAAGTCGGTTTTGCTCTTTTCAAGCTCCTCCTTGAGACGGAGGATGTTTTCGGATGCGCCCCTCACTTTTTCGGAAAGCTCCGCTTTCTGACGGGCAAGCTGTTCGATGGAGCTCTTTGTGTGCTCCGTGTCGTTCTCAAGCACCTTGAAGCTGTTCTCAAGCTGATGGAGACGCTCCGTCTCCTCTCTGATGCTCTCATAGAGCTTTTGAGCCTTCTCCTTGGTCTCAACGGAGGCGTTGTAGAGTCGGTCGTTCTTCGCCTCGAATTCCGCCTTGGTATCCTCCGACAGATCGAGCTCGTGCTGAGACATCCTGCAGTCCGCACGGGTCTTGTCGATGTCTCCTCTCAGCTTGTCGCTGTCGTAGAGCCACAGAGACACATCAAGTTCCTTTTTCTCACCGTAGAGTTCGAGATAACGTCTCGCCTTTTTTGCATCCCTCTCAAGGGGACCTATGCGGCTCTCTATCTCGGAGAATATGTCGGTGATGCGGACCATGTTGGCCTCTGTCTCCGCCAGCTTCTTCTGGGTCTCCTGCTTTCTGTAGCGGAATTTGGAGATGCCGGCGGTCTCCTCGAAGATGCCCCGACGGTCATCGCTCTTCTTTGCGATGATCTCCGCTATCTTTCCCTGCCCTATGATGGAGTAGCCCTCACGTCCGATGCCGGTGTTCATGAACAGCTCATAGATGTCCTTGAGTCTGCAGGGCTTTCTGTTGATAAAATACTCGCTCTCACCCGCCCGATAATAACGTCTCGTGACGGTAATAACATCGTAGACACTGTTGAGGGTCCGAGGTTCTTCCGTGTCATCAAAGGTCACCGATACCTCGGCAAAGCCCATGGGTCGGTGTCCGTCCGCACCCACGAAGATGACGTCTTCCATCTTTGAGCCTCGGATGTTCTTGGTGGACAGTTCCCCAAGCACCCATCTCATGGCGTCTGTTATATTGGACTTTCCGCTTCCGTTGGGACCGACGATCACCGTAGCTCCCGCATTGAAGTGCAGAACGGTCTTCTCCGGAAAGGATTTGAAGCCGTGCAGTTCCAATGTTTTTAAGTACATTGAGTCCTCCTGGCAAAAAGTTTTTGTTTTCTTGGATATTTCGGCGGTGCCACCGTGCTTTTCTCTTGGGTAAACGGCGCTTCCGGAGCATCTCCGGTGTGACGGGAGCCCTCCGAACTTCAGCCGATCTCGGTTCCCTATCCCGTCTCCGCTCACGTGCTTCCGTTTCCGCTTCGTTTCCGCTTCGTTTCCGCCTCGACCTCTGTCTCAGTCTTCATTCCGACATCGGATCGGGACGGTGAGTTTTGCAACACCGGGCAGAGCACCTGTCTTACTTCGTCACCGATATCTCGCCCATTTTAATATTATAGCGCAAAATCTCCGGGCTTTCAACAATTTTGACGGTTTTTATTCCCCGACTTTGGAGAATTTTTTTATTTTCCCGTCTGTTGCCGGATATTTTCGACGTTTCACCGGGGGCACAGAGCACCCGAACGCCCTCGGTATCCGGATGTTCTTCAAGATATGCCAGTATTTGGCGAAGGTAGTGTCTTGATGCCACCCTCTCTCCGATCGCCGGGTCGCTTGGGCCAGCCCCATAGTTGCTTGAATGAAGGTTCTCACTGTCGCAAAGTCCGATCCGGAGCACCGTGACTCCGTTTTTTAAGAACACCTCAAAGGCATCGCAGCTCCGCTCCACCGCCTCCTCGGCGGAAAGCGGCAGATACTCGCCACGAAGCATCATCTCATTCAGCTCGCAGCCCCTGAAGACCACCGTGGGGTAGATCCGGGCTGAGGAGCAGCCGCACCTCACTATCGCCTCGGCGGTGAAGACCTCGTCCTCTCTTTTTGAAGTCGGCAATCCCACCATCATCTGCCCACCGACGGAGAATCCCGCCTGTCGGAGCATCTCCACAGCCCGTCGGCTGTCGTCTGCGGTGTGACCTCTTTTCGACGCCGCCAGCACCCTATCCGACATGGACTGGATGCCCAGTTCCACCTCTTTTACGGTGAAGTCCTTCAAGATCCGGATCACCTCACCGTCAATGTAGTCGGGTCTTGTGGACATCCGTATCCCCGATACGTCGCCCCTTGAGACGTAGCTCTCCGCCTTTGTGAGGAGCCTCACCATCAGATCTCTGTCGATCCCGGTGAAGGAACCGCCGAAAAAGGCGATCTCACATTCGGTATCGCCCCGTCCGCTACAGCCGTCCGACGAATCAAGACACTTGCCCCGTCTTGCCGTCGAAACTGTCGAAAGCACCCTGTCCACCGTCTCCCAAGCCTCTCTTTCCACAAAAGACAAGGTGCCCGATATCGTGCGCTGATCACAAAAGACACACTGATTCGGGCAGCCTAAATGGGGAATAAAGACCGGTATATTAACGTGCTTTACCGACCCTGTCATACGTTCTCACCGAAGAGCTCAAGAGCCACTCTTGCGGCCTCCTGCTCCGATTTCCGTTTGGAATGGGCGCTTCCCTTGCCGATAACGTCTCCGTTGAGCCTTGCCTCGGTCACGTAGAGCTTGTCGTGATCGGGACCCGACTCCCCAACGAGGACGTACTCAAGTCGGTCCCCCTCGGACTGTTGGACTATCTGCTGAAGGATGGTCTTGTAGTCGCTGAAGGTGGAGTTTGAACTGATGTAGTCGATCTCTTTTTTCACAAAATCCAGAACGAAGGCTCGGATGACCGAAAGATCTCTGCCACTGTCAAGATACATCGCCGCAAGAAGGGCTTCAAAAGCGTCCGACGTGGTGGAGGGACGGTGACGGCCGTTGCCCTGCGCCTCTCCGTGGCCGAGGAACAGAAAATCCCCAAGGCCGATCTCGGCTGCGTATTTCGCAAGGGCCTTCTCACATACCACCGAGGCGCGGATCTTGGAAAGATCACCCTCCGCATTGTCAACGTAGGTGGCAAAAAGATACTCGCTCACCACGGTGGAAAGCACCGAGTCACCGAGAAACTCAAGTCTCTCATTGCACTCGTGCTTTGCTCCCTTGGATTTCAGCTCATTGGCAAAAGAGGAGTGGGTGAGGGCGGTGATGATGAGATCACGGTCTTTGAAAACGTAGCCGATCCGCTCCTCAAGAAGGGAGATATCGAGGGGCAGTCCCACGCATTCACTTGTCATCGCAGCCTCCTTCAGCCGAGGATGCCGCCGCCTTTTCCTCCGCTTTTCTTTTGAAAATGGTCCTTATCTCATCCGTGACACCGGTGTCACAAAATGTGACAGCCTGTCTCACGGCATTCTCTATCGCCCTTGCGTCGGAGCTTCCGTGAGCCTTCAAAACTGGCTTTGAAAGTCCGAGCAGCGGTGCTCCGCCGTATTCGGAGGAGTCGAACTGCTTTTTGAGCTCCATTATCTGCCCCTTCATGGCAAGGAAACTCATCTTGGAGCGGGCGTTCTTCGAGTAGAGAGTCTTCAAGGTCTTCATAAAGAACTTGCCGAACCCCTCTGTGTATTTGAGTATTATGTTACCGGTGAAGCCGTCGGTGACCAAAATATCACAGACTCCGAAGGGGATGTCCCTTCCCTCCACATTGCCGATGAAACTGATATCGGGACAGCTCTTGAGAAGGGCATGGGTCTTCACCATCAGCTCCGTGCCCTTGTGCTCCTCCTCGCCGTTGTTGACAAGTCCCACGGTTGGACGATCGATACCGAAGATATTCTTCATGTAGACCGAGCCCATGATGGCCCATGACTCAAGATACTCCGGGATCACGTTGATGTTGGCACCGCTGTCAAGGAGCATCACCGGCTTCGGAAAGGGCAGTATCGTTGCAATGGAGGGACGTCTGATGCCCTTGATGGGACGGACGAGAAGAGATGAGCCCACGTGGAGGGCGCCGGTATTTCCGGCGGACACCACCGCATCTCCGTTCTCCTTCAGTGTCTTAAGAGCTACCGTCATTGAGGAATCCTTCTTGGCTCTGACTACGGCGTTTGGGTCATCCTCCATGGTTATCACTTGGGGAGCCTCCACTATCTCAACACCGGAAAGAGACTTGCCCGATTCGCGGGCGGCATTTTCGATAGCCTCACGGTCTCCCACGAGGACAAGATCGATATCGTATTTTTCGGCGGCACCGAGTGCCCCCTTAACTATCTCAAACGGAGCGTTATCTCCGCTCATAGCATCAACTATTATTCTCATTTTTCCGCCTTTCTTTTTTCGGCACGTCATCTTTTGATGAATTTGAGCCGATCCACCGTATCAAGTGCTCTCTTCGAGTAAGCGGCATATCTCATCCGCTTGCCGCCCTTGACCTTTTCCTCAAGGGGCGGTATGATGCCGAAATTGGCATTCATGGGCTGGAAATCCTCCGACGCTCCTCCGTCACGGACGTAGCGTGCCATCGCTCCGATCATGGTGACGGGAGGAAATACCGGAGCATCAAGTCCGAGTACCGCAAAAGCCGCATCAAGTCCCGCAACGAATCCCGACGCCGCCGACTCGATATAGCCCTCCACACCGGTCATTTGACCGGCGAATCTTACGTTCTCCTTCCCTCTCAGCCGATAGTTATCCGAAAGAAGCTCGGGGGAGTTGAGGAAGGTATTGCGATGCATCACTCCGTAGCGAAGGAATTCCGCATTCTCAAGGCCGGGAATCATTCCGAATACCCGTCTTTGCTCCGGGAACTTAAGGTGAGTTTGGAAGCCCACCAGATTGAACATGGTGCCCTCTTCGTTCTCACGTCTCAACTGAACCACCGCATAGTAAGTCTCTCCGGTCTCCGGGTGAGTTATCCCAACCGGCTTAAGAGGCCCGAATCTGAGGGTGTCCTCGCCCCGTTTTGCCATGACCTCCACCGGCATGCAGCCCTCAAAGACCTTCATTTTCTCTCCCTTTTCAAAGTCGTGGAGCTCCGCCTCCTCGGCGCCCACAAGCGCCTCTCTGAAGGCAAGATATTCCTCCTTTGTCATGGGACAGTTGATGTAGTCGGCGCTTCCCTTTCCGTAACGGGAGGCGAAGAACGCCTTCGTCATGTCGATGCTGTCAAAGGATACTATGGGAGCCGCCGCATCGAAGAAGCTGAGCTTGTTCTTTCCGATGAGATCCGAAATGTACTCCGCCATAACGGGGGATGTGAGAGGTCCCGTTGCAATGACGGTCTCCTCTCCCTCCGGTACGCTGTCACATTCCGCTTCAATGACCTCAATAAGGGGGTGTTCTCTTATCTTCTCCGTCACGTAGTCGGAGAATCTTATCCTGTCCACCGCCAAGGCTCCCCCGGCGGCGACACGGGATGCCTCCGCAGCTTCCATTATGAGGGATCCCATCCGTCTCAGCTCCTCCTTGAGGAGGCCGATGGCGGAATCGGGTGAATCGTTTCTCAGGGAATTGGAGCATACCAGCTCCGCCATCCCATCGTAGGAGTGGGCGGGGGTCTTCTTCTTCGGCTTCATCTCGAAGAGCTTCACGGCAACGCCTCTTTCGGCAGCTTGCCACGCCGCCTCCGAGCCGGCCAGCCCCGCGCCTATTACATTGATGTGTTCCATTTTATCGATCGTCACTGCCGGGTATCTCCTCCGGCTCAAGGTCGGTCTTGTATCTGCAGTTTTTGCAGACAGCTTGGTTTTTCGTCTTTCTGTAGTAGAGCAGTTCTCCGCAGTCGGGACATTTCTTGTTAAGAGGTCTGTCCCAGGTGGAAAAATCACACTTGGGGTAATTTGAGCAGCTGAAAAATTCCTTTCTTCCCCTCGCGGAGCGAACGAGAATATCGCCGCCGCACTTGGGACAGGCAACTCCCGTCTTCACCTCGATGGGCTTTGTGAAACGGCACTTCGGGTACTGAACGCAGGCCCAAAAATCACCGTATCTGCCGTGGCGTAAGATCATGTCCGATCCGCATTTTTCGCACTTGAAGGGGGCAACGGTGACGGAAGCGATCTCCTCCTCGCTGTCCTCTTGCTTCTTTTCGCTGTCAAGTGTCTTCGTGTTCTTGCACTTCGGATAGTTGGGGCAGGCGGCAAATTTGCCGAATCTGCCGGTCTTGACTACCATCTTGGCACCGCACAGCTCGCAGACGATGTCCGTCTCCTCCACGGGAGGACGGAACTCATCCGGGCTGATGGACTTCTCCGCACTTGCAAGCTCTTCGCTGAAGCCGGAATAGAATCTGCTCAAAACGTCAAGCACGGTGGTGTCTCCGCTCTCGATACCGTCCAGTTCCTTCTCCATTTGGGCAGTGTAGGCGCAGTCCACTATATCGGGGAAATAGCCCTTCAAAAGCTTCGTTATGGTCTCCACAAGGGGAGTGGGAACGAGAGACTTGCCCTCTCTGTTCACGTAGCCTCTTGAGAGGACGATGGACAGAATGGTATTGTAGGTACTGGGACGGCCGATGCCCTTTTCCTCAAGCACCTTGATGAGGGATGCCTCGCTGTAGCGGGCGGGGGGCTCGGTAAAATGCTGTTCCGGAAGGGTCTTCAGGCACTCAAGCACCTGTCCCTCCTTGAGTGAGGGAAGGCGGCTCTTGTCCTCGTTCTTCTTCGGCTCGTCCGTTGCCTCCTCGTAGACCGACATGAAGCCGGGGAATCTGACGGTGTTTCCGACAGCTCTGAAAAGCGCTCCGGATGCCGTGAAGTCGCAGGTCTCGGTGGCTATTTGAGCCGACTGCATCTGGCTTGCCACGAATCTGTCCCAGATGAGCTTGTAAAGGCGGAACTGATCCGCCGTCAAGTGCTTTTTCACCCCGGAGGGCTCAAGGCGGACATTTGCGGGTCTTATTGCCTCGTGAGCATCCTGGGCGTTGTTCTTCGATTTGAAGACGCGGGGCTTTGAGGGGTAATACTTCTCACCGTATCTCTCGGTGATGAACTCCCTTGCCGCAGACTGTGCCTCGGCAGCAATGCGAAGGGAGTCTGTCCTCATGTATGTTATGAGACCCTGGACTCCGCCGTTCTCCGCACCCAAGTCGATGCCTTCATATAGCTCCTGCGCCACCTTCATCGTCCTGTGAGTCTGGAAATTCAGACGGCGGGATGCCTCCTGCTGAAGGGTGGAGGTGGTGAAGGGGGGAGCGGGAGCACGCTGCTTGGTGGACTTTTTGATCTCGACCACCTTGAATTCCTTCCCTTGGATATCGGAAAGGATCCCGTCGCAGTCCTCCTTTGAGGAAAGTTCTTTTTTCTTTCCGTCGGCGGCATCGCCGTAAAAGTGGACGGTAAGTTCCGTGCCGTTTGCCGACAGCACCGCATCGAGAGTCCAATACTCCTTCGGAACGAAGGATCGTATCTCCTCTTCTCTCTCCACTATCATCCGTGCCACCACGGATTGGACACGTCCCGCAGACAGTCCGCTCTTCACGTTCTTCCAAAGGAAGGGACTGAGCTTGTAGCCCACCAGACGGTCAAGTATCCTTCTTGCCTGCTGAGCGTTGACAAGATCCATGTCGATCTCACGGGGATGCTTGATGGCATCCTTCACCGCAGTCTTTGTCACCTCGTTGAAGGTGATCCTGCGGATCTTTTCCTCCGGGATATCGAGAGCCGATACCAGATGCCAGCTTATGGCCTCTCCCTCCCGGTCCGGGTCGGGTGCAAGGAAGACTTTGTCCGCCTTTTTGACCTCTTTTTTCAGGTCACGGATAAGGTCTCCTCTGCCCCGGATATTGATATAATGAGGCTCGAAACCGTTCTCCACGTCGATGCCGAGGGAGGATTTCGGAAGGTCTCTTACGTGTCCCTTGGATGCCACCACCTTGTAGCCGCTTCCAAGGTACCCTTTGATGGTATTTGACTTGGTAGGAGACTCAACTATAACAAGATTCATTAAGATTCGCCTTTCAACGCTCCGCCTCTCGGCAGAGCGGTAGTTTGTAATAATGTATTTTACTCAAAATTTTCCCGATGTCAAGCGTTTTTTATTTCGGAGGTCACGAGCCGCAAAGAAGCTCCTCGCTTCCGAGTCTCGTAAAGTACCCTCCGGCACTGCATTCCACCGCTCCGCTCAGCTCAAGCATGGTAAGGGATGCCATGACCGCGCTGATGGGAAGATCCACCGGTATCTCCTCCGCAAGAAGAGGGGTGTTGGGAGTCATGGCATTGTAGACCGTCATATCCCGCTTTTCAAGAAGCTCAAGGTCGATCCTCACCGGCTCTTTCACCGGTACGTCGGGGGCCTTTTGCGCCTCCGTTTTGACTTTTGCGGCAGGTCGTCCGGTCCCGCCGGCGTTCATCTCGGCTACTCTTGACATGGCAGCCTCCACCGCACTCACCTCTCTCTCTTGAGCCGAGGGCATGGGGAGAGGTTTTCCGTAGCCGTCGGAGATCACCTTTCCGTTGTTGTCAAAGTGAGGTACCGCCGAATACTTCTGCATGATGGTGACACAAAGCTCGTCCGCATCAAGTCTCGAAAGTTTCGCCGTGAGTGCTCCTCTGTCGATGGAGTGGGGATAGTGGAACTCATAGTCTGCCACGATATCGTCCGCTCCCGTGATGGGAAGTGCTCCGTCCTTTATGAGGCTGTTGGGCCCCTCCGAGCCTTCGTCACCGATGCGACCGGGCATTGCGTAGAGTGCTCTGCCCTGAAGGAGAGCGTCCTTTGCGGTGATGAGAGCGCCGCTCCGAGCGGCACATTCAACCACGCAGGTTGCTTGGGACAGGGCGCTTATAAGCCTGTTTCTCTTGGGGAAATTCTTTCCGTCGGGTCTCGTTCCCGGCGGGTATTCGCTGACCATGGCACCGTGCTTTGCCGCCTCCGAGAAGAGAAAACGGTTCTCCTTCGGGTAGACCACGTCAAGGCCGCTTCCTATGATGCCGATCACGGTGCCGCCGGCTTCGATGGCGGCGGACATGGCGGCAGAGTCGATGCCTCTCGCACCTCCGCTGACCACGTTCACTCCCGCAGCCGCAAGGCCGTAGGCGAGGGTGGCGGCGTTCTTCATTCCCGATACCGACATCTTTCTGCTCCCCACGATACCGACGGAGCAGGTGGAAAGGAAGTCGGGAAAGGTGCCCATCACATAGAGTACCATGGGAGCGTCGGGAAGATTCGCAAGATTCCTCGGAAATTCCGCCATTCCCGGACAGATCGCTCTGATACCGAGCCTACGGCATTTATTAAGCACCGTCTCGGCGCCGGAAAGATCCCTTGCCCTGAGACGGTCAAAAACGGTGGATCTTCGCGTGTAACCGGCGGCGGCAAGTATTTCATCGTCCCCTGCGCAAAACACGCCGTAAGCGCTCCCGAAATGCTCCACAAGGCGGTTTGCACGGAGGCTTGCGGCTCCGAATAAAAGGGACAGCCATGTTCGGTACAAAAGCTCTTGTTCCATGTGATTTCTCCTTTTGATTCTGTGCCCTAAGGCGGGCATCACCTTCTGTGCTTTGAGTACTCCCAGAGTATCACCGATGCGGCACAGGCGGCATTCAATGATTCGGAATAAGGTCCCATGGGGATCTTGAGGAAGTCACTGCAGGCCTCTCTGACTCTGTCTCGAAGTCCGCTTCCCTCGTTTCCTATCACTACGATATCACCCTCTCCCGGAATGAATCTTCCGAGAACGTGACACTTGTCCTCAAGGCAAGCGCCGATGATGCGCCGCTCACGTCCCGCCACCTTCAGATACTCCCGAAGGTCTCGGCAGGTGACGGTGTCCATCCGATAGACAGCACCCATCGTGGCACGGACCGCACGGGGATTGTAGAGATCCACGCAGTCCCCCATCAGCACCGTGTCAAAGCCGAAGGCAAGGGCGCTTCTGAACACCGCTCCCAAATTTCCCGGATCTCTCACGCAGTCAAGGGCGATGCAACGCCTGCCGGAGAGCCTCTCCGCCGGAAGCTCGGAGTCGGTCATGTGCCGCTTCATAAAACGGGAGACCGTGATGACTCCTTGAGGAGAATTTTCAGTAGTTATCTTTTCAAAAGCCGGGTCGGAAAGGACGGTGACTCTCGTCTTTTCCGCCGCTGTACGGGCGATCTCGCCGTGTTCTCTCAAAGTGCTCTCTCTGACGAGGACACACTCCGCATTCCCCGCCTCCAGCGCTTCCCGTGTCAGCTTGACCCCCTCTGCGAGAAAGAGCCCCTCCGACTCACGGTACTTTGCCGATGAAAGTTTTGCGTAGCGCTTCACCCGCTCGTTGTCTCTTGATGAGACGAATTCAAAACCGTTGTATTTTTCCATTGCCATTAAGTAGGATATCTTTGTATTTTTCCCTCAAAGGTCACCGAAAAGGGGTCTTTTCGGTGCTTTTGACAAATTTCTCATTTTGCAACAAAAACCCGGCATTACCGGGTTTTTTGATGGATTAAAGCGCAGCCTTAGCCTTCTCGCAAAGAGCGGCAAAGCCCTCTTTGTCGGCAATTGCGATCTCGGAGAGCATCTTTCTGTTGAGATCGATACCAGCTTTTTTGAGACCGTGCATAAGGGTGGAATAGTTCATTCCGTTAGCCTGTGCGCCTGCGGAAATTCTGGTGATCCAGAGGCTTCTGAAGTCTCTCTTCTTCTGCTTGCGGCCGATATAAGCGTAGTTACCGCTCTTCATAACGGCTTGCTTAGCCATCTTAAAGTGCTTGCTCTTTGCGCCCCAATAGCCTTTCGCTGCCTTCAGGATCTTATTTCTTCTCTTGCGAGTCATCATCGCGCCTTTTACTCTTGCCATGTTTCTCTATCCTTTCGATATCTTAGTTCTCGTTAATATTCAGCACTTGCCGTCTTATTTGCAGATGAGTCTCTTGACGTTAGCAGTCATAGCAGGACTGAGAATCTGGCTTGAACGAAGCTTTCTCTTTCTCTTCTGCGTCTTCTGACCGAGGTTGTGGCGGTGGTCGGAGTGAAATGTCTTGACCTTGCCTGTTCCTGTTACCGAGAATCTTTTAGCTGATGCTCTATGTGTCTTGATCTTTCCCATTTTTCTTGTCCTTTCGGTTTTGTTTTTCTTTTACTTATTTTTGATAGGAGCCAGATTAAGCGAGATCTGTCTTCCTTCCATAGCGGGCTTCTTGTCCACGGTACCGTATTCCGAGCAGGCCTCGATGAACCGTTCTATCACCTCGTGACCACGGTCCTGATGAGCCATCTCACGTCCCTTGAACCTGAGGCAGACACGCACTTTGTTTCCTTCGGAAAGGAACTTTTGCGCACGGCTGACCTTGGTATTGAAGTCGTGAGTCTCGATCCTGCAGGACAGCTGCACCTCCTTGACTTCCACGGTCTGCTGCTTCTTGCGGTTCTCTTTTTCTTTCTTATCACGCTCGTAGCAATATTTGCCGTAATCGAGGATGCGGCAGACAGGCGGCTGCGCCTGGGGTGCGATGAGCACCAGATCCAGCCCCTTATCGTATGCGAGTTCTTTTGCCCGTTCAAGCTCCGTGATACCCATGGGGTTGTTGTCCTCGTCGAAGAGACGGACCTCGGAAGCTTTTATGTCATCGTTGATGAGCAGGTCTTTAGTGCTGATGGTAGGCACCTCCAAAAACAAAATAAAAAAATGTGCAAAGAGAACTCCGCACACTGCAATAGCTCGGCCGATGACCGAATTATTGACCAGGACGGCTGCCCGTCAAGGTGAGAGCGGATGCTCTGCTTCTTTTTACTCGGTTATTCTACCACGTTTTTGCCCCGATGTCAAGGGCTTTTTTAACTTTTTTTATTTTTTTCGGTTGCTCTTCCCCGTTGACTTTTCCCAAATGGGATAGTATAATGTAAAAAATCGCCCATCGGAGGAAATATGACAAGTAACAACTCCGCCATCGGCTCCGCCGAGGCTATGGATACCTTGAAAAACGGAACGGCAAAAGACATCCCCGCCCCGAAAGCAGACGGCGAAAGCGCTTCCGCCGACTCGCTGAACGCTTTCTTGAAAAGTGCCGCCGCCGTGAGGCCGAACGGGAGACAGCTCAAGTGGTTCGACCGGGAATTCTACGGCTTTATCCACATCTCACCCAACACCTTCACCGGCCTTGAATGGGGCACGGGAAAAGAAGATCCCTCGGTCTTCGATCCCACCGACTTGGACTGCGACCAATGGGTGGAGGCGGTGAAGAGCGCCGGTATGTGCGGAGCCGTCATCACGGCAAAGCATCACGACGGCTTCTGTCTTTGGGACACAAAGACCACCGACCACAATATCATGAATTCTCCCTACGGAAAGGATCTTGTGAGGGAGTTCTCCGATGCTTGCCGTCGCGGGGGCATCGGCTTCGGCTTCTATCTCTCCCCTTGGGACAGAAATTCGAAATACTACGGTACCGACGGGTACAACGACTTCTACATGGCACAGCTCAAGGAGCTTCTCACCGGCTACGGAGAGGTGTTCCACGTTTGGTTCGACTGCTCCTGCGGCGAGGGAGAAAACGGAAAGAAGCAACATTACGAATTTGAAAAGTACTTTGAGCTGATAAGAAAGTATCAGCCCGGCGCCACTATCTATCACGACAAGGGACCCGATCTACGCTGGTGCGGAAACGAGTCCGCAAAGCCCCGTCTTTCCGAGTGGGCGGTAGTTCCCTCTGAGCTTTGCCCCTACGCCGAGGTGCAGACGGCGCCCTCCCCCTTTGCGGGCGATCTTTCCTTCATGGAAAACCCGGATCCGGATATCGGAACCCTTCCAAATATTATCCAGTCAAAAGGCCTCGTTTTCGCCGGCTCCGAATTTGACGTGTCCATCAGAAAAGGTTGGTTCTGGCATCC
This sequence comes from uncultured Ruminococcus sp., assembly GCA_964629225.1. GTDB lineage: Bacteria > Bacillota > Clostridia > Oscillospirales > CAG-272 > RUG14199. The sequence goes on from CAZVQC010000005.1 coordinate 97,368, forward strand.
GGAGGAGGAGCCGTGGCCCCTTGAGAGACTGTTTGAAATGTATCTTGACACGGTGGGCAAGAACGCCTGTCTCAATCTCAACGTGCCGCCGGACAGAAGAGGTCGCATCGACGACCGCGATGTGACACGTCTGAGAGAGCTTGGAGAGCTCTTAAAAAGCGAGCTGTCTTTTGATCGGGCAGAAGGCAGAAAGCCCGAAATAATGCCTCTCGGCGCCTCTCAGGCGGTGTTTGAGCTGGAACTTCCCTCCCCGGTGTCTCTCAAGTACGTCATTTTGGCGGAGGACATCGCTCAAGGTCAGCGCATCGAGTCCTTCCGCATCAATTTCTACGATGAAAAAGGAAAAACTCTTCAGCCCGACTGGGCAGTCTTCCACGGCACCACAGTCGGTCACAAGCGCATTATCTCCTTCAAAAGAGAGCTTTGGTCCGGCATCGTCACCAAAAAGCTCCGCCTCACCGTCACTTCCGCCCGTGACTTCCCTATCCTCAAGTCCTTCGAAGTCTACGGCGACGACGTCGGCGTGAATGTTGAATAACTTTTTGCGGGTGTTTTTTGCAGGGGGCTTTTTTGAAAAAAGACCTCTGCACCCCAAAAAACTTTCGGGCGGCAGGATCCTTTCGGTTTCCCCCGTTCCGAGTAAGACAGAAAGGCGTGGTCTCTCACTCGAAATATTTTATCTGTTCCCCGTTCGGGCTTCCCGAACGGGTTTCTTATTTCGCTTTCTCTATTTTGCGGTGCGCTGACCGGTGTCGCACGGATGGTGACTCCCCACCGCCCCCGGCGGGCAAAGCGACCTATGTCCGCTTTGCCCGCCGGGGGATGAAGCCTTACCGCATGATGAAGCGGGGGGGCCGCACAGATCCCCCTTCCCGAACGCTCGCTGTGCTCGCCGGGAAGCGGGACGCGCGGCCCCCGATGAAGCCCCACCGCAGTCGTCACGTCCGCCCCATGATGAAGCCCGACATCTCAAAGCACACTGTAGCCACGTCGATCGATCACCTCACACCTTGCCATCCCCGGAACGTGAAAAAACGCGCACCGGAAACCTTCCAAAGAGTATTTCGAAAGGAGCTTTGGAAACCTTTTACAAAGAAAGTACCCACAAAAATTCCCCTTCCGCTCCCCGCAAAAAAAAAGGCACGCCGAAGCGTGCCTTTTAAACATTATTAAGTCACTTGTCCGAAACAGACGTCAATTGAAGTTGACCGCCCTCTTAGCACCGGGGGTAGCCCACTCTAAGAAGTCCGTGTACCATCTCATTGGGTCAATATTATTATTGTATCCGTACGAAATATTAACCGGATGCTCCTTACTCAACATATAGTTGCAATGATCCTCATGAACCACATTATTTTCGTCCTTCCACGTCCTGATATGAGTCATATAATAGCCGTCAGGCTCAGTAGTGCTTGAAATGTATTTAAACAATCTGTCATAGCCCGTCCTGACAAGTTCGGTGTTCCACTGAGAAGTACCGTGCGATGCCGACACACCGAGGAAGTCCGCAAGGACTCTGACCTCCTTGATCCTTCTTTGGTACGTTCCGTTATTGCCAACAGCAGCCAAAGCATTGTCAAACAGCTCAACGATCTTTGCATAGTTCTCTCTGTAATACTTGCGGTTCACCATCTCCCAAGGAGCATCGGTATTGTTGATCCAGCAGGTATTGAGGTTTGCAGCCTCCTCAGCCATCATGGCATATTCCTTGATATAACTCCAAGCATCACCGTAAACTGTCTCAAGATAGTGATCCATAAACAGCTCATACTCGGCATCGCTCATATAAGGATCCCAAAGCAGCTCTGCGATAAGATACTCCTTCAGTTTTTCAAAGCCGTAAGAGAAGTTAGTATCGTCATAAAGTGCCGTCTGTCCTTCCGAGTAGACCCCGTCCACGCCCACCTCTGCAAGATAGCGGATATCTTTTCTTATAACATCCAGCATGGGAGACGAAACAGCATAGTAGTGATAGTTGGTGGGATAGTACCAGAAGTAGACCTTAAAGCTCTTGCCGTTTTCACTTCTCAGTCTCTGTTGCTCGGCAAGTTCGGTGAACTTCTTTATCTGAACCGCATCCGTCTGGTTCTTACCGTCGAAATATGTAATGTAGTGGTCTTCAAGATCGGGATTCCCGGGACCATATTTATTGGTCAATTTGTTATTTTCCTTAAGGAAATCAACTATCTGTCCCGCAACCTGACACTCGTTGCTGTTAATGGAATGGTTATTACAGCCGTTACCGCAATAACAAACTATAACATTCTCAACGGGGACTACCGTCTTAGGTAAAGAATGGTCGTAGAGGATGCAGAATACGCTGAGATAGTCTTGATTATTATTACAAACCCTGCCATACTTCTGCTGTATGTAAAGCGCCACCTGATTTACAAAGCTAAGATAAACACCGTTAAAGCCGCCCTCGTATTTGTACCCTGCTTTGCAAGTTTCACAAGTACAGCACAAAAGAGTATCGTTCATGGAGCAAGATATCTGGGTGAAGTCTTTGCTGAAATTATACCCGCCATTTATAACATACTTAGTAATAACATCGTCAATAGAATTCTTGACCTTTTCAAATATTTGCGCACCGGCGGTAGTTGTCACCGACAGACAAGGGTTATCGCTGAGTTCGTATGCCCCGGTGTAAGGACCGATGGAGTGAGCATTGTGGGGTCCGGAACGTCCAAATCCCCAGCCGAATTTAACATTGTCAACTCCGGCTTGTTGCTCTCTGGTGTTCATCTTACGCTGCATTGCTCCGTTTTCGGTGGATTTCAATGCAGTACCGAGGGAAGCTCTGTATTCAAAACCGGGCGTCTCCGTAACGTTGAGACCGGGCTTAAGGTCAACATTGACTCCTTTTTCCTGATAGCGAAGAGCCTCACCCGTGTCATCAATACCGAGCCAACGGTGTCCGAAATAGTCCTCAATGAAGGTCATTCCCGCATAGAGCATTCCCGCTCTCTTAGAGGAGGCGGAAAGCCAAACGTCACCGCTTTCGTCAATGCGGATATTGAAGCCTTCGTCACCGTAGTCCACGTTGTTTTCAACGCAGTGGATAAAATGACTGTAAACGCTGGTCGCTGCGCTCTCCTCTGTAATAATATTACTAGGGCAAATATCAGTTACGGTAGAAAGATAACCGCGGAACTTTCTGACTCCGAAATGGAAGGAATTATTGATAGTTTCGGGATCAGGATTCGGCCCTTCTGGGGAAGCGACAAGTGCCTGAGGCATGGTAATAACGTAATCACTGAGGGACACACCGTTAATAGAAACAACAGGCTTCTCATTAACAGCCGGTGTCGAGTCAACGCTGTCGATCGCACCGCCGAGATACTGGCGGAGACGGAGGGCGTCCAATGTGGTGATCTTGCCGTCACCGGTAACATCGCCGTTACCCTTGTTAAAGAAAGCGCCATCCAATGATCCGGAAAGGTATTTTCTTACGAGAAGAACGTCCTTTGCGGTGACCTTGGAATCGTTGTTGACATCACCCTTGACACTGCTTGCGCTTGCAGTAGTAACACCTTCGGCGGCAATTGAAATGACCGCTGTGGATGAAAGGAGCATCACAGCTACAAGAATGATGGATATGAGCCTCTTCATTAGTTCACTTCCTTAAGTAATTTGATTTGGATACGCTTGGGCACGAAAAAACCGGTCACACCAATGACTTCTCTTCCTCAAAAGCAGTAATGCGACTAGATTATGTTCTATTTTAACACAATAATTGGAAAAATGCAATAGTAAAAAGGAAAATATTGAAAAATTCCCGTCGTTTTGCCCATCGTTTCGTGCGGCGAAGATTTTTCGGGCTATTCCACATTCGGTATTAGAAAGATTGCGAGGCAATGCACTCCGTAGCCTCAATACCATCATACCGAAATCACCTCAACAGGACGTTTTCACTGCGGCGAAAAGTGACCTTATTCCCACCATCCGCCCCCTCACCGGTCAGCGCACCGGCGAAGCAGAGCGAGAACAAGATACCCCCCCGTCCGAAAATGCCCGAACGGGGAAAACACTCAGTAAAAAACATGCCCGAAGGTTTTTTTGAAGGGGTGTGGGGGGACTTTTTTTGCAAAAAAAGTCCCCCCACAAAAATCCCCCAAAACCGCTCCAAAAGTTTTTTGGAGGGGGTGTGGGGGGGGACTTTTTTGCAAAAAAGACTCCCCCACAAAAAAACACCGAGAAAAAAAGAAGCCCGTCCGAAAATGCCCGAACGGGGAAAACACTCAGTAAAAAACATGCCCGAAGGTTTTTTTGAAGGGGTGTGGGGGGGACTTTTTTGCAAAAAAGTCCCCCCCACAAAAATCCCCAAAAAAACACTCCCCCAAAATTCCAACAAAAAAACAGCCGCAAAGCGGCTGTTTGTAAGATCAAAACGATGAAAGAGCGGCAGTAACGCTGGAACTGCGAATAACCGCAAAGTAAAACAAATAAGAAACGCCGAACAGAACCGTAGTGAGAATGAAGATAACCCCCACATAGGCAAAAAGAAACCAAAGCTGTTTTTGAGTCTTTCTGCCAAGGTAGAAACCGACGGCGGAAATGATGACACCGAGAGGAGCAAGAAGCAAAAAGAACTCGTTGGGAAGGTCCGAGAAGAAACCGGAAGACGACAACCTAACCGCAAGCGGAATGAAGTTAATATTAAGTAGCCTATGGATCAGCAAAACGGACACCTCCTTGCTCTCGGCATCGCAGATTTTTCTTAATATCTGCGTAAATTTGATGGAAAAAAACAGACCTATGTTGGGTCAAGTCCTGATCCACCATAGTAATTATACAGCATCTTAAAAAGAAAAGCAATAGTTTTTAGAATATTTTATTAATTTTTTATTCTCCATACGCACAAACAAAAATGTTCGTAAAAGCCCGAACGTGGAATGAACAAAGCACAACGAGGAAAAAGCTCGCCATTTAGTGCCTCTCGGAACGGTGAAAAATACTCACAGAAAAACCACCAAAGTTTTTGGGAGCGGATCGGGCTTCGGAAAAGTCCACACCGCTCCTCAAAAAACACAGCACGGCTTTAGCCGTGCTGCGCAAAAAGAAGGGTGGTATGAAAAATGAAACGCAAATTCAGGACTGCCGAAGCAGTCAAGTTAAGCAATACCGGCACAAAGTGCCGTAACACAAGACCCAAAAGGGTCAAACACAATTAATGAGAAAGCCCATTGAGAACCGAAAAGAATGAGTGAGACACAACAATCAAGAGAACTATGCAGTTCAAGCCCTCGGTCTATTAGTATCGGTCAGCTGAACACATTACTGTGCGTACACCTCCGACCTATCAAACTTGTAGTCTTCAAGTGACCTTACCAGCTTAAAGCTGTGGGATATCTTATCTTGAGGTACGTTTCACGCTTAGATGCTTTCAGCGTTTATCGCATCCGCACGCGGCTACTCAGCTATGCACTTGGCAGTACAACTGATGCACCGGTGGTGCGTCCGACCCGGTCCTCTCGTACTAAGGTCAGCTCCTCTCAAATATCCTGCGCCCACGACAGATAGGGACCGAACTGTCTCACG